>CANSSP010000012.1 GCA_947649645.1 uncultured Roseburia sp. | reverse complement strand
CATCAACGTTTCATTTTAGATATTTAACCTGTCTACTTGACAGGGAGCATATCAGAGAACATTTGTCAGTCTTCTTTTTTATTTCAGAGAACGACATTTCTGCCGTTCATTGTGTCTGCCTCCATATGCATGGATTTTACCGTCTTTGATACGGACAGGAATCTCATATTTCCTTTGGGAAAAATACAATATACGCCGCAGATTCTGATATCTGCGGCGTAAAATCCAGGCAATAAAATATGCTCCGGATGATCTTCTTGCAAAAACAGGGTGAAGACTTCATTCAGAGCATATGGTTCAGGCTTTATTGCGGCTGTGTGATTTTTTGCGCACCGGAGCCAGATCGAGCAGCTTGTGAATGGCGGGCTGCAGCTCCGGATGTTTGCGGTAAGCCTCGATCAGGACGCGTTCCGAAGTTGTGATGTGAAATTCTTCACTGGAAGCATACCCGAATGCGGACAGTATATCTGTAATATTGTACAATTCACAGAGTGTTAAAAGGACGTCGGCGCTTGGATTTGCCTGGCCGCTTTCCCAGCCGTAAATTGTTTTCGGTGCGACATCGATCGATCGGCTGCGGAGCATAATCGAAACATCGCTTACGGAGTAGTGATTTTTTTTTCGATATTCTTTTAAAACTCTGGGAATATGTTCATTTCTCATTTGACTCTACCTCGGAAATTATCATAGCCCAGCTCGTTTTGCCCGTCAAATAATTCTTGAAAACAAAGAAAAATAGTATTGCATTTTCTTTACTACACAGATAAAATTATATTAAAAACAGGGCAAAGGAGAGTTGAAAATGGGCAGTTCAAAAGTGACGGATTACATTATCAGCTACATGGAAGAAAATGGTATTTCTGCGGCGTGGGCGGCGGAAATTACCGGGATTCCGCAGGAAAAAATTACAAGCGGCTATACGGAGCCTCTGTATTCGGATGAGTTTCTGACACTGTGCGTGCGGCTCTTTATCCGCCCTGAAGCGGTTGCGGAGGCAATCCGGCATTCCTGATATGTGAGAAAAATCCGCATTTAAAACGCAGGCGCAGCTGTGACAGTAACAGCATGCATAAAACGGCGGGCGGATATCCATACTAGGGAAAGAAAAAAGAATTAACAGTTTTGGCGTGGAGGGATGGAATGGACGTACAGATGGGTAAGCAGAGTCTTCAGTTTGCAGAGGCCCCCTATATTATCAGCAGTGCGAACATTGTCGGGACGAAGGAGGGAGAAGGTCCTCTCGGCAATTGTTTTGATGTGGTAGGGGAGGACGATAAGTTTGGCCAGAATACGTGGGAAGAGGCGGAGAGTACCCTGCAGAAAGAGGCGTTTACAATGGCAGTGGGCAGGGCGGGATTAAAACCGGAGGATATCCGCTATTTGTTTTCCGGCGACCTTCTGGGGCAGAACATTGCCACTTCCTTTGGGCTGATGGATGCACAGGTGCCGCTCTTCGGGTTATACGGCGCGTGCAGTACATGCGGGGAGGCGCTGTCTTTAGGGGCAATGTGTGTGGCTGCGGGCTACGCGGAATATGTGGTATCGATGACATCGAGTCATTTTGGCAGCGCGGAGAAGCAGTTTCGTTTTCCGCTGGAGTATGCAAACCAGAGACCGCTGTCGGCGACCTGGACGGTTACGGGGAGCGGGGCCTATGTGCTGGGAAAGAGGAGAAGCAAGGCGAGGATTACCGGGATTACGACGGGGAAGATCGTCGATTACGGGGTCAAAGATTCGATGAATATGGGGGCGGCGATGGCCCCGGCTGCGGCGGATACGATCTGCCGGAATCTGATGGATTTTGAGCGGAAACCGGAGGATTATGACAAAATTATTACAGGTGATCTCGGGACGGTCGGGCAGGAAATCCTGTCTGATCTGACCAGGCAGAAAGGTTACGACATCAGTGCCGTGCATGAAGACTGCGGGATTCTGATTTATGACGGAAAGAAGCAGGGGACAGGAGCCGGCGGTTCCGGCTGTGGATGTTCTGCCGTGACCTTAAGTGCTCATTTTTTAAAACAGGTTGAGGACGGGAAGCTCAAGCGCATTTTGTTTGTGCCGACGGGAGCGCTTCTGTCCACGGTATCTTTCAACGAAGGAAAGCCGGTGCCGGGGATCGCGCATGCCGTCGTGATTGAACATGCGTCATAGGCGGCAGACGGTCTGACGGAAGAGAGGAGGACGGTTTTGGATTATGTAAATGCGTTCTGGGTGGGCGGACTGATCTGTGCGCTGGTCCAGATTCTGATGGAAAAAACAAAAATGCTGCCGGGCAGAATCATGGTGCTGCTGGTCTGTCTTGGCGCCGTTTTGGGGGCGGTGCAGATTTACCAGCCGTTTGTGGAATATGCGGGGGCAGGGGCGAGCGTGCCGCTGCTGGGATTCGGAAATCTGCTCTGGAAAGGCGTCAGGGAAGCCGTCGATGAAAACGGATTTCTCGGCATCTTTATGGGCGGATTTAAGGCGAGCGCTGTGGGAATATCGGGCGCTCTGGTGTCTGGCTATATCGCCAGCCTGATTTTCCAGCCGAAGATGAAGAAATAGGAGCGAACTGCTGCGGGAGGGATAACCTCCCGCTGTTGTGCTTAAATATGCTTAAAATATTCCGGATGCCTGGAGACGACTTCCGTGCTTGAATTGAAACCGTCGTAGATGTGGTGCGAGATGCATTTGGAGAGATTGCCATAATCTTTGTGAGAAATACACTCCCAGAGGATTTCGTGGCCGTGGTAGAGCCGCAGGAGGTTTTCGCGGTCTCCCAGATTTAAAAAAGTACGGAAGCGTTCGTACTGGGAATTGATGCTCTGCCAGAAGCACATCACGTTTTTTCTGCCGGCAAGCTCATAAAGTGTATTGTGAAAAATATTGTCGCTGATGATAAAAGACCGGCTCAGCTCGTCGGGAGGGAGGGCAGAATCCAGCATTTCTTTCTGTTTCTGTAATATCAGGCGGATGCCAAATTCATGCGACTTGTCGTAGATGGAGGCGAGATCACGGAATACGGCCTGTTCAAGCACCTCACGCATATAAAGGATATCAGAAATCATATTCAGGTCGATCAGAGAGACAAAGGTGCCGATATGGGGACGTATTTCAAGAAGGCCTTCATTTTCGAGCATTTTAAAGGCGTCTCTGACGGGGGTTCTGGATATCTCATATTTTTCGGCCGTCTCGATTTCGCTGATGGCGGCTCCCGGCGGAAGTTCCAGATGAAGGATCTGTTCTTTTAATTTCTGGTAAACGGCTTTCGACGTGCCGGTACGATTTTTTGAAGTCATATTTTTTCCTCGTGGTGATGTCACAGGGCGGCATAAGTTTTTATCATACCAGGAAAGCAGTCTCATATGATAAAAGCCCTCCGGGCGGGCGCACGCTGCGGCAGAGAAGATGTATCTCGCAGAAACGACCTGCCGCAGGATTCTTTTTTATTTATATTCCTAATATAAAGCATTTTGTCAGAAAATACAATCAAATATTTACAGGGGAGGAAAGTACCAGAAGAACGACGCTTGCATACAAGGCCTGCATATATCGGAAAGTGGAGAGAGCAGGTGAGGTATTGTGCATTATGGACAAAAAAGAGGAGCGAAAATGTGCAAAACATAAAAAAGAATATGGGGCATTGACACTTGTATACAAGAGTGATATAGTCAAAATATATTATGAATACTGGTGTGGAAAGTGAGTCCTGTATTCATGTATGCAAGCAGGAGGAACAACTATGGCGGTCTGCGCGGTGCAGACGCCGGAATGGAGGGAAAGATGAAATTATCATTTCGCTGGTATGGAGAAGATGACAAGGTGACGCTGGAAAACATCCGCCAGATTCCGGGCATGCATTCCATCGTGACGGCAGTGTACGACGTACCTGTCGGGGAGGTCTGGAGTGAGGAGAGTATCGCAAGGCTGAAAGGGCTTGTGGAGGATGCCGGTCTTCATTTTGAAGTCATCGAGAGTATTCCGGTTCATGAGGATATCAAGCTTGGCAAGCCGAGCCGCGATCAGTACATCGAGAATTACTGTGAGAACATCCGCCGTGTGGCGAAGGCAGGCGTCAAATGTATCTGCTATAACTTTATGCCGGTGTTTGACTGGACGAGAACACAGCTTGACCATGAGCTTGCTGACGGTTCGACATCTCTTGTCTATTACCAGGAACAGGTGGATGCGGTGAATCCGCTGGAGAGCGACAGTGATCTTACGCTTCCGGGCTGGGATTCGAGCTACACGAGAGAAGAGCTGAAGAATGTCGTTGCGGAGTACAATGCGATGTCGGAGGACGATCTGTGGAACAATCTCCAGTATTTTCTGCAGAAGATCATTCCGGTGGCTGCAGAGTGCGGCGTAAATATGGCGATTCACGAGGACGATCCCTGCTGGAGTATTT
Source organism: uncultured Roseburia sp. (assembly GCA_947649645.1). Classification (GTDB taxonomy): domain Bacteria; phylum Bacillota; class Clostridia; order Lachnospirales; family Lachnospiraceae; genus Roseburia. The sequence continues at coordinate 93,161 of CANSSP010000012.1, read as the reverse complement.
TCGGGCTTCCGAGAATTATCACCTGTGAGGAAAATATCGATCGCTTCTTAAAGCTCGTGGATGACCCGCACAACGGCATCACGCTCTGCACCGGTTCCCTGGGCTGTTCAAACAAGAACGACGTCGTGAAGATGGCGGAGAAATACGCTGCGATGGGCAGGATTCATTTTGCGCATTTAAGAAATGTGGCAGTGCTTGAGAACGGCTTTGAGGAGAGAGCGCATCTTTCCTGCTGCGGCTCCCTTGATATGTACGCGATCGTCAAGGCGCTGCACGACAATGGTTTTACGGGATACGTCAGACCGGATCACGGAAGAATGATCTGGGGCGAGACGGGAAGAGCCGGATACGGACTCTACGACCGCGCACTCGGCGCGACCTATATCAACGGTCTGTGGGAGGCAGTGGAGAAGGCTTCTGCAAAATAAGAATTGCAGCTATTTTTTATAAAAATCAGGAGGTAGGAAGATGAAATTACCATTTCAGATTGATTTGAAGGACAAAGTCGTTGTAGTGACGGGCGCAGGCGGCGTGATCTGCTCCGTGCTTGCGGAAGCGCTTGCGATGACGGGTGCCAAAGTGGCATTGCTGGATCTCAATGAGGAGGCGGCGCAGAAGAATGCGGACGCGATCGTGGAAAAGGGATTTACGGCAAAAGGCTACAAGTGCAATGTTCTTGAAAAAGACAGTGTAAAGGCGGCAAGGGATCAGATCGCAGAAGATTTCGGAACGTGTGATATCCTGGTAAACGGCGCGGGCGGCAACAATCCAAAGGCGACCACGGACGACGAATATTTTGTTCCGGAAGACTTAGGACAGATGAAGACCTTTTTTGATCTGGATGCGGACGGAGTTTCTTTTGTCTTCAGCCTGAATTTTATGGGGACGCTGATTCCGACACAGGTCTTTGCAATGGATATGATCGACAAGAAGGGCACGAGCATTATCAATATTTCTTCGATGAACGCTTACACGCCTCTTACCAAGATTCCGGCATATTCGGGGGCGAAGGCTGCCATTACCAACTTTACCGAGTGGCTTGCCGTACACTTCTCGAAGGTCGGCATCCGCTGCAACGCGATTGCACCGGGCTTTTTCTCCACAAAGCAGAACGCAAAGCTTCTGTTTAATGAGGACGGAACGCCGACGGCAAGAACCGGAAAGATCCTGAACGGAACGCCGATGGGACGTTTCGGCGAGGTGGAGGAGCTGATTGGTTCCGTATTGTTCCTCGCATGCGAGGAGGCAAGCGGATTTGTAAACGGCGCATGCATTCCGATTGACGGAGCTTTTGCATCCTATTCAGGAGTATAATTATGGGATACTTTGATTTTGAGAAGACAAATGATTATGTCGTATGTATCGACAGCGACGGCTGCGCCATGGACACGATGGAGGTAAAGCACCGCGAATGTTTCGGGCCGCAGTGGATTAAGACTTACGGGCTGGAGGAGCACTTCGACGAGTGTATGGAGCTCTGGCTTTCAATCAATCTCTATACGATAACGAGAGGGATTAACCGTTTTAAAGGGCTTGCGCTTGCGCTGGAAGAGACGGAGCGCAGGGGACTGTCACACACAGAAGGGCTGGAAGCGTTTTCCGCATGGACAAAGGAAGCGAAAGAGCTTTCCAATCCGGCTCTGATGGCGCTGACGCAGAAGTCTGACAATCCCTGTTTTGAGAAGGCGCTGCTGTGGAGCATCAGGACCAACCGGGCTATTCACGGACTGCCGGGGGATGATGCGCCGTTTCCAAATGTGAAATGGGCGATGGATGAGATGTGCAAAAAGGCCGACCTTGTCGCTGTTTCTTCTGCGAACAGCGAGGCGGTGGAAGCGGAGTGGACGAAGCACTGCTTAAAGGAAGACTGCCGTGTTCTGCTCACGCAGGAGGCAGGATCCAAAGCATTCTGTATCGGAGAGCTTGTAAAGCTTGGATATGATCCGAAAAAGACGTTGATGGTCGGCGACGCACCGGGCGATAAGGATGCGGCTGCGAAGAACGGTGTCTTTTTCTACCCGATTCTCGCCGGCAAAGAAGGGGAAAGCTGGTCGAGGCTTCTGGACGAGGCGTTTCCAAAGCTTTTAGACGGCACGTTTGACGAGACATATCAGAAGCAGTTAATTACGGAGTTTGAAAAGAATCTGGGCGTTTAGATTCAAAAGGAGAAGGTATTTTTTTGGGGTAAATCAGATGGCAGCCCGGCTGGGGCGAAAGATACCGGGCTGTCACAAATAGATCAGAAATACAGTGTCCTGTCTGCGGGGAGGTACTGCAGGCAGGACATTTTATAAGATTTTAAGAATGAAGGAGGTTATTACGATGGTCGATATGAAGGCAAAGCCGTTTCTTCTGTCTGATGAAGACTGCAAATGGGTGGAAGATACCATTGCGGGAATGAGCAAAGAAGAAAAAATCGGACAGTTATTTTTCAACATGGGCTCTTCGAGAGATGAAGATTATCTGAAGATGACGGTGAATCAGTACCACATCGGCGGTATCCGTTACAACCCGGCGTCGGGGGCGGAAGTGCGTGAGCAGAACCGTATTCTGCAGGAGAACAGCAGGATTCCGCTGATTATCGCCTGCAATACCGAGAACGGGGGAAACGGCGCCTGCACCGACGGAACGATGATTGGCCCGCAGACGAAAATCGGCGCGACAAAAGATGTGAAGTATGCCTATGAGCTGGGTCGTCTTTCCAACAAAGAGGCAGCCAGCATCGGATGTAATTTATCTTTTGCACCGGTCAGCGATATCCTCTACAATTGGGAAAATCCGGTCATTGGTTTAAGGACGTATGGCAATGATGTGGACCAGGTCTGTGCGATGACGAAAGCATACATGGACGGCGCCCATACCAATGAAGGTTTCTGCTGTGCGGCAAAACATTTCCCGGGCGACGGGCTTGACTTCCGTGATCAGCACGTGGCGAACAGTGTCAACGATATGAGCTGTGAAGAGTGGGACGCAAGCTTCGGAAAGGTTTATCAGAATCTGATCGACAACGGTCTGGAAGCGATTATGGCAGGACATATTATGCAGCCGGCCTATACCAGATATTTTAATCCGGATATTAAGGATGAGGATATTATGCCTGCGACGCTCTCTCCGGAGCTGATCGAGGGCCTTCTGCGCAAAAAGCTGGGATTTAACGGCATGGTGCTGACGGACGCTTCCCACATGGTAGGTCTGACCTGCTGCATGAAGCGCAGTGAAATGCTTCCGCGTACGATTGCGGCCGGTGTGGATATGTTCCTTTTCTTTAACGAGATGGATGAGGATTTTGCCAGCATGATGGCTGGATATGAGAACGGTATTATCACGGAAGAGCGCCTTGACGATGCACTTCATCGGATTCTTGCGTTAAAGGCTCATATGGGACTTCACAGAAAAGCAAAGACGGAGATTGTTCCTCCGGTGGAAGTGATGGAGAAAACAGTCGGATGTGAGGAACATAAGGCAGTTGCAAAAGAGATCTCGGATAAGGGAATTACGCTTGTGAAGTATAAAGACGAGGATGTCTTCCCGATGATTCCGGACCGCTACAAGAGAATTATGATTGTTTCCGTCAGTGGACTTTCCGCAGGAAGCGGTATGGCCAGCCTGATGAGGAGTCATATGGGCGGCGGAAAGAAGAGCCCGGCGGAGCGTCTCTGCGATAAGCTCAAAGACAAAGGCTTTGACGCGTTTATCTATGAGAGTCCGCTTGAAAAGATGATGAAGCAGGCAGCGGATGGAAAGAAACCGGATATCAACCTGTATTTTGCCGGAAAGACCGAGATCAAGGAGTTTGTCGGCAATCAGGATCTGATTATCACGCTTGTAGATATCGCGGGCGGATTCCAGCCGGTTGCAAGGCCGGGATTTGGTATGAGCAAGGGCGGCGGAGAGATTCCCTGGTATGTATTTGAGCTTCCGGTCGTCGTGATCGGATGCGGACAGCCGTTTGTACTCGCCGATATTCCGCAGGCCAGAACATATATCAACACATATGACAGTGATGATCAGACGTTCGACGCGCTCGTCGAGAAGCTGATGGCCGGAAAAGACGCGTTTAAGGGTGTCGATCCGGTGGACGCTTACTGTGGCCTCTGGGATACGCATCGCTGATCGCGGCAGTTTTATACTTAGGAAATGAAGGGAGAAATTAGTTATGGCATCGAAACCTTTGGAAGAAAACGGTATCCACCGTGCGAAACTATGGGAGATTGCGTTTTATGCGTTAAACAATACTTCCACCAATATTTACCTGATGATGGTGGGATCCATATCGTATTTCCTCGTCGGTATCGTCGGCGTAGGAGCGGTTCTTGCAGGTTCGATTATCACGATCATGCGTATCTGGGACGGCGTCACGGATCCGTTTGTCGGTATGATCGTTGACAATACGAACACAAAGATCGGAAAGAACAGGCCGTTTATTATCATTGGACAGATTATTCTGTTTGTGACCACGTTCGCAATGTTCCGGTTTATCCCCCTGATCCCGCAGGGCGGCCGTTTTATCGCATTTATTATTATTTACATGGTTTATATCATCGGTTATACGGCGCAGTGTGTCGTCACGAAGTCGGCGCAGTCCTGTATGACGAATGACCCGGAGCAGCGGCCGATCTTTTCCATGTTTGACTCTGTGTACAATATCCTGCTGATGAGCATGTTCTGGCCGGTATTTTTGTCCGGTACGCTGCTGCCAAAATATACGCTTACAAGTGCGGCGCACGCAGATAAATTTGCCGAAATGCTGGCAAAGATCCCGACCCTTGAGAAGGTCGTGACGGTCGGCGAGGACGGCGTCCAGACGCTGGCAGGGTTCTACAATCCGGAAATGTGGCATTTCGTTCAGCTCACGCTCGGTATCGCTTCTGCGGTGCTGGCAGTATGTGCATTTATCGGTATTTCCCGCAAGGATAATCCGAGATACTTTGGAACCGGTAAGGTGGAAAAAGTCACGTTCCGTGACTATGCGGATGTCCTGGCTCACAACCGTGGAATCCAGATGCTCGTAGTTGCAGCTTCTTCCGATAAACTTGCCATGAGCGCCGGAACAAACGTAACGGTTATGATGGCTCTGTATGGAATTATTTTTGGAAATTATGCTCTGAGTGGTTCTGTATCCGCAATCAGTGGTATCCCGACTGCATTGCTCGGTATCGTTGGTATCGGTTATGTGGCGCGTAAGATGGGACAGAAGACGTGTCTTGTCCTTGGAACGTGGGGCGCTCTGGCTACGGCCGGGGTTCTGGCGTTTATTATCAGTACAGGACATGGCGGCAAGTTTCTTCTGCCGACATTCTCGCTGACGAATCCGGCTACATATGGCAATCTGTTCCAGGGTGCGAACTGGAGTATGATGGGTGTAATATTCCTGCTGATGTATATTTTAAACAGAGGATTTGCACAGCTTTCCGGAAGTATCGTTATTCCGATGACGGCGGACTGTGCGGACTATGAGGTTTATCGCTCGGGCCGCTACGTTCCTGGTCTGATGGGCACGTTGTTCTCCTTTGTGGATAAGGTAATCTCTTCACTGGCCACCACGATTGTTGCTCTTGTCTATGCGACGATCGGATATAAGCAGACACTTCCGACAGAGAATGACCCCTATTCGACAGGGATTCTGATCTGTACGCTTGTCTGTTTCCTGGGACTGCCGGTAATCGGATGGATTTTAAACGTTGTTGCCATGAAGTTCTATCCGCTGACGAGAGAGAAGATGGAGGAAATCCAGGACGAGGTAGGACGGATCAAAGCGGAAGCGGCGAAAAACGCTTAATCTGCATTTCAGATGATTTGAAAAGGGGTAGGGGTTATGGCAAAAGGACGACACAAAAAGGATGCGGCGCCTGTCTTTGACCGGAAAGAATATGAGGCCAGAGAAGAAAAAGCCGGTATCGGAAGCGCGAGAGATCTGGCCGATCTGGATTTTAAGATGCAGGCAGCGCGGAATGCCGCCGGTATGGAGGAGAGAACCTTCGGTATCTGGGGGCCTGTCTGGAAGCTGATGAAGTGGTATGACAGCTTCAAAAAGCCCCATACCTTTAAAAAAAAGACATACCTCTGGCTTATGCTTTTTACCGGCTGGGCCGGAGGACACCGCTGGTATCAGGGCCGCCGGATTTTAGGTGCGCTCGAGACGGCATTTTTCTGGACGGGGATTCCTCTGGTGCTGCTTGTCACTGATTTTATGGAGGTGTTTCCGGTCAGGGAAGATGAAAATGGTATGATTACAATGAAATAGTTTTTTTGCCCCCTGTATTCTGAGGAATACAGGGGGTTTTGCTGTTTCGGAGCCTGCGTGTTGATCGCTGTTTTTGTTTATGGTAGAATAGGCACAATAGAAAACAGAAACGGGGATTTATATGCAGAACATTATGATTATAGAAGATGATCCCTCTACCCGGGAGGAACTGGCGCTTTTACTGGGAAATGAGGGATACCGTACCCTGGCGGTTACGGAATTTACAGATATTGCAAAGCAGGCGAAGGCGTTTTGTCCCGATCTGATTCTTCTGGACATCAATCTGCCCGGCCAGGACGGTTTTTTACTGTGTGCGGGACTTAGAAAGTCTGTCAGCGTGCCGGTTATTTTTGTCACCAGCCGGGATTGTGGTCAGGACGAAGTGCGGGCGCTTGGCCTGGGAGGGGACGACTATATCACAAAGCCTTATAGCGTTCCGGTTCTGCTGGCGCGGATGAAAGCAGTTCTGCGCCGGGGCAGCGGAGGAGAGTCACCGGAGGTGATAAGCGCCAGGGGACTGCGTCTTGATCTGATAAAGGGCACGGTGGCGACAGAGACAGGGGTTATGCTTTTAACCCGCAATGAGCTAAAGATTCTGGCCTGTCTTATGGAGCATGCGGGGGAGATCGTTTCCCGTGCCAGCCTGATTGATACCTTGTGGGACAATCAGATTTATATTGACGATAATACTCTGAGTGTCAATGTGACCCGGCTGCGGGGAAAACTGGCGGAACTTGGCCTGCCGGACGGGATAAAGACACGCAGGGGAATGGGGTATCAGCTATGACTTTCCGGGATTTTTTGTCTGACCGGTTCGTAACCATTGTAATCTGGCTGATCTGCGCCGTTTTTTCGGCGCTTTTTCTCATTGCCACGGGGACGCAGCCGGGGGTGGTGATGATCCTTTTGCTGGTGTTGTTTCTGGTTTCCGGAACGGCATTGTTTTCTGTTTTTTTTCGTCGGCGCGCCAGTATAAAAGAGCTGGAAGCCGTTTTTGAGGGGCTGGATCAGAAGTATCTGTTTGCCGAGTGTGTCTGTCGTCCCAGAGAGCTGTATGAACGACAGATTTTTGCATTGTGCCGCCGGGCCGGGCAGGCGATGATCGGCGAAGTTTCCGAAGCCCGCGCGGCGCAGAGGGAGTATCGGGAGTATGTGGAGAGCTGGATTCATGAGATCAAAGCGCCGATTACGGCGGCGGGGCTGATCTGCCGCAGTGTGGACGAGGAGACACGCCGCAGGCTCACGCGGGAACTTGCGCAGATCGAGGCCCATGTGGAACGCGCGCTGTTTTATGCCAGGGCAGAAAGTGTGGAGAAAGATTTTATCATCCGTCAGACCATGCTTTCAGATCTCGCGGTCCAGGCCATTGACCGGCATCGGGCACTGCTGGTACAGAGTGGTATTCAGATCGAAATGGCGGGACTGGAGCAGGCTGTTTTTACCGACAGTAAATGGACGGTGTTTATTCTGGGACAGCTTCTGCAGAATGCAGCCCGGTATCATGGGCACTGTCCGGTGATAGCGCTGTCGGCGAGGCAGCTTGGAAAACAGGTGCAGCTTGTGGTGAAAGACAATGGGATCGGCATCCCTGCTCATGAGCTGACGCGCGTTTTTGACAGGGGTTTTACCGGGAGCAATGGGCGGACACGGGGCGGTTCTACCGGGATGGGGCTGTATCTTTGCAGAAAGCTGGCGGATTGTATGGAAACCGATATCCGGATTGAATCCGATGAGGGGCGGGGAACGTCGGTTACGCTTACGTTTCCGTCGAAAGAAAACCTTACAAAATCGTAAGGAAAATCAATATCAATTCGATACAAACTTCTTTGTTTTTGACATACGATAGTGCCATCAGAAAAAAGGAGGCGGTTTGTATGCTGCAGGTCAGAAACATCGAGAAATATTACGGCAATAAAAACAATGTCACGAAAGCTCTGGACCGTGTCAGTTTTGATGTGGCGGACGGGGAGTTTATCGCCATCATGGGGGCGTCGGGCAGCGGGAAGACGACGCTGCTCAACTGTATTTCCACGATTGACAGTGTGAGCGCAGGGGCTGTTCTGCTGGACGGAGACAATATCGCGGAGCTTCCCTCCGGGGAGCTGGCACGATTCCGGCGGGAGAGGCTTGGATTTGTGTTTCAGGATTTCAATCTGCTTGATACGCTGACGGTCGAGGAAAATATCGGCCTGGCATTGTCATTAAACCACACGGATCCGGCTGCCGTCCGGCGCCGTGTGGAAGAGATGGCCGGGAAGCTGGAAATTACGGATATCCTGGGAAAATTTCCATATCAGATTTCAGGCGGGCAGAAACAAAGAGCGGCCTGCGCCCGGGCCATGGTGGCCGGACAGTCTCTGCTGCTGGCGGATGAACCGACGGGAGCGCTTGATTCCAGGGCTTCTAAAAACCTGCTGGAGATTCTGACGAGGATGAACCGGGCCATGGGAGCGACGATTCTGATGGTGACGCATGACGCCTATAGTGCCAGCTATGCGGGAAGGGTGTTGTTCCTTAAAGACGGGCGGATTTTTAATGAATTGTTTAAAGGAGAGAGGACGCGTCCTGTATTTTATCATGAGATTCTGGAAGTTCTGGCCGTGCTGGGAGGTGATGTCAGTGATGTTATCTAAACTGTCCCTGCGCAATGCCAGACGGCAGGCCAGAGATTATCTGATTTATTTTGTTTCGATCGTTATGGCTGCCGCTCTGCTCTATTCCTTTAACGGGCTTGTGTTTTCGCAGGAGCTGCTGGCCTTATCCGGACGAATGGAGCAGATGCCCTTAATGATTGTGCTCGCCAGTATTGTCGTGGTGTGCGTTTTTGGGTGGCTGGTGTCGTATGCCACCAATTTTATGCTTTCCCGACGAAGCCGGGAGCTGGGGATTTATCTCCTTATCGGCCTTGAGAACAGACAGGTGGCCCGGCTCTTTTTTCGGGAAAATCTGGCGGTGGGCGGATGTGCGCTGGGGCTGGGGCTTATTCTGGGCAATCTGTTGTTCCAGGCTCTGAGGGCGATTGTGCTGGCTTTGTTCGGGATGTCTTATCATTTTTCGTTTGTGTTTTCCCTCCCGGCCGCAGGGCTGACGGTGGCCTGTTTTCTTCTGATTTATCTGCGTGCCCTGCAAAGGAGCCGGAAACGGATCCGGAAAATGAAGATCTGTGATCTGATCTATTATGAGAGACAGAATGAGGGCGTGGTGATACAGAACGGCAGAGGGCGCCGCCTGGTTTTCGCGGCATCCATTGTTCTGGGCATCACGGGAACTGTTCTGATTATGACGAGTGACATAATTTCGGGGCTGATCGGGGCAGGCTGTATCATCGTGTTTTTATATGGCTTTTTTCTCAGTTTTGCATCCGGTGTTCCGGCGTTCTTTGAGCGTCGGCCTGCCAGAAAGTACAGGGGACAGAATCTTCTGGTGTTCCGCACCCTCACGGCAAAGCTGGCGACAATGGGGGTGCTGATGGCTACGATTTCCATGATTTTTACGGCCACGCTGATTTCCGGAGGGACGGGGCTGGTGTTTCGGGGGATTTTTACAGGCCGGTCTGCAGAAAACGCCTGTTTTGATCTGTTTATCGGCGTGGCGGATGGCAGGCCGTTTCATGAGAGATATCAGAATTATATTGACAGTCATCTTTCCGTGGAACAGTCTCTTATATACGGCATTTATTCCGCAGAGACGTCTGAGGTGATGGATTATCTGGATGCCAATACATTTTTTTATCACTTTGGTTATGATCGGGATCCGGTCATAGGCTACAGTGATTACGCTGCCTTGCGGGAAATTGCCGGTTATCCAGAGGTGGAACTTAAGGAGGGGGAGTATCTCATCCACTGTATGGCCTATCTTGCGGAGACACTTGAAGATTATGATAAGACACTCATCATGGGAGACGCCACGCTGGCCGTGGGCGGTATTTATACCGGGCATCTCCTGCAGCATTATGGGACGGGAAACGGCCACGGCTATATTCTGATCGTTCCGGACGAGGCAGTCGGAACCAGACCTGTTCATCACTATGCGTTTGCCGCAAAGACTGCGCAGCCGGTCGGTGAGGCGCAGTATGGCGATCTGGATGAGATTTGCGATGAATTGTGGGAGAAGGAGCAGACAGGGGGGTATGATGTGATTTATACCAGGGCCTGTGAGGAGGCAGAGGTGGCTGCCATGACTGCCATGACCGTGTTCCCGCTCTGGTTTCTGGCGCTGGCGCTGACGATGACGGCGGCTACGATTCTGACGATTCAGCAGTTAAGCGAGTCGGAACGGTACAGGAACCAGGCTGCCCTGCTTCATAAGCTGGGGATGGACCGGCGGGAGATGGCAAAAGCGCTGTGGATGCAGTCTGCGGTTTATTATACTCTGCCCGTTTTGCCCGCCCTGGTCATCGGCGTGTCTTTTATCCGGAATCTGGCGAAGACACCGGAGCCGGGAGTGATGATAGGGCTGAGCAGCCCGGGAGCTATCGTGGGTATCACCCTTGGATTGTTTTTTGTCGTCTATGCCGTCTATATTGTGGTGGCATATATCAGTTTAAAGCGCAATGTGCTGCCGGATGCGGATTAGGGAGGCGGAAGCCGCTGTTGAGGCAGTTTTCGGGGACGCACACAACGGGCAGGGAAAAAATATTCCCTGCCCGTTGCTGTCTATGTATATCATCTGTTATTTTGAAGCCCTGCCGGAAGCCGAGCCGGTTTCCAGAATCCTTCCCAGCCGTGTGAATAGCATAAAGGCTGTCACGGACGCTGCGAGGATATCGCTGACCGGTTCCGCAAGAAACACGCCGAATACCTGGTTGGAGACGATATGCGGCAGAATAAAGATCAGGGGGATCAGAAGCACCAGTTTTCGCAGGCAGGCCATGAGCAGGCTGATTCTGGCCTGCCCCAGCGCCATAAATGTCTGCTGACAGGAAATCTGTACGCCAGTGGCAAACATGCCTGCCATATAAATCCGCATTGTCCATACCGTGTAATCCACCAGCGCGGCGTCGCTGCTGAAGATGCCGGCGAAAACCTGAGGTATGATCAGAAACAGCAGACACATCAGGGTGGAGTAGATGGTGCATGCCAGAAACTGACAGCCAAACGCCTGCTTTACCCGATCTTTTTTGCCTGCGCCGAAGTTGTAGCTCATGATGGGCTGCCCGCCCTGACAGATGCCCTGCAGCGGGAGCATGACGAGCTGGCTGCAGGAAGAGATGATGGTCATGGCGCCCACTGCCATATCTCCCCCGTAACGGGAAAGGCTGCTGTTAAAGCTGATATTTAAGATACTTTCCGTGCTCAGCATTACAAAAGTGGAGATTCCGAGAGCCAGGCAGGGAAGAATGACTTCGGGTATAAGTTTCATATCGGGCGCAGTCAGACGCAGTATGGTTTTAGAGCCGCGTAAAAAGAAGAGAACCCAGACGGCGCTGACGGCCTGGCTGATTACGGTGGCTATGGCGGCGCCCTGTACGCCCAACCCAAGGCCGAAAATAAGGATGGGATCTAAGATAATATTGCAGACGGCTCCCACCACCGTGGTGATCATGCTGAATTTTGCAAATCCCTGTGTTGTGATAAAAGGATTCATGCCCATGACGATCATTACGAATACGGTTCCCAGAATATAAATACGCGCATAAGACAGGGCGTACGGCAGCGTCACGTCGCTGGCACCGAAAAGCCGCAGAAGCTGTGGTGCAAACACATAGAATGTTACTGTGAGAACGGCCGAAAAAATCATCAGTACACAGAAACAGTTTCCAAGAATTTTCTGAGCACCGTTCTGGTCATTTTTTCCCATGGCGATGGCGGCTCTGGGCGCGCCGCCGGAGCCTGTCAGCATGGCAAAGGCATTGATCATCATCAGGATCGGCAGAAACAACCCTACCCCCGTCAGAGCTGATGCGCCTGCATCCGGAATATGTCCGATATAAATCCGGTCTACGATATTGTAGAGCATATTGATAAGCTGCGCCACGACGGCCGGAACTGCCAGGCTCAGCATGAGCTTTGGGATACTGCCGCTTCCCATATCCTGTTTTGGTTTTTGTTGTGACATATTGTTTTCCTCCTCCTGTATGCCATTCATATCTGTTTATTATAACATCTGTGGCGAGTTTTTTCCAGTAAAAAGAGAAACGCCCGGCAGTGGATGCCGGGCGTTTCTCTTTTTTGATTGGGATAAAATTTTAGGAAGGAATTCTGTTGCATTCCTCTATAAGTATTTCTCAATTTCGGAAATTAATTCATCATATTCTTCTTTTGTTAAAAATTTTTCTCCCGGGTTCATGGCAAACACGCCGCCCCACTCGTATTCGTCGGTATATTTAGGCACAAGATGGAAATGGAGATGGTGTCCGGTGTCGCCGTAAGCGCCATAGTTGACTTTCTGGGGATGGAAAGCCTTGTGCAGCGCCTCCGCCACGTGGTTAACGTCTTCAAAATAGGCGGCGCGCTCCGCGGGAGTCAGCTCTGTCATCTCGCTGACGTGTTTTTTGTGTGCCACGATGACGCGGCCCTTGTGGCTCTGCTCTTTGAAAAGATACACTTTGGATTCGGAAAGTTCACAGATTTTGATGCCGAACGCGTCAACCAGTTCGCCCTCCACGCAGTATGCGCAATTGTTATCAGTCATGAAAAAAACCTCCTTAAACAGTCCGGATTTTATTTCTGGTTAAAATGAACGGCAAAACCTGCGATCTCGTCTTTCATGTAAGCGACGGTCAGTTCGCCCTTGTCGTTGTATTTAAAAGAGCTTTCGTCAAATACATAGCCGCGTTTTCCAAGGTGGTAGATGGCGCGGTCGAGATAGTTGGTCTGGAAGCAGATATGCCCGTGCGTTCCGCGGCCCGGTGTCTTCATCATTTCAATCATGGTGCCGACAAAAGCAGAACTGTTGCCTTCTTTGACAGGCTGTGCGAGCAGGTCTGCAAATTTTGCGGATTCGCTCATTGCCACGCCGGCCTCTTCGTTGTTGATGCCGACATGCAGCAGTTTAAAGCCGAGCATTGTGGCAACTGCCTCTTTTGTGAGAGCCGTGATGCCGTCCCAGTCTTTTGCGGTTATCATGTCTTTGTTGACCATCCAGGAGCCGCCGCAGGCAATGATCTTTTTGAAATCAAGGTAGCTTGTCAGGTTTTTTGCGTTGATGCCGCCCGTCGGCATGAATTTCATCTTCGTGTAGGGTGCAGCCATGGATTTGATCATGTTTAATCCGCCTGCCGCTTCTGCCGGGAAAAATTTGACGACGTCAAGTCCGAGCTCAATTGCCACTTCCACATCGCTGGGGTTGGAGCATCCGGGCGTGATCGGGATATCTTTTTCGACACAGTATTTTACAACCTTGGGATTTAAGCCCGGGCTGACGATAAATTTTGCACCGGCGTTCACTGCGCGGTCGACCTGCTCCGTGGTGAGAACCGTGCCTGCGCCCACGAGCATTTCAGGAAACTGTTCTGCCATAATGCGGATGGATTCCTCGGCAGCAGCGGTGCGGAACGTCACTTCTGCGCAGGGGAGGCCGCCGTCGCAGAGTGCCTTTGCGAGGGGCGCTGCGTCCGCTGCATCGTCGAGCGCGATGACAGGGATAATGCCGATTTTGGAAAACTCTTCTAATACTTTGTTCATGATTCCTTCTCCTTTTTTGTATTTTTTAATTGATACGGGGAGGCAGATGTGCCTGCCGTATGACTGCATGACAGTATCCGCGTCTTTGCGGAAAGTTATGGGAATGAAACTGTGTTTCATATTGCGAAACCGTGTTTCGTAAAATGATACAAGTTAATTATATCATCTGGAAGGAGGATGTCAACCAATTCGGGCAAATTAGGTTTTCTTTTTCATCGCACGTATGTTAGAATGGTGATATTGAAAAAATAGGAAGGTAAGGAACGGAATGATTTTTCTGAAAAACAAAAGAGTGGTCTGCCTGTCTGCGTCTGTTGTTTTATGTGCTGCCATCCTCTCCGGCTGCAGCGACGAGCGGATGGAGGATGAACTCGCATACCGCAAAATCGGCATTACCAGTATGGAAAACGGCGATTATGAAGGAGCGGCGGCTGCTTTTGACAGCGCGCTAAAGCAGCATGTCGGCCGGATTACATCCACGGAGACGGATATCTGTTATTATAAAGCGGCGGCGCTGTATGCCACAGGCGATGTGCAGGGAGCGCTGGAAGTCTGTGACGCGCTGACCGGCTATGACAGCAAGGATGCCGACGCCTATTTTCTCAAGGGATGTCTCCTGTTACAGACGGATGGGGACGAGCAGGCCCGGGAGGCGTTTGACAATGCCGTCAGGTATCGCAAGGATGATTTTGAACTCTATATCCGTATCTATGAAAATCTTGCGGCCCATGACCTGACTGCGGAAGGTGAAGCGTATCTGGACAAGGCCTTTGAGATCAAGGGAGACTCTGCGGAGGTGCTGGCTTTTCGGGGAAAGATATACTGTCTTCTGGGACAGTATGACAATGCGGTGACAGAGCTCACCGCCGCGCTGGAAAAGAAGAGTGCACAGGCGAATCTCTATCTCGCGCAGGCATACGAGGGCAAGGGAGATCTCGCGAAAGCGGAAACGTATTATCAGGCATATGTGGCCAGCGGTGCGGCCGATTCTGTGGCGGTCAATGCGCTTGCCGAGATTGAAATGGGAAAGGGAAATTACTCGGGAGCGCTCTCTTACATCAGCAGGGCGCTTGCGATGGAGGAAGTGTCAGACCGGGATGTACTGATGAAGAATGAAATTATCTGCAGTGAGTTTCTGGGAGATTTTGTTCACGCCTGGGAGGTGGTGCAGGAGTATGTCGCGCTTTATCCGGAGGATGAGGAGGCGCAGCGGGAGTATATTTTTTTAAAGTACCGTCAGGCCGATGCGGGGAGCGCGGCCGAAAACGGAATGGAAGGCGTGCCGGAGAGCACGGAGGGCGTATAGTGTGAGATGTGTCCCGGACACTTGCGGTAAGGGCTGTTTTGCACGATACATGGAGGATAAGCACGATTTGGAAGATGGAGGGAATTTATGGCGGAAGAATTTAAAATAGAAGAAACAAAAGAGCGTGTGATTCTGGTCGGCGTCAGTGAACAGGACGGGGATGATACAGAGGATTCCCTGGCGGAGCTTGGGGAGCTGGTGGCGACGGCCGGCGCATCCGTTGCGGGTGTGCTGATTCAGAAGAGGGAAAAGATTCACCCGGCCACCTACATCGGCAGCGGAAAGGTGGAGGAGCTCGCTGAACAGATAGCAGAGCAGGACGCTACGGGGATTGTCTGTGACGATGAATTGTCTCCGGCGCAGCTTAAGAATCTGGAAGAGGCGCTGGAGACGAAAGTGATGGACCGCACGCTGATCATTCTGGATATTTTTGCCGCGCATGCGACGACGAGCGAGGGAAAAATCCAGGTGGAGCTGGCGCAGCTTAAGTACCGTCTCGGCAGACTGACCGGTCTGGGGCGTTCCATGTCCCGCCTGGGCGGCGGGATCGGGACCAGAGGGCCGGGTGAGAAAAAGCTGGAGGTGGACCGTCGTCTGATCAAAGAGCGCATAGCCGGCCTGGGGCGCGAGCTGAAGGAGATACAGAGGCACCGGGAGGTTACACGGGCGCAGCGCACGAAAAATAAGGTCCCTGTGGCGGCCATCGTGGGCTATACCAACGCCGGAAAATCAACGCTTTTAAACCGGCTGACAGGGGCCGGGGTTCTGGAGGAGGATAAGCTGTTTGCGACGCTGGATCCGACCACAAGGCTGCTCGCGCTGCCCGGGCAGCAGGAGATTCTGCTGACGGATACGGTGGGATTTATCCGCAAGCTTCCACATCATCTGATCGAGGCGTTTCAGAGCACGCTTGAGGAAGCGCGGTATGCCGATTATATTCTGCATGTGGTGGATTCTTCCAATCCGCAGAGGGAAAAACAGATGAGTATCGTATACAAAACGCTCTTTGATCTGGGAATAAAGGAGAAAACGGTGATCACGCTTTTTAACAAGCAGGACGTCGCGTCCGGACTGGAACCGGTGCGCGATTTTAAGGCCGATCACATTCTTTTTATTTCGGCAAAGGAGGGAAGCGGGCTGGACGATCTGAAAGACCTTTTGTGCAGACTGCTTCGGGAAAATAAAATCTATGTGGAGCGGACGATTTCATATACGGATGCGGGGATTCTGCAGCAGATTCGAAAACAGGGAGAACTGCTCGCGGAGGAATACGAGGCGGACGGTATCCGGATTCGCGCGTATGTGCCGAGGGAGTTGTACGGGAAACTGGAGTGATGAGGGAAAATATGGAACAGACGTTTATGAAGGAAAAAAAGATATTGCCGCTGGTATTGTCCATGTCGCTGCCGATGGTGATTTCCATGGCGGTCAATTCGCTTTACAATATTGTGGACAGTTATTTTGTGGCAAAGCTGAGCGAGGACGCCATGACGGCGCTCGCTCTCGTTTTTCCGGTGCAGAATCTGATCAATGCGATTGCGATCGGTTTTGCGATCGGCATCAACGCCGGTGTGGCGTTTTATCTGGGGGCCGGAGATAAGGAAAGAGCCGATAAGGCGGCGTCGCAGGGGACGCTGCTTAATTTTTTGCACGGGGCTGTGCTGATGATCGCCGCGATTGCGGTCATGCCGTTGTTTCTTAAGATGTTTTCATCGGACCGGGACGTGATCGGTCTGGCGCTGGTTTACTCGAACCGGGCGTTTTTGTTTTCCACGGTGATTACGCTGGGACTGTCGTTTGAGAAAATCTTTCAGTCCGTGGGGATGATGAAAGTATCGATGTCTGCCATGATGTGTGGTTTTGTGGTCAATATCGTTCTCGACCCGCTGATGATCTTTGGAGCTGGCGTGATTCCGGCGATGGGGATTGCCGGAGCGGCCTATGCGACGGGAATCGGGCAGAGTGTCACCCTGCTGGTGTATCTCCTGGTGTACTTTCTGAAAGGGATTCCGGTAAAAATAGAGCGAAAATCCATGCGGCCGGAGCGGGAGGTAGCGGCGCGGCTTTATTCCGTGGGAATTTCGGCTTCCCTGACATTGGCGCTGCCTTCCCTTCTGATTTCGGTTTTAAACGGTATTCTGGCCGGGTTTTCGGAAAAGTACGTGCTGGTGCTTGGGGTGTATTATAAGCTGCAGACGTTTATTTATCTGACGGCAAACGGGATTATCCAGGGTATCCGGCCGCTGATGGGTTACAATTATGGCGCCGGGGAATACGGGCGCGTAAAGGCGATTTTCAGGACATCGCTTGCGCTCACGGCGTTTGTGATGCTTGTGGGAACGGTGCTTTCATGGGTAGTGCCGGAAGGGCTGATCGGACTGTTTACGGAAAATAAAGAAACGATCGCAATCGGAGTGGCAGCGCTGCACGGTATCAGCCTGGGTTTTCCCATATCAGCGGTTTCCGTCACCTGTTCCGGAGCGCTGGAGGGGCTGGGAAAAGGTACGCCGGCCCTGTGCATTTCATTGTTGCGCTATACGGTGATCATGATTCCGGCTGCGTTTGTCTTCAGCCGGTTTGCAGGGGCTGACGGGGTGTGGGCTTCGTTTTGTTTTACGGAATTTGTGACGGCGGCATGCTCGTATGTGATTTATAAAAAGGCGGTGCGGGCTGCAGGGAAGGGGGGCTGAACCGATGTCTTACAACATTATTTTTTATTTTACCGATCAGCAGAGATGGGATACGTGCGGCTGTTTCGGACAGCCTTTGAAGATTACGCCTCATCTGGACGGGCTTGCCAGGGAGGGGGTGCGGTTTGATAATGCCTTTTCCCCGCAGCCGGTGTGCGGCCCCTGCCGGGCAGTGTTTCAGACGGGGAAGCATCCCACGGAAACCGGATGCTTTCGCAATAATATTATGCTGCCCGTCCATGTCCGGACGCTGGCGGATTATATCAGAGAGGCGGGTTATGAGACTGCCTATATCGGCAAGTGGCATCTGGCGAGCAGCGGAGGACCGGGCGGATTGCCTGTGACGGATCACACGGTGACTGCCGTTCCCCGCGAACTGCGGGGCGGCTATACCGGTTACTGGCGCGCTGCCGATGTTTTAGAGTTTACCTCCCACGGCTATGACGGCTATGTTTTTGATGAGAATGACCGGCGGATTGATTTTAAGGGGTATCGGGCTGACTGCATCAACGACATGGCATTGGAATTTCTTGACAGTTATCACGGTGAGAAGCCCTTTTTTATGACGGTGTCCCAGATTGAGCCGCATCACCAGAATGATCGCGGGCATTACGAAGGGCCAGAGGGATCGAAAGAGCGGTTTTCTGATTTTGTCCTTCCAGGAGATCTTGAAGCGCTGGGAGGCAACGCGGCGGAAGAATATCCGGACTATCTGGGACAGTGCGCCAGCCTGGATGAAAATCTCGGACGGCTGATTGCAAAGCTGAAGAAAAAAGGTATTTATGAAAATACCGTTATCCTTTTTTCTTCCGATCATGGTTCCCACTTTCAGACGCGCAACAAGGATGTCCATTTAAACGGAGGCGATGATTATAAGCGGTCTTGTCATGACGCCTGCCTCCATGTGCCGCTGGTTATCGCCGGAGGCCCCTTTAAGGGCGGTGTGGCTGTGGAGGAGCTGGTGAGCACCGCCAGTCTGCCAAAAACCATTCTGGCTCTGGCCGGCATCGACGTGGGGGATGCCATGATCGGAGAAAATCTTCTCGATGTGGTGGAAAAAAAGAATCCGGACAGGGTGAATGAGATTTTTGCGCAGATTTCGGAGAGCCGGGTGGGACGGTGCATCCGCACGGCGCGCTATACATATGCAGTCTGTGCGCCCGGTATCAACGGCAATGCGGCGGCGGCATCTGACCGGTATGTGGACGATTTTCTCTATGACATGGAGCAGGATCCATATCAGCTTCACAATGTCGTGGCGGATCCTGCTTATGTCCAGGTCAGGGGGGAATTAAGAGAACGCCTGCTGTGCTGGATAGAGCAGGCCGAGGGCAGTCGCCCTGTGATTACGGACTGACGGAAAAAATATGTATTGAATCGCTTTGCCATTTTCATTTTAAACAGGAGTTTATGCCCGGAAGGAGTCGGAATTGAACCGGAATGTACCCTACACATCGTATCTGTTAAAACACTATAAAGGCTATATTTTAAAAAATATTCTGCTCAGCGTCGTGTACAGTTTTCTCACACTGCTGTGCCCTTATCTGTTAAGGGAGATTCTGGGCAGAAATACGCCCGTCCTGGATAAAAATGTGGTGGCGCTTTATCTTTTTTTGTTTTGCCTTTCCTATGTGTCAAAATACATACTGAATCACTTTGAACTTAGTTACGGGAAGTTCTTTAAAGTCGAAGAGGGAAAGCATATTTTTGAAAAAATGTTCCGGATGAAGTATCAGAAGTTTATTGAGCTGGAGCCGGGGTATCTGGTGGAAAAGCTCACCTCCACGCTGGAGACGGTCTTCCTGCTTTTTTCCCAGGCGGTGTCGGGGATTTTTATCTCGTTCTTAAGCATTTTCGTCACGCTGGCCATTCTGCTTTTTATCAACCGGACGATATTTCTTCTGTTTTTCCTGCTGCTTCCGCTCTACTATTTTGCGCCAAAAAAGCTGAATCAGTCGCTCGGGGAGCGGAGCGGACGGATGCAGACCGTGGTGGCAAAATGTAAAAAGGATATTTTGTCCATCGTCGGCAACCCTGAGTTTGTCAAGCAGGAGAGCGGAGAAGGACTGATCGGGATTCTGGAAAAAAAGCTTTCAGCGATTCAGCAGGAGAGTTACGAGGTCAACCGTTTTGCCAGAGACTGCAGTCTGGCGGTCAATTTCTGCATGACGCTGATCACCAATTTCACCAATATTTATGTCGTTCTGCTGTTTGGCCAGGGGAAGCTGGCGTTGTCGGACATGGTATTTATCCAGCTTGTCAGCGGTATTTACACGAATTCCCTCTCCAGTATTATCGACATCAATATCACCATCCGCGACCTTAAAGGCGCGCTTCATTATGTAGAGCAGGAGCTTGACGGGAACCGGGAGGAAGACGGTGAGCGGGAGCTGGAGTCGGTCTCCTGCATCCAGGCTGATGTGAAGGGAATCGGCTTTGAAAAATGTCTGATCGAGAGGGGGAGCTTTATCGCCTGCAAGGGGGAAGTCATCGGGATTGCGGGGGATTCAGGGACAGGAAAATCCACGCTGATGAAGACGCTGATGAAGTTTTACGATTTTGGGGAGATAAAAATTGACGGTATCCCGCTTTCCGGGATCCGTAATGACTCTCTGAGAAAGAAGATTTATCTGGTTCCGCAGACGCCTTATATTATTCCGGGGACGATTAAGGAAAATATTCTCCTTGGACGCGATGAGAAGAGCGCGGCGTGGAAACGGGTAAAGGAAATGGATTTTCTGGAGAAGTTTGCGGCAGCCGGGGAGGGGCTGGATGCCAGGATTCTGGAGAACGGGGCGAATCTCTCCGGCGGGGATAAGCAGAGGATCCTGCTGGCGCGGCTGTTTCTGGAGGATCCGGACGTCGTTATTCTCGATGAGTCGGTCTGTTCTCTCGATCAGGAGACGGGGAAGCGGATTCTGAGCGAAATCTGCGGTCATTTCCGGGATAAGATTGTGTTTATCATCGCGCACGATGCGTATCCTAGGGCATATTATGATAAGGTTGTGGAGATAAGGGACAAAATGGTGATCACAAAAGATGTCTGATCAGATTGTTCCGTATCATAAAAAACAGGTCTGGCCTGTGTATAAGAATCTTGCATTTTTGGAATAATGCGGGTATAATAGCGTCAGAAATTGGCGATGACGAAAGCTGCGGCCTGAAACTGCTTCAGAGAGCCGGTGGCTGGTGTGAACCGACGCAGGGCAGGGCCTTTCCACTTTCTGAGCCGGTGGTGAAAACCACAAGGGTCGTATCCTTTATCGTACGTGAAAGTGGCTGCAGGATAAGTCTGTCGACGCGAGGCGGAGGAAAGGCGGCAATATGGGTGGCAACGCGGAGGAGAGAGATCTTTCGTCCCAGGTCCGGCATACATGACGGTGTGTGCAGGCGGGACGGAAGTTTTTTTGTTTACTGCGGAAGTGTTAAACCGACAGCCAGGAAAGGCCGGGCCGCTGCGCGGGCTGTCTGTTCTGGGTTTTCTTAAGAAGAAAATGAAGGACAGTATGCAGATGCGGAAATATCTGCAGGAAATAATGCAGTCTGCCGGAATGCAGAGGGCAGAGAAAGCGGCGGAGGCCGCGGAAAGAGGAGAGAAATGATTGATTTGAAGTTTTTGCGGGAAAATCCAGAGGTGGTAAAACAGAATATCCGAAACAAATTTCAGGATCACAAGCTGCCGCTGGTGGACGAGGTGATTGAACTGGACGCCAGGGCGCGGAAAACGCAGCAGGAGGCAGATGAGCTGCGCGCAAAGCGCAACAGGCTTTCCAAGGAGATCGGAAAGCTGATGGGGCAGGGCAGAAAGGAAGAGGCGGAGGCGGTGAAGGCACAGGTGGCTGAAGGCGCAGAGCGTCTTGCCGGGCTGGCGGAGGCGGAAAAGGAACTGCAGGAAAAGGTCACAAAGATCATGATGGTAATTCCGAATATAATCGATCCGTCGGTACCGATCGGGCGCGACGATTCCTGTAATGTGGAGATTGAGAAGTTTGGCGAGCCGGCCGTGCCCGATTTTGAGATACCGTATCACACAGAGATTATGGATCGCTTTTCGGGGATCGACCTGGACGCTGCCGGAAAAGTGGCGGGGAACGGTTTTTATTATCTGATGGGAGACATTGCAAGACTGCATTCGGCAGTGATTTCCTATGCCAGGGATTTTATGATCGACAGAGGATTTACGTATGTTGTGCCGCCGTTTATGATCCGCAGCAACGTGGTGACGGGCGTGATGAGTTTTGATGAAATGGATGCCATGATGTATAAAATTGAAGGGGAAGATCTCTATCTGATCGGCACGTCCGAGCATTCGATGATCGGAAAATTTATCGATACGATCAATGATGAAGAGGCGCTTCCCTACACGCTGACTTCTTATTCTCCGTGTTTCCGCAAGGAGAAGGGGGCGCATGGTATCGAGGAGCGCGGTGTATACCGTATTCATCAGTTTGAAAAACAGGAGATGATCGTGGTATGCCGGCCGGATGAATCTCCGATGTACTATGAAAAGCTGTGGCAGAATACGGTGGATCTGTTCCGCAGCCTGGATATTCCGGTGCGCACCCTGGAGTGTTGTTCCGGCGATCTGGCCGATCTGAAGGTGAAATCCTGTGACGTGGAGGCATGGTCGCCGCGTCAGAACAAATATTTTGAAGTCGGAAGCTGTTCGAATCTTGGCGATGCGCAGGCGAGACGCTTAAAAATCCGTGTAAAAGGAAAGGACGGCGGCAAATATTTTGCACACACGCTGAACAATACGGTGGTGGCGCCGCCGCGAATGCTGATCGCTTTTCTGGAAAATAATCTGAATGCAGACGGAAGCGTCAGTATACCGGAAGCACTGCGCCCGTATATGGGGATGAAAGAAATGCTGACGCCACAGAATTAAAGGTTCAGGCGGCGTTCCATGCAGCAGACCTCGACGGTAAAGTCTTCATTTCCCGGCATGCTGCCTGTTTCGGTTCCGATAACCGCAAATCCCATGCTTTCGTAGAGTGATACGGCGGGAGTATTTCCTTTCAGGACTTCGATGGAGTGGAGGCCGGGAAACGTATGGAATGCATGCTTAATAAGGCTGCGCCCGATGCCTCTGCGCCTTTGTCCGGGGTCGACATAAAGCCATGCGAGTTCCTCCCCGGTGCATGCGGCAAAGCCCACTACGACGCCGTCGGATTCCGCGACGAAGAGCCCGGGGTATCCGAACAAATCTTCCCGTTCTGCGGCGACTGCGAGTGGGAGGAATGCGTCCTGAAGTCCTGCGAGGTCTAGTTCAATTTTGCGGGCGTCATCGTGAATGCGTGCGATGGCGTCCCAGTCTTTTTTCTCATAAGTCCGTATGGTAAGCATTTTTTCTCCTTTTCTTTCTGTTTTGTTCCGGCTATTATAACATTTACATAAAACGTGATACAAGTGAAAATATTTGCGGAGAAGGTTGAGAAGCGCAGGATTACAATGCATGATTTATTAATGGAAAAATTTGCATTCTATGATAAAATAGAAATAGTGAACAGAGCGGGAAAACGGAATTTGAGAAACGGGGGATCTTATGAAGAAGGACGACAGAGAAAGATGTTCGTGGGCAACTACGGAACTCTACAAGGAATACCATGACGGGGAGTGGGGAAAACCGGTTCATGACGATAGGAAACTATTTGAAATGCTGATTCTTGAAGGTATGCAGGCTGGATTATCGTGGCTGACGATACTAAATAAAAGAATGGCATTCAGAGAAGCCTTTGATAAGTTTGATTATCAAAAAATCGCTCTCTATGATGAAGCTAAAATTGATGAATTAATGCAAAATGCCAATATCATCCGCAATAGATTGAAAATCAGGTCGGCAATTACAAATGCACAGCAATTCATCCGAATCCAGGAAGAATATGGAAGTTTTGATGCGTTTATCTGGTCTTATGTTGATAACAAACCTATCCATAATCATTTTAAATCGGAAGCTGAAATTCCTGCAACGACGCCGCTTTCGGACAAAATCAGCAAAGACTTAAAACAACGTGGTTTTAAATTTGCAGGCAGTACGATCGTATATGCGTATATGCAGGCAGTCGGTATTGTAAATGACCATGTGCAAAGCTGCTATTTATATGTGCCCGAATAATTAAATGTCAATTTGTGATTTTAAAGGAGCATCAACGGTGTATAACGAATATGATAATGAAAAATTTTTTGAAGAATATGCAAAAATGCCGCGCAGTAAAGACGGTTTAAGTTCTGCCGGAGAATGGCATCAGTTAAAACCTCTGTTTCCAAATCTTCAGGGAAAACAGGTTCTTGATCTGGGATGTGGTTATGGCTGGCATTGTAAGTTTGCGGCGGAACAGGGAGCAGCACAAGTATTAGGGCTTGATTTAAGCCGGAAAATGATAGAAGAGGCAAAAAAGCGAAACACAGAGCCCCGGATTGAATACCGTATTTGTGGAATAGAGCAATATGAATATCCGGCAGATACATGGGATTGTGTTGTCTCCAATCTGGCTCTGCACTATATCGGGAATATAGATGAAATATTTCAAAAAATACATCAGACGCTGAAACCGGACGGAGTATTTCTTTTCAACATGGAACATCCGATTTTTACATCTGGCGTAGGTCAGGACTGGGTTTATACCAATGAGGGCAGACCTCAATACTGGCCGATTGATAATTACTTTTATCCCGGAGAACGAAAAACACATTTTCTCGGATGTGATGTAACAAAACAACATCATACACTTACGCAAATCTTAATGGGTTTACTAAATAGTGGTTTTGAGCTTGAAGTGGTGGAAGAAGCAGAGCCACCCAAAGAAATGATGAATATTCCGGGCATGAAAGACGAGCTGCGTCGTCCCATGATGTTGCTGGTGAAAGCAATCGCTGATAAGTCCGATCTTTCATCATAAATCGGGCGGGAAATATTCAGCCGTAACGACATATAATTCGGGGAATTAAGATTTTTGCATTGTCAAAATAAAATAACGGAGATTGAGTAATTTTGCCAGATAAGATATTCACTTTGCCTTGCTGTGCCTGCTGTCTTAAACACATTTAAAGTTTTCTCTTTATCTGGTTTACATGATGTCTGGCAAACCAACAAAATATTTGCGGAGAAGGTTGAGAAGTCCATGCCGTGAATGCTATAATGGATATTAATAATAAGGATTCTGGAGGGATGAGAATGGGCAGGAGAATCATGTCATTTCTTTTATTCGTGTGTATCTCTGCAGGTTCCCTGGCACAGGCGTTTCACCCCGTAAAAGTTTCTGCCGGTTCCGTGACGGAAGCTTCAGCCGGCGGACAGGCAGCTTTATTGGGACAGACGGGCTGTCTTGTGGGGGAAATGCCCACGGGACTGCTTCCTGTCACGGAGGTGGAAGTCGTCGTGGACGACAGCGCGACGGTGTATGGGAGCCGGGACGAGATTCCGCTGTATGAGGAGGAAGTGCGCCGGTCGGCCGTATACCAGTCGGAATGGGACCGGTATAAGAACTATTATGTCTATAATCAGATGACAGACGATGAACGGGCGTTCTGGGATGTTCTGGACGGAATCTGTATGCAGTATCTTCTGAATCCGGTGGACGCGGAATCTGACAGCAGCGGAGGTTACCGCACAGCGGCGGCTGAAAGCGGCGTGCTGTCGGCTGACCGGATGAAGACGATTGCGCGGATTTTTAAGTGCTGCAATCCACAGTACTATTTTCTGAACCATTATATGTACTGGAAGGATCAGGCCGGAGAGAAATGGGTGGCGCCTGGCATTTATTCTGCTTTTTATAAAGGGACGGCGCGCCAGAGGGAAACGGCCAATGTAAAAAAGCAGGCTGATCTATGGCAGAAAGAGATTGATCTGTGTGTTTCGGACGCGGAAAAAGTAAAAAAAATCCATGATCTGATTATCAGAAAGATGGATTACAACACCTCAGTCACGAATGAAGAACAACAGTACAGTCAGTCGGCTTACAGTGTGTTCTGTAAAGACAGTACGGTCTGCGCCGGTTATACACTGGCGTTTGAGATGATGTGCAACGGTTCCGGCGTTGATGCCATGATGGTTACGAGCCGCGATCACGCGTGGAACAAAGTCCGCGTCAATGATTCCTGGTACAACGTCGACTGTACCTGGGACGATCCGGTCAGTCAGTACACCATTCTCTATACCTGGTTTGAGCGCAATGACGCATATTACGACAGGGGGAGCCAGAGCAGCAGTCATCAGGAGGAGAGCATGTGGTATGCTTATCTTCCGGACTGTACGCTTGACACGAGTCCGCCTTCGGGCGGAGCGACACCGGGAGTGCTGCCTGAGATCACAGATACGACCGCGGCGCCCATAATCCGCGTTTCAGACGGGAATGCCGTGCTTGTCAGTGACACGGCGGGAGCGGATATTTATTACACACTCGACGGTACAGATCCGTCTCCGGCCTCGGTCAGGTGCAGAAAATATACGACGCCATTTGATGCCGGTGATGCGGAAGTCCGGGCGGTGGCGGTATGTGACAGGCGATGGGACAGCCGCGTGGTGTCCAACAGAAAGTACAGAATAACATATGATGGAAACGGCGCCTCTGCCGGGAGCGTGGAAGCGCAGGTTTTTGAGCCGGGGGATGAATTGTCATTCAACAAAAATACTTTCAGGCGGAAGGGATATGTGTTTTCGGGGTGGAATACCGCGGCCGACGGAACCGGAGCCGCCTATGAGGATGAGGCCAGAGCGGTGCTTCTGGGCGGAAACATGATATTGTACGCACAGTGGAAACCGGAACGGTACACGATCACATACCATCTGGACGGCGGAATAAACGGAGACAATCCGTCTTATTTCTATTATGACAGCGAGCGGATTACGTTAAAGGATCCGTCCAGGGAAGGTTATACGTTTGGGGGATGGTATCTGGACAAAGGATTTCGGGACAGAGTCGTGGCGTTTGCCAGTGGAACGATCGGTGACAGGGCAGTCTATGCCAGGTGGATGGTGAACGGGAGCGGAGCCGGAGGGAACGGCACGCCTGGAAACGATGGAAATGACGAACCGGGAGCCGGAGGAACGGGCGGAAACGCGGGCGGAAACGATGGAAACGGCGCATCGGGAACCGGAGGAACGGGCGGAAATGCGGGTGAAGCCGGTGGAAGCGGCGCGTCCGGAGACGAAGGCGGGAACGAAGGAACGGATATGCCGGGGAACCAGACGGGCGGGAACAGCCTGCAGAATCCGAAAGAGATCGGGAACGCGTCCGTAAGACTCTCAAAAACAACGTATTACTACGACGGAAAGGTGAAAAAACCTGCAGTCACGGTTGCGATCGGCGAAAAGCGTCTTGTATCCGGCAGAGATTACACGCTTTCCTACCAGAATAATAAAAAGATCGGCACGGCGTCCGTCGTCGTCACAGGGACCGGAGCTTATAAGGGAACCGTAAAAGTGAAATTTGCAATCCGTCCGAAAAAAGGGTCCTCTTTTACCGTGAAAGGATATCGGTATCGGATTACAGGCGATACGCAGGTATCGTTTATGGGCATAAAAGACGAAAAAATCACGAAGGTTGTGATCCCTGCGTCGGTAAAAATCGGCGGCAGAGCGTTTAAAGTCACATCGGTCGCAGACAAGGCACTGCAGAAAAAACGAAAAATAAAGAGCGTGTCTGTGGGGAATCATGTTAAGACAATCGGAGTGGCTGCCTTTTCCGGCTGTACCGGTCTTACAAAGGTTACGTTCGGGACGGGGCTTACGAAAATCGGCCGCGAGGCGTTTAAAAACTGTTCGAAACTTAAGACGATCACGATAAAATCGGAGAAACTAAAGAGCGTCGGGAAAAATGCACTGCGAGGAGTGAAGCGCGATGCCAGGATAAGGGTGCCCGGGAAAAAAGTGAAAGCGTACCGGAAGCTGTTTAAAGACAAAGGTCAGGGGAGCGGGGTCAGTTGTGAAAGACTCTGAAAAAATCCTTTTGAAGTCCGGGAGCTTCCCGTGCGGATTACCACACAGTTTTGCGCACAGAAGGTGGTTTCCATGACGGGCCGGATTTTCTGTGGAAGACTTCTGCCCGATGCTGAGATTCACCAGGCGTGGTATGCTGGCGAAAGCATCTGGCTGACAAAGGTGAGCACATCAGTAATCTGTGGAAAAAGCTGTGCGCCGTCAGCGGCAGAGATTGTATGGAGTCTGTCCGGGGAATCGGGTTTAAACTGCATATGGATGATATATGACGATGCGGCAGGAGACAGCGGGGATGGCCCGCTGTTTTTTGCCATGTGGGATGTACTTTCCTTATGATAAAAGGCCTTCCGGGCAGGATGACCCTGCCGGGAATCGAAAAGCACTGCAAAAGTGATCCGAAATAGTGACGGACAGAAAGGGTTTTGTAAGACAGGAGAAAAACAATGATTGTATTGATAACAGGTGCATCGCACACAGGCAAGACAGCGCTTGCCCAGAAATTGCTGGAAAAATATAAATATCCATATTTATCAATAGACCATTTGAAAATGGGGCTGATCCGCAGCGGCTATACCACGCTCACAGTTGAAAATGACAAAGAACTTACGGATTATTTATGGCCCGTTGTTCGCGAGATGATAAAAACCGCCATAGAAAATAAACAGAATCTTATCGTGGAGGGGTGTTATATTCCCTTTGGCTGGTCAGAGGATTTTGAAAAGGAATACCTTGACAAGATCAGATATTGCTGTCTTGTAATGAGCGAGGCTTATATAAGAAATCATTTTGCCCACATAAAAAGGTATGCGGGTATCATCGAAAATCGTCTGGATGATGAAGGGTGTACTTTAGAAAACGTCATAGAAGATAACGCGCGGTTTTTAGAACTTGCGCAGAAATACAATGCAGATTATGTGCTTATTGACGATAACTATGAGATAAACATTGAGCTATAAGTTACAGGCTGCTGATGGAAGGAAAAGTCTGGAAAGGAATTTTTCTCATAAATTTTGTTATGGAAAAGGAGTAAAAAAATTGAATTTCGTGCACACCCCCGAAATAATAACAGAAAGGCTGATTTTAAGAAAATTTACGGTAAACGATCTGGACGCTTTGTTTTTTATTTATGCAGATAAAGAAGTCAATACTTATTTACCGTGGTTTCCGATAGAAAATATGGAAGGAGCAAAGGTTCTGCTTGAGGAAAGATACCTGAAAGCTTATTTGAAACCACAAGGATATAATTATGCTGTTTGTCTGAAACAGAATAATATTCCTGTCGGATATGTAAATGTCAGTATGGACGATAGCCATGATTTTGGGTATGGACTTTGCAAAGAATACTGGCATAAAGGAATTGTAACCGAAGCGGGCAAAGCCGTCGCAGCGCAACTGAGAAAAGATAATATCCCATACATTACAGCCACACATGATGTCAATAATAACCGAAGCGGCAACGTAATGAAACGATTGGGAATGAAATACCAGTATTCGTATGAAGAACAGTGGCAGCCCAAAGATTTTCTGGTTACATTCAGACTATATCAATTAAATCTTGACGGAAAGGACAGCAGGGTTTACAAAAAATATTGGAATAGTTCCACTGTTCATTTTGTCGAAACAGATATGTAAGTCCGGATGGGTAATGGAGGCTTTCAAGGCATCTTTCGTAGTCCGTTTGTGGATCAGAATGCACGGACAGACTGGAAGCTGTACCTCTTACCAGCGTAACTCACACTTGCCAGTAGCACTCTTAAATTCCCAATGTAAATAATATCTGTTTTTTGCATCTAAATCTATTTTACCCGCAGAGGACTGTTGGTTCAGCTTCATTAATGGTTCCTTTTTTGCGTCCAGCAGGCGCACCTCTGCATTTCCCTTTGACAGCTGCGCATCAAGGGTAAATTCATATGTTCTGGTTTCAGAAAACCTTCCCATATGCCTGACCCAGCCAGTGCAGGAGCCCAAAGTTACTCTGTCTGCATCCCGGCCGGGGTGAAACGCAAATAAAATTGCAGCGATACATTTCGATACTGCAATACTTTGAAGATATCGCCATATATTCAATAGCCTTCCCTCCAATCAATAAAGTTGAAATTTCAATTAAGGTTTCGTGTTATTTTATCTGACTTCCAAATCCCGGATGCTTAATTGTTTATTATCGTTATTTTCTTCAAAGAAATGCGAGAGTCTCTCTGTTCCTGGTTTCATCCCTGTTTTAAACCGTCATATAGATTTCGGTAATAATCAATGAAACAGATTCGAAATGCCATAAAAAAGCAGGGATGCAAGCAAAAGTCCCAGAAATATGCATACAGGATAACACAAAACAGAACGCAGCAGTACGAATGTCAGCTCACGGTTTGTGGTTTTCTCGTATTCGGCAGGTGACAGGATTTTTCCATCTTTTAACGCTCCGTCAAAGGTTAAATCTCCCGTATAAAATAATGAAAAAGTTATGACGGCTTTCTGCGGTATGTAATCAAAATCAAATTCCACATAATTGTATAAATCATCAGATTTCCGGAAGAGTAAAGTGTGGTTTGTTCTTTTATCGGCGGGGGATGACGCAACACAGTCACATCCAGCCTTTAGGAACTGTCCGGATGTTGATATCGATATCGGACACAGAGGTGCAAGATCATGCATTTCGATAATTGAATTTCCGATATTTCTGATTGTGATTGTGGCAGAATATAAATTTTCGATTTCTGTGGAATTATATTTTACTTCCAGCCCTTCGATCTGATTTATTTTATTTGAAATAATACAGAAAGTACTGATATCATAAGTCAGTTGCTTCCGGTTTATTCCTTTTAAATAGAAAAAGAGACTGATTAGTGTGCTGGTAACAGCTCCTCCCGCAATTCCCACGAGACACCAGAATAAGTTTAAATCCATGGATACCTCCGAATGCTGTTTTCAGATATTATATAACAGCAATATGGAAAAAGAAAGAGAACAGTGACAATTTTGTTTTAGTTGTTATTATGTGTAATATTTTGTTGCGAGGAGCTGATAAATTTTTCATTTAGAGCATGATTGACGAAAAACTCTTTTTATGCTATACTGTACTTGCTGTACAATAACAGTAAGACGCAGGCCGGTGGAAGGAATATAAATGAAAGAAATCACTGGAAGAAGGAGCGCAGATAATGAATATTGTTATATCCAGCCAATCGGGGATACCGATTTATGAGCAGATCAAAGAACAAATCAAAACATCTATTCTGACAGGTGAATTATCTGAAAACGCGCCACTTCCTTCGCTTCGTCACCTTGCTCGTGATTTGCAGGTAAGTCTGGTAACTACTACCAGGGCATACAGTGAATTAGAGCTGGAAGGGTTTGTAAAGACAATGCCTGGAAAAGGCGTGTATGTAAAGAAAATCGATGATGCTTTTGTTCGTGATAAATACCGGAAAGAGGCTGAAGCTGCCTTAAGGACTGCTGTCCGGCGAGGAAAGCAGGCTGGCTTATCAGTAAATGATCTGCATGAAATGCTGGATGCGACTGAGAGGACAATAAAATGAACAATGTGATTGAAGTATTGAACCTTAGAAAAGAATATAAAAATTTTTTGCTGGATAAAATCAGCTTTTCCGTTCCCGGTGGTTTTGTCTGCGGCTTTATCGGTGAAAACGGCGCAGGAAAAACGACTACCTTAAAGCTGATTTTAAGCATGGTCAGGAAAGATGGCGGCAGCATTAAGCTATTCGGCAAAACTGCGGATGATGTTTCTCTGAAAGAAGATATAGGTGTTTTGTTTGAACAGCCTTATTATCAGGAAGACTGGACACCCATTGATGTAGAAAAATCTATGCGTCCTTTCTACAGGAAATGGAGTAACAAAGCTTTTTGGCAATATCTGGAACGATTTTCTCTTGATCCTGAGCAGAAGTATAAAACAATGTCACGAGGTATGAAAATGAAACTGGGCATGGCGGTCACATTGGCACATGATGCAAAGCTGTTATTGCTCGATGAACCCACTTCGGGCCTTGATCCCGTCGGTCGTGAAGAAATGCTTGAAATCCTTCGTGATTATATGGTTGAAGAAGATAGAACAATATTCTTTTCTACGCACATAACCAGTGACCTTGAAAAGATTGCCGACTATATTATCTACATCCAGAACAGCAAAATTTTGTATAGCGGACGTAAGGATGAATTAATTGAAAAATATTGTCTGGTTAAAGGTGGAACCGGGGATTTACCACAATCAAAACGTAAACAGGTGTTTGGATTGCGTGAGTATCCAAACGGCTTTAACGGTATGATTGAAATAAAAGATATTGCAGGTTTTCCGGGAAGTGTAATTACAGAAACGGTTTCTCTTGATGATATTATGGTACGAATGAGCAAGGGGGTTGAAGTTTAATGAAGCGAATGGCAATATTAGATTGGAATGCGATGAAGTGCTTTCATCTGCGGCTCTTTCTGATCCCTATAAGTTCGTTGGCTGCTGGTTTTTTCTCGGCGCTGCTGGTTGTCCCGACCAATGTTTTTCTGTTTCTGTTTTTTTCGGTCAATACTTTTGCGGTAGAAGAAAAAGGAGATTTGAATAAGCTGTATTTAACACTCCCTGTCAGGCGTTCCGCCGTAGTGGCCGGCAGATATGTTTTATCCATTTGGATGGGATTAGCAGGATTGGTCACGGGCATCCCTCTGGCTGTTCTTGCAGACCGTTTTACGTTATCGCATTATTATGGTCCGATCAGGTGGTTTTTACCTGTTGTGACAATAAGCTGTCTGCTGTTTTCAATTTTTAACCTTTGTATGTTTCCAATCTTATTCGGGATGGGATATAGTAAAGGAAAGTTTTGGGGAATGTTTGTGCCGGTTGTTCTTTTTGCGGCGCTGTATGCTGTGTGGGTGATTGTTTCGTCTTTGCCAGGGAATGAATATTTTCTTTTTAATGCACTTGAATATGCCAGTAGAAATGTGCTTTTGGTGAATGGCGGTATGATTGCCGTTGCTGCTTTGATTTTGTGGTGTTCGTTTCTGATCTCTAAAAAGCTGTATTCAGATCGTGAATTTTAAGGAGGTATCCAAAATGGAACGCTTTAAGAAAGTTTATCAACAGGGTGTTATATTTTGCGGTCGTTGTAATTATTCGGAATGGCTGGGCAGAATGAAAAAATAAAGGAGTGTGACACGCATAATGCCATATTCCTGATGCTGAAATAAAGCAAAGGAGGATTTAAATATGCCGTTTACTGAAATATGCATTTATCAGGTCAGGCCACAAAAAGTAGAGGAATTTGAAGCACTGATGCTCGAAGCGAAGAGTTTCCTGGAAAAACAGGAGGGACTGCTTCTGCTTCGTTTTGCCAGAAGAGGGTATCATATAGATATGGAGCAGATCAAAGAGGGGCTTCCACCGCTAAAAATTACCCGTATTGTAAAAAGTGTCAAGTATATGCTTTATTGGGAATTTGACACAAAAGAAAGCTACGGAGCAGCACAAAAAAATCTTTACAACAGTTATTGGAAGTCTATCGAAAAGTGCCTGATTGTTCCGCATGACAAATATTTAGGGGAGGGCATGTTTTAATGGCTCTGGCATATTGTGGACTGGATTGTAATGAGTGCCCTGTTTATCTGGCATTGTTCAGTTACAATTTACAGTCTGAATGGATGGATCAGGAAAAGTATATATTGAGCCTGTCGAAATAAAAACCGTTGTCTGGCGGCAAAGTTTTCATGCGTCATGAGACACTTAACGGATAGTTCTGACTGATTTCTTTATAGTCTCATGATCTTTTTTCATTGCTGTCTTCTCTGTATCTGACACAATCCCATTTGGAAT
Organism: uncultured Roseburia sp.; assembly: GCA_947649645.1. Lineage (GTDB taxonomy): Bacteria > Bacillota > Clostridia > Lachnospirales > Lachnospiraceae > Roseburia. The sequence goes on along the minus strand of CANSSP010000012.1, from coordinate 59,547 downwards.
GAAAGCGGCTCTCATCCCGGCCTTTTCATGATCCGGAAATATGTCATAGACGAATCCCTGCAAATAAAAAGTGTAAAGCCGCTGATAATTCAGTAGACTTTACACCTGGGTGCTGGTGGGTATCTGGTTGCGCCGGGGAAGCTTTGTTATGCAGTATGTACTGATTTATCGGCCTTGTGTTTGTCGAGAATGCCATGTACTCTTTCTACTTCGTTGAGAATTGCCTCATCCATAGTTTTTAATTCGGCTGTTGATCTGACAAGCTGGTATTTTAATGAATAGATATCTTTTTTCATATCGTGTATTTCAGATTTCATATCGTGCATGCCGGATTTCATATCATGCATTCCGGATTTCATATCGTGCATTTCAGATAGAAGCAGATCAAGTTTTTCGCTATCTGTCATTGTTTCACGCTCCTTTTTATGATTTGTTCAATTGGTTAAATTAGTATATCAGATCCAGAGTATAAAGTCTATTGAATTGTCAAGGTACTTTTCAATTGCTGGACATTCAGGGTAAACTTAAACCTGTTGAACGACGGTCAGGCACTCTGAAAAAGCATATTGAACAAATTGACATTCATTTCAAGTACAAGGAAAAGAGGCCGAAGAAATCCGAAAGAGCGTTTCAGTATTTTGCGGCAGGAACAGTGGGAACGAGAACTGTGCAGGATATGGAACGATAACAGACAGGGCGGAGGGTACATCGTGTACAACGATGAATTAAAAATGGATTTGGACTATGTAGAAATCTGTCGAAAAAAAGAGATTAAAAAAGATTGAAATTTGTATTTTTAGAGCATTTCCACTCTTCTGACAGCGATATTGCTGCCATCTTTTTTATTTTAGCATATTCGACTTTATTTGACAATATTTTCCAGTCCTCAGATTTATAAAAGTAGTGACTGGTATTATATTGCTCTTGAAATCCAGACATATATTTTGTACAACCAGAAAAAGAACAAAAGTTCTGACTTCTGAAAACCATTTGTACAGTTATTACGAGACGTATTGAAAATCTGGATGGGAAGTCGCAATACGCGGGGGCTTCATAACCTGTGGAAATTTATAATAGAAAGTCTGCTATGACAGCAATCTTACTGAAATGTAAGAAAAACAAGAGAAATGTAAGCAGAATCGATGGCCTGCCGTACCTGTGTCTGCTATATTGTATATCATCCTAAGAGAAATAGCAGATAAACAGAAGTGGAGGAATTGCTTATGTCAGACGAATTGTCAACAGGTAAAAAAATCAGAAGGATTGTGGGAATTACCGTGATTTTGATTATTTTCTATCATATCGCATCGGGCAGGGCGATGAGAAGAAGATAGGCGGCTCCTGAAAGAAAAAGAAAATGGCGCAAAGGCACATGGAACAGTAAATTGCAATCCACGTGTCTTTTTTGCGTTTGGGAGGATGTTTAACAGGAGTGTCTGTCGGCGGATAATCTCATCGCGGCTGGACATTTTTTTCATATAATAGTATAGTAGTGAGGCTGAACCTTGAAAAAAGAATAAAGACAATATTGTATTTTCAGATATGCGTCCCGCCAGTCTGTGTCAAAAAGCGCCAGCGCCTGTTTGTAAGGGGCCGCAGGGCCCGTGGGCAGGCAGACGAGGAGAGAGGGTTTATCGAAAATATCGGCGGATACCTCTCCGCATGGATCCCGTGCGAGATATACCGGCAAATATGCGGGTGACCGCAAAACAAATTCGGTGTAACAGGGATGACGCGGGAAAAGATCAAAGGGGCCGCACCGATGGGTGCAGCCTTTCCGATGTGCCATGTCCCGTGTGAAAAGTAAAAGGAAAGAGAGGATGAACTATGTGTGGCATTATAGGATATACAGGAAATGAGGATGTGCGTGAGGTTCTGCTGGATGCACTGGAGCTGCTGGAGTACCGGGGGTATGACAGTGCAGGGATTGCAATGGAAGAGGAAGATGCGCAGGAGACGACAGTCTGCAAGTGTGCAGGAAGGGTGAGAGACCTGCGGCAGATCTGTACCGCGGAAAAAAGCCGCAGAGGCTGTGGGATCGGGCACACGCGCTGGGCGACGCACGGCGGGGTGAGCGATGCGAATGCACACCCGCACAGAGTCGGAAGAGTGACGCTGGTGCACAATGGGATTATTGAAAATTACCGGGAGCTGATCCGGGATTATGAGCTGGAGGGCGCGCTGCATTCGGAGACGGACAGTGAGGTGGCGGCGGCGCTTCTCGACCGTTTCTACGACGGGGAGCCCGTGGAAGCGCTGAAGCAGACAGTGAGTAAATTAAAGGGGACGTTTGCCCTTGTCGTGATGTTTTCGGACCACAGAGGCGTGATTTATTCCACGCGCAATGTCAGTCCGATTGTGGCGACGGTCAGTAAGCAGGGCGGGATGCTTGCGTCGGATCTGACGGCGCTCTGCCGGTTTACCAGCCGGTATTTTGTGGTGCCGGAATATCACGTGCTGGAACTGCGCGAGGACAGCGTGAAGCTGACGGATTTTGACGGGAAGACGGTGGAGCCGGAGTACCTGAAAGTCGACTGGGAGTTAAACAGCAGCGGGAAGAACGGTTATCCGTTTTATATGGAAAAAGAGATCATGGAACAGCCGGAGGCGATCATCCGGACGATTGAAAACCGTGTCAAAGGCGGTATGCCCGATTTTTCCATGGACGGCGTGCCGGATTCGCTGTTTACGGACTGTGAGCGCATCTGTATTATTGCCTGCGGAACAGCGATGCATGCCGGACTTGTGGCGCAGGCGCTCGTGAAATCGATCCTGCACATGCACATTGAGGTGGAGATGGCGTCGGAGTTTATGTATTCGGATCCTGTCATCGACAGTGGGACGCTTGTCATTGCTGTTTCACAGTCCGGGGAGACGATTGATACGCTGGAGGCGGTGAAGTATGCGAAACGCCGCGGGGCCAGATGTCTGTCTGTCATCAATGTCAAAGGATCGTCGATCGCGCGGGAAAGCGATTATGTGATTTACACCAATGCGGGGCCGGAGATTGCGGTTGCAAGCACAAAGGCGTACACGACACAGCTCGCCGTGTTTTATCTGATTGTGGCCCGTATGGCGCACAGCAGAGGAATTTTTTCTGCAGAGGAAACACAGTCCTTTATCAGAGAACTGCAAAGGACCCCGGAGGTAATGGAAAAGGTATTAAAAAACCGCAGGGATATTCATCTGATGGCAAAAAAGGTGCTGGGAGCGAAAGATCTGTTTATGATCGGAAGAGGGCTTGACCACTCTATCCTTCTGGAGGGGTCGCTGAAACTAAAGGAAGTCTCTTATATCCATTCCGAGGCATATGCATCGGGGGAGTTAAAGCATGGACCGATCGCGCTGATTACGGCGGATACGCCGGTGGTGGCTGCCGTGACGCAGGATAAACTGATGTCAAAAGAACTGTCCAATATCCGCGAGGTGGCGTCGCGCGGGGCGGATGTCGCCGTGTTTATCAAAGAGAGCCTTGCAAAAGGACTGGAGGGTGAATTTGCATTGTTTGCGCTGCCGGATATGCGGAATGAGTTTATGGTGATGCCGGCTTCCGTGGCCTTACAGCTTCTGGCGTATTACGTATCTTCCGACAAAGGTTTTGACGTAGATAAGCCAAGAAACCTTGCAAAAGTAGTCACAGTAGAATAAAATAGAAAAGAAGATTTCTGAGCAGGCAGTCTGCCGGGTCGCATATCTGAACGTACAAGAGATTGTATACAAAGAAAATGATGGAGGAGAACTTACATGGAAAAAACAACGTTATCAGATTGTGAACAGATGGTAATGAAATGTATCTGGGACTCCGGAGAGGAACTTGGGGTGAAAGAGCTTATGGAGATCGTCAATCAGAAGTACGATAAGACATGGAAGTTGCAGACGGTCTCCACGTTTGTGGCAAGGCTGGTAAAGAAAGGGTATTTGGACATGTACCGGAAAGGACGGACATTTTTTTATCGTCCACTGCTTAAGGAGGAGGAATATAAGGGAACGTTGATGAAGGGGTACGTTCAGTTCTGGAACCGCGGGAGCGCCGCGGAGTTCATCGCGTGTCTGTGCGAGAGCTTAGAGCTGTCGGATCACGAAAAAAGAGAGATAAAGGAGGTCGTGGAGGGAATTTAAACCACAAAATGATAACTTCTTCCCTGCTCGGGTGCACATCTGGGCGGTTGAGGCATAAAATATAAATAAATGTGTCGTGGTGACGAGGTTTTATGCCAGATATCAGATATACACAGAACAACGATGTGGACCAGGGAGCCTTAAAGATACAGGTGATCGGAACCGGGTCGAACAATCCGATCAGGGACGCACGGATTACGATTTCTTATTCGGGGGATCCCGAAGGAACAGTGGAAGAGGTGAATACGGATGATTCCGGAATGTCTGAACAAATTGCGCTTGCTGCGCCTCCGCTTGAATATTCGATGGAGCCAAGTGAGAGCCAGCCCTATGCCGAGTATACCATTCAGGTCTCTGCAGAGGGATATCGTCCGATCAATATTTCCGGCATTGAAGTCTTTTCAGACCAGCTTGCGCTGCAGGAGGTCCGGATGGAGAGAGAAGAAGCGTCGGGAAACCCGGTAGATAATATTGTGATACCGGTTCACACCCTGTTTGGGGAGTATCCGCCCAAAATCGCGGAGTCCGAGATCAAACCGGTGACAGAGTCCGGGGAGATCGTACTGAGCAGGGTCGTTGTGCCGGAATATGTTATTGTTCATGACGGAGCACCGTCGGATACGACGGCAAGAGACTATTACGTGCGTTATCGTGATTATATCAAAAATGTGGCGTCCAGTGAGATTTATTCCACATGGCCGGACGCTTCAATCCGCGCGAATGTTCTTGCGATTATGTCCTTTACGATGAACCGTGTCTATACCGAATGGTATCGGAACAAGGGATATGGCTTTACGATTACATCGTCCACCGCCTATGATCAGAAATTTATGTATGGGAGAAATATTTTCCAGAACATCTCAGATATTGTGGATGAGATGTTTCAGAATTATCTCTCGCGACCCAATGTCAGACAGCCGATTCTGACGCAATACTGCGACGGACAGCGGGTGACGTGCAGCAACTGGCTGAGTCAGTGGGGCAGCAAGTTTCTGGGAGACCAGAATTACAGCGCAATTGAGATTTTGCGCTATTATTACGGAAACAGCATATACATCAATTCTGCGGAAGAGATCTCCGGGGTGCCGGCATCCTGGCCGAGAGTCGATCTGTCCGTCGGTTCCACCGGGGATAAGGTGCGTCAGGTTCAGGAACAGCTGGCAAGGATTTCCCAGACTTATCCGGCCATTCCAAGAATAACGCCGGACGGGATATACGGCAATGCGACGAGGGATGCGGTAGAAAAGTTTCAGGAGATTTTCGGTCTGCCGGTCACGGGCGTCATTGATTACCGTACCTGGTACCGGATCTCGGAAATTTACGTTGCGGTCACGAGAATCGCAGAATTGGCATAAATCATTGCAGTCGGATGAGAAAGCAGCAGGAAACATGGGGGTTACTGCTGCTTTTTATCGTGTGGGAAAGCATATCGCATCAGGAACAAGAGTCTCTGGCGGGGATGTGGACTGCGTGCAAAATATACGTTTCTTTTTTCGCCCATGTCTGATAAGATGATACCAGAGTCAGAAGGCCGTGGACGTCATGCCTGGGTGAACAGATGTGACTTCAGGGCCTGCAGAACAACAGGAACGCATGATAAGGCGATAGTCGGGACGGCAGAGTGGAGTACATATGGAAAAATGGTTTGTGATAAGGAAGGGAGCGGATTTTGCGGCGATTGCGCGGCGGTTTGGCATTCACCCGGTTACGGCGCGGCTGATCCGCAACCGTGAGGTCGTCGGGGATGCGGCCATTGAAAAATATCTGAACGGAGGCCTGGGCGATCTTTACGATCCGCATCTGTTAAAAGACGGAGATAAGCTTGCAGAGATTCTGACGGAGAAAATAAAAAACGGGGACTCCATCCGCATTATCGGAGATTATGACATCGACGGGGTGATGGCTTCCTATATTTTATATCGGGGAATCTGCCGGTGCGGCGGCCGGGCCGGCGTACAGATACCGGAGCGCATGCGGGACGGATATGGGCTCAACAGTCGTCTGATTGTGGAAGCACAGGCAGACGGGATCGACACGATAGTGACGTGTGACAACGGGATTGCGGCGCTGGAAGAGATTGCACAGGCAAAGGCGCTGGGGATGACGGTGCTGGTGACGGACCACCATGAGATGCCTTACGAAGAGCGGGACAATAAGCGGTATTATTTAAAAAGCGAGGCCGACGCCGTTGTAAATCCGAAACAGCCGGAGTGCGGCTATCCGTACAACGGTCTCTGCGGAGCGGCCGTAGCGTTTAAGGTGATTCAGATTTTATACGAGAAAAACGGGATTCCGGCGGAGGAAGCGTATCGGTTTCTGGAAAATGCGGCGTTTGCGACGATCGGAGACGTGATGGATTTAAACGATGAAAACCGTATTCTGGTGCGTGAGGGGTTAAAGCAGATTCATGCGACGAAAAATCCGGGCATGCGCGCCCTGATTTTAAAAAACGGGCTGGAACCGGGACAGGTGGACAGCTATCACATCGGTTTCGTCCTGGGACCGTGCATCAACGCCGGAGGCAGGCTGGAGACGGCGAAAATTTCATTGAATCTGTTCCTGCAGGAGGATGATATAAGTGCAGGAAAAATTGCAGAAGAGCTGATCGAGCTGAATATCCAGCGGAAAAGTATGACGGTGGAGGGGGTGGAGCGGGCAAAAGAGGTGATTGCGGCGGGAAATGCCGGAGAAAAGGTGCTGGTCGTGTACCTGCCGGATGTACATGAAAGCCTTGCCGGGATCATTGCAGGGAGGATTCGTGAAGCTTTTGCCCGGCCGACGTTTATCCTCACAAGAGGAGAGGAAGGGATTAAGGGTTCCGGCCGCTCGGTAGAAGGATATTCCATGTATGACGAGCTGTGCAGGTGCCGTGAACTATTTACAAAGTTCGGCGGACACCCGATGGCGGCGGGAATTTCTCTTCTGGGGGAGGACGTCGATTTATTTCGAAAAAAAATAAATGCCTGCTGTGAATTGACAGATGAGGATTTTATCCCTAAGATAAAGATAGACATTGCGATGCCGGCAGATTATCCAGACGTGGAACTGGTGCGGGAGTTTTCCGTGCTTGCGCCTTTCGGGAAGGGAAACAGCGGCCCCCGGTTTGCGGATAAGGACCTGCGCGTCAGGCGGGCGTATGTCGTCGGCAGAAATCAGAATGTTCTGCGCCTTGAGCTGGTGACGGAACGCGGAGGATGTGTTTTTGCCGTGTATTTTGGCGATATCGGCGCGTGGAAGGAATATTATGCCGCGAAATACGGGGCGCAGGAGCTCGACAGAGCATTTCGCGGGCAGGAGAACGGTATCAGGATGGCGGTTGTGTATGATCCGGAGATCAATGATTATCGGGGGACGGAGCATGTACAGCTGGTGATTCGCAATTATCAGTAAGAAAACCTGGAGGAACAACTATGTTTAGCGGTAAGAAAGAAAAAGCCTTAGAGGAAGAACTTGAGCGGACAAAAGAGCAGTGCGCCCGCATGGAGGAGAAACTGTCATGGATATCCGGCTTAAAAGGCGAGATTATGGGACATTTTTCCCGGATAGAAGAGTCGCGCGGACAGATGGAGCGTGATATGGATCAGGAAAAGGAGCACATACAGCAGATCGGAGAACTTTCCGGGGAGAGCGGGAGAGCGGCGGAGGATGTTCACGGGGCCATGATGGAGCTCAATAACGGAGTCGGGACGTTTGAGGTAAATCATTCCGTTTTTTTAGAGCAGGTGCGCAGACAGAATGAACGGATTATGGAGGTTGTGGAGAATAACAAACATTTTACGACGCCGATGAAGCATATTTCCGAAGCGCCGTCCTCTGTCCGGGAAGATTCGAAAGAGATGCTGGTAAGTGTGGAGCGGATGAAGGATTTTTCCAAAAGTATGACGGTGATTTCCCTGAATGCCGCGATTGAGGCGGGAAGGATGGGAGAACCGGGAAGAAAATTTGTCTCGGCTGCCGAGGAAATCTGTTCCTGTTCCGAATATTATGACAGAGAAGCGCGGATACTTGAGGAGAAGCTGAGAGAAGCCGATGCAAAGTGGGAGATGCTCGAGGAGCAGATTCGTCATTTAAATGAGCTGTTAAAAGATAACAATATCTCCATGGGAAAGCTGATGCGCGACAGTATGCAGAGTATGGCGACGTATGAGGTCAGCCAGCTAAAGCTGCGGGAAATGCTTCCGGACGCAGTCGTCGTGCAGGCAGACGCGCTGCAGCAGTCGGAGCGGGAGCTCTCAAAGGTCAGAGAACGTATGCAGATCCAGATGGAGGATATCCGGAATGAGTGTGAGGCACAGAAGGAGTGTCTGAAAGAGCTGAAGGAAATCTGTTCCGGACTGTGTGGCAAGGCAGAAGATACGGATATATGAAGAGAGAAATCCACGCCGGGAGGACCATGGCAGAAGGCGGGTGTGGAAGAAAAGGAACGGGGGGACGGCATGACAACGGAGAGACAGATTCATTTTTTATCTGCCGATGGAAAGACAACCATTCATGCGGTGGAATGGAGGCCGCAGGACGGGAATTGCCGCGCCATTCTGCAGATTACGCATGGCATGGTCGAGCATATCGGGCGCTATCGTTTGTTCGCGGAATATTTAAACGACCACGGTTTTCTGGTTGTGGGGCATGATCATCTGGGCCACGGAAAGTCGGTGATTTCGGAGGACGACTGGGGGTATTTTGCGGAAAATCCGAGTGATACGGTTGTGGAGGATATGCACAGGCTGCGTGTGAATGTACAGCGGGAAAATCCGGGGATTCCATATTTTATGCTGGGACACAGCATGGGATCCTACATGCTTCGCAAATATCTGTGCCTGCATCCGGACGGGGTTGACGGAGCCGTGATTATGGGAACCGGGTGTATGCCCGACCGGACGATGAAGCTGGGGATTTTTCTGTGTAAGCTGTTTGCCTGTTTTAAAGGATGGCATTACCGGAGCGCATTTTTGCAGTCGCTGTCCTATACGAAGCCGTATAAAAAGTATGATCTTTACGGAAAGGATGTCACGAACAGCTGGCTGACGAAGGATGCGGAACTTGTGAGACAATACTATGCGGATCCGCGCTGTACTTTTTTGTTTACGCTCAACGGATATCGGGGGCTGATGGAAGCTGTTTTATACGACAATCAGATGGAGCATATCCGCAGGATGCCGCAGAGCCTTCCGTTGTTTCTCGTCTCCGGGGCTGAGGATCCTGTGGGGAATCTTGGGGAAGGCGTCAGAAAGGTCTGCGCGATGTACAAAGAGGCGGGGATGTCCGACGTGACGCTCCGGCTGTATGAGAATGACAGGCATGAGATTTTAAATGAGACGGACAGGCAGCAGGTGTTTGCAGATATTGCGGCGTGGCTTGACGCGCATCTGGCATAGAGCACGGGAGACGGATCTATTTGCTGCGGGCTGCTGCCGGTCCGGGATAAGGAAGGTGAGAAAAAGGTGAAAAAGAGGTGGTCTGGTCTGCTTATGGCGTCCCTGATCGCCGCGCTGCCTGCGGCGGATGTTCTGGCGTCCGGATGGCAGAGTACGGCGGAAATACGGATGACGTCCGGGAGTGAGCCGGGAGCCGGTGCCGCGCTGCCTGCGGGAGAGCCGCAGGATGCACCGGAAGAAGAAAACCCGGAGAGCGGTGAGGCGGAAAATGCGGGTGCGGATCAGCCGGAAGAATTGCAGGAGACAGGAAATTTCGGTGAGGGAGCACAAAGTGGCGGACAGCCGGATACGGCAGAAAAGAATGACCCGTCGGCGGACAGTATGAAAGGCAGCGGGAATGCTGAGGGTACGCCGGCCGGGTATGCGCCGGCAGACGGCGTGACAGAGGATGCGGCGCCGGAGGAAGAAGCTTCTCAGAAGGATGACACCGAGGTAAAAGGAACGATCGTAAACGGAGCGGATGCACCGGCCGATGGCGTGGAGAAAACGGATGAGCCTTCCGTGGAGGGGAGTATTATCGCGGATGAAAATAACGATGACGTCGTGATCGGGGAAAATGACAGGCCATATCTGGCGCTGGGTGCGGACTTATCAGATGCGCAGCGGCAAAAAGTGCTTTCCATTATGGGGATTGATGCGGCCGGTCTTTCGGGATATGACGTCGTCTATGTGACAAACGCTGAGGAACACCAGTTTCTCGACGCTTATATCGCATCGTCCAGGATCGGAAGCAGGGCGCTCTCTTCCGTGGTGATCGTGAAACGGGAAAAGGGGAGCGGACTAAATATATCGACGACGAATATCACGTATTGTACCGTGGGGATGTACAAAAATGCACTGACGACAGCGGGAGTGAAAGATGCGGATATAATTGTGGCCGGGCCGACGGGGATTTCCGGGACGGCTGCCCTCGTGGGGATATTCAAGGCTTATCAGGAGATAACCGGGGAGGTAATCGACGACAGTATTGTGGATGTCGCCTTAAACGAGATTGTCGTCACGGGTCAGCTGGAGGAGTCGATGGAGGGGCTTACCGACCGGGAAGTGGAAGAGTTTGTTGCTTATATCAAGTCTGTGATCGCGGAAAAGGACCTTTCGGATGAGGCGGAGATCAATGAAGTGATCGACGAGGCGTGTAAAAAATATAATGTGACGCTGAATGAGGGTGAGCGGAGACAGATTGTCGATCTTTTGCTCAAGATTACTTCTCTGGGGATTGATCTGGACGGTCTGGCGGACTATGCAAAAACACTTTACGACTCATTTAAAAATGAAGGTGGCGGCGGCAGCGGAATTTTTGCAAAGATTGTGGACGCGATCGCAGATATGTTTTCGTCGATCGGGGACTTTTTCCGCTCACTGTTTTCGTAAAAATGAACGGCGCAGCCGTACTTTTCTTTTCAAACAGGAGAAGGGCTGTGAGCCCGGGTGGAGGAGCCTGCAGATTGTAAGGCGGGAGATTGTAAGGCGGCGGGAGATTGAAGGAACAGTGGCCGGCCGCAGAGGTGTATATTGCAGCAATTGCAGAAATGAGGGGAAGAATGGGGAATAAGATTTCGATTATCAGTGACGGTTCGCTGGATCTCTCCAGAGAAATGACAGACAAAAATGATATCAGGGTAGTTCCTTTTTACGTTTCCTTTGATGGCAGAACGTATCAGAAAGAGATTGACGAGCTTGATATCCGTGAGTTTTATCAGAAAATGGTGGACAATCCAGGTATTTTTCCCAAAACGTCGATGCCGTCTGTGGATGATTATTACCAGGTTTTTCTGCCCCTGGCGAGGGAAGGGATGCCTGTGATCTGTATCTGTATCACGACCAGATTCAGCGGTTCGATGCAGTCGGCGTCCACGGCGCGGGATATGGTATATGAGGATTTTCCTGCCGCGCAGATTACGGTGATCGATGCGACGGTCAATACCGTCCTTCAGGGGCTGTATGTGCTGGAGGCCTGTCGCCTCAGGGACCTGGGCTGGGAATACGAAAGGATTGTACAGCGTATTCTGGAAATCAGGGAGAGCGGCCGGATTTTCTTTACGATCGGAAATATCGATTACTTAAAACACGGCGGCAGAATCGGAAAGCTGGCGGGACTGGCCGCAGGCGCGTTAAAGATCAGACCGCTGATCACCCTGCGGGAAGGAGAAATTTTCAGTTCGGGACTGGCACGGAGCCGCGAAAAATCCATGCAGAAAGTCATCGGACTACTTGAAGCTTATCTGGACGAGCGCAGTGTGCAGCCCGGAGAATACAGTTTTGCCATCGGTTATGGTTACGATTATGAGGAGGCGCTGCGGTTTAAGGAGATGCTGAGAGATCTGGCGTACAGACGGCTTGGCATCGAAGAGATCAGCGTGTGTCAGATCGGCGCCACGATCGGTGTGCACACGGGACCGCATCCGCTCGGAGTCGGGATTATCCGGCGGGCGGATTGGGAATGACCGGGATTTTTTTGCACAGAAATAAAAACATGTTTGACATTCCATGTTTCGGTGGTATAATAGAGTTGTAAATTATGAAACACAGTTTCACAATGTGGAACACATATGATCAGGAGGGTTTTAACATGGCAAAGAAGGTTGTCACATTTGGTGAGATCATGCTTCGGCTTGCTCCGGAGGGATATTACCGCTTTCTGCAGGCGGAATCCTATGGCGCTACATATGGCGGCGGTGAGGCGAATGTTGCAGTATCCCTGGCAAATTATGGGATGGAGGCAAGTTTCGTCACGAAGCTTCCGGCGCATGAGATCGGACAGGCTGGCGTAAATGCACTCAGACGTTACGGCGTGGATACATCGGATATTGCCCGTGGCGGCGACCGGGTCGGCATTTACTATTTGGAGAAGGGGGCAAGCCAGCGTCCGTCGAAAGTGATCTATGACCGCGCAGGTTCTTCCATCGCGACGGCGACTACCGATGATTTTGACTGGGACAAGATTTTTGAGGGAGCAGACTGGTTCCATTTTACCGGGATTACGCCGGCGCTCGGAGATAATGTCTCTGCAATCTGCTTAGAGGCCTGCAAGGCGGCCAGGGAAAAAGGCATCACGGTGAGCTGCGACTTAAACTACCGCAATAAGCTGTGGTCCAAGGAGAAGGCTGGCCAGGTGATGGGTGAGCTCTGCAAATATGTGGATGTCTGTATTTCCAACGAAGAAGATGCCAACGATGTGTTCGGGATCAAGTCCGAGGGAACGGAGGTTACTGCGGGCGAGCTGAACAAAGAAGGCTATAAAGAAGTGGCACAGAAGCTTACAGAGCGCTTTGGCTTTCAGAAGGTGGCCATTACGCTGCGCACATCGATCTCTGCCAATGACAACCGCTGGGCTGCCATGCTTTATGAGAACGGTGAAAGCTATTTCTCGAAAGAGTATCTGATGCACATTGTAGACCGTGTCGGCGGCGGCGATTCTTTTGGCGGCGGTCTGATTTATGCGTGCTTAAGCGAGTACGACCCGCAGGCGACGATTGAGTTTGCCGTGGCAGCGAGCTGCTTAAAGCACTCCATCGAGGGTGATTTTAATATGGTCGGCGTGGATGAAGTGAAGAAGCTGGCCGGAGGCGACGCGTCCGGACGTGTACAGAGATAACAGAAGCTGATTGCGGCGGAGACGAAAAACACGCGCGAAAGTCCCGGAACGTGTGAGAATCGTTTGTCTCCAATGCAAATATGAAGAAATAATTCCTATCCTAGTTTATATAAGAGCGAAAGCCTGGTGCTGCCATACCAGATGCTTTTGCGGCACAGCGATTTTGCCCATTTGAGTTGTGTGAAAAACGGTACGGCCTTTCTGGTCGTACCGTTTTTGGGTTGTCAGAAAGTACAGATTACGGCAGCATATGTCCCGCTGCCAGATACAGACTGTACCATTCCTGCTTTGTGAGAGGAATCTGATCTGCGCTACAGATTTCCCGCAGCCGGTCAATATTCGTACTGCCCGCGAGAATCTGTATGTTTGCGGGATGACGCAGGATCCATGCCGCGGCGATCGCTGTGCCGGTGGTGTGATAGAGACCGGCAAGTTCGTCCAGTCTGGCGTTTATTTCGGGAAAATCGGGATTTCCCAGAAAGGTTCCCTGTATCATGCCATACTGGAAAGGCGACCAGGCCTGGATGGTGAGTTTATTCTGCATACAGTAGTCAATCATCCCGCCGTCGCGGTCCGCGGCGCCGTCTGTCGCCATATCTGCTTCCAGAGCTTCCTGGATCATCGGCGCGTGCATAAGGCCAAGCTGCATCTGGCTTACAGTCAGATCGTGTTCCATGTATTCTGACAGCAGGGCGATGCGGGAGGTTCTGTGATTAGAGACGCCGGCATATTTTACTTTTCCGCTGTCGATGAGTGCGTCGAGGGCGCGTGCCGTTTCCGCCGGATCCGCCAGAACGTCCGGCCGGTGAATCAGAAATACATCCAGATAATCGGTTTTCAGTCTTTTCAGGATTGCATCGACGGATGCTGTCAGATATTCTGCAGAATTGTCGTACATCACGCCTGGAACAATTCCCGCTTTGGACTGCAGGGTAATTTTTTGACGCAGTCCTGGATTTTCTTTTAAGATCTTTCCGAACAATTCTTCGCAGGAGCCCCCGCCATAGATATCAGCGTGGTCAAAGAAGGATGCGCCAAGCCCGACGGCTTCCTTTATAAAACGGTCGGCCTCGTTCTGCGTCATTCCGGCAATCCGCATGCACCCCACGGCGACGGCGGGGACGGTGATTTTTGTTTTTCCGAATGAGATCTGTTTCATGTGAGACTCCTTTCTGGGTTGATGACGGATGATTTGTAACGCACGGTTTTTTACGCCCGGATGCGTCTGCAGGACAGCGTTTCCGGGCAGAAAAAAGAGAGGAAAACAGCCGGACCGGCATATTTTTTCTCAAACTTACTATAGCATCTGAATAAGCATCGGATCAATACATTTTTTTAGGCTGTTCCTTATGTGGGATGAATGTATATTGCCGTTTCATCTGTATAAAATGAGTGACAGGATATAGAAGGCATGGTATTCTGCATTTGAAGAAAATGCATCATTAACTGTCTGGCAGACTTTGGGTTTGTATACGATGACGGTTTATCCGGTAAGTTTTTCATTTGTGAATAGTGGATATGATAGTTTTATGAATACTGGCGTTGCAACAATAAGATGACAAGAGGGTTTCCTTTGTGAATAAAAATGTCAGAAACAGAACAAAATAATAAAAACAAAATGGCATCGGACTTTTTACGCGAAAGGAAGGGAGTATGGCAGATAAAACGCCGATCAGCAGGCAGTTGAGCGACAATATCGCACACATGGAAGAATTGTTCTGCGTGTGCGACGATATCAAGAAAAAACAGATGAATTTAGGGCGCGACCGGGACGTGGCATGCTATCTGACGTTTATCGAGGTCGCGGTGGATATGGGAAATTCCGCGCTGCTGGAACTTTTAAAATATTTCAGAGGACTCAGCAGGAAAGAAATCTATGAGGCGCTGGAGCAGAATGCCTTGGGCGTGTCGGACGCGACGTATTTTGAGACGATCCAGGAGGCGGGTGATGGCCTTCTGACGGGGGAGGCGATCCTGTTTGTCGACGGTTTTGACAAGGCAGTCAAGATACCGGACGACGGCTATCCCAATATGGGGGTCAGCGAGACTGATTCAGAGAAAGTGGTCCGCGGGTCAAACGAGGGGTTTACGGCTTCCGTCAAGCAGAATGCGGCGCTCATCCGGAGACGGATCCGGTCTCCGAAGGTGAAAGTAAAGCAGCTGAAAGAAGGCGTCCGGTCGAATACCAATATTTATCTGGTCTATATGGAGGATCTCGTTTATCCGGGCGTGCTCGAGGAAATTGAGAGGCGGATGGACGGGTTTGAGATCGACGGTGTGCCGGACAGCGGAATTATCGAACAGCTTACAGAGGAAAAATGGTATTCTCCGTTTCCGCAGTTTCAGACGACACAGCGCCCCGACCGTGCGGCGATGTCGGTGCTGGAAGGACGTGTCGTTTTAATCTCCGATAATTCGCCGGTGGCGCTGATGCTTCCGACGGATTATAACTCGTTTATCCGGACGAGCGACGATTATTACAGCCGCTGGGAGATCGCCAGTTTTGCGCGCCTGTTACGGTATGTGGCGTCTTTTTTTGCGATGACGCTGCCGGGACTGTATCTGGCCGTGACCAATTTTCACACACAGATTCTTCCGACGACGCTTCTGCTCTCGTTTGCAGATGCGAGGGCCGGGGTACCGTTTCCGGCGGTAATCGAGGTATTGATCATGGAACTTTCATTTGAGCTTTTAAGAGAGGCCGGAGTGCGTCTGCCGGGGGTCATGGGCAATACGATCGGGATTGTCGGGGGGCTTATCATCGGACAGGCCGCGGTGGAGGCAAACCTCGTCAGTCCGATTGTGGTGATCGTTATCGCTTTTACGGCTCTCTGCTCGTTTGCAATCCCAAACGAAGAGTTTGCCACTGCATTCCGGCTGTTAAAATTCTTTTTTATCGGAGTCTGTGCGTGGCTGGGGTTTTTCGGGATGTTGTCGGGACTTCTGGCAGTGCTGATTCATCTCGCAAATCTCAAGAGTTTTGGAATCCCGTATCTTATGCCGTTTGTGGGAGCAGATATAAACGATTATGAGGACGAACGCGACTTTATCTGGAGGCAGCCGCTCAGGAAGCTTAGGAGACGGCCTGTGTACACCAGACGGCACAGAAGGACAAAGCTTACGTTTAAGTAAGGCCGACGGCACAGGGGAACCGGCGGAAAAGTGCGGAAAACGAAAGAAGGCAGATCAATGGAAAATGAGAGGATGGAACCATGTTTTCAAACAACAAATATATTTCCGGAAGACAGGCCTTCCGGCTGCTTACTTATGATTTTCTCGGGCTTGGAACGCTGCTGGTTCCGACTGTGCTGGCAGGGCTGGCTGAAAGAGACGGTATCTTTGGTATTCTTCTGGGTGCGGCGGGCATTCTGATCTTTTTGAAACTCCTGGGGTATATCGTCAGAGATATGGACGTGGACTATATGGTGTATTTAAAACGAAGGCTGGGAACGTTCGCCGGTTCGGCGGTTCTGACGGGGTATCTTATCTATTTCGTGCTGATTGCCGGATATACGGCATATCTTTTTTCCGGCATTGTGCTGGAGAACCTTCTGAGGGAGGAATCTTATTTTCTGGTGCTGGCGCTGCTTGTTTTTCTGACGGCTTATGGTGTGTGGGGTGGGATTGAGGGCCGGGCAAGGGCTTATGAGATTCTGTTCTGGTTTTTGATGGCGCCTCTGTTTCTGATGCTGCTTTCGTCGCTGAATGAAATTGAAACGGATTACTGGACACCTGTTTTTTTTGCAGGATTTACCGATGTGCTGTCGGGCGGCTATTATGTATTTCAGTGCCTGTCGCTTGTTTTTCTGGTTCTTTTTTTAAAAAGCTATGTGGAAAAGACAAAGACGCTGCTTGCTGCGGCACGACGCGCCGTCGTCTTTGCCGGCTGCATCCATGCGGTCCTGTATCTGATTCTGCTTGGAATTTTCGGCGCGGCGGCGCTTGGGACCATGAAGTTTCCGGCGATTACGCTGATGAGTACGGTAAAGATTTCAGGCGGGTTTTTAAAGAGGGCGGACGCGTTTATGTTTGCTGTCTGGTTTTTTACGTTATATGCGCTTCTGGGCAGCACCACGTTTTATGGCAGCAGCATTCTGTTTCATCTTGTGGGAGGCGGCCGGGGGAAGAATACCGGAAAAGAGAAAGGAGAGCGGATCTCGGCGGTTGTCGTTCTGGCTGCCGTGCTGGTGCTGGCCGGAACGTTTTACCGGAATCAGAGTTTCTGCAGGCTGTACGAGCGGTTTCTGTGGTATGTCGGCACGCCGTTTCTGGTGCTGGTGCCGGTCGTTCTGGCGGCGCTTATCGCCTGGAAGCGTCCCGGGGAAAAGCAGAATCCGTATGGGCGGATAAGGGCAGGGAAGCGGACGGCGGGAGAAGAAAAAACCACGGGAACAACGTCTGCAGATGCTGTGCGGCACAGCCGGAAAAAAATGTATCTTCTGCCGATGGTATTGCCTTTTGTGCTGATATCGGGATGCACACCGGCGGAGCTGGAGGACCGCAGCTTTCCGGTCGAGATTGCGGTAGACGGTATGGAGCGGTTTGATGCGCAGTGGCTTGACGCATCAAAGGAGGGGAACCGGGTTATCGATTACAGTCATCTGAAGGTTTTTATCATCGGGAGGGAATTTCTGACCGACGCAGATGAAATGGAGGAATTTCTGGATCTCCTCGAAAAAAAGAGTGATGTGCCAAGGAATACGTATGTTGTGGCGGCGGACAGCGCGGCCGATGTGATGGAGCTTTCGGAGGGAATCGGGGAATCTGTCGGCAATTATCTCGAGGAACTTCTGGAAAATGTTTCAGAGGTGGACAAGAGAGCGTTTCCTACTCTTGGGATGCTTTATCAGGAGCAGGAAAACAGGACGGAGACGCTGTTTATTCCATATATAAAAGAGGCAGATCAAAAGCCTGCCGTAGAACACTATTTTGCATGGAGAAGAGGGGAAGCTGCGGGGGACGTGGATCACGCTGCGGCGCTTCTTTCGTTTTTTACACAGAATAAGATGGAATCTTATACGCTGATGTCTGACAGCGCGGATGTCAGACTGTTTTCCCCGCACAATACGGTATCGTTTTCGGAAGGGGATGCGCGTGAGATTATTGTGGAGGTGCGTTGCACCGGCGAGATTCTTTATGAGCACGAGGAGACAGGAAAGTCGGATCTGGAACGACAGATTGAAGCGTATATGAATGAGACGGCAAGAAAGATGCTTGCACAGGGAATTGACGTTGCGGACAGCTACCGGAAGCTTGGCGGACAGAAACGGGAGTGGTATGTAGAGTACAGGGATGATCCGGCGGAATATGAGGCCGATATGCAGATCACATATCATGTGAATATTATGTGGAGTACCATGGAATAAAAAACGCGGCGTGCCGCAGAAAAAAGAATCCCGGCACGCATGGTGTGCCGGGATTTGTGGGGTGATACGAATAAAAAAGTGAATAGCGTATCAGATAAGGATATATCCGTTCTCGTCTGGTTTCATCGGCAGGGCGATCAGAAAATCTACAAGTGCCAGAGTGACCGGAAATCCGCTCCAGCTTAAGGCGAGATAGAAAAGGCCAAGTATAAAGCGCTTCTCGTAGAAACGATGCCCTCCGAACCATCCGGTGAAAAAACACAGGAGAAGGTAGCGTTTCCGGCTGACCAGATGCAGCGTCCTGGAATCTTTCCATGCATAGTAGCGGTCGCCCAGTTTTTGCCAGAGCGGTTCCTTTTCCGAAACGCCGTATTTTCTTCTGGTTTCATGTAATTCATCTTCTAATCTGGCCAGTTCCGCAAAATTTAAGCGTTCTGTGGATTTTTTCTGTTCCATCCGGTGCTGCTCCTTTCCTGTGAATCGTTCTGCCTGGTTTCTGCTGCAGAAACCAGGCTGTAATAAAAACAGTCGCTGTGCTGTTTAATTTATGAGGAAGCCTGTGCTTTTGCTTTGATTGCCGCGATTTCTTCCTGGATTTCTTCCATTTTTTCTTTGCTCAGAGGATAGAACTTCATGGCAACGAGGTTGCAGATCCATCCGAGAACAGGTGCACCGATAAAGCATGCCATGGTTACCCAGAATATTCCGGTCGAATACGGGGTATCCTGCGTCGGCTGTTCTGTCTTAAAGCCGATCGATGCGATCATCAGGGATACAAAAGTTCCGGCCAGTGCAGAGATCATCTTATCCACAAAACTAAAGAGCGTTCCCATCAGTCCCGGCACATATTTTCCGGAACGGTATACCTCGTAGTCTGCGCAGTCCGCTGTCATCGGGATAACGATGTTGGAGGACATGCTGCTGAAGCCGTTCATCGCCACAAAGAGGATAATATATGCGACAGTGAAGAAGGAAACATCGGTCAGACTGTAGGTGGTCGGATCACCGAAGAGGAATAACACAAAAGTCAGAAGTGCGGAGATAATGCCGCCCCAGGTTCCGACCAGAAGTGCCATTTTCTGCCCCATGCGTCTTGCGATAAAGTTCATCAGCGCCAGCGTCACAAGGATGTTCGGGACGGTTAACAGGGCGCTGGTTGCTCCGTATAACTCATAGTTGCCCATGATAATACCGAACAGCATGACGTAAATTACGGAATTGCTCCGCATGGACATTGAAAGCTTATCGGAAGATGCGGATACCACGAGCATCTGGATGGCACGGTTGTTTTTTAATACTTCCCAGTAGTCGCGGAAACGGATACGCACTGCGACGCCGGTTCCGTAATATTCCAGCCGGTCTTTCCGCCACAGGCCGATGATGGCGAGGATGGCAAACAGGAAAGAGATTGGGGCGAGCGTCATCCACAGGCCGACGAAAAAGTCGGGGCTGGAGAACGCTGCGGCACCGCCGTATTTCGGTATCAGAACATTCGTCACGAGTACCGGAACGCTGGCCATCATCAGTGCGCCGAAGATGGTGTCAAACATGGCAAAAATCGGGCGCTGGCTCGGGTCGTTCGTCAGACAGGTCTGTGCGGATTTTGTGACGACGCACTGACAGGTATATCCGATGATATAGATCATATACATCACGATATAGAACGGAAATCTGGCCGCCTGCGGAAGTATCGGCGTTACTTTGTAGATGATAAGGCTGCTGACCATCAGGATCAGGTTTCCGATAATAATAAACGGGCGGTTCTTTCCGAACTTCGAATTTGTCTTGTCGACAATGTATCCGATGATCGGGTCTGTCACGCCGTCCCACATTCTCATAACGGTTGTGATGGTCCCGGCAATAATGACAGAGACGCCTACAATACCCGTCAGGAAATAAGAGATATACATGAAAATCATCATGTAGATATTGGTTGATGTGTTGTTCAGGGCGTATAAGCCGATTTCCCATATTTTGGCACGGTGAATCGTATTGCTGGCGCCTCCGTTGTTTGTGTTTTTTGTACCCATACATTTCTCCTTTGGTTCTGAAATTGATTCTGCCCGCGTGTTTCAGAATCGCTACCCCACGTATCAATTATAACATAAAAGAAAATGTCAAAGGAGTTCGATTTTTGCTATTTGCTGTAAATATATTGTTTTTTTGAGATCCACCGCAGTTCCCTGGCATATTCTGCCGGGGTTTTTCCGGTGATCTTTTTAAACAGTTTCCGGAAGTAGTTGACGTCGTAAATGCCGCACTCGGAAGCAATCTGCTGTATCTGCAGATTGGTGGAATCCAGAAGCAGGATGGCATAGTGGATTCTCTGATGATTGACGTAGCCGGTCAGCGTCATGCCCATCTCTTTGCGGAACAGCGTCGACAGATAACTTGCGTTAACTGTGTACGCTTCCGCCAGCCATTTTAAGGACAGGTTGTCGGAGAGATTGAGATTGATGTGGCGCACGACTCTCTGCACAACGGGAGAATGGCCTTTCATGGAAAATGTCTGCACCAGCAGACAGTATGTCTGTACCAGTTCGGTCAGAAACGATCCGGCTTCGCGGACGGACTTTATGGATTCGATGTGTACGGCAAAGCTTCTGGACACGGTGTCCACATAGACAGGATGAACGCCGCCGTTTTCCGCAGCCTTGCGCATCAGCGTGTTGGTGCTGAGGAGAATATTTTTCAGATCGCGCACCGGGTCAAAGGAACGCTGGGAGAGACGATAATGTTTCAGGTCCCGCAGACGCCGGAATGCCTCCTGTGTATCGCCGCTCTGGATGGCCTTAAGAAGCCCTGCCTCCAGTGCGTACCTCTCTTCGATGATGCGGACAGAGAGTTCTCCCGAAGCCGGTTTTTGTCTGAAGTCGTTTCTGGGGATCTGCTGGATAAAATGTTCCGTGACTACAGGAATGTCCATGTACAGCATCTGTGCGGCGGCAGCGCAGATTTCACGCAGACAGCCGATGTTTGTGGCCACAGGAACGATATTGTGATATTCCCGGATATCGTTTTCATATTCTTCGGGTATGCCGGTTTTTGCCATCATTTTTTTGATCCGGAAGTCTTTCAGGCGGGAGCTGCGGTAAGGGCCTATAAGAATAAAATCTCCGTACTGGCTTTCCGGTTCGGGAATCCGGAAGAGGCAGTATTCTGTCAGAAAATAGTCCGTCACAAAATAGAGCACGCCGGTTCTGCTTTTCTTGTACAGCATTGCGACGCAGTGTTCCAGTTCAGCCTGTCCGAAGATCGTTCTGCGGATTCCCATGTCAAATTCCGGCGGCTGCGTGCTCTTTTTGATAATGGTCAGTCCGATTCCGGCACACGCTGTCATCTGGTGTAACATTTCCATAAAATCAACTTTCATTACTTCCTCCATAAATATCAGAGCGTCTGCGATGACACTGCCGGGTATCACGGACCTGTGGCTGCGATCATGGCAAATCTGGGGCTTTTTGTCAGCTTTCATTATATATCAGGTTTTGCGGTATTTCCATAGTCGAATCTTACCAACAGTGAGTGTAAGAGAAGAACGGCAGAGAATGAGAGATAAAATGCTTGACATACGCATACCATAGTGATATAGTATGTTAAAATTTAATACTTCAAACCGTTGAAGCGGAGATAACGGCAATGATGCCTTTACAGAGAGTCTGCGGCGCTGAGAAGCAGATATGAAACAAGTTGTCAAATGGACCGCTGAGGGCGCAGTCAAATGTGATATTTACAGAGTATTCTGCGACGCTGCAGGCAGGCGTATAAATGCCGGGGATATGTCTGTATTCTGCTGAGCGCACGGTTTATACCGTGAATCAAGGTGGCACCGCGGATCGTGTCGTACTGTATCAGTACCCGTTCGTCCTTGACAGAGAGTCTGTTTCTGTCAAGGGCGTTTTTTTGTTTCCTGTAAAAGTTCTGGCAACTTACACGGAAGGGTTTCGGGAAAGCGTTCTGCCGCAGGATTCTTTTTTGCTGGCAAAGGGTAAACGCAGGATGTATCGGGGGAGGTAAATACTATGTTACTGACAAAACGCTGGCGTCCGGAAGGGCGCGTAAAAGACAAAGCATTCTGAACGAAAACAGAAAAGCGAATCCGTGTGAACGGAAATATATGGAGGTAACCGCAATGAAATATGAAAAAATCCCATACAAAATATATCTTGACGAAAACGAAATACCGAAGGCATGGTACAATCTGCGCGCCGATATGAAGCAGAAACCGGCGCCGCTTTTAAATCCGGTCACCTGTCAGCCGATGACGGCCCGGGAGCTTTCGGGCGTATTCTGTGAGGAGCTGGTCAGACAGGAGCTTGATAACGATACTCCGTTTTTTGAGATTCCGGAGGAAATCCGCAATTTTTACAGAATGTATCGCCCATCTCCGCTGGTCCGCGCGTATTGCCTGGAAGAAAAGCTCGGCACACCGGCAAAGATTTATTATAAATTTGAAGGCAACAATACCAGCGGCAGCCACAAACTAAACTCTGCCATAGCGCAGGCATATTATGCCGGCAGGCAGGGGCTTAAGGGCGTGACAACCGAAACCGGAGCCGGTCAGTGGGGGACAGCTCTTTCTATGGCATGTTCTTATTTTGGCCTGGACTGTAAGGTATATATGGTAAAATGCTCCTATGAACAGAAACCATTCCGGCGTGAGGTGATGCGCACTTACGGGGCGTCTGTCGCTCCGTCGCCGTCTTTGGAAACCGAGGTGGGAAGGAAGATTCTTGCCGAACACCCGGATACGACAGGAAGTCTTGGCTGTGCTATTTCTGAGGCGGTTGAGAAGGCCATATCAGATGATGGTTACCGCTATGTGCTGGGCAGTGTGCTCAGCCAGGTGCTTCTGCATCAGTCCGTCATCGGTCTGGAGACGAAAACGGCTCTGGATAAATATGACATAAAACCGGATATCATCATCGGCTGCGCCGGAGGCGGATCAAATCTCGGCGGTCTGATCGCTCCGTTTATGGGAGAAAAACTGCGCCAGGAAGCAGACTACCGTATCATTGCTGTTGAGCCGGCATCCTGTCCGAGCTTTACCCGTGGCGTGTACGCTTACGATTTCTGTGATACGGGAATGGTCTGTCCGCTTGCGAAGATGTATACGCTGGGCAGTGGCTTTATTCCGTCCGCCAGCCATGCGGGTGGCCTGCGCTATCATGGGATGAGTTCCACGCTGTCAGAACTGTATGATCAGGGCATGATGGAAGCAGTCAGCGTGAAGCAGTCGGAAGTGTTTGAGGCGGCAGAATATTTTGCAAGGGTGGAGGGGATTCTGCCCGCGCCGGAAAGTTCTCACGCAATTCGTATCGCCATTGACGAGGCAGTCAGATGCAGGGAAAACGGCGAAGAGAAAACGATTGTATTCGGTCTTACCGGTACGGGATATTTTGATATGAAAGCTTATGGAAAATTTCATGACGGTGAACTGGACGATTTTGTTCCGACAGATGAAGAACTGGCTGTTTATCGCGATAAACTTCCCAGGCTGAGTGAGCGATCATAGGTAGTGTTGAATTTCATAAAATTGCAGAAAGGCGGGCAGCGCTATCCGGACTGTCCGCTTTTTCTTGTGTTTCTGAAACTTTTCCAGGCGTTCTGTGATCTATATAATAGTACGGAAGAAATGAGGTACGAACAGAGGAAGAGGAGAAAGGAGAGGGTGTTTTGAAACAGGACTTATATGAAAAGCTGTCTTCGTATATTGTCAGAAACCAGGACAGGTTTTACCGTCTGGCTTTCAGTTACGTCAGGAATCAGGAGGACGCGCTGGACGCAGTGCAAAATGCGGTCTGCAAGGCGCTGGAGCATTATGAGGATCTGAAAAATGAGGCGGCGGTTAAGACGTGGTTTTACAGGATTGTATTGAATGAAAGCCTTGCCATTCTGAATCAGAAAAAAAGGGAGGCTGCGGTGGATGAGAATGAGAGCCTGGAACGGCCTTATGAAGAGAAAGGATACGAGATCCATGATGATCTGTACGACCGGATAGGCAGGCTGGAGGAAACGGTGCAGAAAATAATAAAACTCAGATTTTTTGAGGAACTGACGCTGGATGAGATAGCCCGGATTCTGGGGATAAATTTAAATACGGTGAAGACGAAGCTGTACAGGGGACTGAAAACATTAAAAATTGCTTTGGAGGAGGAAGACGTATGAAGAGAATGGCGGAGGCAAAACAAAAATATGATGACATTGCAATTCCGAAAGAACTTTCGGAGCGTGTCGGGATGGAACTGGAGAGGGGAGAGAAAAAGCACAATATGAAAATGGCTGAGAAAAAGAAAGTTTCGGTTATACGAAAGAGAACGGTGGCAGCGGCAGCGGCCGTGGCAGTCCTTTTTGGGGCGGGGGTGAATACGAGTGAGGCATTTGCCCGGGAAATGTACAGTATTCCGGTCATCGGGGCGTTGGCCAGGGTGTTTACCATCCGCTCCTATGACACAGATACCGAAGATTTAAAGATTTCGGTTGAAATTCCAAGTATCGAAATGATTGCGGAAGGGCTGAAAGGGATGGAACGTGCGGTAAACGAGGATATTCATGCGTTTTGTGAACAGTATGCGCGGGAGGCGGAAACGCGGGCAGACGAGTACAGGCAGGCTTTTCTGGATACCGGAGGTACAAAAGAAGAATGGGCAGAACACAACATATCGATCAGAGTGTGGTATGAAGTGAAGACGCAGACGGACCGGTATCTGTCCATAGCAGTGACGGGGACGGAGAGCTGGAGCAGCGCATATGGCGAAACGCGGTTTTATAATTTTGACATGGAAGCGGGGAAATGGGTGACGCTTTGCGATCTTCTGGGGGAAGATTATGCGCGGATTGCAGATCAGAGTATTCTGGATCAGATACAGGCGGCAGAGGAGGAAGGCGCGGAATTCTGGACACAGAACTGGGAGGGCGTCGACAGCCATACAAAGTTTTATATCAGCCGGAGCGGGAATCCGGTCGTCGTGCTGGACAAATATGAAATTGCGCCGGGAGCGGCGGGACAGCTGGAATTTGAAATCGGACGGACCGGAGGGGATGCGGCCGTGGCGCAGAAGGAAGATGGTGTGGGAGAAAATCTCGAAACGCAGGATGGCTATGAGGACAATTTTGCCGTAGATACAGAGGCCGTTGCAGCTTATGCGGGGCGGATTAAAGAGGCTGTGGCAGAAAAGGATATCGAAAAACTGGCGGATCTGACAGCATTTCCGGTGTATGTAGGCCTGGCCGGCGAAAATCCGGTTGTGGAAACGCGGGAGGCGCTGACTGCCATGGGGGAGGAGCGGATTTTTACGGATGAAATGGTTAATTCCATAGAGAGGGCCGATGAGAGCGGTTTAAGTCCCAGTATGGCAGGATTTACCCTGTATGGCGGGGAGGGCATGCCGTCCATTACGTTCGGGGTGCGGGATGGAAGGCTGGCAATAACCGGAATAAATTATTGAGCTTTTTATGTATGAAATCCATGTACAGAAGATGGATTTTATATTCTATGTGTGGTATACTAACACGGAATCCGGCCAGCCAGGTTATCAGATGAGAAGAATATATTTGGTTGACAGTGAAAATGTAGGAGATATATGGGTTCCCCTTCTGGTATCTTCACAGCCCGACGAGGAAGTGCTTGTATTTTATACGCAGAAGAGTCCGCATATGAATTATGAGCACGTGAGGATGTTAAAGGAGACGGAAAAAGAGGCCGTTTTTATCAAATGCTTCGAGGGAAATAACGCGCTTGATTTTCAGCTTGTGACAGAGCTGGGTTATCTGCTGCGGGAAAATGCAGAGTGTGAGTACGTCATTGTGACGAACGATACGGGGTTTGACGCGGTGGTGCGCTACTGGACTGCAAAAAATATGTCTGTCAGCCGACTGAGCGGAAAAGAATGTTACCGCAAGCTGACAGGCCAGCGCCGCAGAGAGAATACGCTGCCGGCAGAGGAAGCAGAGCCGGCGGGAGAGGTGCAGCCTGTTCTGCCAGCAGAGGAAGCAGAGCCGGCGGGAGAGGTGCAGCCTGTTTCTGTGGCAGAGGGAGAGATGCCCGTGACTGCAAAAGAGGCAGAGACAGAGAGCCCCGTGAATACACAGGAGGCGACGTCAGAGCAGTCAGCGCCCGTGGCGGAAAAGACAGAGGACGCCCCGCCGATGCAGAAAGAGGATGTATATGATCCGGGAACGGATGAAGAAGCCGGTATGCCGGTGCATCCGCACGAAGAGCAGACAGCGGGAGACGGGAGCGCGCGGGAAGAGGATGCAGGAGACGGGACACAGGAAGCCGGCGGGGCTGCGGAAGATGGAATCAGAGAGATTGTAAATACGCTGTTCCGCTGTATCAGTAAGGACCATCTTGCGGATTTTCACAATGCGCTGGTCATGTTTTTCGGTGAGGAAACGGGAAAAGAGCTGTATCAGGAAATCAAGGGAGATCCGGAATGGATCATGGAATGGGCAAAGGTTCCCGGGAGTAGTCAGAAAGAGAAGTTTGATGTCTACTGCAAAATGGTTTTTGATCATAGTGAGCTTGCAGACAGCGGCCCGGAGGATTTTTCTTCTTTCCTTCTGAAGTCGGGGGGAAAGCGGAAAAATCTTAATTCATTGCGGGCTGCGCTGCAGGGGCAGTATGGAAAAGACAAAGGCATGAAATATTATTCTCTTTTTAAGTCGCATATTAAGATTATGAATCGCATGTAGCAAAGGAAAAGCTGGCCGGTATTCAGAACATGGTATGATTCAGGCAGAAGTGAGGTAAGGGATGGTGCGAAAGAGTAAAGATGGAAGTCTTACAGATGACAGGCAGATGAAAATACAATATTTTAAGATCTATACGATTTTGTTTCTGATTGCCGTCTTTGCTGTGTTTTCCTGGTATTTTCTGACGGGGCGGACTCTGCTCTGGGAGAACGACGGATGGGTGCAGCATTACAATGCGCTTGTCTATTATGCAAAATACCTGCGTTCCGTGATTCGTGGTATCTTTTCAGAACATCGGATTGTTTTTCCGTCATGGGATTTTCACATCGGCGAGGGAAACGACATTTTTGGGACGCTTCATTATTATGTAATCGGAGATCCGTTTAATCTGTTATCGGTTTTTGTACCGACGCGTTTTATGTATGTTTATCATCTGTGCATGACGCTGCTACGGCTCTATCTGGCGGGAATTGCTTTTTCCTGTCTTTGTTTTTCGACGAAAAGAACAGACCGGTATGCGGTTCTGGCCGGGACACTTGCTTATATTTTTTGTTTCTGGGGAATCTATAATGCAGCCAGACATCCGTATTTTCTCAATCCGATGATTTATTATCCCATGCTGCTGATGGGGGTTGAGAAGATTTTGAAAAAGCAGAGACCTTATCTGTTTGTGGTTTCTGTTTTTTTGTCTGCGGTAAGCAGTCTGTATTTTTTTTATATGCTGGTTCTTCTCACGGTTATCTATGTGGGGGCGAGAATGCTTTCCTCCTATAGAAAAAAAATTGGGGAAGGGATTGCGGCAGTCTGCCGTATCGGTGCGGCTTCCGTGGCAGGCCTTCTGATGGCTTTCGTCATTTTTCTTCCGGCATGCTACATTATTTTAAATGATCCCAGGGCGACGGTGGGAAATACGGACAGCCTGCTTTATCCACGATCTTATTACAGCATGCTCCCCGGATTGTTTTTGTCGGAGGGGATTTCATACTGGCTTCTGATGGGGTATGCCGCTCCGGTGCTTCTGGCTGTGCTGCTTTTGTTTTACAGAAGGCGAAAGTATGGACTGCTGAAAGGACTGTTTCTGACGGGGATTGTCATTATGCTGGTTCCCATACTGGGAAGAGTCTTCAACGGGTTTTCTTATATCAACAATCGCTGGTGCTGGGCGTTTGCGCTTCTTAGCGCCTATATTCTGACAGTGATGTGGCCGGAGCTGATGCGCTTAAATGCGAAGGAAGGTGGTTTCCTTTTCGGAGGACTGGCTGTCTACGCATGCCTGTGTTTCGTGGCGGAATATTCACGCACGATAAGGGCGTGGACTGCCATCGGAATTGCGCTTTTTTTCCTGATTGTGATACTTCCCGTAAAAGACGGCGGGGGCGTCCTGCCGGCCGAAAGGAAACAGCAGGTGGCTCTGCTGCTGGTTTTTGTCAGCGTGGTCAACGTCAGTTTCTGGAAAAATTCGCCTGTCGGCAATGATTATCCGTCGACCTGTAAAACGGTAAAAGAGGTAGCGGAAGGGCTGGAGGTGAACGAGACGGCGGCGGTGAAAAAAGTGGCGGACGCAGACGGTACGGATACTTTTTATCGATATTCGGGTAATGGACTGACATATAATGCGGATCTTGCCGCAGGATTATCTTCGACACAGTACTACTGGACGTTATCGAATCCGCACATATCGGAATATCGAAAAGAGCTGGCGCTGCGTGAAACGGCCATTCACAAATATGAGGGGTACGATGACAGGGCGGCTCTGCTGGCATTGTCATCCGTTTTATATTATGTGGTACCGGCAGGGGGGAAGTTTTTTGTGCCCTATGGATTTGCGTACGTGGATACCATTGACATAAAAAAAGCAGATACAAAAGAGGCTCTTGCAGCCCTTAAAAAAGAGCTTCATCTGGACCGGCTGACAAAAGATCAGATTGCGGTTGTGAAAAAGGCTAATCAGCAGAAATATAAAGTGTATAGAAACGAATATGCGCTTCCGATGGGGTACGTGTACGATGGATTTATTTCCAGGGAGACCTGGGACGGACTTTCCCCTGTTGCGAAGCAGGAGGCACTCCTTCAGGGGGTTGTGACAGAACAGTATCAGGGTGTGGTGCAGGAAAAGGATATCCGGCTGACGGAAAAGGAAATGGATTATGAGGTCGTCTGTAAAAGCAGGGAGGTCTCAGAGCAGGAGGGAGCTTTTGTCGTGACGGCGGACAACGCGACGGTGACATTAAAGCTTGACGGGATTTCCGACAGTGAGACATATCTTTGCTTTGAGGGCCTGAAATATGAAAGTGTCCCGCCGTATGATCTGTATCTGGGCGAGGAGAGAGTGGATCCGCTTGGGTTATACAATAAGACCGTATGGGATGCATTGCCTTATTCCGACAGGAAGGCCATGAAAAAAGAAAAAGTATTCTGGTCTGAGCCTGAAGCGGCGGCAATTAAGATAAAAACTTCAGCCGGTAATGCAAAGCGGTTCCGCTATTATACGGAAGCGCATAATCACTATAATGACCGTCATGATTTTGCGATAAATCTTGGATATTCGCAGGAGCCGGTTACCCAGGTCTCGGTTACCTTTGAAAAGTCAGGTGTCTATTCGTTTGACGCGATGCGCTTAATCTGTCAGCCGATGGAAAGCTACCGGGATCAGATCGCTATGCGCAGGGAAAACGTGTTTGAAGAGGTTGTGATCGGAACGGATACGGTCACGGGCGAAATTTCTCTGGAAAAGCCCGGCCTGCTCTGTCTCTCAATTCCGTATGCGAAAGGGTGGAGCGCTTATGTAGACGGTAAGGAAGCGGTGCTTTACCAGGCGAACGTCGCGTATATGGCCCTGGATCTGGATGCGGGAGTGCATTCCGTAACCCTGGTTTACCATACGCCTTTGCGGAAAGCCGGTCTATGTGTTTCGGCGGGGGCGTTCCTGCTCTTTTTCCTGTACGTATTGTTTCGGGAGAGAAAGGTAAAGGCACGCAGAGAAGGTAAAGTCTGATCGGATGCGGGAGGAGAAGGGATATGAAGCAGACGCGGAAAGACAGGAGGGTTTATTATGGTATTTACACGCTGCTGTTTGCAGTGCTGATGGCCTGGGCACTGGGCGTGCTTATCATGAGGGGGAAAAGCCTGCTGTGGAATGACGACGGGCTGCGCCAGCACTATATTGCCCTGGTTTATCTGGGGGAATGGGGGCGTGAGATTCTGAAAAATTTCTTTGTGAGGCATACGTTTCAGATCCCGTTGTGGGATTTTCACGTCGGATATGGCTCTGATATCATAACGACGTTTCATTATTATGCGATCGGTGATCCGCTTAATCTGTTCAGTATTATTGTTCCGCCTGCCTGCACGGAATATCTGTACCAGGCGTTGGTTGTGATACGGATGTATCTGGCGGGACTTGGCTTCAGTTATTATTGTTTTGAAAGAGAGAAAGAACGGGCGGCCGTACTGGCCGGCGCGTTCAGCTATGTTTTCTGTGGCTATGCCATATATGCCGCCATGCGGCATCCGTTTTTTTTAAACCCCATGATATACCTTCCGATGCTTCTGACCGGTGTGGAACGGATTTTTCGCCGCGGGCGTCCCGCGTTGTTTATTTTCATGGTTTTTTTGTCTGCGGTAAGCAATTTTTATTGTTTTTACATGATTGTATTTGCGGTCTGTTTTTATGTTGGTGTCCGTTTCTTTACGGTCAGACATAAGAATCTTTTAAAAGAAATGGCGTCTGTGGCGGGCAGGCTTTTTGGCTTTTCCTGTATCGGTGTGAGCATGTCGGCGGTTATTCTGGTCCCGGTACTCGGCCAGTTTTTCGGGACAAACCGGATGGATGTAAAGCTTTTACATGAAACGCTCTATTCTCCGGATTATTATAAGGCATTTGTCACGGGGATTCTGACGCCGGTTCCGAGAGGGGTAGAGGACTGGACGATTCTTGGGTTTCTGGCGCCGGCCCTGCTTGCGCTTTTTGTGCTGTTCGGCAGAAGAAAGCAGAATGGAGCGCTTAAAGTTTCGTTTCTGGTTCTGACGGGGATGCTTATGATTCCGTTTTTCGGGAAGGCGCTGAATGGTTTTTCTTATGTGAGCAACCGGTGGTGCTGGATTTATGCGGCGCTGATTTCTTATATTCTGGTTGTGGTATGGCAGGACCTGATTGCTTTTGAGGGAAACGTGGCAGTGTTTGCGGGGACGGGAGGCTTTCTTTATTTTGTGCTTTCCATGGCGGCGGGAACCGGAGGTAAGAAAGCGCTGCTTTTGTTTGCGCTTCTGCTGCTGTTTTTCGCATTACTGCCCTGGTTTTGTAAAGAGAGGAAGCAGCGTATAACATCTGCTTCGTGTATCGTTTTTGCCGTCTTGTTTCTTCACATCTGCGTAAACTGGCATGATTTTTTTATCGGCGGAAACAGGGCTGCAAAACTTGTGGATTTCGGAACTGCCCTCGATAAAGTGACGGATACGGCGCCTTTTGCCGTCCGTCTGGCAGGGCTGGAGGAGGAAGCGTTTTTCCGGTATGAGATGGATGATTTTGCTGTTGTAAATTCGTCGGCGCTGGCCGGGGTGAATGGGCTTCAGTATTATTGGAGTCTGGAGAACGGAGTGATTGCGGATTATCTGATGGATATGAAAATGAACCGTTTTCGGACGTTTAATTACAGGGATCTGGATCATCGGACGTTTCCGGATGCGCTGGCCGGCGTAAAATATTTTGTGCAGGGAGAGTCGGATTTTCTCCCGTTCGGTTATGTGTTCAGAGACAGGATATCCGCGGTGACAAAGGAGTATACACTTTATGAGAATCCGTACGCGCTTCCGCTCGGGTATACGTATAAATCGTATATTCCCTGTGAATCTTATCGGAAAATGCAGCCGGCACAGCGGCAGGAAGCCCTGCTGCAGGGCATCGTGTTCGAAGAGGAGGACGATGTGAAAGAGGCGTTTTTGCAGACGGAGCCGGTATTTACGTCGCAGTCCGTAGAGTATGCTGTTTCCTGCGACAAAATGATAGAGAGAAAGGCAGACGGAAGCTTTAAAGTAAAGAAAAAAGGAAGCGGGATACGGCTGTCTTTTTCCGGCAGAGAAAAAAGTGAGACTTATCTTATGATACGGGGAGCGGAGATGACAACCGGAAAAACGGAAGACGACGAGTTTGTGCTTTCCGTTTCGTCGGATACGTCGGAGAATCTTCTGCGCTATAATACCCGGTATAATGAGTACGCCAGCGGGCAGAAGGATTTTCTTGTCAATCTCGGGTATCATGACAAGGCGCTGACTTCCGTTTCGGTCCGGTTTCCGGAAAAAGGGACGTACCGTTTTGATAAAATCGAGGTGATCTGTCAGCCGATGGAGAATTATGTGTCCCAGGCAGAAGCATTGCGGGAATATCGGCTTGTGGACGAGCAGATCGAAGTCAACACAGTCAGGGGGACGATAAACCTGCCGGAAGACCGGATTTTGTGTCTGGCGATTCCTTACAGCAAGGGGTGGAGCGCCAGGGTGGACGGCGTCGCGCAGACGCTCTGCAGGGCGAACGTGATGTATATGGCTCTGTCTTTACCGGCCGGAGCGCACACGATAGAGCTTAGTTACCGGACGCCCGGGCTGGGCGTGGGGATAATGATCAGTACAGTGGGTTTTCTGGTGTTTCTTTTTCTGGCGTTATGGAAGAAGGAGCCGACGGCTGAGTTAAGGGGAGAATGATATGTGCAGAACCGAAAAAATGAAGTACTTTAAAATTTATACGATTTTGTTTGTGATCGTTGCGCTGATTTTGTTCCTGCCTTTTTTTCTGACAGATCACACACTGATCTGGAAGATGGATTCATGGAGTCAGCACTATAGGGCGCTTATTTACTATGCAAAGTATCTGCGCTCCCTTGTGCGTGGGTTTCTGGACAGTGGTTTTAATGCCATCCCTATGTACGATTTTTGTTTTGGAGAGGGAAACGGTATTCTGGAGACGCTTCATTATTATGTGATCGGTGATCCGTTTGCGTTGTTTTCGGTGTTTGTTCCGACCCGCTTTATGCATATTTATTATGATGCCATGATGATTGTGAGACTTTATCTGATCGGTATTTCCTTCTCCTGCCTCTGTTTTCAGACGGGAAAGAAGAGCACGTATGCTGTTCTGGCAGGGGCGTTTGCTTATATTTTCTGCTACTGGGGGATTCACAATGCCGTTAAGCATCCGTATTTTCTGAATCCGATGATCTTTTTTCCGCTGCTTTTGATCGGAGTGGAGAAAATTTTTAAGAAACAGAAACCATATCTGCTTGTCATCACTGTCTTTTTGTCTGCCGTCAGCAATTTTTACTTTTTTTATATGCTGGTTCTTCTGACTGTTGTATATGTGGCGGCAAGAATACTTTCTTCTTATCGGAAAAAGATCGGGGAGGGTATTGTGACAGTATGCCGGATCACCGCGGCTTCCGTTTCGGGCCTTCTGATGGCGTTTGTCATATTTCTGCCTGTCTGCCGGACGATTCTGGGAGATGCAAGGATATCGGGGGGAGGTGACGGTCATTTTTTGTATCCCCGTTCTTATTATAGTCTGCTTCCTGCCCTGTTTATATCGGAGGGCAGTTCCTACTGGCTCCTGCTGGGATATACCGCGCCAGTGCTGCCTGCGGTTTTTCTGCTGTTTTGCAGAAGAAAAGAAAATGGTCTGTTAAAAGGATTGTTTGTGACAGGAATGACAATTATCATGATACCGTTTCTGGGTAAAATGTTGAATGGATTCAGTTATATGAGCAATCGCTGGTGTTGGGCGTTTGCACTGCTCTGTGCCTATATTCTGACGGAAATGTGGCCGTTTCTGATGGAGATCAGCGCAAGGGAATGGGCGGTTCTGGCAGGCTGTCTGGCTGTATACGCCATGCTTTGTGTATTTCTGGAACGTCCGGGGCTGAAAGGAACTTATGCAGGTATTGGCCTGGCCGTTGTTTTTCTGCTTGCGCTTGCGCCTGTGAAGAGAAACAGGCTTCGGCCGGAGATAAAACAGAAGGCTTCGCTCGCGCTGGTTATAGCCGGAGTGCTGTGTATGGGCTTTCTGAGGTATCTGCCGGTGGGGGATTTCGTAATAGCTGCGTGTAAAAAGGCTTCGGGGATTCTGGAAGAATTAGCTGCGAACGAGTCTTCCGCGGTGAGCCAGAGTGCTGCTGCTGACGGGGTAAAAACATTTTACCGGTATTCGGGTTCTGACCTGACCCAGAATGCAGGTGTGACCGCCGGAATATCGTCAACACAGTATTTCTGGACGTTGTCCAATCCCTGTGTTTCGGAATTTCGGAGAATAATGGAGCTGCCCGAAATAGTTACGCACAGTTACAATGGATATGACGACAGGACAGGACTTCTGACACTTGCCGATGTCTGTTACTATGCCATACCGTATGCAGATGCATCACGGCCTCCATATGATTTTATTTATAAAGATGATGTGGCAGTGAGTCAGAAGCTTGATCGGGTATATTCGGTTTACAGTAACAGCGATGTGTTGCCGCTGGGGTATTTTTATGACGGTCTTATCTCGTCAGATGTCTGGGAGTCCTATTCGTCCGTTGAAAAACAGGAGGCGCTGCTGCAGGCGGCGGTGATAGAGGATTATACGGGGGAGATCGGGGAAAAGGACGTCCAGCTGACCGCCAGAGAGATGGATTACACGGTTTTAAGCAGCGATAAACACGTCGTTGTGCAGGACGGTGCATTTGTGGTGACGGCTCCGGATTCGGCTGTGACATTGCAGTTTGACGGACTTGAGAACAGTGAGACGTATTTGGCCATAAAGGGACTGTTCTTTGAGGGTGTTCCGGTCTATGACCTGTATTTCGGCGATGAGCGGGTGGATCCGTCTGATCTTTACAACCTGGAAAAATGGAATAAATTATCCGACACGAAAAAAAAATCCATTAAGAAAAAGAAAAAAAGATGGATGGAATCAAAGGAGATTCAGATCGGCCTGTCTTCTTCAACGGGGGTTTCTAAAGTGTACCGGTATTATACGAAAGAGCACAGATACTATAGTGGAAGGCATGATTTCTGCTTTAATCTGAATTATTCGCAGGAGGCCGCCGATACCATAACGATCACTTTTCCGAAAATTGGAATATATTCCTTTGATTCAATGAAGGTAATCTGCCAGCCGATGGAAAGTTACCGGGAAAACATTGCGGGATTAAAAGAACGGGTTCTGGAAAACATTGAGGTGGGAATCAATACGGTTTCCGGTACAATCTCTTCCGGTGAACCCGGACTGCTTTGCCTGGCGATTCCGTATGCGGACGGCTGGACAGCTTATGTGGACGGAAAAGAAGCCAGGATTTACCGGGCGAATAAGATGTATATGGCTCTGGAGCTGGATGCGGGCGCACATTCCGTGCGGCTGGTTTATCAGACACCGCTGCTTCTGGCCGGCGCCTGGATTTCGGCGGTCTCTATGGTACTTTTCGGTCTGTATGTGTTTTTGAGAGAACGCAGAGAACGGAGAGAAGAAAACAGATTGACCAGAAAATAATTATGAGGTAGAATAGGCGAAAGCCGGTGTGAAGCAAAAGCCGGAAGGGAGATCCTGTGTCTGGCGGCGGGAGAAGCGGCCGGGCAGAAGTAAAATGATCGGGGGTGAACAGAATATGCAGTTGTTACAGGGAAATAATCTGCCGCGCGTGAAAGCTTCGAATCAGTCGGCGATTCTGCGTACGATTTATTATTATGGACCGATCCAGAGAACTGAGATTGCAGAACGTCTTCTGCTCACGCTTCCGACGATAACTACAAATATAAATCAGATGCTGGCGAACGGTCTTCTGAGGGAGAAAAGTACCAGAGAGACGACGGGAGTTTCCGGCCGGCGGGCAAGGCTTTTGGAGATCAATGAGGCGGCGCATTGTTTTGCGGGTGTGGAGCTGAAAGGTAATTATTGGAATATCTGTATTACGGATTTTTGTGGAAACACACTGGCTGTGCGGAGCGGAGAGCAGAGAGGGCCGGATTACGAGAGCGTGATGGAACAGATCGCCCGGGAGTTTATGCACTGTCTTTCCGAGAGCGGAAAGGAGCTTTCTGAAATCTGCGGAACCGGGTTCTGCCTGCCGGGGCTTGTGGACCGGGATCACGGGATGCTTAAGGTGAATGCCCGCTATCAGTGGGTGAATAAAAACGTATGCGATGATTTTGCCGGGCTGACAGGGTACCGGGGAAGGATTACGCTGGAGAACACCGCAGTGGCACGTGGGCTGGGCGCCCAGCTGTTCCAGCGGGATATGCTGGAAGACGGAGCATCTTTTGCCTATATGCTGGTGTCGGCCGGCATTGCCTGCCCGCTGTTTTTAAATAACGCAGGTTATCGCGGTTCGGTGGTCGGGGCAGGGGAGGCCGGGCATATGGTGATCGAGCCGGCCGGCCGGGCCTGCACCTGCGGGGATCATGGCTGTCTGGAAGCCTATGCGAGTGAGTACGCGGTCGTTAATGATTGTGTGCGTGAGATGGAGCAGGGGCGTGCGCAGACGTTGAAAAAAATGTGCGCCGATGAAAAAAAACCTGAGATGGTTCTGATTCTTAAGGCGCAGGCGGCGGGGGACCGTGATGTGTGCCGGATTGTGGAGGATGCGGTACATAAGCTGGCGATCGCTGTCCGCAATATTATTCATTTTACAAGACCGGATATTTTGCTGATGGACGGCATGTTGTTTCAAAATGAAGACAACCGGCAGCTTCTGCTGAACCATGCGCAGAGCAGCCTTTACAGCGCGGCTTATCCGGGAACCACCATTTCTTTTGTAAGGCCCGACCGCTTTGCGGGAGCGCTGGGGGCTGTTGCGGTGGCGATTGATGAGAAACTGGAGACACCGGTCTAAGAGGCCGTAGACAAAAATACGAAATCACTGTGGAGCCGTTTATGGATTCTGCAGTGATTTTTGTCATATAAAAAAGTGTCCTGTGTGAAAAAGATGCTTTGGGCGGGAATGTCGGTGCCGGAGAAGAAGAATACTGTGAAAGTGGTCCGCTGTATTCTTTTGTGGGAAATATGTACTATAAAAAGTAAAGTGAAATAAAAATGTATTGTAAAAAATGTAGCAAATTCTCTATTGCAATTGAAGTAAAATTGTGCTATCGTATAATTAATTAAAATAATTAACTAATATGGAAAAGAAAAATCAACAATTTCGGGAGGGGAAGGCATGAAATATTTTCTGGACAGTGCGAAGATGGACGAGATCCGCTATGCGTATGAGACGTTTGGAATTGATGGGATTACGACAAATCCCAGACATATTATGTTGAGCGGGAAGCCGTTTTTAAAGGCGGTTACCGACATTGCCGGGTGGATAAAGGCCGAAGGGCTTTCGGGTGCCGACGTATTTCCGGTCTCCGTGGAGATCAATCCGCATATCGATGATGCGGATGAGATGATCGCGGAGGCAGAAAAGATTTCTGCGATCAGCCCGAATTTCGTGATTAAGATTCCGGCTACGGAGGCGGGGGTCACAGCGGCCAGAAAGCTGGAGGAGAAAGGGATCCGGACGAATGTGACGCTGATTTTTTCCGCGGCGCAGGCGATACTTCCGGCAAAGAACGGCTCGATGTTTGTCTCACCGTTTATCGGCTGGAAAGAGGCCAACGGTGAGGACTGCAGGGAATACATACGCAATATTGTTGAGATTTATAAAAATTATGGCTTTTACGGAAAGACAGAGATTATCTGCGCGGCCATCCGCACACCAAAACAGATCGCTGACTGCGCCGTGGCCGGGGCCGACATCGTGACGACAGGACTTGACGTGTATAAGGACAGTATGAAACATGCATACACGACGCAGGGGATCGGAACATTCTGTAACGCGTGGGACAACAC
The DNA here is from genome assembly GCA_947649645.1 of uncultured Roseburia sp. GTDB lineage: Bacteria > Bacillota > Clostridia > Lachnospirales > Lachnospiraceae > Roseburia. Next base: position 21,489 of record CANSSP010000012.1, on the reverse strand, counting down.
GGCTGTCGAGTGACGGGAGAAAAATGATGAAACATATCTATCTGAATTTAAAACGGTTTGATGTTCCGGTGGAATCCGGCGGGGTAAACCGCCTGGCATCAGTCGGGGCGTGGGGGGCGTATATCGTGCAGAGCACCCAGGAGGGGCTGGCGCATTACGACCCCGCTGAGGTGGAGTTTATACAGTTTCTGCCCGAAGCACATCTTCTGGGCGCGGCGGCGGCCAGAAAGGCGGACGGTCCGGTGCGGCTGGGCAGTCAGGGCGTATACCGCGAGAATACGGCGCCGGGCGGGAATTTCGGAGCGTTTACGACGAACAGACCGGCTTCCGCGGTAAAAGCGCTGGGATGCGAGGCGGTTCTGATCGGTCATTGTGAGGAGCGGAACGACAAAAAGGGGATTCTTCTGGAAGCAGGCGTAAAGGACACCTCTGCGGTGAACCGTCTTCTGAACAGGGAGATCCGGTGCGCTGTCGATGAGGGGCTTAAGGTGGTTTATTGTATCGGCGAGACGGCGGAGGAACAGCCGGAGTGGGAGACGGTTCTGGGGGAGCAGCTTAATACCGGGCTTTCCGGCATCGATAAGAGCAGGGTTGTGATTGCCTACGAGCCGGTGTGGAGTATCGGGCCGGGCAGGACGCCTGCAGATAAAGAATATATTACAAAGATTGCACGTTTTGTGAAAGAGAAGACCGGGGGTATGGATGTGGTATACGGAGGAGGGCTGAAAGCCGAAAACGCCGCGATGCTGGCATCCGTTCCGGAAATTGACGGCGGACTGATTGCGCTGACGCGCTTTCAGGGGGAGATTGGTTTTTATCCTGAGGAATATCTGGAAATTATCCGTTTATATATGGGGAGTTAGCCGCTGCTGTCCGCACCGGCATAGGAGAAATGTATTGGGGCAGCCGGGAAGCGGGCAGCAGAGGGCATCCAATGATCTGAGTGTCTGCATGGACAGACAGATGGAGGGTTTTTATGAAGCTGGAATTTGAATATGGACATGGAATGATGCAGGCGGAGCTTCCGGATACGACGGATGTTTTTATTCCGGGAGAGACAGTCTGCGATCCGGAATGCCTGCCGCAGGACTGGGACAGCCTCTATGAGGCTACGATGAAGAGCATACGCAATCCCATCGGAATGCCTGCGCTCTCAGAGATCGCAAAAGCGGGGGATAAGGTCGTCATTGTCATTCCGGATATCGTCAAAGGGGGAAATCAGCCGACTTCTCATCGGAAAGTGGCGATCCGCGCGTGCCTGGACGAACTGTACAGCGCAGGCGTCCGGAAAGAGGATGTGCTGCTGTTGTTTTCAAACGGCCTGCACCCGCGTGCGACGACGGCGGAGATGCGGACCATTCTGGGAGAGGAGCTGTTTGGCGAATTTTACCCGTCGGGGCAGATCACAAGCCATGACAGTGAGGATTATGAGCATCTGACTGATCTGGGATATACAGAGGCCGGTGATCATGTTATTATGAACAGATACGTATTTGATGCCGATGTGGCGATTCTGATCGGCCATACGCAGGGCAATCCATATGGGGGGTATTCCGGAGGCTATAAGCACTGTGCAACCGGGATCAGCCACTGGAGAAGCATCGCGGCCCACCATGTGCCCGACGTCATGCATCGGGAAGATTTTGTTCCGGTGTCCACGAGCAGCAGGATGCGCGAAAAGTTTGACCGCCATGGCATGCTGATGGAAGAGAAAATGGGGAAAAAGTTTTTCTGTTGTGACGCGGTGCTCGACACAAATTCGAGGCAGATTGAGATCCATTCGGGCTATGCGCGGGAAATGCAGCCGGTGAGCTGGAAGGCGGCGGATAAGCGGACATATGTGCACTGGGCGGAGAAGAAGTATGATATCGTGGTATTCGGAATGCCGACAAATTTTCACTACGGGGATGGAATGGGGACGAATCCGATTCAGATGATGCAGGCTCTTTCCGCGCAGGTGATCCGGCATAAGAGGATACTGAGCGATCACTGTGTATTTATTGTTCCGAGTATCTGCGACGGCTGGTTTCATGAGGAGAGATGGCCGTATTTAAGGGAACTCTATGAAATGTTCCAGCACGATTCAATGAATATTCTGCCGGATATGAACCGATACGGCGAGTATTTTGCGACGAATGAGGAGTATATACGGAAATATCGGTTTGCGAATGCATTCCACCCGTTCCACGGATTTTCCATGATGAGCTGCGGACATCTGGCAGAGGAGCACACGAGTGCGATTTATATCGTCGGTGCGAGAGAACCGGGGATTGCGCGGGGGATGGGTTTAAAAACCAGAGCCACGGTGGAAGAGGCTTTAAAAGATGCGATGAAAAAGTATGTGGGCCCAGAGCCGAATATACTGGCCCTGCCAAAGACATTTACAACGGCTGCGGTGCATCTGTGTATGAAGGACCCGGCGCTGAACAGCCACACAAGGGACGGACACGGGCATCCGTGCTGTGGTTAAAGAAGCATCCGGATACACAGCTGTGCCAGATATGCAGAGTGGGGGTATAAAATGGGAGAAGAAAAGAAAAAGAAAAAAATAGTGATTAATGATAAGGTGTGGCTGCTTCTGTCCTTTTGCGCGGCGATGCTGGTGTGGTTCCTGCTTTCCATCGGCGAGGTTACCGGCAGAAGCTTTCCATTTGTAGATAAGGTCATTCCTGCAATCGGGACGATGATTGACCGCGGTGCGTTCTGGAAAGATATCCGCAGCAGTATGTTCTGCGTGGTGGCGGGGTTCGGACTGGGTTTTGTCACAGCCCTGCCGGTCGCGTTCTTAATGGCATGGTATACGCCGGTACAAAAGATTATCGAACCGTGGATCAATTTTATCCGCAATATCCCGGCGCTGGGCTATGCGCCGCTTCTGGTAATTATCTTTGGTATCGGGCAGAAGCCGGCGATTATTCTGATCTGGATCTGTACGTTTATGACGATGAGCATTACGATTTATCAGGGAATCAAAAATATCGACGTCACCCTGATCAAGGCGGCCAGGGTGCTCGGTGCGAATGATTTTGATATTTTTGTCAAGATTATCTGTCCGGCAACGGTTCCTTTTATTATCACGGCGGTCCGTCTGGGGCTGAGCGCAGGACTTACGACGTTGCTTGCGGCGGAGTCGACCGGCGCGCAGTATGGTATCGGCATGCGGATCCGTTCTCTTGCAAACTCGTTTGAGTCCGCACCGATGCTGATGTACATTATTATGCTGGGAATTATAGGACTGATTCTGGTGAAGATTGTGGATATTATCGAAAGGAAATTGACGGGATGGCAGGAAACGATAAGCTAGTAAAGCTGAAAATAGACAATGTGGTAAAGGAGTATCAGGGGCGCGGCGGTAAGACAGTGGCGTTAAACGGAGCAAATCTGGATATTCTGGAAAATGAGTTTATCTGTGTGGTCGGTCCGTCCGGATGCGGAAAGTCTACCCTGTTAAATATTATTGCGGGGCTTTTAGAGCCGACGAGCGGCGCGGTGTATCTGGACGGAAAGAGAATAGAAGGGACGGGCGTCGAGCGCGGCGTAGTGTTTCAGCAGTATGCATTGTTTCCGTGGCGGACGGTGATCAAAAACGTGATGTTCGGGCTTGAGATGAAAAAGGTGCCGAAAGACCAGGCGGAAGAGACTGCGCGAAAGTATATCGAGTCAGTAGGTCTGAAAGGATTTGAAAATTCCTATCCGAAAGAGCTCTCGGGCGGTATGAAACAGCGCGTGGCGATTGCGCGGGCATATGCGGCAAACCCGGAGGTACTGCTTTTGGATGAGCCGTTCGGAGCTCTGGATGCACAGACCCGTGTCCAGCTCCAGACAGAGCTGCTAAATACCTGGGAGAAGGAAAAGAAGACATGTTTCTTTATCACGCATGATGTGGACGAGGCGATTATTCTTGCACAGCGCGTGATTATTATGAGTGCGAGGCCGGGGCGGATCAAACGGATTGTAAATATCGATATTCCTTATCCGAGAACGCAGGAAACGAAGTCTGACCCGCATTTTCTGGAGCTGAAAGCAGAGATCTGGAACGAGGTGTATAAGGAATTTCTGGAGGTCAGAAAATAGCAGGGATCAGAAAAGTGATGTACTTAGCTGTGACGCATTACGGTGCGGGCAGTTAAAATATTTTGATAACAGGAGGACATCAAAATGAAAATGAAAAAGTTTTGTACCATGTTCCTGGCGGCAGCCATGACACTTTCACTTGCTGCCTGCGGCGGCGGAGACAAGGACAAAGGCGCGTCGGGAGACGCAGATCAGACGCCCCCTGCAAATGATGCGGGGGCAGATGCAGGGACGGACGCGGATGCAGCCGACAATAATGTGCAGAATGAGGTGCAGGATACCTCCGCTGCAGATGCGGATGATACGGCGCCGTCAGATCTCATAGAGCTGAATGTCGCTTATATGCCGAACTATGCGTCTCTGTGGTCGGTGCTGACCGGAATCGATCAGGGATACTTTGAAGAGGAAGGTTTGAGTATCAAACTCTGGGAGTTTGCGGACGGTCCATCCGAGATTGCGGCGATGGAAGGCGGGAGTATTGATCTTGCATACATCGGACACGGTGCACACAGACTCTGCATCAACGGACAGGCAAAGATTTTTGCGCCCAGTTCGGTACACAGCACGGATAAGATTGTGGTTCTGACTTCTCACGGAATTGAAAAGGTGGAAGACCTGAAGGGAAAGAAGATTGCCTACAACGGCGGGTCTTCTTCCGAGACTGCCTTAAACGGTGCGCTTGCGGCAGCAGGTCTGACCATGGATGATATTGAGGCGTACGAAATGGATGCGACAAACATGGTGGCGGCAATGGCTTCCGGTTCTGTGGATGCCTGCACAGCATGGAATCCGTACAGCAATCAGATTCTGGAGACGACAGAAGACGCAAAGGAAATCGAATTTTCAACCAATTCAGTGAATCTTTCAAGCTGGATCTGCCTGCCCGGTTATGCGGAAGAAAACCGTGATATTCTGATTCGTTTCAGCCGTGCCCTTTATAAGGCGATGCAGTATTCCGCACAGGAAGAGAACTGGGATTACGCGGTTGGTCTGTATGCGACGCAGTGCGCAAAGGACAAGGAAGCATGTCTGGTTGAGACAGGAGACGCAACGTGGTTCAGCTCGGACGCGGTAAAGACCGGTATCGATGACGGCACGATGGAATTGTATTACAAGAGACAGCAGCAGATGTTTATCGAGAGCGGTGATGTGGAAGGCGAAGTGCCGCTGGAAGACTATGTTATGTTTGATGTGATGAAAGAGGCACTGGGCAATTAAGAGTGCCGGACGGCTTCAGACAGCCTGAAACTGTATGGAATAGACCTTGTGGAGCGGCTGAAAAGTCTGTTCCGCGGGGTCTTTTTTACGGGAGGAAATGCATGAGGGTAAGTTACGGAGAGGACGCTTCAGAGACGATTGTATTTGCGGCGGAGGAGCTGTCCGGGTACCTGGGGCGGATGCTTGCCGGATCTGGAAGTATGGAGGGGGAGATTTTCCTGTCGGGCGACGGGGGCGCGCTCACGGATGGCAGAGACGCCTATCGGATCCGGATAGGAGAGCACGGCGGAAGGATTGAGGGGAAAAATGACAGAAGTGTTCTGCTGGGCGTCTATGATTATCTGCATCACCTCGGCTGCCGTTTTGTTTTACCGCAGAAAGAATACGAGGTGGTGCCTCTGATCGGGAAAGGAAAGCTTGCAGCGCACTATGAGAGGGAGGCAGCGTACTGCCACCGCGGCGTGTGTATTGAGGGGGCAGACTCGTTTGAAAATGTCATGGATTACATAACGTGGCTGCCGAAGGTGGGGTACAACAGCTTTTTTCTTCAGTTTAAGACACCTTATGCATTTCTGTCGCGCTGGTATGATCACATGGAAAATCCATATGCCGCTGCGGAGCGGTATACACAGGAGGATGCCGCTGCGGATCTGGAGCGGTTTGAGCGGGCGGCAAAGAAACGCGGACTGCTTCTCCACGAGGCCGGACATGGATGGACCGGAGAGGTTTTAGGGTATCAGACGGTTTCCTGGAACGCAGCGAAGAGTGCGGAGGGGAAACAACTCTCTCACAGGATGGCGCTGCTAAACGGAAAGAGGGCGCTGTTTCACGGTGTTCCGGCGAATACCAATCTCTGTTATCACAATACGGATGCGGTGGATGCGTTTGCCGGGCTGGTGACGACCTATGCGAAAGAGCATCCGCAGGCGGATTTTCTGCACGTCTGGCTTGCGGATGAATACAACAATCTGTGCGAATGTCAGGGATGCCGCGGGACAACGCTGTCAGATCAGTATGTGGACCTTTTAAACGAAATCGATAAACGGCTTACGGAGGAAGGGCTAAAGACGCGCATTGTTTTTCTGCTGTATCAGGAGCTTTTGTGGCCGCCGGAGACAAAGCGGCCCGGGCATCCGGAGAGATTTGTGCTGATGTTTGCGCCGATCAGCCGGACTTTTGAAAAGAGCTATGAAATCAGCTGTACGGCGGCAGCTCTGCCTGCTTTTGAGAGGAATCACATCACGCTGCCGACAAGCCTTGATGAGAATATGGCGTTTCTCCGAGGATGGCAGGCGGTGTTTGCGGGGGACGGGTTTGTCTATGACTATCCTCTCGGCCGGGCTCACTACGGTGATTTCGGATACGTCCATATTGCGAAAGTGATTCATGCGGATATAGGGAAACTGCAGAAGATGGGACTTGACGGATACGTCAGCTGTCAGGAATTGCGGGCGGCCTTTCCGAATGCACTGCCGAACTATGTGATGGCGTATACGCTTTTCAGAAGAGAAACGCAGGCAGAGGAACTGATAAGGGAGTATTTTATGGCTTTGTACGGTCCGGACTGGAAAAAGGTCTGCTCTTATCTGAGCGGGCTGTCAGACCTGGCTGTCTGTGATTACATAAATGGCAAAGGAGAGCGGTGCGACGAGAGAGTGGCGGAGCGTATGAGGCGTGCCGGGGAGCTGTGCAAGAGCTTTGAAGGGGAAATCGCACGGCACACAGACAGGGACGGCAGGTGGGAATCGGTCTTCTGGGAGCTGCTCGACTATCACAGGAATTATGTCATGAAGCTCTCGGAAGCGCTCTTCTTTCTGGCACAGGGGGAAAAGGAACAGGCGGATAAGAAATGGGAGGAGTTCAGGGAATTCATCTGTAAGAAGGAGCAGAAATTTCAGCCGTTCCTGGATGTGTACCGTATTCTGGAGATCACACAGAAGTATACGGGATTGTACAGATGAAAAGTTGGATAGGGAAAGGAGTTCAGGACGCAATGAGACACGAATATTATTATTATGACAGGGAAAGGCTTCTCGCGGCTCCGAAACTGCCAATCGAAGTGATGGCGGATAATAAAGCGGTGTTTGGCGCGATGGCGGAGGAGATGGCGGAGGAGATCAAAAGAAACAATGCGCGGGGAGAGAAAACGGTCATGATCTGCCCGGTAGGTCCGGTGGGACAGTATCCGTTTTTTGTGGAGATTGTAAACCGGGAGAAAATCAGTCTTAAGAATGTCTGGTTTTTCAATATGGATGAATATCTGACGGATGAGAAGGAGTGGATTTTAAAGGAGGAACCCTTAAGTTTTCGCGGTTTTATGGACCGGGAGGTCTACCATAAAATTCTGCCGGAGCTGGTTATGCCCAAGGAGCAGAGAGTATTTCCCGACCCGCATAAACCGGAGGCTGTCGGAGAGCAGATCGAAAAACTTGGAGGTGTGGATATCTGTTTTGGAGGAATCGGCATCAACGGGCATCTGGCGTTTAATGAAGCGGACGATCACATGACGGCGGAAGCGTTTCGGAATCTGCGCACAAGGGTGCTGGAGATCAGCCGGGAGACAAGGACTGCCAATGCGATCGGTGATCTGAACGGTGCGATCGACGATATGCCGTGGTTGTGTGTGACAATCGGGATGCATGAGATTTATCATGCGCGGAAAGTACGCCTGGGGTGTTTCAGGGACTGGCACCGCAGTGTGGTGCGCCATGCTGCTTACGGTGAAGTGTCTGCGCACTTTCCGGTGACATTGATGCAGGAACATCCGGATGTTCTGTTGCGGATCACGGAATTTGTCGCAAAGCTGCCAGAAGAATAATTTCAGGAAAAGCGGGTCCGGACGGTTATGCCGATCTGTGCCGCAGGGAGAAGTGTATGGGAGACAGGTATATTATAAACGGGGAAGTTTACAGGGATGGCTCATTTCTGCCGGAAACGGTGTGTATCCACGGCGGAAAGATCAGGCTGTGTGCAAAGGAGGAGGCGGTTTCTGGCGGTGCAAAAGTGACGGACGCAAAAGGGCTTAAAATTGTGCCGGGGTTTATTGACATTCATACGCATGGCGCGGTCGGGATCGACGTAAACAGTGCGACTGCGGATGATCTGGAAAAAATCGGATGTTTTTTTGCAGGGAACGGCACGACTTCCTGGCTGGCATCCGTGTTGACAGACACGGAGGAGCAGACGCGGCAGTGTATCCGGGAATATAGGGCTTACGCAGAGAGCGGGCGCAGAGGCGCGCGTCTTCTGGGCGTTCATCTTGAGGGGCCTTTTCTGGCGTCCGGATATAAGGGCGCGATGCCGGAGGAACTGCTGCGGAAGGGGGACGCCGAACTGGTGGAAGCCTATCAGGAGCTGGCGGAAGGCGGCATCCTCTATATGACGGTATCACCAGAGGTGGAAGGCGTGACAGAGATGATTCCGGTTTTAAAAGAACTGGGAATTGCCGTTGCGATGGGACATTCCGGGGCGGATTATGCCACATCGATGGAGGCGGTCCGACGGGGAGTGACGGCGGTCACGCACACGGGAAATGCAATGCGGCTTCTGCACCAGCATGAACCGGCAATCTGGGGAGCGGCTCTGGAGTCGGATGCTTACTGCGAGGTGATCTGTGACGGAAGACATCTGCACCCCGGCACGGTGCGGCTGATCGTCAAGACAAAAGGTGTGGACAGAGTTGTCGCCATTACGGATTCGATTATGGCAGCCGGCCTGCCGGACGGGAATTATCATCTGGGGGTGAACAAGGTGATCGTAGAAGGGGGAGATGCAAAGCTGGCGTCAGACGGAGTCCGGGCAGGCAGTACGCTGACGCAGAATCTGGCTCTGAAAAACCTGCTTTCTTTTACGGGCCTGCCTTTGGAGAAGGTGATCCCCATGCTGACGGAAAATCCGGCAAAGCTGATCGGGGTGTACGGCACAAAGGGGTCCATTGAGGATGGAAAGGATGCGGATCTGGTGTTGCTGGATGGCAGGAATGAAATCGCAGCCGTGCTGATTGGGGGAAAAGAATGGAGTATGTCGTAATTATTCTGGTCTGTTTTCTTTCTTCTGCAGTGGGCGCTGTCTGTGGGATCGGAGGCGGCGTTATCATTAAGCCGGTGCTGGACGCCACCGGGATTCTTGCGGTGACGACAGGGTCTTTTCTGTCGGGCTGTACGGTGCTGTCGATGTCTTTCGTTTCGCTGTATAAAAATATGCGGACAAAGCATGATTTTATTTTTGATCATGTATTTGCGACCGTGATTGCGGCGGGAGGTGTGGCAGGAGGCCTGACCGGAAAGTGGATGTACGAGGGGGTTCTGGGAATGCTCTCCGACACCAGCCATGTGGGGGCCGTTCAGGCAGCGGTTCTTCTGGTGATTACGTCTGGTACGCTTTTGTATACGATAAAAAAGGAAAAAATAAAGACAAGGCACGTGGCGGGAAAAGCGGTGATTTTTCTGATCGGAGTGATTCTTGGCATTTTATCCTCGTTTCTCGGCATTGGCGGCGGTCCGGTCAATCTGGTGGTGTTGTTTTATTTTTTTTCGATGGAGACGAAGCAGGCTGCGATGTATTCCATCTATATCATTCTGTTTTCACAGATTGCGAGTCTTTCGGGGACTCTGGTGAAGGGAAATGTTCCTCCGTTTGAGCCTTTCACGCTTTTACTGATGATATGCTGCGGCATTTTCGGCGGACTGGCCGGAAGCAGGATTAATAAAGAGATGGAAGATGCGACGGTGGACCGGCTGTTTATAGGGCTGATGGCAGTGATCATTGCTATTAATCTTTTTAACATTTTCCGGTATTCGTGGTAAAAATCGCCAAAAACTTATTGCCATTTATAGAAAGTGTGTTAAAATAAATGTGTGTGCCATGGGACAGGCACATAATCTCTGAAACCGGCGGGAATCCTTATTCCCGTGGTATAAGCATAGCAAGTTTAGGAGGAATCAGCAAAATGGCAAACAAATGGGTGTACCTTTTCAGCGAAGGTAATGCTGACATGCGAGAGCTTCTTGGCGGTAAAGGAGCCAACCTGGCGGAGATGACAAGTCTTGGCCTTCCGGTACCGCAGGGCTTTACGATCACGACGGAAGCCTGCACACAGTATTATGAAGACGGACGTGAGATCAATGAAGAGATTCAGGGACAGATCAACGAGTACATCGTGAAGATGGAAGAGATTACCGGAAAGAAATTCGGTGACAAAGAGAATCCGCTTCTTGTGTCGGTGCGTTCCGGTGCGAGAGCTTCCATGCCGGGTATGATGGATACCATCTTAAACCTTGGACTTAACGAAGAGGTTGTCGATGTTATCGCGAACAAGTCGAACAATCCGCGCTGGGCATGGGACTGCTACAGAAGATTTATCCAGATGTATTCCGATGTCGTAATGGAAGTCGGAAAGAAATATTTTGAAGAGCTGATCGATAAGATGAAAGCGGACAAGGGTGTGACCTTTGACGTGGATCTGACAGCAGACGATTTAAAAGAGCTTGCAGGTCAGTTCAAGAAAGAGTACAAAGAAAAAATCGGTTCGGATTTTCCGGATGACCCGAAGGAACAGCTTATGGGCGCAGTAAAGGCTGTGTTCCGTTCCTGGGACAACCCGCGCGCAAACGTATACCGCCGCGACAACGACATCCCGTATTCCTGGGGAACGGCAGTCAACGTTCAGAGTATGGCGTTTGGTAATATGGGAAATGACTGTGGTACGGGTGTTGCGTTTACAAGAGATCCGGCTACGGGCGAGAAGAAGCTTATGGGTGAGTTCCTGATCAATGCGCAGGGCGAGGATGTTGTTGCGGGTGTCCGCACGCCGATGCCGATCGCAAAGATGGAAGAAGAGTTCCCGGAGGCATTCGCACAGTTCAAAGAGGTCTGCCAGACGCTGGAAGATCACTACAGAGACATGCAGGATATGGAGTTTACGGTTGAGAACAAGAAACTCTATATGCTTCAGACGAGAAACGGCAAGAGAACTGCACAGGCTGCATTAAAAATTGCATGCGATCTGGTTGATGAAGGAATGCGTTCAGAGAAAGAAGCGGTGGCGATGATTGATCCGCGTAATCTGGATACCCTGCTTCACCCGCAGTTTGACGCGGCTGCGTTAAAGGCAGCAACTCCGGTCGGAAAAGGCCTTGGGGCATCGCCGGGCGCTGCCTGCGGAAAGGTTGTCTTCTCCGCTGAGGACGCTGTGGCATGGCATGAAAAAGGAGAGAAGGTCGTACTGGTACGTCTTGAGACCTCTCCGGAAGATATCACCGGTATGAAAGCTTCACAGGGTATTCTTACCGTTCGTGGCGGTATGACGAGCCATGCGGCCGTTGTTGCGCGTGGTATGGGTACCTGCTGTGTATCTGGATGCGGCGACATCAATATGGATGAAGAGAATAAGAAGTTTACGCTGGCTGGCAAGGAATATCACGAGGGAGATCCGATTTCCATTGACGGTACGACTGGTAATATCTACGACGGAATCATTCCGACCGTGGACGCTACGATTGCCGGAGAGTTTGGAAGAATCATGTCCTGGGCTGATAAATACCGCAGACTTAAAGTCCGCACCAATGCGGATACACCTGCAGATGCCAGAAAGGCACGTGAGCTTGGAGCAGAAGGAATCGGTCTCTGCCGTACCGAGCATATGTTCTTTGAGGAGGACAGAATCGCAGCATTCCGTGAGATGATCTGCGCCGATACCGTGGAGGAGAGAGAAGCTGCTCTCGAGAAGATCCTTCCGTATCAGCAGGGTGACTTTGAGGCGCTGTATGAAGCGCTTGAGGGGAATCCGGTTACCATCCGTTTCCTGGATCCGCCTCTTCATGAGTTTGTTCCGACAGAGGAAGAGGATATTAAGAAGCTTGCGGACGCGCAGGGTAAATCCGTTGAGAATATCAAGGCTCTGATCGCATCTCTGCATGAGTTCAATCCGATGATGGGACACAGAGGCTGCCGTCTTGCAGTGACATATCCGGAAATCGCAAAGATGCAGACGAGAGCTGTCATCCGTGCGGCGATCAATGTTCAGAAAGCGCACGCTGACTGGAATGTGAAACCTGAGATCATGATTCCGCTGATCTGTGAAATCAAAGAGTTAAAGAATGTCAAGAAAGTGGTTGTCGAGACTGCGGATGCGGAGATCGCAGCGGCAGGCGTTAAGCTGGAGTACGAAGTCGGTACGATGATCGAGATTCCGCGTGCGGCTCTTACGGCTGACGAGATCGCTACAGAGGCTGATTTCTTCTGCTTCGGTACAAACGATCTGACACAGATGACGTTCGGATTCTCTCGTGACGACTCTGGCAAATTCCTGGACGCTTACTATGATGCCAAGATTTTTGAGAATGATCCGTTCGCGAAGCTTGATCAGACAGGTGTTGGCAAACTGATGGAGATGGCGATTAAACTTGGCAAACCGGTGAATAACAGTCTCCATGTCGGTATCTGTGGCGAGCACGGCGGAGATCCGTCTTCTGTGGAATTCTGCCATAAGATCGGTCTGGATTATGTGTCCTGTTCACCGTTCCGTGTGCCGATCGCAAGACTGGCTGCAGCACAGGCGGCGATTAACCAAAAGTAGTATACCGGCTGTTAAGGAAATAGCATATTGATTATTCACAGGTATCAATAAAGGGAAATCCCCTGTTACTTTATGCAAAAAGTAGCAGGGGATTTTTTTGTGTGCAATGAAATAGCCGGGTTCTGAGTGTCAGTGAGATGTGTTGAAATAAAAATTTCATACATAGTATTTGTGATAAATATGGGGAGCAAAGCCAACAGATGGTTTTGCTCCTGTTTTTTATGATTCGGAAAGGAGCGCATATGTATTCAGACAGACAAACAGAGTTAAGCGTATTTTTAGAACAACTGCAACAATCAGCAGAGGAAAAGACAGAAGAAAGGGTTATCATTCATGCAGTGACAAAGGCGGATGGACAGAAGATTTTTGAGATCATCATAGGAGAGAACCCACTGTTTGCCCCAGTGGTATGTGTGAAAGCATCCGGCACAGACTATGGAAAAAGCGGTTTAGATGATATTTTACAGGGACTTTGGACTGTGTATGACAGATATAAAAAACTGGATAGAATACGAGAAATAGATTAGTAGCTGGATTGCGGAAATGAATCCAGCTGCTTTTGTTTTTACTGGGAACAGACGGCATATATATTTTAAAGTGGTTTTGTAATATATATTATTTCTTTGGTGAAGAGAAGAACAGATCAGCCATATGAAGGAGGTGAGGCTCTAATTTCAGGTTGTTTAGAAATAATATATATATTCTGATAATACGATAAGGAGAACAAAATGATTACAAAAAAACACAATTTAGAGACAGAGCTTGTGTCTTCAGAGGATGGCATCCATACCTATGAAATAAGACGGACATGGGCGGAAACAGGCAGAAAAGGACTGGTGATTGAACTTTATCCTACGATTGACAGATGTGGGGAGTTGGATTTAAGCACTATGCACTTAATGAATCATGTTAGAGACTTTGGGTGGGGTACTGTGAGAATTGTCAATCTATATTCCACAGTATTTGAGGGAAAACCATTGACAGGACAGATTTCATGAATATTTAGCTGGAAAATCTGAGAAAGCAGTGGAAAAACCAAAAGATGAGAAAAAAGAAAAGGAATCAGAAGAAAGGAAAAAATGAGGATGTATCACAGGATAAAAAAAGCTGCATCTATATCAGATCGTTCATATGGCACATATAGAAAGTCTGTTGAGATGGGAGGCTATGTATTATATTTTCCCAACTACCAGATTTACAGGGAGAATATATCAGAGATATTAAAATTCTATCATATCAATGCAGATGATTATGAGTATTCTGATGAAATCGGTAATGGCTGGCATGAGACACTTTACCTGCTTTCCTCAGATGATGGTTTGGTATTGATATATCCACAGGAGGAAGGAAATGTCTAAGCAGAAAATGTTTCGTGAGGGAGAACAGAGGTATCTGACAAGAGGGATTCATGACCGTCTCCCGGTGTTGCTTCAAATCCTTTTATGGGATACCATAGATAACCTGCGTGACAGCGGACAGGAGCTTAACTGCCTGCAGGTATTTAAAATAGCAACGAAAGAGAACCCAGACAGGAACGGGAAACTGCTGGTAATTATCCATTCACAGGAGAAGCCCGGATATCGCAGGGAGTATGTCATGCCTGTTGGCAGAGATGTTGAGGAAATCAATGGAAATATTTTTGTCATTGACGATACAGATCATGCCACTATGATGTGGGCAGAGGAGTATTAGAAGAGAAATTATTTGATTGCGGGAATGGTGACAGGTATTGTGTGTATCACTGTCGCTGAACAGGTATGGGCATAAGCTGGAAAAATGTGAGAAATGGAGATGAGGTAATGGTTGAAGCTATGCTGTTTATGCTTGGATTTACGGGAGTTGTGTCCATATATGAAATTGCCAAAACATCGAAAAGCTCCAAAAGCAATGCTATTAAGCGTGACGCCAGGAAGATCGGCAGGAAACACAAATAAGTGAATTTCTGATGTGACAGGGGGAATCACCCAAATGAAAAGAGTTGCCATCTCCCTTTCGGTGTGGCAGCTCTTTTTTTAGGGATTTGAAGGTGGAATATATTCAACAATATCTTCGAGGTTACATTGCAAAGCGTAACAAAGCCTTGCGAGAACAGCTACATCTAAACGCTGGATATCATTACGGATATATGCTTTTAGCTGTGTCCGTTGCATTTCTGAACGGAACGCCAGTTTGTTGATACTGATGTTCTGTTCCGCCATTAGTTTGTCTAATTTTAGTTGGATTCTTCCATAGTCTACATCAATCATGATATCACCTCATTTATTTCTATGATAATATAGTAATTTGGACATTGCTATGAGTCGAAAATTATGATATAGTTTTATGAGTAAATATCAACTCATATGAATGATGTAAAAGGAGAAAGGCATGCAAAATGTATGAATATTCATACATTTTACCAATATTCTTTTGGAATGAGAGAAGTCATTATAGAAAAAGGAGGTAGACATAATGGCTGCGGAGAATAAGAAGTTTATACGAATAGATGATAAACGAATAAAAATCGATGATATAGAAAGTTACGATATATTTACGGAGACATTGAAATTTGAAAAAGTATATACAAACAAAGGAGGTCTTTTTGCGCGGGTGGATTTGGATTCTGCGTTGGTATGGAATGGAGAAAGAGCGTTAATAAATGAAGAGCGTTACAATGATTTAAAACGTAAAAATTTTGTTGATAATGGTTGGAGCGCAAGGTGGTCTGACCATACAACATATAAGAAGGTTTTTGACTCTTATGGTGATATTGTAGATAGTGCAGACATATATCCTAATTTTGAATGCCGTGCTTTTGCAACGATGGACGATGTTATTGAGGAAGAATACCAATGTCTGCATGTTATAACTTCTCAAAAGGAATATTGGTTTAGCGAGTATTTTCTGGGAGATGAGTTCGAAGAAATATGTGATAAGTTGGATGAATTATTTACTTGCTAAGGGGGAGACATGAAAATAGGTACATCTGTTGCATATCGTGTATATGATTTGCAAAGCCAAAAGAAAGCGATTTTATTTAATAAGTATTCTGAAAAATATATGTTTTTAGAAGGACTCTCTGCTGAATTGTTTGAATACCTTCTTGCCGACAGGGATGACAGGCTAAAACAGTGGCTTGTATTAAATGAAATTACGGAACAAGACGTGGAAAAGTTTAAAAAAACATTAGAGCAATTTGGCTGTTTTGAAGATGATACAGAGATAATTCATGGCCAGACTTCTATTGAACGGAACGAAGAAAATAATGAGAAGAACTTCAATCCAATATTAAAAAATTTTATAGAAGAACTTCATCAGAATGGATTATTTTACAATTTTCATATTGATTTAACATATAGATGTAACGAAAAATGTATTCATTGTTATCATCCGTTTCATACATATGATTTTTCAAAAGAACTGAATACCAGTGAAGTGAAAGAACTTGTCGATAAGATGTATGAAATAGGTGTATTTTATGTTGTTTTAAGCGGTGGAGAAGCCCTGTTAAGAAAAGATATTTTTGAGATCATAGAATACATTTCTGACAAAGGTATGTTGATTACGTTGTTTACGAATGGTATGTTACTTTCAGAAGAAGTGGTTCTGAAAATTAAAAGATATCGGATAAAAACGGTGAGTATCAGCCTTTATAGTGATATAGCAGAACAGCATGATAAAATAACGACAGTAAAAGGTTCCTATTCTCAAACAATGAAAGGAATTGATTTATTAAAAAAATATAGTATTCCGTTTGAGTTAAAATGTGTGGTATTAACAGAAAATGTAAGTCGGGTGGGGGATATTTTATCATATTTTACAGATATAACAAATAATAGGCCATGTAAAATAGATTTTTCGCTTTGTGGAAAATTAGATGGTTCTTGTGACGTTCTTCAATATATGCCACAAGAAGAAACTATCCGAAAAGTTTTCTATTCTGATCCGGAACGGTTTATTGGTAAAAGGGAACTTCTACAGCGTTCACCAGAACAGGCACCGTGTTATGCTGGTAAATATGGATTGTATTGCAATGCGGAAGGAGATATTTATCCTTGTGTGAGTTTTAGACTGTTTCTTTGTAATTATAAAGAATTGCATTATATTTCTAAGAATGAAACATTAAAAAAATGGCGTAAAGTAAAAATTAAAGATTTTTCAGAGTGCTTTAAACATAGCTATTGTAATTACTGTACGGGACAATGTGCAGGGGAGAATTTAATTGAAAATGGGGATTTTTTGAATAGTAATGTTAGTCATTGTGTTCAAGCCAAAATTATAGAAGAGTGGTTTAATGAACATAGTAGCTATAAAGAAAAATAAGGAAAGGGGGAGACAGGCATGGATAGATTTAAAATTACAATCGTATCTGAAAGCTGTACTGTAGAAGGCATGGCCGGATGCGGTAAAAACAATTCTCAGTTGTGTGGCTCAAGAGATTGTTCCTTTAATGGCGGTGCTGACTGAGTTGTTCTATAACTGGGGCAAGGTTCTGAGAGCAATATGTGTTTTCAGAACCTTTTTTGTATTTTGGAAGGAAGAATATTCTGCAAAAAAAGTCGAAAACTGGATATGATAAAGACAATGGAGATTATATTTTAATGTAATTATGAAGTAGAGCTTACCATAGCAAAAAAGAAGTATAATAATTTGCAGATAAATGTAAAATAATCATTAGCCTTTAATGATTATTTCTGATTCAGATAAAGAATGTTCATGAGGTATATCGCCTTTGTGGTACACCGCGCAGGCGGCGGTTAGGAGCAAGTATTTGGACACATCTGTTATAAGTTATCTGCAACAGGAAGATGCGCCAGAGCGAATGAAGGATACATTGGCTCTTTGGGCACAGTTTGAAGTTAGAAAGTATGATATTTGCTTGTCACAGGTGACGCTTGATGAAGTGGGTGAATGTCGAGAACCGAAAAGAACAGTATTGTATGAGTATTTGAGCAGGATTTCATATACAAAGTTGGAAATTACAGATGAGGTTCTTAAAGTTGCAAATCAGATTATAGATATGGGTATACTGACAAAGAAAAGTATTGATGATTGTCAGCATATAGCAACTGCTGTCGTGTATGGGTGTGACTGCATCCTATCATGGAATTTTAAGCATATTGTAAATATAAAGACTATTAAGGGTATCAGGGCAATCACACACCTTGAAAGCTATAAGGATATTGATATTATGAATCCGTCTGTACTATTAGGAGGTGGGGAATAATGGCATATACATTGGAAATCAGCCCGGATTTTACGGTTGAGGATATCCACAAGATTCGAGAGCGTAATTATGAAGTGACAAAGCATATGACAACGGAGGAGAAACTGCTGTATTATAATGTACCAAGGACAGATGCGGAAGAACAGATAGAAAGGCTTAGGGCAAAGCGCAATTAAGTCCGTCTGTATTATTGGAAAGTGAAGGATGATTATGGAGAAACCTGTTTTGAGTCTCAATTTGACTATAGAGGGGAGGATATTCATACACTTAGGGAATATGATTATGAAATGACATAGCATATGACAGATGAAGAACGGATGGATTACTGCAACAAGAGAGGAAGAGAAGTTCAGAAAAAGACAGAGAAAATGAAAGCCTTATAATCATTTTAGTACCACAGAATAAATTAGCAGTATAGAGTGTCTCACTGACCGCGATACACCGCGCAGGCGGCGATTGCAAATCAGTAATAACTGATACAGGTAGCAGAAAATAATATTAAAATGAATAAAACTGCTCTTTATGTTTCGGCATAAAGGGCAGTTTTTTGTTTAAAATGGTTGATTATCTCAAAAAAGCCTTGATTTACGGGCATACAAGCAGGATTTTAAGCTGAATTAGTCTGCTGCTCTTAATCGTTCCACGATACTTTGCTTTTCCAGATTCCTAAAACAAATATACGGAATCAGAATTGCAAAGATAATCAAAATCGGTGTGCAGATCAAAAGCGGCATAAGGGTAAAGTGGAAAGTTGCTGTCCAGTCGCCGGACACCATTGCGCGGATGCCGATTGCTACGCCCAATGTTCCCAAAACATAGGAGGCAGCTAAGGTACTCACTGCATAGTAAAGACCCTCGTCAATCAACATACGGCGAAGCTGCCGCTTTGTCATGCCGACACTTTGTATCATGGCAAATTCTTTCTGCCGGGAAACTATCGCTGTCAGCATGGAGTTGATAAAGTTCAATATGCCGACAAAGGCAATAATCAGGCTGATGACAAAACCCATGACCGTATTAGCCCATGTCTGTTTTTGGTAATGCTCAATCAGAGTAGATTTTGCAGTATAGTTCAGTGATTTATCCACGTTGTTGCGGTAGTCAATCAGCATTTCTTCTGCCTGCGGCTGGTATTCCTCGGCTACATCAAAGAACAGCTTTCGCAGAGTGTTGTCCGGGTACATCTCCCGGAATGTATCTGCCGGAAGATAGAACGAAAGGAAGTCCTGCGTACTGCTATTGACGCCTTCGGTGATCGTGGGTATATCTGCCACAATCGCCATTACTTCATATTGCTGCCCATTCAGTTCTGCCATATCCCCAACGGAATAGGTGGGCTGTGTTTCTTTCTCGCTGTCCTCCGCGCCGGTGGCTGCCTCCATCACGACATAGCCCCCGGCCATGAATTTGTCTTTATCAAAGGTGCCATCCAATATCCGGCCATCCTGTGCAAAGGTATCCAGTATCAGGCCGTCAACGCCGTACAGAATGGAAACACACTCGCCGCTCTCAATCATATCATGGCAGGCTTCGGCCAGCCCTGCGTCCGTTGCTTCAATGTATGCCAGCCGGTCGTCAGCATTATAATAGGTCTTGATATTTTCAAGGGCAGAGGTCCCGATCTGGTGGGTAAATACCTGCGAATATAAGCGTCCCGTGGCCTCTGACCCGGAAAGCCCCTCAATGCTCTGTACCAGCTCCGGGGAAATGGTTGTGCCGTAGGGGTTATAGGTTCCAAAGATGGAAGAAATCGAGCTGTCCTCTACCTCAAAATCACTGATAACCGTCTGACTTATGTATTTATCAATATCAAAGCTGGCATTTTTCGCATAGACACAGGAAAGCAGCACAAGCCCCAGCGTCAGGGAGCAGATCACCGTAATGGTGCGCTTTCTGTTCCGGCCTAAGTTTGCCAGCGCCATTTTCGGGATGCTTGCGCCGCCGGTGTTTTTCTTGATTTTCCGTTTGCCGGTGGCTCCTGTATCGGTGTAGCGCAGGGCTTCCATCGGAGAAACCCTGCCAGCGATTTTAGCGGGCTTCATGCAGGAGATCAGGACGGTCAGACAGGCAGATATCGCAGAGCCAATGAAGATATAAGGATTGACTGCTGCCTTTGCTTCTCCCGTTGTCCCGGTTATCATTACCGGCACTAACACAGCTCCCAGCAGATACCCGGTCACAAGCCCGATCGGAATACCGATCAGCGACAGACGGCTGGCCTGCCCGTAAATGATCTTCTTTAGCTGCTTTTTGGTAGTTCCCAGAGTTTTCAGCCTGCCATAAAAGCGGATGTCGCTGGCAACGGAAATCTGGAAAATGTTATAGATAACCAGATACCCGCTGGCAAATACCAGTGGCATGCAAATTGTCACCGGCAACACTTCACGGATAATATTCTGGTTCATGGTGGCGTCATAAGCCGCATTGGGAGAAAGGGACACATCCGACAGGCCGGTGTCGGCTAAAATCTGCTCCGCCGCTCCTTCCAGATTGCTGTCACTGTATAGATCAAGGTGGAGCATCACGGTTCCTGAAACCTGCCCGTCTGCAGTCTGCGCCTCCTGGTCGATGCCTGCAAACTGGCTTTGAACAAAGGCTTCGGAAACCCATGCCATACTTGCCATAGCAGCGGAATTACCATCCCAATACCCGGAGAGGACAAATGTGCTGGTGGTGTATTCATCAGAAGTTAAATCCTTGCGCCATTCAAAGGCAATTTCCTGTCCCAATTCATAGGGCAGCCCCAGCTTATCAAGGGTGATGGTGTCCAAAGCGATCTCCCGCACCTGTACCGGCATGGTTCCTGTTGTGGGACAGGAAAAGCTGGAACGGGCATAGTTTTCATCGGCATAGCGGATTTCCACCTGCCGCCCGGTCAATTCCTTGTTTTCGGCCACGCCGATGATCGTGCTTTCCCCGTAGTCCCTGACAGCCTCATGGGCAATGATTTTCTCCACATCGGCGTCCGTCATGATGCCGGAACTCAAATGGCTGTTATATCCGGCCTGTTGGAAATTCATGTTCCGCATATTTTCAACCATGCTCTGCGACAGGACAAACAGGGATGTAAACATGACCGTTGTTAAGACGATGGCAAAGACGGCAATCAGATTGCGCGTTTTGTTCGCCTTGAAACTGCGGTTTGTCAATGTGCGTATGATTGATTTTTGTCTTTTCATGGTATCACCGCCTTACTCCTGGGTCCGGCCATCCTCAATACGGATGGTGCGGTCTGCCTGTGCTGCAATTTCCGGGTTGTGGGTAATCATTACAATGGTCTGACGGAATTTCTGGCTGGTGACTTTCAGCAGTTCGATCACTTCATCGCTGGTCTTGCTGTCCAGATTGCCGGTCGGTTCGTCGGCAAGGATAATGGCCGGTTTGCTGGCTAACGCCCTCGCAATGGCTACGCGCT
>CANSSP010000011.1 GCA_947649645.1 uncultured Roseburia sp. | reverse complement strand
ATAAGTCATTTTTCTATATTTACTTCTGTACCTTTGACAACAATACTACCGTCTCCACATGCATCGTATGACAAAACTGATCCACCACTCTCCCCCTCCTGATCTCATATCCCCCATCACACAAAATCCGAAGATCTCTCGCCAGCGTGGCAGGGTCACAGCTCACATACACAATCCTCTCCGGTCTCATCCTGAGCATAACTTCCAGACACCGCGCATCGCACCCTTTCCGCGGCGGGTCCACCACGATCACATCGGGATGCCGCATATCCGCTCCCTCCCCGTGAAAATCATCCCTGCCGGCCGGACCGTTCTGATAAAATTCCGGCAAAACCTCTTCGGCCTTTCCTTCGAAAAAAACAGCGTTTGTGATACCGTTGTGGACAGCGTTTCTTTTTGCATCTTCCACCGCCTGTCCTACAGCCTCCACACCGTATACCATACCGGCCCTCTGCGCTAAAAACAGAGAAATCGTCCCGATCCCGCAGTACAGATCCCACACCGTCTCCTTTCCGGTCAACCCGGCATATTCCAGCGCAAGAGAATACAGCTTTTCTGTCTGCTCCGGATTTACCTGGTAAAACGATTGCGGAGAAATCTGGTACGCAATCGCGGTATCCGTCCTCTGAAAATCTGACCCAGGGTCACGGAGATAAATATAATCTGTGATATACCCATTCCCCCAGATTGTCTCCGTTGTCTCCCCCATTATTATATTTGTATTCTTTTTATTCTGATTCAGAGAAATACTCTTCATCCCTCTTATTTTACACAATTTCTCAATCAGTTTCTGCTGCGCCGGAAGACGGCTCCCGTTTATGATTACACAGACCATAATCTCCCCTGTCACAAAACCATATCGAATCAGCACATGACGGATCAGTCCCTTTCCCGTCGTCTCGTCGTACGGCCTCACATGGCTTTCTTTCATATAAGACAGCACGCAATCCAGAACGGCTCTGTTTTCCTCCACTCCCAGCTGACAGTCTGACACCGGAATGATATTGTGTGATCTCGCCGCATAAAAGCCTGCGGCTATTTCTCCCTCTTTTCCCATGCCGATCGGAAACAGTGCCTTATTCCGGTAGCGATACGGCTGCTCCATCCCCACCGGCGGCTCAAAAATACATGCAGGTACTTCCGGGGCAAAACCCCCGATGCGCACGAGCTTCTCACTAACCATTTTCTGCTTCAGCGCAAGCTGTCTGTCGTACAAAAGCGTCTGCATCTGGCATCCTCCGCAGCGCCTGTGCAGCTCACACGCCGGTTCCACCCGGTAAGCAGACGGAATCAGAACCTCTTCCAGCCGGGCGTAGCCATAATTTTTTTTCACTTTCATCACACGCGCCCGGACTGTATCGCCGGCAACCGCATCTTTTATAAAAAAAGTCATTCCCTCATATCTGCCAATCCCGGCCCCGTCGGTTCCCATATCTGTCACTTCCAGATGAATCAGATCATTTTTCTGCATCCTCTACCTCTTTTCCTTATTTTCACAGCTCGTATAAATTCACAAATAGAATTTCCATCATGCCCATAAAACGCCAAAACAAGATAAGCAGCTGCATCACCGCCGCTGCCTATCTCTTACTGCAATATTCCGCAAACTTTTTCAAAGCCTCTTAAAACTACTCCCTGCCCGACCTGCGGACATTGGTCTCCAGCAGACGGTGATATCCCTGCCATTCCAGATTTCCTTCGGGTACATTTCCGAAAATCTCTGCAAATGTCTCCATCTTCGCATCCATATTATCCGCAAAACTTAAGGCCAGCGCCTCCGCCAACGCCGGTTTTTTCGGAGAACCATACTCAAGCTCCCCGTGATGCGCCAGAATACAGTGCTTCAGCTCATATTCCAGCCCTCTCGGAAATCCCGGTATCGTGCGGATACGCTCTCCGATCATTTCTGTTCCGATAATAATATGCCCGAGAAGCTGCCCTGCGTCCGTATAGTCATTTTCCGGAAACGTAGATAACTCCTCCAGCTTGCCGATATCATGAAAAATTGCCGCACACACGACCAGATCGCGGTTTAAAATCGGATAAACACCGGCCAGATAGTCGCAATGCTTCGCAACAGAGAGCGTATGCTCCAGCAGTCCGCCCACAAAACCATGGTGAACGGTCTTTGCCGCAGAGTGAAATTTAAAACGCTTCTCAAACGCCTTATCCTCTACAAAAAAACTCTCCAGCAGCTTTTTCAGATGCGGCCTGCGGACAGATGCGATCAGCGCCGTAAGCTCCCCGTACATTACATCCACATCTTTTTTGCTGACCGGAAGATAATTTTTCGGTTCATACTCCCCCTCTTCCGCCTTGCGCACCCGCTTCACATTGAGCTGCAGATTTCCCTGAAAACTCGTGATATCCCCCATCACCGCAATATAGTCAAGAGACTCAAACTCATCGATTCCAACAGAACCCGGCTCCCATATTTTCCCGTCCAGTGTCCCGGTTTTATCCTGGAGAACGAGATTATCATATGGTTTTCCCGCCTTCGTGAGAGCCGACTGCTTCACTTTACACAGATAGATTTCATTGATTCTCTCTCCCTCGCGGAGACTTTCAATATACTTCATTTTTTCCTCATTTCCGACATGCCGCCACATCCGTTCCATGCAGCCGTCTTTTTCTTACAAAATACTATGGATCCTTTGAATTATCCTCTATGGCTCCTGCAGCCCGGTCTCGTATTTACCGCCCGGATATCACTGCAGCACACCGATCACAGCCGTACAGATAATCTCCGCATATCCTTCCGTCCCCTGCCGCTGCACCGTGATCTCCACCTCACTGCCTGGCAGCATGCCAAGCAGCCTGGTTTCGTAACTGTCCACGGTAAAAATCGCTTCACCATCCATCGCAGTGATGACGTCGCCGCTCTGCAGCCCTGCCGCCATTGCCGGAGAATCCATCCGCACATCCTTGACGTAAGCCCCTTTGGGAATATCATACTCTTTCGCAATATCATTCGTGACAGTCGATAATTCCAGACCAATATAGGGAATATCCTGGTTATTTGAGAGCATCTCAATCAGAGACTTCAGCTCGGAGATGGAGAGCGCTGTCAAGGTATTCTCATCCCCCCTGCTGCTGTAATCCTGCATTACCAGTCCCATAACCTCACCGTTTACATTGATGATCGCCCCGCTGCCGCTGCGGCTTCCCACAATATCGGTCGTAAATACCGTATAGTTATTGTCTACCGTTGAAATGCTGTTCGTCGTCGACGTAATGTTTCCCGTCAGAACCGAATAATTTGTGCCCAGCGGGCTTCCGACTGCAATTGCGATCATACCCTGCGTTGTGATCAGTGAATTGCCCAGAACGGCAACTGAAATATGATCCATGGTATCCTCGTCAATTTCTGCCCTGGAAACACTTAAAACTGCAATCCCCGTATTCCCGTCATACTTTTTCATGGACGCCGCCACCGAAACCTCATTGATAAAGGTCACATATATCTCCTGCACATCCAGAATTATTTTTCGCTCCGTCAATATCAGAAGCTCGCGTCCGTTGTCAGCGATAATAATACCGGAAGCCTGCCCTCTGCTCTCATAGGGGTTATTAAACCAGTCCATATCGCTCTTTACTCCCGTCACAGTCACGATAAACCGGTTTGCCTCCTTGCCAACCGCATAAAGCTTATTCTGCAGCTCCTGGAAATCGGCCACTTCCAGCTCCGGCGCCTCCGGCGGTATGGGGCTTTCTGTCTCGGGCACCTCCGGTACTTTCTCCGTCTCTTCTTCTGTCTCACTCTCCGTCTCCGTCACACCTGTCTCGTCCTCCCCGGGATCGTCTTTGGGAATCGAGACCACAGAATCATCGGGGGGATATATCATATTTTCAAAAAGCGGACGAAAACAGGTAAAAACGAAACTGGCAACAACCCCGAAAACAACCGCCATAGCGACGACAAAACCTGCCTGAATCAGAAGTTTCCTCTTATTAATCGGTTTTTCCTTTATTTTTTCATTGATAAAAGAAAATTTATCCTTTTCCTGCATGATCTTCCTCTTTTCCGTATGCAGCATAAATCACATGACAGGCAGCCATATTGCTGCAAGAGCCGATTGCATACCATTTCCTGTACACAATTTTCTGAAAACCGTACTATCTGTTATTATAAAATGAAAAAGTTACGCTTGCAATAGGATTATTGAAATCTTTTGCTGTCGCAGATAATTTCAATCTTTTCTTCCAGCCCCGAATACGCTATAATTAGAAAAAACAGGGCTGAAGTGAAGTATTACGGCCATTTGCATCGCATGCCCCAGGTCGCGCTTCGACTGGTCACAAGGTCGCTTATACGCAAAAGGCAGCATAGAAATGAGGACTGGTAAATGAACGAAAAAGTATTAAACACACTTGAATATGATAAAATACGCAGACAACTTGCAGAATATGCGTTCAGCGAAGCAGCCAAAGCGCGTTGTGCCGATCTGCAGCCGCTCACGGAAAAAACATCTATTGAACAGCTCCAGCGCGAGACGGGCGACGCTCTTGGCCGGATTTTACGTTCCGGAAATCTTTCTTTTTCCGGCGTGCGCAATATCACCGATTCTGTCAGACGCCTGGAAATCGGCGGTACTCTGGCTGCTGCCGAGCTGTTGCGTATCTGTTCCCTGCTGGAGGCGGCCAGGCGCGCCAGATCGTTTGCAAGACAATGTACGGCTCATGCAGGCAGAGCGGAGCAGGAAACGACCGACGAGACACAGGACTCCCTCACTGCATCCTTCGCGCAGCTCGCGCCTCTGACGCCGCTGTACGATGAAATCCGCCGCTGTATCCTCTCAGAAGACGAGATTGCGGATGACGCCAGCAGCACATTGCGCTCCATCCGCCGCAGGCTGCATGGTATGAACGATAAAATCCGTTCACAGATGAACGCGATGATCAACAACTCTGCCACCCGCAGCTATCTGCAGGACGGTGTGATCACAATGCGCGACGGCCGCTACTGCCTTCCCGTGAAAGCAGAAGCAAAATCCCAGATTCCGGGCATGATCCACGATCAGTCCCAGAGCGGATCGACATTTTTTATCGAGCCGATGGCCGTCGTCAATCTGAACAACGAATACAAAGAACTCCTCCTGCGCGAACAGGAGGAAATCGAAGTCATTCTCGCAACGCTCAGCAGCCAGGCCGGCACATACACCGACGAGCTCAGCGTCAACTACCATGTGCTTACAGAACTCGATTTTATTTTTGCCCGCGCCGCTTTTGCCGCTTCCTACAATGGTGTTGCGCCTCAGTTCAATGAAAACGGTCACATTGACATCCGCAGAGGGCGTCACCCGTTGCTGGACAAGAAAAAAGTTGTGCCCATCGACGTCCGGCTGGGGGATGATTTTTCCCTTCTGATCGTCACCGGACCAAATACCGGCGGTAAAACAGTATCGTTGAAAACAGTCGGCCTCCTCACACTGATGGGACAGTCCGGTCTCCACATTCCTGCCTCGGAGCGCTCCAGACTTGGCATATTTGAGGAAGTGTTTGCCGACATCGGAGACGAGCAGAGCATTGAACAGTCCTTAAGCACCTTTTCGTCCCATATGACAAATATTATACGGATATTAAAAAAAGCAGACAGCCGTTCCCTGGTTCTTTTCGACGAACTCTGCGCCGGAACCGATCCCACGGAAGGTGCCGCACTGGCCATCTCAATCCTCTCAAAACTGCACCTCTATGGCGCAAAGGTCATGGCGACCACACACTACAGCGAATTAAAAATATTTGCTCTCTCCACCGCAGACGTTGAAAACGCCTGTTGCGAGTTTAATGTCGAGACGTTAAGCCCGACTTACCGTCTGCTGATCGGAATCCCCGGCAAAAGCAATGCTTTCGCAATTTCCGAAAAACTGGGGCTTCCCACAGATCTGATTGAAGATGCCAGAAGCCGTATCGGTGAAAGCGAAGAGAACTTTGAGGATCTGCTTGCAGATCTTGAAAAAAGCCGTGTCACCATCGAACGTGAGCAGCTTGAGATCACACAATACAAAGAAGAAGTACAGACTCTGAAGAAAAAACTGGAAGAAAAGCAGGAACGTCTTGACACGAGCCGCGACAAGATCATACGTGAGGCCAACGAGCAGGCATACCTCATTATCAAGGAAGCCAAAGACCTGGCCGACGAAACCATCCGCAATTTCAACAAATACCAGACAGGAGGAGCCTCTGTCAGCGAGATGGAAAAAGAACGCGCCCGTCTTCGCGGCAAAATGAACAGCGCGCAGCAGAAAATGAGCGATTCCAGAAAGAACACGGCCGCGTCGCACAAGATTCCGAAAAACCTCAGAATCGGAGACAGCGTAAAAGTCCTGAGCATGAATTTAAAGGGCACCGTGCACACTCTGCCGAACGCCAGAGGCGACCTCTATGTTCAGATGGGAATCCTGCGCTCTCTTGTCAATATCAGCGACCTGATCCTGCTGGATGAAGAGCATTCTTCCACCGGCAAAAAGACAGGAAAAACCGGAGCCGGAAAAATCCGGATAAACAAATCGGCCACTATTTCTGCCGAAATCAATCTGATCGGAAAAACAACGGACGAAGCCATCCCTCTTCTCGACAAGTACCTGGACGACGCCTACCTTGCGCACCTTCCTTCTGTGCGCATTGTACACGGAAAGGGCACCGGCGCACTGCGCAATGCAGTCCAGTCGCATTTAAAGCGTTTAAAATACGTCAGCTCCTTTCATCTTGGCGAATTTGGGGAGGGTGACTCCGGCGTGACAATTGCAGAGTTTAAAGATTAAAATCATTTAACACACAAGAATTTTGAGGTGATAAACACATGGCAGCAAAACAAAAAATATTGATCGTAGACGATGACAACAATATCGCGGAACTGATTTCCCTCTATCTCACGAAAGAATGTTTTGACACGCGCATCGTCAATGACGGTGAGGAAGCGCTTCTGGCTTTCGAACAATACAGCCCGAATCTCATTCTTCTGGATCTGATGCTCCCCGGAATCGACGGCTACCAGGTCTGCCGGGAAGTCCGCTCCAAAGCAAACGTGCCGATTATCATGCTCTCCGCCAAAGGGGAAATCTTTGACAAAGTGCTCGGCCTGGAACTGGGCGCGGACGATTATATCATAAAACCGTTTGATTCCAAAGAACTTGTCGCGCGTGTGAAGGCGGTTCTGCGCCGTTATCAGCCGCCCCGTACCGAAGAAAACACACCGGAACTTAAATGTGTCAAATATCCCGATCTCGTTGTAAACCTCTCCAATTACTCCGTGATCTATCGTGGCCGCGCCGTGGACATGCCGCCCAAAGAACTGGAGCTTTTGTATTTCCTTGCCTCCTCGCCAAACCAGGTATTTACGCGGGAACAGCTTCTGGACCACATCTGGGGCTATGAATACATCGGAGATACACGCACTGTGGATGTCCACGTCAAACGACTGCGGGAGAAAATCAAAGACCACGCTAACTGGAGCCTCGCAACCGTCTGGAGTGTCGGTTACAAATTTGAGGTCCGTGACCTATGAAACGCACATTGTACCCAAAACTGGCTGCCGGCTATCTCTTATACGGTATTATCGGTTTTATCATTATCGCCACGTTTACGTATCATCTCACTTTTCGCTTTTTGGAAAAAAGAGAAGCTTCCAGTCTCTACCGTGAGTCCGTGCTGATTTCCTCCGATTATGCGGAAAATTACTATTCCAATACCATGTCTCTGGAAGAAATCCGTGCTCAGCTGACTGCCCTGAGCGCCTATCTTTCCGGAGAAATCTGGATTGTAGACACCAAGGGCGACATTATTCTCAATACGGCTCACCCAAAACTCACCGAA
Organism: uncultured Roseburia sp.; assembly: GCA_947649645.1. Classification (GTDB taxonomy): domain Bacteria; phylum Bacillota; class Clostridia; order Lachnospirales; family Lachnospiraceae; genus Roseburia. The sequence goes on along the minus strand of CANSSP010000011.1, from coordinate 93,618 downwards.
AGTGAAGAAACCATCGCTGATTTTGATGTCACGGATTTCGGCAGCAGCTATTACCAGACAGGCCGCTTTTATGATCATTTCACGGCAGATACCTTAAGCGTTTTTTCTCCAATCACGGTAAACTATAAGGTACGCGGTTATTGCCTGATTCACAAGCCCATGAGCAGCGTCATCTCGCTGGCAAACAGTCTGACGGCAATCGCTTATCAGACACTCGCTCTCTTGTTTGCCGCCGCCATTGCCGTCCTTGCCCTCTTCACCTGGGTTGTTTACTTCCCTATCCGGAAAATCACAAAGGGAGCCGCCGAATATGCCGCCGGAAATTTCCAGGCAAAAATTGACTACCACGCCAATGATGAGATTGGCTACCTGGCCGCCTCTTTTAACTATATGGCAAACGAACTCAACACACTGGAAGAGGATCAGAAGAAATTTGTGTCAAATGTGTCCCACGACTTTCGTTCGCCTCTCACATCCATCAAAGGATACGTCGAGGCCATGCTGGACGGGACCATTCCCCCTGAAATGCAGGAAAAATACCTGAACATCATTCTCTTTGAGACAGAACGGCTGAACAAACTGACAACAAGCCTTCTGGAGCTGAACCGTTACGGGTCGCATGGTATTATGCTCGACATAACAGATTTTGACATCAACTATACGATTCGCAAAACGGTTCAGACCTTCGAGGGGGCCTGCAAAGACAAGCGTATTTCCTTTAACCTGATCCTGACCGGAGAACGTCTCTACGTCTCCGCCGATATCAGCAAAATCCAGCAGGTTCTCTACAACCTGATCGACAATGCACTGAAATTCAGCCATTCCGATTCCTATATCACAATTGAAACGACTGAAAAAAACGAAAAAATATTCGTCTCTGTAAAAGATACCGGCATTGGCATTCCAAAAGACAGTATAAAAAAAATATGGGAACGTTTTTATAAAACCGATCTCTCCCGCGGAAAAGATAAGAAAGGAACAGGACTTGGGCTGTCCATCGTAAAAGAAATCATACAGGCACATGGAGAAAACATTACCGTCATCAGTACGGAAGGTGTCGGAACCGAATTTATCTTCGCGTTACCGCTCGCAATCGAGCGGTAACGCCAATCCGCTCGCAATCGAGCGGTAACGCCAATCCGCCCGCAATCGAGCAGTAACGCCAATCCGCCCGCAATCGAGCGGTAACGCCAATCCGCCCGCAATCGAGCGGTAACGCCAATCCGCCCGCAATCGAGCGGTAAGAACCCGAATTACAAGACTTTCAATATAAATAAAAAAGACAGCCATGAAAACGACTGTCTTTCTTCAACGCTATATTTTATACCAGCTCAAGCAGTACTTCCAGCGCGCCGTCACCTTTGCGCTGTCCGATCTTCACGATTCTGGTGTAACCACCATTACGGCCGACATACTTCGGTGCGATCTCATCAAACAATTTTGCGACCAGATCTACTTCCTTCGTATTCCGCTTTCTTCCTGCTCCTTCCTTCGGAACATCCTTTACCGGATAGAGCACTCTCAGAATCTCTCTGCGGGCATGCAGACGGGAAGGAAGATCTTTCTTGATTGTCTTGTCAATCTCATCAAAAACCGTCACTTTCTTACCATCTACGACTTCTTTGACTCTCTTGCCGTCTTTGTCCTTGCGCGGAACTTTCGCCTTAATGGTCACTTCCTCAAAGTTATCTTTTTCCTTGATTGCCTTCGCGATAATTCCCTCTGCAATCTTACGGACTTCTTTTGCCTTTGCCTCTGTAGTCACGATCTTTCCATGCCAGATAAGTGCCGTTACCTGACTTCTCAGCAATGCCTTTCTCTGGCTGGAAGTTCTGCCTAATTTACGATACTTTGCCATTTTTCTTATCCTCCATTTTGTGGAGCATCCGGCCACGCTCTTTGGCCTTACTCACCGAATGCTGTATTCTTGTTGCGGAAGGTATCTGTGATACCGCACAAACGCCTTCCGTGAGCCACGCATGATTGTGTACCGGAATCTCATCTGCGCTCTTTCCGTCTGCTGTTTCGGATGCATTCCCCCATCCGGCATACAAAAAGCAGCCTTACCAGGCTGTCGGGGAAACCAGACATTCCCTCCGGACTGCCACATACACTCCTGTACACGAGACATAGTCCACGCCCATCGGTCTTACTGGTTCTGCCTACTCTTCGCTCTGATTTAACTGAAGTCCCAGTTCTTTCAACTTTGCAAGCACTTCCTCCAGGGATTTGCGCCCAAGATTCCGCACCTTCATCATGTCTTCTGACGTCCGGTTTGTCAGCTCCTCCACAGTGTTGATACCGGCCCGCTTCAGACAGTTGTAAGAACGCACGGACAATTCCAGTTCATCTATGTTCATTTCAAGAACTTTTTCTTTCGCATTGTCTTCCTTCTCAATCATGACATCCGCCTGCTGTGCAGCCTCCGACAGATCGATAAAAAGACTCAGATGCTCGCTCAGCACTTTTGCGGCAAGGCTTACCGCCTCATCCGGCTCCAAAGTGCCGTTTGTAAATACATCCAGTGTCAGCTTGTCATAATCTGTAATCTGTCCCACACGGGTATTCTCAATCGCCAGATTCACACGCTCTACCGGCGTATAAATAGAATCGATTGCAATGACACCGATCGGCACATCCTCCGTCTTATTCTTTTCTGCACTGACATACCCTCTGCCTTTTGTAATGGTAAGCTCCATGTAAAGCTTACAGTCTGCTCCCCCATTTAAATTGGCAATTACCAGATCCGGATTTAAAATCTGAATATCAGAATCAACCTGGATATCTGCTGCTGTGACTACGCCTTCACCTTCGAATTCAATGTAAGCAACTTTAGGTTCATTTGTAGAGCTGTTATTTCTGATGGCAAGATTTTTGATATTCATAATAATCTCAGTCACATCTTCCTTGACCCCGGGAATCGAACTGAATTCATGTAAAACACCGTCGATCTTAACCTGGCTTACAGCCGCGCCCGGCAGTGAAGAGAGCATAATTCTTCTCAAGGAGTTGCCGAGTGTCGTACCGTAACCTCTTTCCAATGGTTCTACAACAAACTTACCGTACTTCTTGTCTTCTGAAATTTCCGCGATTTCAATTTTTGGTTTTTGAAAATCGAACACTACAAAGTCCCTCCTTCTCGGGTAATCTGCCTGATCATTCATCACTGTGCAAGGCACATGCCCTGCACAGCACAGATAGCCATGCGGCCTGTCACACGGCAGGTGCCACAAGACAAAAATTTACTTAGAATATAACTCGACAATAAGCATCTCATCAACAGGTACGTCGATCTGCTCCCTGGAAGGTAATTCTTTAACAGTTCCCTGCAGCTTTTCAGCGTCGACATCCAGCCAGTCCGGAACCAGTCTGCCGCCGGTCACCTCGAGGATATCTTTCATTCTCTGAAGGCCTTTGTTTTTCTCCCTGATCTCAATCTTGTCGCCGGCTTTGACCAGGTAGGAGGGAATCTTTACCTGCCTGCCGTTTACAAGAATAAATTTGTGACCGACAATCTGTCTTGCCTCTCTTCTTGTTCTGGCAAAACCCATGCGGAAAACCACATTGTCCAGTCTGGACTCTAACATGGTCATCAGATTTGTACCAGTCATTCCTTTCATCCGATCGGCTTTCTCATAGTAATTGTGGAACGGTTTCTCCAGTACGCCGTAGATAAATTTTGCCTTCTGCTTCTCGCGCAGCTGAAGACCATATTCGGAAATTTTCCTGTTCGCTCTCTTTAACTCTCTTTTTGACTTCTTATCATAGCCAAGATAACTCGGCTCCAACCCAAGCGATCTGCATCTTTTCAGAACCGGAACTCTATTTACTGCCATTTCGTCTCTACCTCCTAATTAAACTCTTCTGCGTTTTGGCGGGCGGCATCCATTGTGAGGCACCGGAGTCACGTCTTTGATGCTCGTAACTTCAAGACCGCAGGCGGAAAGTGCACGGATAGCCGCCTCTCTTCCGGAACCGGGTCCTTTTACCATAACGTCAACCGTCTTCAGCCCGTGTATCAGAGCTGCCTTCGTAGCCGTCTCTGCCGCCATCTGTGCAGCATACGGAGTAGATTTCCTTGAACCTCTGAATCCAAGACCACCGGCACTGGCCCACGATAAAGCGTTGCCCTCAGCATCCGTGATCGTCACGATCGTATTGTTAAAAGATGACTGAATATGTGCCTGTCCGCGTTCAACGTTTTTCTTTACACGCTTTTTTGTCACTTTTTTTGTAACTCTAGCCATATCTGAACTAACCTACTTTCTCTGAATAAACTATAATGATTACCCTGTTTCCGACTGCACAGTGCACCCGATTATTTCTTCTTATTCGCCACGGTACGCTTCGGACCTTTTCTCGTCCTCGCATTTGTTTTTGTCTTCTGGCCGCGGACCGGAAGTCCTTTTCTGTGACGGATTCCGCGATAGCATCCGATCTCCTGAAGCCGCTTGATATTGAGCGCGATCTCTCTTCTCAGATCACCTTCCACAACCTGTGTCTCATCGATAACCGCACTGATTCTTTTTACCTCATCATCTGTCAGATCTCTGACACGGGTATCGGGATTTACTTTTGCCTCTGCAAGAATGCGGTTTGAACTTGTTCTGCCGATCCCATAGATATACGTCAGACCGATCTCAACACGCTTTTCTCTTGGTAAATCTACACCTGCAATACGAGCCATGTGCTTTTATACCTCCATTAATCCATTATGCCTTTTGGGCATTTCCAGTCAGTTCCAGTGTTACGCGCCCTTCTGGCGCAATTCCTAAATAACAGAAAGACAAGTCATCTGACTTTATGACTTTCTGCGCGCGATACCTGCCTGTAAGACATCCGTGTATAAAACCTCACACACGAAGCACTGCCGACGGACGCTCCATATCCCGATATCTTCGCGCTCCAAAAAGAACTATTCCGGCAGCTCCGTTGTCGTCCGGCCTGAAATGTGTGCCTTCACAGTTCTTTTTCTTATTAAGGCGAATCTCTTCCATGCTCTCGGTATGTAAACAAGGAAGAGCAGCTGCCCCCGCTGTATATTATGATAACAGTGAAACAACTCTGCCTGGCGTTTCACTGCAGCCGCACATAATAACAAAACAGCTCTGCGCTGTCATACAACAGACCCCAGGAATAAGATCAGCCCTGTCTCTGTTTGTGCTTCGGATTCTCACAGATAATCCGGATGCTTCCTTTTCTCTTAATGACTTTGCATTTTTCGCAAATAGGTTTCACTGATGATCTTACCTTCACAGTAATCCTCCTTTCCTGACGCGGCTCTCCTCATGCGTACACGCACAAAAAGGCACTATCCAAAAGTGTCTGTCACAGATTATAACACGGACACCTATGGAAGTCAACCATTTTCTGACATCTCTTCTTATTTGTCTCTCCAGATAATTCTCCCTTTTGTGAGATCATATGGCGACATCTCAATCGTCACCTTATCTCCCGGAAGAATACGTATAAAATTCATGCGGAGCTTTCCGCTGATCGTCGCAAGGATCTGATGCCCGTTCTCGAGCTCTACCTTAAAAAACGCGTTCGGAAGCTTCTCCACAACCTTTCCTTCCACTTCAATCACATCTGCCTTTGACATTTATAAATCCTCCTGCTTTTGGTTTCTGAATTTCTGATAGATTCTGATCGCTCTTTTGATCGCGGTGTCATTCCACTCCCCGGCCAGACATTCTGTAACTTCTGCCGGAAGTTTTTTAATAATCTGTATATGTCTCTGGTTTTTCCGCTTCGGAGCCTTAAGCGGCTTCGTCGTTCCGTTGACCAGATATACACCGTCCTCATCTTTTTCTTTTACCAGATAAATCTGGTTCCTGTCATGTCCCGCTCTGGATTCCGCAAATTCTATGTCCATACTCAGTTCCCCGTCTGTCTTTTTGCATTCCCGGCATCCGCCTCTGTAACAAAAAACCTCGGCCCCGTCATCTGCGGACCGGACCCGGCAATCTCAGACTCGGTGAGTGTCAGAATCTCCGGTCCGGACTCCGTAATCAGAATCGTATTTTCATAATGCGCGGAGAGCGACATGTCGTCCGTGACCACAGTCCAGTCATCGTCCAGCCACACGACATCAGCAGTGCCGATATTGATCATCGGTTCTATCGCCAGCGTCATGCCTGGCCGAAGCCGGATTCCTCTGCCTGCCTGCCTGAAATTCGGGATCTCCGGATCTTCATGAAGATTCGAGCCGATTCCATGTCCGCACAGATCGCGCACCACTCCATAGCCGAAACGATCCGCATAATCCTGAACCGCATTTGAAATCTGATGTAGATGATTACCGGCTTTTGCATACCTGATTCCCTCGAAAAAACTCTGGCGCGTTCTCTCTATTAAAAGACGCGCATCCTCAGATATTTCTCCGATTCCATGTGTCCTTGCAGCATCGGAATGATACCCCTTATATTTTACACCTGCATCCAGACTGACAATGTCTCCCTCTTTCAGTCTGCGCTCCGCAGACGGTATGCCATGTACAACCTCATCATTGACGGATACGCAGATCGAAGCGGGATATCCATGATAGTTTTTAAAAGATGGTTCACATCCAAAGCTTCGAATCATATCTTCACCCAGGCGGTCAACCTCAAGGGTCGACATTCCGGGCTTTAATTCATTCCCCAGCATTTCATGAACCTTCGCAAGAATTTTTCCTGCCTGCCTCATTAATTCAATTTCACGGGATGATTTAATCGTAACAGACATCTTACTCTCCTAAAATTGCCGTGATATCCGCAAACACTTTTTCCATCGGCTGTGTTCCGTCCACCGTTTTTAAGATATTCTGCTTTTTATAATAGTCAATCAACGGCTGTGTCTGCTCATGGTATACCGAAAGACGCTTCTGCACCGTCTCTGGTTTGTCATCATCCCGCAGCACAACCTCGCTGCCACAGCGGTCACAGACGCCATCCACTTTTGTCGGAATAGAAACAATGTGATACGTAGCGCCGCAGTTCAGGCAGGCGCGTCTGCCGCCCATACGGTTTACGATATTTTCATCCGGAACATCCACGTCAACCGCGAAATCCATTTTCTGACTGATTCTGGCAAGCGCCGCATCCAGTGCCTCCGCCTGCGGAATCGTCCTTGGGAATCCATCCAGAACAAAACCTTTTTCACAGTCATCCTGCTGGATCCGGTCCATCACAAGATCACATGTCAGTTCATCTGGCACCAGGGCGCCCTGATCCATATACTGCTTTGCCTTCCTGCCCAGCTCCGTCCCATTTTTGATATTTGCGCGGAAGATATCTCCTGTTGAAATATGGGGGATACCATATTTGTCTGCAATCTGCTTTGCCTGTGTTCCTTTACCTGCTCCCGGAGCTCCCAACATGATAATTTTCATAATTAACCTCATTTCTGCGCGGCTCTGTGTCCCCATGAAGCCTGTGGATGCCGCACTGACACAGGCCCCGGAACGGAAATGCCCTTCCGCCCCATTTGCAAAGCAACGCTGAACTTATATAAGCCCAGCGCTGCCGTTTTCCAATTCAATCATTTAAAAATCCTTTATAGTAACGCACACGCATCTGTGACTCAATCTGCTTTAATGTCTCAATGACGACACCCACAATAATAATGATGGATGTTCCACCGAAAGATACATCTGCCCCAAACACGCCGTTGAAGAAAATCGGCACGAATGCGATAAAGGCAAGTGCAACAGCCCCTATAAAGACAATATAATTGAGTATCCGATTCAGATAATCGCTGGTTGGTTTTCCCGGTCTGATTCCCGGAATAAATCCTCCTGCCTTCTTCATATTGTTTGCAATCTCCAGTGGATTGAATGTGATCGAAGTGTAGAAATATGCAAATGCAATGATCAGCACAATGTAAACCACCAGACCAATCGAATAGATGGGCTCATTCGGGTCGCACCAGTTCGACTGTGACATTCCCTTTAAGATCTTACTGCCGATCCCCGTTCCGTTTCCTTTGCCCAGAAGGCTCGCAACGATCACGGGCGTCTGAAGCAGGGACTGCGCAAAAATGACAGGAATAACACCGCCGGTATTCACCTTGAGCGGAATATGCGTTGACTGACCTCCGACCTGTTTTCTTCCCTGTATTTTCTTTGAATACTGTACCGGAATCCTGCGCTCGCCGCCCTGCAGAAAAACGACAAACAGCACCATTGCCACGATAATCGCAAGTATAATGACTGCAGCCAGAATTGCTCTGGGTACAATTTTGCCGGCGATAAACTGCTGATACAGCGTCGCAATGTCATTCGGCATACGCGAGACAATATTGATGGTAAGAACGATGGAAATACCGTTTCCCACGCCTTTCTCCGTGATACGCTCCCCGATCCACATGAGTACCGCAGACCCGGCCGTCAGAGTGAGTATCACCATAATAACCGACATCACTCCGAGTACGCCGCTGTTGTATTCCAGATAACCGCCTCTTTTAAATCCGATCGTCATAGCGATGGCTTCAATCAGCGCCAGCGCGATTGTGAGATAACGTGTGATCTCAGCGATTTTTTTCCGCCCCTCTTCCCCGTCACGCTGCATTTCCTCAAGCCTGGGAATCGCAATGGTGAGAAGCTGCATAATGATAGATGAGGTGATGTATGGCGTAATATTCAATGCAAAGATTGACATATTGTAAAAAGAACCGCCGGTTATGGCATCAAAAAAACTCATGCCCTCCCCGAACTGTCCTGCAAACCAGTTTGCAAATACTTCACTGTCCACACCAGGAATCGGAAGCTGACTTCCTATCCTGATGACAATCAGCATTAAAAATGTAAAGATAATCCGCCCGCGGATATCTTTAATTTTAAATGCATTACGAAGTGTCTCTAGCATTAAATCACCTCTGCTTTTCCACCAAGAGCCTCAATCTTTTCTTTTGCGCCTGCACTGAATGCATTTGCCTGTACCGTGAGCTTTTTGGTAAGTCTGCCCTCTCCAAGGATTTTAACGCCGTCCCTTGGGTTCTTCACGATACCCGTCTCCATCAGGGTCTGAACAGATACCACCGCGTCGTTCTCAAAAACCTCAAGAGCTTTGACATTGACACCAACGATGGTCTTAGAATTGCGATTCTTAAATCCTCTCTTCGGCAGTCTCCTGTATAAAGGCATCTGACCGCCCTCAAAACCGATTCTCGGAGCACCGGAACGCGCTTTCTGTCCCTTATGGCCTTTTCCGGCGGTTTTGCCGTTTCCCGACCCGTGCCCGCGGCCTTTTCTGAAATCATTGTGCGTCGAACCGGGCGCTTTCTTTAAATTCGATAAGTCCATTACCGACACCTCCTGTCTTTTCTGCTTATGCTTCCTCAACTTTTACATACGGCGCAACTTTGCGAAGCGCTCCTGCTGTAGCCGCATTATCCGGAAGCACAACCGTTTTATGCATTTTGGTCAGCCCAAGTGCTTCAATCGTCCTTTTATTCTTGGGAACCGCACCGATGGTGGATTTGATAAGTGTAACCTTAAGCTTTTTCTCTGCCATTTTAAATTCCTCCTTAACCTACGATCTCTTCGACGGACTTGCCGCGAAGCCTCGCCACTTCTTCCGGGGACTTTAACTGACCTAATGCATTGATTGTCGCAAGCACAACATTCTGCTTGTTGTTGGAACCCAAAGATTTTGTACGGATATTTTTAATACCTGCCAGCTCACACACGTTACGTGCAGGACCTCCGGCGATGATACCGGTACCATCCGGAGACTTCTTCAGGAGAACAGACGCCCCTGTATGTTTTCCCATCACATCGTGCGTGATACTGTCAACCTCGTCCAGTTTCACCGTGATCAGTTTTTTCATCGCATCTTCTTTTCCTTTGCGGATCGCTTCCGGAATTTCCGCTGCTTTTCCCAGACCGGCACCAACATGGCCATTGCCGTCGCCAACAACAACTAAAGCTGTAAAACGGAAGTTACGTCCACCCTTGACAACCTTTGTTACACGTTTAATTGATACCACTTTTTCGTTTAATTCTAATTGACTAGCATCAATAATCTGACGTTTCATGTTTCTTCCTCCTAAATTAATGAATCTTCCCGGACAAAGTCCAGGAAGCCCGAAGCCGGGCGGCTCCTAAAATTCCAGTCCAGCTTCTCTTGCTGCGTCGGCCAATGCTTTTACTTTTCCGTGGTAGATATAACCGCCTCTGTCGAAAACAACTGTCGTGATACCCTTATCCAGTGCCTTCTTCGCGATCACAGTGCCAAGGTGTGCTGCAGCGGCGATATTGTTCGTCTTCTCCAGCTCTGCCTTTACATCCTTTTCCAGTGTCGATGCGGCAACAATTGTATTTCTCGCCGTATCGTCAATAATCTGAGCATACATGTGATTGTTGCTCCGGAACACAGCCAGACGGGGTCTCTCCGGAGTTCCCGCGAGGTGATGACGTATTCTTCTATGCTTCTTTTCGCGAACTGCCGTTCTTGATTTCTTATTAACCATGATTCGTCACTCCTTTCCCTACTTCTTACCGGTCTTACCGACTTTGCGCCGGATCACTTCGTCTGCGTACTTGATACCCTTTCCTTTGTAAGGTTCAGGTCTTCTCTTATCTCTGATCTCCGCCGCATACTGGCCGACTTTTTCTTTATCAATTCCAGAAACCGTAATTTTGTTGCCTTCCACCTTAGACTCAAGACCTTCCGGATCCGTCATCTCAACCGGATGGGAATAACCCAGATTGAGTGTCAGCACTTTTCCGGATTTGGACGCCCTGTAACCGACGCCGTTTACCTCGAGTTCTTTCTTATATCCGTCAGTCACACCGACAACCATATTGTTGATCAGCGTTCTGGTCAGACCATGCAGGGACTTCATCCGCTTTAAGTCATTCGGTCTTGTTACAAGAATGTGACCGTCTTCCGACTTGATTTCCATCTCCACCGGAAGCGTTCTCTCCAGCGTTCCCTTAGGACCTTTTACAGTCACATGATTATTTTCTGCAATGTCGACTGTGACACCAGCCGGAATTGCGATTGGCATTCTTCCTATACGTGACATGCCCGTACCTCCTGATTGATTGTGTTTGATTGTATTTTCTGATTACCAGACAAACGCCAGCACTTCACCGCCAACGGAAAGCTTTCTCGCCTCTTTGTCGGTGACGATGCCCTGATTTGTGGAAAGGATTGCGATACCAAGACCACCGAGAACTCTCGGAAGTTCATCCTTGCCTGCATACACACGAAGTCCCGGTTTGGAGATCCTCTTAAGCCCCGTGATAATTCTCTCATTTTTGTCAGAGCCGTATTTCAATGTGATGCGGATGGTCTTAAAACTGCCGTCTTCCACAATATCATATTTTGCGATATATCCCTCATTTACAAGAATATCTGCGATAGCGACTTTCATTTTGGATGCCGGAACGTCAACTGTATCATGTTTGGCAGTATTCGCGTTACGGATTCTTGTAAGCATATCTGCGATTGGATCATTCGTTGTCATGATGTATATTTCCTCCTTATATTATAATGCACTCTGCATTGCAGAGCATACAGGTACAAGGCCCTGTATACCGCGCAGACAAAGCAAAAGCCTTACCAGCTCGCCTTTTTCACCCCTGGTATCTGGCCTTTATATGCTAATTCACGGAAACATACTCTGCAGATTCCGTATTTTCTTAAAACAGAATGCGGACGGCCGCAAATCCTGCAGCGTGTGTATTCTCTGGTGGAGAATTTCTGTTTGCGCTGCTGTTTTATTTTCATAGATGTTTTAGCCATTAGAATTCCCTCCTACTTATTTGGCAAATGGCATATTAAACTGAGCCAATAATTCACGAGCTTCTTCGTCTGTCTTTGCAGTCGTGACAAAGATGACATCCATGCCGCGCACCTTATCTACTTTATCGTACTCGATTTCCGGGAAAATTAACTGCTCTTTGATGCCGAGCGCATAATTGCCGCGTCCGTCAAATGCATTCGGATTAACACCGCGGAAGTCACGCACACGCGGCAGCGCCAGATTAATCAGACGATCCATAAACTCATACATCTTCTCGCCGCGCAGTGTGGTTTTACATCCGATGGCCATGCCTTCTCTGATTTTGAAATTCGCAATGGACTTTTTCGCTTTCGTGACAATCGCTTTCTGTCCCGTAATGGTCTCCATATCTTTCATGGCGGCTTCCAGCAATTTTGCATTTTCTTTTGCTTCGCCAACGCCCATATTCACAACAACCTTGTCAAGCTTCGGCACTTCCATAACGTTTTTATATCCGAATTTTTTGATCATCGCATCCTTGATCTCATTCTCATATTGCTCTTTAAGTCTGCTCAACTGATTGGCCTCCTCTCTAATTAGTCGATCACTTCGCCGGTGGATTTTGCAAAACGCACTTTCTTGTCGCCGTCCATCTTAAATCCGATCCGGGTCACTTTTCCCTTGTGAAGATACATCACATTGGAGATATCGATCGGCGCTTCCTGGTGAACAATACCGCCCTGCTGATTCTTCATGCTCGGTTTCGCATGCTTTGTCACCATATTGATGCCTTCCACCAGCACTCTTCCTGTCTTTTTGTTTACAGCAAGAACCTTGCCTTCTTTGTCTTTATCTTTTCCGGCGATCACCTTCACCGTATCGCCTTTTTTTATTTTCATGGTTGCCATATCCTGGTCCTCCTACAATACTTCCGGAGCTAAGGAAACAATCTTCATAAACTGTTTCTCACGAAGCTCTCTTGCTACTGGTCCAAAAATACGTGTTCCTCTCGGCGTTTTATCTTCTTTGATAATAACTGCCGCATTCTCGTCAAAGCGGATATAGGAACCGTCCTTGCGGCGCGCGCCTTTCACCGTGCGCACGACAACAGCTTTTACAACGTCGCCTTTCTTGACAACTCCGCCTGGCGTTGCATCTTTAACCGTAGCAACTATGATATCACCTATATGCGCATATCTTCTGGTAGAACCTCCCATAACACGAATCACAAGCAGTTCCTTTGCTCCTGTGTTATCGGCCACCCTAAGTCTACTTTCCTGCTGTACCATGCCTTAAAGCCTCCTTTAACCTATTTTGCTCTCTCCATGATCTCCACAAGTCTCCATCTCTTCTCCTTCGATAAAGGCCTTGTCTCCATCACCTTGACTTTGTCGCCGATTTTACAGTCATTATTCTCGTCATGAGCCTTCAGTTTATATGTTTTCTTTACGATCTTGTTGTAGAGAGGATGTCTCACGTTATCCTGGATTGCTACAACGATGGTCTTATCCATTTTATCGCTTACAACGACGCCGATCCGCGTCTTTCTAAGATTTCTATCTGCCACGATAAGTTCTCCCTTCTCAAATCCTACTGCGCAACTTTTTCTTTCTGAGTGATGATCGTCTGGATTCTCGCGATATTCTTTCTCACTTCTTTAATCCGGCCCGTATTTTCCAGCTGGTTCGTTGCGTTCTGGAATCTCAGGTTGAAAAGTTCTTTTTTCGCCTCCACTAACTGTGCATGTAAATCTGCAACAGACTGCGCTCTTAATTCTTCTAAATATCTACTCGTTTTCATTCGATACACCGCCTTCTAAATCTGCACGCGAAACTATTTTACATTTACAGGGTAATTTATGTGTAGCAAGACGAAGCGCTTCTCTCGCGACGTCCTCCGGAACTCCGGCGATCTCAAACAATACGCGGCCCGGTTTCACAACTGCTACCCAGTACTCTAAGGATCCCTTTCCGGAACCCATACGTGTCTCCGCCGGTTTTGCAGTCACAGGTTTGTCCGGGAAAATTTTAATCCAGACTTTACCGCCACGTTTTACATAACGCGTGATTGCGATACGGGCTGCCTCGATCTGATTTGATTTGATCCAGCAAGGCTCTGTCGCAACAATACCATACTCACCGTAAGTGATCTTATTTCCTCTGGTTGCTTTTCCTCTGATGGAGCCGCGGAACTGTTTCCGATGCTTTACTCTCTTTGGCATTAACATTATTGAGCGCCCCCTTCCCTCGAAGCCTTCTCTCCCGCGTTTCCTTTTGTCGGGAGCACTTCGCCTTTATAAATCCAGACTTTGACGCCGACTTTACCGTATGTCGTATCCGCCTCGGCAAAACCATAGTCGATATCCGCTCTCAGCGTCTGAAGCGGGATCGTTCCCTCGCTGTAAAACTCTGTACGTGCCATATCCGCGCCGCCAAGACGTCCGGAACAGGATGTCTTGATTCCTTTCGCGCCCGCCTTCATCGTTCTGCTCATGCAGGATTTCATCGCACGGCGGAAGGAAACACGGTTCTCAAGCTGAAGTGCGATGTTCTCAGCCACAAGCTGCGCATCGCGGTCCGGTCTTTTGATCTCCTTGATATCCACAATGAGTTTCTTGTCTGTAAACTTCTGAACTTCGCCTTTGACTTTCTCGATCTCTGCGCCGCCTTTTCCGATCACAACACCTGGCTTTGCAGTGTAAATAATGACTTTGACACGGTCGGACGCCCTCTCGATTTCAATTCTGGACACTCCGGCTGCATACAATTTCTTCTTAAGATATGTTCTGATATTATAATCTTCTATCAGTAAATCCGCAAAATCCGCTTCCGCATACCATCTTGAATCCCAGTCTTTGATGATACCGACTCTTAAGCCATGTGGATTAACTTTCTGTCCCATTCTATACTCCTTTCCCTGTCCCGGCGAAGCCGCCCGAAATGCGCTCCCGCAGGACGCTGCCTTTCTTATTTTGCATCCAGCACGATTGTGATGTGGCTCGTTCTCTTCTCAATTCTGTAAGCCCTTCCCTGTGCCCTCGGTCTGATCCTTTTCATTGTCGGACCTCTGTTCGCATAGCACTCCGCAACGTAGAGATTGTCTGTTTTCATTCCATTGTTATTCTCCGCGTTCGCAATCGCCGACAACAGCAGCTTCTTCACCAGGCCTGACGCATATCTCGGATTGTATGTCACAATCGCAAGTGCCGTCTGGATATCCTTTCCGCGGATTGCATCCAGTACAAAACAGGCCTTCTGAACAGACACTCTCGCATAAGACAATTTTGCGGACGGTCTGGTATCTTTTACTTCATTTCTCTCTCTCTTAATCTGACTTCTATGTCCCTTAGCCATGGATAAAACCTCCTTTCAAAATAGTTCTTATCTGACACCCGATTTCTTTTCGTCTTTTCCATGTCCTCTGTAAGTCCTGGTCGCAACAAACTCACCAAGCTTATGCCCGACCATATCCTCTGTCACATACACCGGCACATGCTTTCTTCCGTCGTGCACCGCAAACGTATGACCGACAAACTGCGGGAAAATTGTTGAACGGCGCGACCATGTCTTGATCACAGATTTATCGCCGGATGCATTCATGGCATCTACCTTTTTCAGCAGGCTTGCATCTGCAAATGGTCCTTTTTTTAATGAACGAGACATATTTAACCTCCTAATTTCAGCAGCCTTCCCACGGAACCACGTGTTCCATAAGGCTGCAAACAAATTTATTCTATCAGAAAGTCCCCGAAGAATCAAGTACATTGATTCTCCGGAGAAATGAAACATCCCGCCTGGAGATTATTTCATCGCTCTTCCATCTCTTCTTCTCACGATAAGCTTGTTGGAAGCCTTGTTTTTCTTTCTTGTCTTTAAGCCGAGCGCCGGTTTGCCCCACGGTGTACATGGACCCGGACGTCCGATCGGTGAGCGTCCCTCACCACCGCCGTGCGGATGGTCGTTCGGGTTCATAACAGAACCGCGGACCGTCGGGCGGATTCCCATGTGACGCTTGCGCCCCGCCTTACCGATATTGATCAGGTTGTGGTCGCCGTTTCCGACAACACCGATGGTTGCACGACACTGTACCGGAACCATACGCATCTCACCGGACGGAAGTCTCAATGTCGCATATTTGCCCTCTTTTGCCATAAGCTGTGCGCTCAGACCTGCAGAACGTGCCATCTGACCGCCTTTCCCCGGATACATCTCTACGTTGTGCACCTGCGCACCGACCGGAATACTGTCCAGGGGCAGGCAGTTCCCGACTCTCACTTCCGCATTCGGACCGCTCATCACCATCATACCGTCCGTAAGCCCTGCGGGAGCAAGAATATAAGACTTCTGTCCGTCCACATAGCAGATCAGCGCGATATTCGCAGAACGGTTGGGATCGTACTCAATGCCGATTACCTTTGCCGGAATACCGTCCTTGCTGTTTCTCTTAAAATCAATAATCCTGTATTTTCTCCGGTTGCCGCCGCCCCGGTGTCTCACGGTGATCTTTCCCTGGTTGTTGCGGCCGGCATGTTTTTTAAGAGACGTCGTAAGCGATTTCTCCGGCGTCTGCTTTGTGATCTCGGAGAAATCAGAACCGGTCATATGTCTTCTGGAAGGTGTATATGGTTTATAGGTTTTGATTCCCATTGTATTTCTCCTTTCGCTGTTTCATTTTAACCTACAGTCCGGCAAAAATCTCAATGTCCTTGCTGTCTGCAGTCAGCTTGACGATCGCTTTCTTCGTCTTCGCCGTCTTGCCAACGGTCATCCCGCGTCTCTTTTTCTTTCCATCCTGGTTCATGGTGTTGACTTTCTCCACCTTGACGCCATCGAACATTTTTTCAACCGCTTCTTTGATCATGGTTTTGTTCGCTTCCGGGTGAACCAGAAATGTGTACTTCTTCTCACCCATCATCTCCATGCTTTTCTCTGTCACAACCGGTTTGAGGATGACATCATAATACTTTATATTTGCCATTATGCATACACCTCCTCAATTGTCTTTAATGCATCTTTCGTCACAACAAACGTGTCATACTTGAGCACGTCATATACGTTGATCTCATTTGTCTGTGCCGTCTTTACCTTCGGAATATTGCTTGCAGACCGGATCACATTCATGTCCATCTCATTGATCACAACAAGCGCTTTCTCAAGCTTAAGATTGTTCATGACACCCACAAACTTCTTTGTCTTGATCTCATCAAACTTCAGCTCATCCAGCACGATAAATTTATTTTCATTGACTCTCGAAGTGAGCGCCGACTTTAAAGCCACCCTCTTCTCTTTTCTGTTCAGCTTAAAGGAATAATCCCTTGGCACCGGCGCAAACACCACGCCGCCGTGTCTCCACTGCGGTGCTCTCGTCGAGCCCTGTCTTGCATGTCCGGTTCCTTTCTGTCTCCACGGTTTTCTTCCGCCGCCTCTGACTTCGGAACGTGTTTTCGCCTTCTGTGTTCCCTGGCGCTTATTTGCAAGCTGCTGAAGCACTGCCATGTGTACCAGATGCTCGTTAACGTCTACGCCGAAAATCGCATCGCTGATTTCCACGGTCCCGACTTCATTGCCTTCCATATTATAAACAGCTACGTTAGCCATGATTAGTTTCCTCCTTTCCTCCCGAAAACATTACTTTCCTGCTTTTACCGTCTCTTTGACTGTCACCAGGCACTTCTTCGGCCCCGGCACACAGCCTTTTATCAAAAGCAGATTGTTCTCTGCGTCAACCTTTACAACCTCAAGGTTCTGTGTCGTCACTCTCACATTTCCCATATGTCCCGGCATTCCTTTTCCTTTGAACACACGGCTCGGGGAAGAGCACGCACCGTTGGAACCCTGATGGCGATGAAATTTGGAACCGTGCGCCATCGGACCTCTGTGCTGTCCGAATCTCTTGATCGCACCCTGGAATCCTTTTCCTTTCGAGATTGCAGTCGCATCAATCTTATCGCCTTCTGCAAACACATCTGCCTTAATCACATCGCCCGGCTTGTAATCGCCTGCGTTTTCAAATCTGAACTCTCTGACAAAACGCTTACCCGAAACACCGGCTTTTGCAAAATGGCCCATCTGTGCCTTATTCACACCATGTCTGCGCCGGATTTCTTTCCTGCCGCCTGCATCTTTGCTGACAACTCTCTCTTTCTTGTCGATAAATCCGACCTGCACTGCGCCGTATCCGTCGTTCTCGACCGTCTTGATCTGTGTTACATAACACGGACCAGCTTCCAGCACCGTCACCGGTACCAGCACGCCATCTGCGTTGAAGATCTGAGTCATACCGACCTTTGTTGCCAAAATCGCTTTCTTCATTCTTTTACCTCCTGTTTTCTCTACAGCGGAACGCTTCATGCCCGTCACCGGGTCAGCGGAACCGTTCATCCTAGAAAGCCCATATAAGTGGAATGAAGGTGTCATTTCAACTTCATTACTTCTATATAAAACCCTTCAGGATATTGTCATGTTTTACTTGTTTTTCATCTTGATATCAATATATACGCCTGCCGGCATTTCCAGACGGGACAGCGCGTCCACGGTCTTCTGTGTCGGTGTCATGATATCGATGAGTCTTTTGTGCGTTCTCTGCTCGAACTGCTCACGGGAATCTTTATATTTGTGAGTTGCCCGCAGAATCGTGATCACTTCCCGCTTTGTCGGAAGTGGCACCGGTCCGCTCACCTGTGCTCCGTTCTTTTTCACCGTCTCGATGATTTTCTTTGCGGATGAATCAACCAGCTCGTGATCATACGCCTTCAATGTGATTCTCATTACCTGAGTTGCCATAAAAAAAGCCGCCTCCTTTTCGCACTTTCCTTAAGTAAAACTGCTGCCTTCGGCAGTCCTACTCTTCGTACGACAAGCGGTGACTGTACACATCCCCGTGCGTGTCATGAAATCTGTTCCAGGACGCACGTCTTTTCTACCTCTTGTAGAGTTTTCGTGTTACAGTGACTTGTCGCCAGTTTCCTAACTTGACATTCGCTCCACGGAAAACCTGCAGCTGTCTGCAGCAACCTCTCGCTTCTACACTATCATGTCACAGCATTAGTTAGTATACAGGATGATTCCTGTAAATGCAAGTATTTTTTTGCGTGATCCGGAAAATTATTTCAAAAAATGCGCAGGCTGATCACAACCTGCGCGATTTGCATCCATTCTGTTTTTATACAGATCTGTATTCAGCTTGTCAGCACGTTCCCCTGTTCCCTGGCAAGATCAATGATCTTCTGCAGCTCTGCCCCTTCCACGGGTGCCTCCCCGTGATCCAGATGTTTTCCCTCCGCGTTGATCTCTCCAAGCAGATGCTCCTTTTTTTCCTTCATGACCTCAACCGTAAAATACCGTCCCTTTTTCGTCAGCGGATTGAACGTCAGATACATGCGGACGCACAGCGGGGCGACCAGTCCCTTATCCGGCAGGTCCACGCGGATCAACGTCAGATCCTCCCCGATCTCAAGCGCCATCACGGAGTAGTCGTCTTCCGAATATGGATAGAGTTTTATTTCTTTGTATGCCTCTGAAAAAACTGCATTTACAAAACTCTCTTTTTCCTCACACAGCCGGTCGACAAAGGCCTGTCCCTCCGTAAACAGACGTTTCGGCAAAATTCCAAATTCCACCTGCTTTTTCACAAAAATGTGAAACTGCTCCGGCGTCATCTTTACCTTCCGCATCTGCGAAGCCTTGACATCCGCCTCGTGAAGCTTTTCCACCAGCTCCGTTTTTAAGATGAGATTGTCCGAGAACGGATTGATGACCATTCCTGTCAGCTTCAGCTCCGGCTGCACGACAATATTATTGCAGGCCGGAAACGGCATTGAAAGAATGGCCTGACTTTTTGGTTCTTCCGGAATCTGCTTTTTTGATGTGTACACAACCAGAAACTGTTCCTCGCTCCCGTTTTTCAAAAAGCACGGGACCGGCCGGTCCGGCGCCGTGAGCATGGCAGGCACAAAAAGCTTTGTGGGACGCAGCAGGTTCAAAACCGCTGCCAGACGTTCCTTTGTACGGTCCGCCGCATACTCTCTGATCGCCTCCTCCAGTTTATCGTTTGTGATCTCCATCGTTGTCTTCTGATCCATTTTTCTATATCCTTTCCATGTTAAAATCTGTCTTTCTGTCCCACACCCTCACCGCTCTTTTCTCAGAGTGGATTTTCGAGATATCCGCACAGCAGACGATACAGTTTTTTCGGCTCCACCGGCTTTGCGATATGGTCATTCATACCCGCGTCACGGCAGGCGTCCACGTCTTCCGGCGCATCGTTCGCACTCATCGCGATAATCGGAATCATCTGCGCGTCCGCCTGCGGGGACTTTCTGAGTTTTCTGGCCGCCTCTATACCGTCCATATCCGGCATACAGATGTCCATCAGAATCACATCAAAATACCGGGCCCCCTCGCTTCGAAATATTTCAAGCGCTTCCTGTCCGTCCCTGGCACACACAACCTTCATTCCCTGCTTCTCAAGGATATGTCTGGAGATATCCATATTCAGCGGATGATCTTCCACCAGAAGCACCCGCTTTCCCTTGAGAATCATCCTGGACACTCCCGCCGCTATCTGCGTTCCATATTTTTCGGGCTGAACCAGCGCAAGTTCCACCTCAAGATGCACCTTTACCTCCGTCCCTGCGCCGAGTTCACTTTTTATATCAATCGTACCGCCCATCAGATCTACAATATTCCGGGTGATGGCCAGCCCCAGCCCGGAACCGTTTTTCCGCTCTGTTATATCCTCGTTTTCCTTTGTGAACGGTTCAAACAACAGCTTTTGAAACTCACTGCTCATCCCGATCCCCGTATCCTTCACCACATAATCGGCAGAAAACCGGTTGTTATGTGTCGCATAATTGCACACGCGAAAAGATATCTCTCCCCTCTCCGGCGTAAACTTCACGGCATTATTCAGAAGATTGAGAAAAATCTGCGGAAAACGTACCGGGTCCACCACCATATTGATATGAATATCCTCCTGCGGCATCCTGAAGTGAATCTGCTTTTTCCGGCAAAGCGGTTCAATCATCATCCGGATTTCTTCCATAAATGCGTCAAATGCAAGCGATTTTGGATGTAAATGAAATCTTCCTGCCTGAATTTTTGACATATCAACCAGATCGTTGAGCAGTCCCATCAGATAATCGCCCGCCGTCCGGACACGCATCAGATACTCCCGCATTTTTTCCGGGTCATCCGTCTCTTCCATCCCAAGCGCTGCCGCTCCGATGATAACGTTCATCGGCGTCTTGATATCATTGCTGACCCGGGATAAAAACTGTGTTTTTGCCTCTGTCACCTGCCTTTGCGCTTTTGCCTTCTCCATTCTGACCCTGCGCGCCAGCAGGCTGCAGACTGCCGCCAGAATACACAAAACCACCAAAAGGACAATGATCAAAATTGTTTTCTCCAAAATAGTCTCCCCACTCTCCCCCGCTCTATGCCAGCCAGTGCCTCATGCACGCGGTGAGTCTTTCAATGCTCAGCGGCTTGCTGATATGTTCGTTCATACCCGCCTCCCTGCTTGCCATCACATCCTCTGCGAAAGCATTTGCCGTCATCGCAACGATCGGTATTGTGGCAGCGTCCGCCCGGTCTACAGACCTGATCGCGCGGGACGCCTCATAACCGTTCATGACCGGCATCTGAATATCCATAAAAATCAGATCATAATACCCCGGACCCATTTTTTTAAACTGATCGACGGCTTCCATGCCATTTGTGACACTTTCCAGAACAACGCCTGTTTCCCCGATGATCTCTTCGGCAATCTCACGATTGATCTCGTTGTCCTCCGCAAGAAGAACCCGTTTCCCGGAAAAGTGCTGATGTGCCGCTTCCCCGGTCATCGTTTCCTCCCGTCCGCCTTCTCCGGCGATCTGCTGGAACAGATACACCAGACGCGATTTAAAGAGCGGTTTGGAAATAAATCCGTCCACGCCCGCCAGACGCGCCTCTTCCTCAATCGCAGTCCAGTCGTACGCAGAGAGAATAATAACAGGCCTCGCCGGACCGACCGTTTTCCGGATTTCCCGCACTATGCCGATATCGTCCATTTCCGGTATCTGCGAGTCCACGATGACTGCAAAAAAATCCTCCTGCTTCTCATGCGCCTGCCATATCCGCCCTACCGCTTCCCTGCCGCTCAGCACCCACTCACTTTTCATGCCGATCTCATCGAGCACCGTACAGGCCGCCGCACAGGCACCGGCATCGTCGTCCACCACCAGCACCGGCAGCCCGGTAAAATCTTTCATATCCGGCCGGGCTGTGTCCTGCTGTTTTAAAAAGATCGTCACCGTAAATACAGATCCTTTTCCGACCTCGCTCTCCACACGGATATTTCCGCTCATCATCCGGACAATATTCTGCACGATCGTCATGCCAAGACCCGTTCCTTCTATTTTACTGATCCGGGAATCTTCCTCTCTGCTGAACGGTTCAAAAATCTTTTTAACAAACTCCTCTCTCATTCCGATCCCATTATCCCGAATCCGAAATTCGTAACAGCCATATCCATGATTCTTTGAAGGTCGTTCACAAATATCCAGTTCAATGCGTCCCCCCGGCGGCGTATATTTCACCGCATTCCCAAGCAGATTCATCAGTATCTGCTGCAGCCGCATCACATCTCCGACCACATCCTCATGTTCCACTTTCGCAATATGAAGCTCCAGCTCATGCTCCTTTTGCTGAACGGCCGGCCTGATCATCGTCATCACGCTCGAAATCATATCGGAAAGGTTAAATTCTTCCTCCGCCAGGTTCATCTTTCCGGATTCGATTTTGCTCATATCAAGCACTTCATTGATCAAAGACAGCAGATGTTTGCTCGATATGCTGATTTTATTCAGACAGTCCGAAACGCGTTCGCTGTCATTCAGGTGCGCGCCTGCGATCGCCGTCATTCCGATGATGGCATTCATCGGCGTGCGGATATCATGGCTCATCCTTGACAAAAATTCGCTTTTCGACGCACTCGCATGATTTGCAGCCTCACAGGCCGCCATCAGCGCCCTGTGCTCCCGCTCTTCCCGCTCCCTGCTCTCTGTGATATCCTGTGCGACATACAGCGCAATTCTGGGCTTCTGATCATCCATCTCCGCCAGCACCACAGAAGCACGTATCCATCCATCTTCCCTGAAACTGCCGTCGTCGTCTTTCACGACCTTACGGTATTCTACCGCCACAATCGGGTGATCATGGCTGAGCGTCTCTCTCAGATACATATAATCCAGTTTGTCAAGGTATTCTTTCCGATCTTCCGGATGCACAAAATTTACCGCATAAGTCTCAATTGCTTCCGAACAGCTCACCTCGCTGCCCAGAACCTCCGCGACATCTGCTTTCTGTCTGACCATGCGGAACAGGTTCTTCTCCATATCCATGTAATATGTAGCAAAAAACATGCCGCTCAAGGTATCGATAATATACGCTTTCTCTCGTCTGGCCCTCTCTTCCTCCTCCTCGCGCTGCTTTTCTCTGGTAATGTCTCTCCCCAGGATATTGACGACGCCGCTCTTGTCATCCTTGACGAAAAAGATATGTTCTTCAATCCAGATCACCGTTTCCCCTTTTAACCGGTACTGGATGACGACCTCTCTGGAATCCTCTGTCGCCGCCGACTCCCTGCGCAGATTTTCCAGAGAAAGCGTATTCCAGAATATAGCCCGGTCCTCCTCAAGGATCGCTTCGTCACAGGCTTTTCGGATATGGTGCTCGTACTGGCCGAGAAAAACCTTTCTGGATTCCCCAAACTGTCCCAGACGAAACCGCTCACACACGCCCGTATCCAGATGGACTATATTCATCATATTGTACCTGGACTGAATGATTCCCGCCATCCGTTTATCGCTGTGCGCACGTGCGATATCCTTTCTCTCTCGCTCATCCACGTCCTGCATCGTGAGAATGACATATCCTCTCTGTGAGCTGCTCTCACAAAAATATGCCGTGACCAGCACATAATGATATTCTCCGCCCACCATCTGCTGACAGATTTCTTCCACCTTTTTGTCCCCGCTGCGCCATCTTGCGCGCAGTGCATCCAGCCCGTATTTGTGTGTAAACTCATCCTGATAAGAAGGATGAATGGATCGTTCCCGCAGCTCTCTAACAAACCATTCCCAGTCGCTGCAGCCGGATGAAAAATACGCCTTCAGCTCTCCCGCCGCCCGGACTGCTTCAGCCACGCCCGTGTCAAGGACAATCATAAATATACCGAAGTTCATCTCCCCCAGCATATTTATGATTTCCTGCTTCCGCACATTGACCTCTTCACGCTCAAAACCATCTCTGTATATATCATCCACATCTTTGACGTAGATACGGACATTCTGCCTGTCGGCGGCATAGTCAAAATCCGGAACCGTCTCCATCATATACCACCGGTATTCCCGTTCCTGCCGCCTCCGGTAAGTACAAAAGACCGTCTTTTTCCCCGATGCCAGCTCAGTTTTCAGATATTCCGGACTTATGTAACTGGTGAGACGCTCCACGTCATCGGGATGCACCGCTTTATTTTGCAAATCCTGCCCAAGGCAGTCCCACAGCCGGGATCCTTCATATGCCAACTCCTGATATTCCGTCTCTTCCGTCTTAAGGATCTCATAATCCCCCGTGTCAAGACATCCCTTCAAAACCATGCTATGAGCATAATCCTTCTGCTCGATATGGGGTGTAACCGTGATCATAAATGCCGGAATCTCATCTTCCCACAAAATCCTCGATGCCTCCACATCCACAGCCTTACCGAATGGTCCGTCATATTTTACCGATTTATACCTGTCCCTGTCTCCGATATAACGAAGCGGACAGTTTGAGCATGCCCCGTTCCCAAGTTCGCTGCACGCCATCCCAATCCTTGCACGGGGAGCCACTTCTTTTATATATCTGTTAAAATACAACATCTCATGGTTGTCCTCCCGGATTACATATATCCCCGTTATCTGCAGGGAATCCAGAATCGTTTCATAATCCCTGGTTCGCACGATTTCTCTCCTCTATCCCCTTATAAAATAGTATGATTTCTCATTCTCTCCTATTCTAACATAAAAAAGAAGAAAGTCCAATATTCCTGTCGGAAAGAAATCGGACAGATAAATTTTTCTCACTGCCCGTCACGCTCCATGCTCCGGTCTGGCGATATACCGTTTCTGCAATAGAGCCGGCGATCGGGCAGGGGGAGTTCTGCGCATAAAAAACCGGCAATGGCCTGTAATGACCATTGCCGGTTTTTCTCTTTTATTTTACCACGGTTGAATGACCGTAGTAATATACTCCGTCATGTTTGTGTTTTTTCGTCTTTTTGCAGCCCGCCACCGTACACTGGCTGTATGTGGTCTTTCCGCTCGAATGACCGTAATAATACTGGCCGCTGTGTTTATGCTTCCCTGTCTTCTTACAGCCGTCTGCCGTGCACTGACTGTATGTGACATATGTGGTGGAATGACCGTAATACGTCTTTCCTTTGTGCTTATGCTTTCCTGTTTTCTTACAGTCTGCCACCGTACACTGGCTGTATGTGGTCTTTCCGCTCGAATGGCCGTAATAGTATACGCCGCTGTGCCTGTGCTCCCCTGTCTTCTTACAGCCTGTCACCGTGCACTGGCTGTACGTATAACATCCGCCGGAATGGCCGTAATAAGAGTGACCGCTGTGTTTATGCTGTCCCGTCTTCCGGCAGCCTGCCGCCGTGCACGGCGGATACGATGTATTCGTATTATTGTACGTCGTCCCAGTGTCGGAATGACCGTTATAACACGATCCATTATGATAGTGCACGCCATTGTTCTGACATCCCGCCACACTGCAGGGGCCATAATACGTCGTATCGGAATGACCGTTATAACACGATCCATTATGATAGTGCACGCCATTGTTCTGACACCCTGCCACACTGCAGGGACCGTACCACGTGTTTCCTCCGCACCCATGCCCATGTCCGCCTCCATGGCCATGTGCCAGGGCAGTTTCCGGCGCCTGCAGGCCGATGAAAACCGCGGCAAGTACCAGAATTACTTTTTTCATTTTTTTCATGGATATACGCCTCCCCAATCCTGTTATTATTGATCTGCTCAATAATAATACGATTGAAAACCAGTATTCCTTTCAGCCTCTTCTTCTTTTTTACAAATTCTGGCATTATAACTTTTCAGCCACTCCATACTGCTGTCTGAAATAGTCAGCCAGCTTTGCCAGCGCGTAGATGAGAATGGGCATCTCCTGTTCGGTAAGCTGCCCCTTGGCATTGGCGATCATTTCGTGGTGAAACTTTTCGTGATGGACATGTGCCGCCCTTCCCTTTTCCGTCAGCGACACCTGCACCACCCGTTTATCCTGACGGCTGCGCTCGCGCACAACATAACCTTTTTCCGTCAGCGCGTCCATGGCCTTCGTCAGAGTACCTGTCGTGACTTTCATCCACCTGGCTACTTCCGTCATGCTTTTTGGCTCTTTTGTACCGACCGCCTCTATAATATGAAAATCGTTGTAGCTGATATCCTTAAACGCTTCCGTCACCAGGCATCTCCCCTCAATCTCCATAATATCTTTGAAAAGCTGTACCAATAATTCGTTTAACGTCTCATCCGCTGTCATTGTGTTCTCCTGTTCCACTCAGTCATCGCCGCCGTTCGCCTCCTACCAGACCACAACCGCCCCGCTCCATGTCATTCCGGCTCCAAAACCTGCCAGCACAAGCCGGCTGCCGCTCTGTATCCTCCCCTGCTTTCTCACATAATCCAGAAGAACGGGAACGCTGGCCGCAGAAAGATTTCCGTATTCCGGCAGATTGACCGGAAATTTCTCCATCGGCTGTGAAAGCTGTTTCGCAGCCGCCTCAATAATGCGCACATTGGCCTGATGCAGCAGAAACAAATCAATTTCATCTAAGGACATCCCCGCTTCGTCCGCCGCCTGCCGGATTACTTTCGGCACGGTGCGGACTGCGAAACGGTACACCTCCTGCCCGTCCATCGAGACATAAGCCTGCGCCGCCTGCTGTGTCACAAACGGGTTGTTTAAAGGGCGTCCGCCACATTTTAAAGCCCCTCCGCGCGTACCGTCGGAACCCTGAACCATGGAAAGAATCCCCGAACAAACGTCCAGTTCTTCCGCGCGGATCACAGCCGCTCCGGCGCCGTCGCCAAACAAAACACAGGTGCTCCGGTCTTTCCAGTCGACAATCTTTGAAAGCGTCTCCGCTCCGACGATAAGCGCTGTCTTCGCCCCCGATCCCTTCAGGTACATCGCCGCCGTATTCAATGCAAACAGAAAACCAGAGCAGGCTGCGTTCACATCAAACGCTGCCGCATTTTTTGCACCGATGGCGGCCTGCACCTCACAGGCCAGATTGGGAAGAAACTGATCGGGCGTGACCGTGGAAGCGATAATCAGATCAATCTCTTCTGCTTTTACATCTGCATCGTCCAGCGCTTTTTCTGCCGCTTCTACGGCAAGACTGGTCGTCGTCTCTTCCACAGCGATATGGCGTGCCCTGATTCCGGTACGACTCGCGATCCACTCATCCGAAGTATCTACCATTCTGCCCAGCTCTTCATTTGTCACTCTCCGTTTCGGAACCGCACTTCCGGTTCCTTTCATCACAATATTCATACTTATATTAAAAAGATCGAAAACGCGCATAACGCTCTGCGGCAAGCTGTTCCCCGGTCTTTCCCTCCTGTTTTTTCAGAAATTCCTTCATGCGCCCTTTCATGTCGCGCGAAATCGAATCGCACGCCGCCTCGTCGGCAAGACCGTACTCGGGGATGATCTGCTCCACAACGCGAAGCTCCTGCAGGTCATGTGCGGTTATTTTCATTACCTCACTGGCCTCTTTTGCCCGTCTGCCATCTTTCCACAAAATAGAGGCAAATCCCTCCGGTGAAAGTACGCAGTAAGTCGCATTCTCCGTCATCCATACCTCGTTTCCGACCGCCAGTGCAAGCGCACCGCCGCTGCCTCCTTCACCGATCATAATACATAAAACCGGCACTTTAAGGCCCGACATTTCAAACAGATTCCGTGCGATCGCCTCTCCCTGTCCCCGCTCCTCGGCTTCCACACCGCAAAACGCACCGGAGGTATTGACAAAGGTGATGACCGGGCGGTTAAACTTTTCGGCCTGCTTCATCAGACGCAGTGCCTTGCGATAGCCCTCCGGAGACGGCATCCCGTAATTGTGCTTCATACAATCCCTAAGGTCCCGGCCTTTATGTACGCCGATGACTGTGACGGGCTGTGCATCCAGGTATGCGACTCCTCCTACAATGGCCGGATCATCCCTGTACTGCCGGTCTCCGTGCAGCTCCATAAATTCGTCGAAAATCACATCCATGTAGTCCACGGAAGCACAGCGCCCCACTTTTCTCGCCGCCTTCACTTTTTCCCAGGCCGAGAGCGGTTCAGACCCCGCCGCCCGCTCTTTCATCACTTCCGTCGGCTCATAATTATCGTCCATGCGCAACGGGTCAAAATTGGCATATCCCTCGCATCTGCGGTTCATTCTGATCAGCCGGTACAGCGTCATTTTTAAATCTTTCCGCTCCACAATGGCATCCACAAAGCCATGTTCGAGCTGAAATTCCGCGCGCTGAAAACCCTCCGGCAGCTTCTGCCCGATGGTCTGTTCGATCACACGTGCTCCTGCAAACCCGATCAGTGCCCCGGGCTCTGCCAGAATGATGTCGCCAAGCATCGCAAAACTTGCCGTGACACCTCCGGTGGTCGGATCGGTCAGCACCGGAATATATAAAAGCCCCGCGTCGGAATGGCGTTTCAAAGCGGCCGCCGTCTTTGCCATCTGCATCAGGGACACAATCCCTTCCTGCATCCGTGCGCCTCCCGAACAGCAGAACAGAATCACAGGAAGTTTCAGCAGAATGGCCCGCTCCACGGCTCTCGCAATTTTTTCTCCAACCACATGTCCCATACTGCTCATCAGAAAACGCGCATCACAGATGCCAATCACCGCTTCCTCACCGTAAATACGGCATCGCCCGACCGTGACCGCCTCGTGCAGCCCGGTTTTCGCTTTGGCAGCCTTAATCTTTTCTGCATATTCCGGAAAATCCAGCGGATTTTCCGATTCCAGTTCTTCAGACCATGGTTCAAACGTCCCTGTGTCCGCCACCATTTTTATCCGGTTCTTCGTGCGCACGCGGAAATAAGCTCCACATTCATAACAGACATATTTCTGCTTTTCCACTGTTTTTTTGTTGACCTGTTTCCCACAGGCAGGGCAGACGATCCAGTCCTGTGACGCCGCATCGCCCTCCCGCATCTTTGCCTTCGATTTCGACTCAGACAGACCCTGCGTCCGCCATTTTAACAATGCCGCCATATAAACCCTCCATCACCTAGCCGATTGCAAACGTCAGCTCTGCCGTACACACTGTCTTCCCGTCCACACTCGCCGTCGCCTTCCCGACGCCGATGGGCCCCTTCTGCCGGATAATCTCTGTTTCAAGCACAAGGACGTCCCCCGGCACAACCTTCTGTTTAAATTTTGCCGCGTTGATTCCAGCAAAATAAGCCGTTTTTCCCCGGTTTTCGTCCGTTCCGAGAATTGCCACAGCCCCGGCCTGCGCGAGCGCTTCTATTATAAGTACCCCCGGCATCACCGGCTCGTTCGGAAAATGTCCCGCAAAATAAGGTTCACCATAGTTTACACATTTCTTTGCCACGGCACGCACCCCCGGCTCCAGCTCTTCCACCGTATCGATCAGAAGAAACGGGTGACGATGGGGTATTATTTCCATAATCTGTTTTGTTGTGAGAACCGACATATCTACCTCCCCACGGTAATCAGTACTTTTTGAGCAGAAGACTTGCATTGTGCCCGCCAAACCCAAGCGAATTGCTGAGCGCATACGGTATCTCCATGCTGACTGCTTCCCTGCAATAGTCCAGATCCAGTTCCTCGTCCGGAGTGGTATATCCTACAGTAGCATGGATATATCCCTCCTGCATCTCTTTGACACAGGTCACAAATTCAATCGCTCCGGCTGCTCCCAGCAGATGGCCGACCATGGACTTCGTGGAATTGATCTTAAGTTTCCCGGCATGTTCCCCAAACGCAAGCTTAATCGCCCGCGTCTCAAACAGGTCATTGTGGTGCGTCGCCGTACCGTGCGCATTGATATAAGGCACATCCTCCGGCTCTATCCCGGCATCCCTCATTGCATTCTGCATTGCCCGCGCCGCTCCCTCTCCGTCCTCGGCCGGAGATGTTATGTGAAAGGCGTCCGCAGTACATCCGTATCCTGCCACCTCCGCATAAATATGCGCGCCGCGCTGCTTCGCATGCGAAAGCTCTTCCAGAATAACGACAGCCGCTCCCTCTCCCATGACAAAACCGCTACGGTTCTTATCAAACGGCAGCGAACATTTTTCAGGATCAGCCTCGCCTGAGAGCGCAGTGAGCGCGGTAAACCCGGCAATCCCGATCGGACAGATACTTCCCTCGGTCCCTCCGGCCGCCATAATGTCTGCCTCCCCGTACTGAATACTGCGATAGGCCTCCCCGATGGCATTCGTTCCACTTGCGCACGCCGTCACGACATTGATATTCTTTCCCTTAAGGCCGAACTGGATCGAAATATTTCCGGCCGCCATATTGGAAATCATCAGAGGCACCAGCAGCGGGTTTACCCGGCCCGGCCCTCTCTCAAGGAGCCGTTTATGTTCGCGTTCCAGCGCCTGGAGGCTGCCGACTCCGCTCGCAACCGAACAGCCGGCCATATACGAATTTTCTTCCTCCATGCAAAGCCCCGCATCCGCAAAAGCTTCCCCCGCCGCCGCAACCGCGTACTGGCAGAACAGCTCCATCCGCTTTGCCGTTTTTACATCCATATAATTTTTCGCATCAAATCCTTTTACCTCTGCCGCAAGATGGCATTTGTATCCGGAAGCGTCAAAATGCGTGATCTCGCCAAATCCGATTTTTTTCTCCTTCACGGACTGCCAGAATTCCGGAACGGAAAGCCCGATGGGCGTAATCGCTCCCATACCTGTTACAACTACACGTCTGCTCATGTTTTTCTCCACTTTCAGCTTACTTTCATTATTTCCAGAAACTTAATCTAAGGACAGCGCCTTCACGCAGGTGTATCGGCGGAGGCTACATCGATATGCCGCCGTCCACACAGATTACCTGCCCCGTAATATACGACGCGCGCTCCGAAGCCAGAAACACAACGAGCTCCGCGACATCGTCCACGCTTCCCATCCTCTGTAGTGGAATCTGCTCCTGCAGCGCTGTTTTTGCGCTCTCTGACATGGCATCTGTCATATCCGTCTCAATCAGCCCCGGCGCAACCGCATTGCAGGTGACGCCGCGGGACGCAAGTTCTTTTGCAATACTTTTCGTCAGACCGATGACCCCTGCTTTGCTCGCACTGTAATTCGCCTGCCCTGCATTTCCGGAGACACCCGACACCGATGAAATATTGATAATGCTCCCACAGCGCTGTTTTAACAGATAGCGGGAAGCATGACGAATCGTATTAAAAACTCCCTTAAGATTAATCGCAACCACCGCGTCAAAATCTTCTTCGGACATCTTCATAACAAGACCGTCCCTGGTAATCCCAGCATTGTTTACAAGAATATCCAGACGCCCATATCTGGCAATGACGTCTTTGATCATCTTTCCACACGACTCAAAATCCGAAACGTCACATCCATAAACCACAGCATTTTCCGGCTGGCCGATTTCCGCGGCAAGCGATTCGGCACGTTCCTTTGAACCGTTATAATTGACGACGACAAAAGCTCCCTCTCTTGCCAGCGCTTTTGCGGCCGCTCTGCCGATTCCACGTCCCGCCCCCGTCACAAGGGCCACTTTTCCTTTTAACATAAAAATCCTCATTTCTGCCAAGGTAAAAATCCCACATCGGACTCTTCCGCGCCATACTTCTTCCCCGCCGCGGCAGCGTCACGCCCGCAGGGCTTTTTATCGTACAGGACATTCTTACCTTTGTTTTTCAAGATAGCGGTTAAAATCATCTATTTTGTCGATATTTACCGCTGTTACATTCCGGTTAATCTTCCGGATAAAGCCGGTCAGCGTACGTCCCGGGCCGATCTCCACAAATTCGTCGACACCGTCACGGATCATTTTTTCCACCGACTGCTGCCAGCGCACCGGCGACGATACCTGGAGCCGCAGCAGATCCCTGACCGTGGACGGCTCCGTGACATAATCGGCAGTCACATTCGTCACATAAGGAATCGAAATCGGTTTTATCTCCACCGATTCCAGCTCTTTTCCGAGCTTTTCCCCCGCTCCCGCAAGCATTGGCGAATGAAAGGGCCCGCTGACGTTCAGCGGCACAACCCGCTTTGCGCCCGCCTCCTTACACGCCTCGCCTGCGCCGGAAACTGCCGCCTGTTCTCCCGTGATCACGATCTGCCCCGGGCAGTTATAGTTTGCAACAGAAACAGTCCCATCCACTTTTCTGCAGATCTCCTCAATGGCAGACGCATGCAGTCCCAGTACCGCCGCCATCGCGCCGCCTTCGGGCACCGCCTCCTGCATATAGATACCTCTCTTGCGGATCAGGGAAAATGCATCTTTCCAGTCCAGCACAT
Organism: uncultured Roseburia sp.; assembly: GCA_947649645.1. GTDB lineage: Bacteria > Bacillota > Clostridia > Lachnospirales > Lachnospiraceae > Roseburia. The sequence continues at coordinate 61,315 of CANSSP010000011.1, read as the reverse complement.
CTGCCGCAAGAAGGGCGCCATATTCACCCAGACTTAAGCCGGCAGCAACGTCGGGACGGATGTTTTCCTCCTTCAGTGCTTTTAAAATTGCCGCTTCTGCAGTCAGCATACAGATCTGCGTATACTCCGTGACATTGATCCTGTCATTGTCCTCAAAGCACAAGGCTGCAATATCAAGCCCGGACGCCTCCGAGGCCATGTCAAACACATCGCGGCAGGCAGGAATACTGTCATAAAACGCTTTTCCCATTCCGACGTACTGTGCCCCCTGCCCGGGAAACACAAAAGCTCTCTTTCCCATTTCTACCTCCTATGCCGTAGCATATTTTTTCACACTGCCAAGAAGCGAATCCGCTTCCGCCATGACTTCCTCTATGATTTCCCTACAGGTCTGTTCCTTTTTCACCAGTCCCGCACACTGCCCGGCCATCAGACTGCCGTTTACAACGTCCCCTTCCACGACAGCCCTGCGCAGAGCGCCGACTGTGAGTGCCTCAAGCTCTTCAAATGACGCACCCTCTTTTTCTCTCTTCAGGTATTCCCGGCTCATCTGATTGCGAAGAACGCGGATGGGATGGCCGGTACTCATTCCTGTAACTTCCGAATCGATGTCCCGCGCCTTCAGTATGCGGTCCTTAAAATTTTTATGTACAATCGATTCTGCAGCAATCACAAAACGCGTACCCATCTGAACCCCTTTTGCGCCAAGCATCAGGGCTGCAGCCAGGCCGCGGCCGTCCGCGATGCCTCCCGCCGCAATGACAGGGATACTGACGGCATCTGCCACCTGTGGCACAAGCGTCATTGTCGTCGCGCTGCCGATATGGCCGCCGCTCTCCATTCCCTCTGCCACCACGGCGTCTGCTCCGGCACGCTCCATCATCTTTGCCATAGCCGCGCTCGCCACCACAGGAATCACAATTATTCCCGCCGTTTTCCACGCCTCCATGTATTTTGCAGGGCTGCCCGCTCCTGTCGTGACAACCGGAACTTCCTCCTCAATCACAATCCGCGCGACATCCGCCGCATTGGGACTCATCAGCATAATGTTGACGCCAAACGGATTTTTCGTCCTTTTCTTCGTTTCCCTGATCTCTTCCCGCACAACCTCGGGCGGAGCCGCGGCCGCGCCAATAATCCCAAGCCCTCCGGCATTGGATACGGCCGCCGCCAGATGATGTTCCGCCACCCAGGCCATGCCGCCCTGGATCAGCGGATATTCCGTCTTCAGCAAATCCGTTATCTCTGTCTTCATTCCTCGACGCCTTTTCCTTTTAAATACTCGACCACATCATTTACAGTCACAATCGACTCCAGATCTTCCGACGGAATTTCTACTCCGAACTGATCCTCCAGCGCCATCACCAGTTCAAACAAATCCAGAGAATCGGCCCCGAGATCTTCTTTAAAAGAAGAATCCACTCTGATCTGATCCACCTCAACATTTAACTGTTCCGCAATAATCGGTAACATCTTCTCTAACATCTTCTCTATTCCTTTCTTTCTGTGCTTTCTTTACTGTCAGATAATTTGCCATCCAAATATTTTGATGATCAAATTATTGGTTTAGCAAAGTATATCTCCACATCCAGATTTTGTCAATGATTAATTTGCACCGTTGTAAACTTTCTCAAGACAAGGTATAATATCCTCGAAAGCAATGAGCGGTGCCAGGACGACGACTGGCACGCCGACCGTCTTCGGGCGGTTATGCCAGGTCTTATTCTGGCAGGGCGTATGCCCGGGAGCGTGCACTGCGGCTTCTGACACTTATGCGCCATGCACTGCCGCATCGACGGCTGGCACGCCGACCGTTTTCGGGCGGTTATGAATAAAAACTCACGGAGAGAGGAGACCAGATGTGAAACAATTTTACGGAAAAAGTCAAAAAGGAGACCTGAAAGAGGCAGCAAAAGGACTGACCAATCCAAAATTAATTCTGCTGATGTCCAACAGCGATCAGTTTTCAGCGCATGTTGCAGAACTGGAGTCGCTGTTTCCCGGCATTCCCAGCATCGGCTGTATCGGAATGTCTTATGACACAACTGTTTCAGAGAAAGGAGTGGGCATCGTCGCTTTTACGGACAATGTCACAGCCACGGCCAACGTGCTGGAACAGGCATCCGTCATGCCCGTAAAATACATCGCACGCTTAAAACAGGACCTCAATACCATAAACGCTTCCGCAAAAGACACTGTCTGCATTGATTTCTGTTCCGGCAATGATGCCTGTGTCCTCACCACCTTTTGCAGTGTCCTGGGGAAAAAAGACATTTCCCTGGTCGGCGGCACCGGAGACGCCGGTATGGTATCGGCGAACGGACAAATCTACAAGGATGCCGCCGCTTATGCTCTTGTCAAAAATAACGGAGGTAAAATAAAAGCTTACAAGGAGAACATTTACCGTCCTATGCCTGACTGCCGCTTTATCGCATCCAAAACCGACCGCAGGCGATATATTATAGGAGAGCTCAATGGCAAATCCGCGAAACAGGTATATCAGGATATCCTCCATATCTCCGAAAAAGATATCACAACACAGACATTTAAAAATCCTTTTGGCAAAATGAACGGAGAAGACGTCTGTATTATTTCCATCAAAGAGGTCGTCGGAAATGCACTTGCCTGCTTCCGACAGGTAAACGATTCCGATGTGCTGACACTTCTGGAATTGCAGGATTACAGGCAGATCGTAGACGAAACGATTTCCACAATACGGCAGGACTTTAATCATATTTCCGCTGTTTTTTCGATCAACTGTCTCTTCCGATACCTCCTGTTCAGCCAGGAGCATTATGTAAACGACTATTTAAAATCCATGAGCGCACTCGGAAGCCACGCGGGACTCGTCGGTTACGGTGAGCATTACAATAACCAGTTTGTGAACCAATCCATGACATGTGTGGTATTTGAATAGATAAACTATCCGATAAACAGAGGACAATGGTGTGAAAAACAGCGCGGCAGCTGCTTTTTCACACGGCGATTTGTGTCTGCGCGCTGCCTGTCACAAAATCGCTCATGCGCAAAAAGCAGCGCAGAAATGGGGATTATTATGTTTTTATCCAGAAAAAAAGAAACTGCTCCGTCTCCCGGACCGGTAAAGCCGGAACTGGATCTGTATCCGATTCTGCATGTATCTGAAAGTCTTAGAGATTACCAGCACAGACTTGCGTTGAACGAAGTCAGTTCCCTTGGAGAACTCCAGGAGATTCAGACCGCATTTGACACTGTGATGGCAGAAAATGAAGAGCTCAAGGAAAAGCTTGACTCTCTTCATGATATTTTTCAGTCGGTCGGGGAAGTATCCGCCCGGTTTCACGATGTAAAAACTGACATTGCCGACTCTGTCGCCAATGCCCAGAAACAGGTCGCAGGGTTAAAAGACAACTCCATGCAGGTGCAGAACGATTTTATCGAGATCCACAGCACATTCACCGATTTCCAGGCGTCCATCCAGAAGATCAAGGAATGTATGAGCCAGATCATCGCCATTGCCAACCAGACAAACATGCTGGCACTCAACGCCTCCATTGAGGCGGCCAGAGCGGGAGAACAGGGTAAAGGATTTGCCGTCGTGGCCCAGGAGGTAAAAAACCTTGCAAGCGAAATCAAAAATCTTGTCAGCGCAGTGGATTCCAGCATCGGCGACGTCGAAGCAGGGACTGAGAAACTGAGCTCAAGCATCGCGGCCTCACAGGATTCCATCGGCAAAAGCATCGTACAGATGGATTCCGCACACGAAGTATTTGACCAGATCGCTGCCGCTGCAGGCGGTGCCGACTCCGTGCAGCAGCAGATTTCAGAGACGATTGAGGTCTCGGAGAGCAAACTCCGCGATGTGAGCTGTTTTTTTGCAGAAGCCGAAGAACAGCTTACCGCCGTCTCCGGCCATATCCGCAAGGCAAACGCACTGGGCACGACAAAAAGCTCCATGTTTGAAGATATGGACAACATGCTCTCACAGATCCCTCCGATCACGGCTGAACTGGAGGGAAAAGCATAAAAACTTCACACGGCACCAAAATACTGCTTGACAGATTCCGGCAGAATTGATATAGTCGGATAGAATCAGTTTATGACAATTACATAACCACGCTAGGGGTGCACAGACAAAATTCCCGGTTCCTTTTTTAAAGCAGCCGGAATTTCTGTCAAAGCTGAGAGATGAATCATCGACCCTCAATACTTGAACCGGATAATACCGGCGTAAGGAAGCTTTTTTTCGGATATGGAAAATCCCCCTGGCACAAAATCTGTGAAGGAGGATTTTTTTATGAACAATTTTTTTGCAACTCCCGAGGGAGCCTGGGGCGACGGCTCTGTCCATCTCACCGCGGCCGGCATTGCCATCGTCCTGGCCCTGATCACCCTTTTATTGATTACGTCAGCCGTTCTCCGTCACCGGAATACTGCCTCAAAACAAACCCTTACCACAAAACAGCTCGTCTATTCTGCCGTCGCGATCGCGCTGGCCGTCGTCTGCTCGATGATCAGACTCTTTGAAATGCCCATGGGCGGCTCCGTGACACTTTTGTCCATGCTTTTTATCGTGCTGATCGCATACTGGTATGGCCCCTGTGTCGGCATCATGACGGCAGTCGCCTACGGCCTGGTGCAGTTTGTGACAGAGCCGATCTTCTACACGATCCCGCAGATGCTTCTGGATTACCCGCTCGCATTCGGCGCGCTCGGTCTGGCCGGATTTTTCTATAAGAAAAAATATGGCCTTCCGATCGGCTATATTGCAGGCGTCATCGGCCGTTTTGTCTTCTCGACGCTCTCCGGCGTGATTTTTTTTGCATCCTACGCCCCCGAAGATATGCATCCCCTCGTGTACTCAGCGGGATACCAGGCGTCCTATCTGATTCCCGAGGCGGTCGTGACACTCGTTATTATCTGCATCCCGCCTGTCGCAAAAGCGCTTGCCCATGTAAAAATACAGGCGGTGAATGACTAAACGCACAAAAACAGACCGGATAACAGGCATTCTGCGCCTCACTCTGTCTTTTGCGCTTCCCCAGGCGTGACATTTCCTGTCTCATTCTCCGAAACGGTATCCGGTCTGATCTCCTCCGGTCCTCCATTACTCACAAACTCATCAGAGAGCTTCGCGTACGACAGAAAATCCAGCGGTTCCAGCCCCTCATGTGCGCGCAGCATAAATTTCTGCCAGATCTTCCCGGGATAAGTCCGGCCCATCAGGCCATCCATCTTTCTCGGCATATCATATCCGACCCAGACGCTCGTAGTGTAATATCTGGTATAGCCGGCAAACCAGCCGTCCTTATTGTCATTGGTCGTCCCCGTCTTGCCTGCGCAGGGCATCTCCCCCAGGCCAAGCCCTCTCCCGGTTCCCCGTGTCAGCACACCTTTCATCACGTCTGTCATCATACGGGCGGCGTTCTGCCGGTAGACCACCTTCTCCGTCCGTTCCGAGGCATAGACTTCATTCCCTGCCCCGTCGACGATTTTTACGATACAGGTCGGCGCCCGATAAACACCGTCGTTTTCAATTGCCGCGTAACCGGCGGCCATCTCCAGTGCGGACACACCGGTCGTAAATCCCCCGAGCGCTGTCGCAGGCCTGTAATCTTCTCTTTTCAATTTTGAGAAATTCATTTCCTTCAGATAAGAAAGCCCTCGCTCCGGCGTAAGTTCTTCGTACAACTTCCAGGCAACCGTGTTGACGGAGCGTTCTACCGCCGACCGCACAGTCATCTCTCCCGCATAGCCGCCGCTGGAATTTTTCGGCCCATCCTCAATCGGCTCATCCACAACCATGCTTTCCGGCGTATAGCTGCGCTCAAAAGCAGGTGTATAGACTGTGAGCGGTTTGACCGCACTGCCTGGCTGGCGAAAACTCTGGTACGCCCGGTTGAGCGTGTAACCGGCAAACTCCTGCTTCCGGCCGCCAACCGCCGCTTTTACATAACCGCTCTCATTATCAATGCAGACCGCCGACGCCTGCAATGCGTATACCCCTTCCTCGTTCACCTCTGTAAAATCGCCGAGCGTCTCATCCACCGCACCCTGAAGTTCTTCCTGGAGATTCAGGTCAAAAGAAGTATAAATGTGATACCCCGCCGTGTACAGCTTTCGCTGGCACTCTGTGTACAATACCTCATACGCCGCGTCATAAGTCTCTTTTTCTTTCTCAGAATCAAAATAATACCGGAAATGAAAATCTTCATTTTCCATCAACGCCCGGATCGCACAGTAATAGGCATAAGTTTCGACGTAATCATTTTTCTGTACCGACGCGGGACGCTCTAAAGTGATCACTTCTTTCAGCGCGCCGGCATAGGCGGCATCCGAAATCTTCCCGTCCTCCAGCATCCGTTTTAAAATCCGGTTCCGCCGCGATATCGCGTTTCCCATACCTGTAAGCGGATCATAGATTGTCGGATTGTTTGGTATGGCACACAAAAACGCAAGCTGTGAAAGGCTCAGCTCACCGACACTCCGGTTAAAATATCCGCGGCTCGCCGACTGTATCCCATAGTATCCGTTTCCAAAATAAATATTGTTCAGATAAAACTCAAGAACCTGTTCCTTACTATATTTTTTCTCAATCTCCCATGCCAGGAAAATCTCCTGCGCTTTTCTCTGCCAGGTCTTCTCCTGCGAAATAAATATATTGCGCGCGAGCTGCATTGTGATGGTACTGCCGCCCTGTGTGGCCTTTCCGCTCTCAATCATCACCTTAAGAGCCCGAAGCAGCGCCCTGTAATCCACACCTTTATGATGATAAAACCGTTTATCTTCAATACTGATAATTGCCGCAACAGCATTCGGCGGAATCGCATCGATCGTCAGATAATAAGATTCCTTCCCACTTTTTAATGTTGAAATCACACTGTTGTCGGCAGCATACACAATGCTCGTCTGATTTCCCCGAAAGGTGTCTGCCCTCGACGCACTCACCATCCTGACGGCCTCCGCCCGAAGCGTCTGTATCTCTTTTGCATAACCGCCAAAAAAAAGCCACGCCGCTGCCGCCGTCACAAGAAGCAGCAGTGCAAAGTGCAGCTTTGCGATAAACCAGAAAAAACGATGTTTCCTTTTTTTCTTTTTTCCAGCCACAATCTTCCTCCAACTTCCCTTATTTCCCCAGGCTCATTTATGTACGGATCAGATCGCGGACAACTTCCCCCGCAAGAATAAATCCCGCCACCGGAGGCACAAACGCCACGCTGCCAGGCACATCATCCGCTGCACTGCCCGGGCTGCGCTTCGGCTCTTCTTTTGAATATACTACTTTCAGACTGCCCGCTCCTCTTTTTTTTAGTTCGCGCCGCATCACACGCGCAAGCGGGCAGACACTCGTCTCGCTGATATCCGCCACCTGAAACCGGGACGCATCCAGCTTATTTCCCGCACCCATGCATGATATCACGGGAATATGCGCCGCCTTTGCCTGCATGACAATGGCGATCTTTGCCGTCACTGTATCCACCGCGTCCACAACATAATCATACGCCGAAAAGTCAAATTGTCCGGATGTCTCCGGCAGATAAAAACAACACCGCGCGTGCACCCTGCAGTCCGGGTTGATCTCACGAATGCGCTCCTCCATAACCTCTGTTTTTTTTCTTCCCACAGTCTTTACTGTGGCGATAATCTGACGATTGATATTGGACTCCGCCACCTCGTCCTTATCGACAATCGTGATCTCTCCGATCCCGCTCCTGACAAGCGCCTCGGCCACATATCCGCCTACACCGCCGATCCCGAAAACAGCCACATGCTTTTTCTTTAATGTCTCTATATTTTCCTCTCCGATCAGAAGCCCCGTGCGCACAAACTTTTCTTCCATCCGTTCCTCCATGAAGGCCCTGTCGGGCTCAGCTTACTGTCTGTTATAATAATCGATCCCTGCATTGGGGTAAAAATAGGTACGGATATAACCGTCGACAGAGACAATCACAAATTCATTTGTGGCCTCCACATAATAGACATCATCCCCGTCCTCTGCTTCCAGTTTATGTAACGCATCCGGATGACGGATAACCGCACACGCTGCTTTCTCATATTCTTCCGGGGAAGAAAACCCCATCTCCATGCCATGTTTTTCATAATGGCTCTGCAGCAGTCTGTCGTTCCGGAACGTATATTCCAGACCGTCCTGCGTATCCGATACGATCGGGATTTCTGAATCGGACGTCTCCTTCCCTGCCGCGACATCCGCCAGCCCCTCTGTCTGTTCCCCGCCCGTTGTCTCCTGCCGGGCAGACGCCTCAGTCCCGGCGACAGCCCCGTCCGGTTCCGCCGGACCGGCCGGACGCACATCCACGCCAGCACATCCGCAAAATAACAGCGCCAATGTCAGCGCCAGCGATGCAAACAACCGCTTATTCATCTTTTGTACCACCCTTCCTCATATAAAATGCATGCCGTTCCAATGTTCTTATTGAAACGGCACGTTTTCCCTACTGTTCCATCTGTCTCCCCAGAAATCCGGCCGCCGCCGCCGCAAGCTTACTCTCCGTCTCCCCCATCTGCCCCCTGTCTTCTTTCATGTAAAGAATCACGGAGCCGATGGCATCGCCCTCACAGATAATCGTACTGACCGCCTGCTGGACATACTCCCCCGCATCATCCACCGTGACCCGGATAAAATCCGCGTCCTCCTTTGAGGCAAGGAAACTCTTCCGGGCTCCGATCACCTCTTCGAGCTGTCTGCTGATCTGTTTCCCCTCAAACTCCTTTTTCCCACTTCCGGATGCCGCCACCACATGATCGCAGTCGGTAATCAGAACAAGATGTCCCGTCGTCTGCGCAAGGCTTTCAGAATACTCTCCTGCAAACTGCCCCAGCTCTCCAATCGGCGAATATTTTTTTAAGATAATCTCCCCTTCGCGGTCCGTAAAAATTTCAAGCGGATCGCCTTCACGGATCCTTAAAGTCCTTCTTATCTCTTTCGGCACGACAATACGTCCGAGATCGTCTATTCTACGCACAATTCCTGTTGCTTTCATATGTCTGATTCCTCCATTTACAAATCTTAATACAATTCGTGATACTATTATCTGTAAACGGTGGCATTTTATACCTCACGGATCACAAATCATGCTTCTCGCGAACCTTTTTCGAAATCAGCCACAGAAGAAAAAGCAGTCCCACGGCCAATAGAATAAACACCGGATTTTCCAGTGATTCCACCAGGCTCTGCCCAAACAATGCGAGCAGCGCAATCATCACGGCCTTTGCCCCATAGATGGTACACAGATATTTTTTTCCGTCAAAATCAGACACGCCAAACGCAAAATTTACAAATGCCGACGGCGTAAACGGCAGAATTACAATCAGAAACAATGCCCTCCTGTCAAACCGGTTTACCCACTCTCTCGCCCGCCGCACTTTCCTGCTCTTTTTTTCGAGCCTGAAAAACCCCGGGCGTACCACTTTTCGAAAAAACACAAACACAATTGTACACCCAAGCGAAGTCCCGAACCAGCTATACAAAAAACCGAAAAGCGCGCCGTGCGCCGCCACATTCAATGTCACAATTGCCACCAGCGGAAGCGCAGGAATCAGCGACTCCACTGCGGCCAGAAGAATGGGCGCCAGCGGCCCCAGAATCTGAAAGGAATCAAAGCATTCCTGCCAGAATTCCAGCGTCATCATCCATTTTAAATACCGGAATAATTCCCCTTTTGTCATCCCTTCATCTGAACTCCTTAAACATGCTTCCTGATCTCCTCCGGCGTCTCTACAAAATAGTCTGCCCCGTTTTCGCGCAGAAATTCCCGATCCCTGAACCCCCACAAAACGGAAATGCAGGGAAGACCCGCATTGGCCGCCGTCTTCACATCCACCTCGGAATCGCCGACATAAACCGCCCTCTCCGCCAGAACCTTAAGCTCTGAAAGCGCCGCATAGACCGTATCCGGGGCCGGCTTTTTTGCCGTGCCAGAGCGCTCTCCGATGGCAGTCTCTACAATTCCGCCAAAATAAATCCCGGCAAGCTGTTTTACCGCAGGATCCGGCTTATTTGATACAATCGCCAGCGCATAGCCTTCTGCCTTAAGTTCACGCAGCAATTGTACCACGCCCTCATACGCCTTCGTTTTATCGTTGCAGTGCAGATCATAGTATTCCCTGAACAGTGCCAGCGCACGGGTGACCATCGCTTCCTCTGTGCCGCCGGGCACGGCGCGCTCCATAAGGAGCTGCGCCCCGTTTCCCACAAACCGCCGTATCTCAGACAGCGTCCGCTCTGGCATGGCCAGAGTGCGCAATGCATGGTTCACCGCGTCCTTAAGATCCTCCAGCGTGTCGAGAAGCGTACCGTCCATATCAAAAATGACCGCGTCATATTTCTTCATCACTTCACGCTCACCTCGCCCGCAAGGACTTTCTTATAATCCTCATAATTTTTCTCAAGCAGCGCAGGAGTATCAAGCCCATATGGGCACTTCGCCCTGCACTGACCACAGTGCAGACAGTTCTCGATTTTTTTCATCTTCTCCTGTACTTCCGGTAACAGCTGCAGTTCAGATGGAGAACGGCGCAAAAGCAGCGACATCCGCGCACAATTATTGATTTCAATCCCGGCCGGACATGGCATACAGTAACCACAGCCGCGGCAGAATTCCCCTCCCAGCTGTGTCCGGTCATGCGCAATCCACGCGGCAAGCTCCTCCGTCATCACCGGCGGATTTTCAATATAAGAAAGAAACGCATCCAGTTCCTCTTCCCTCTGAATCCCCCAGATCGGCAGTACGTTATCATATTGCGCTTCAAATGCATAAGCTGCCCGGGCATTTGTGATAAGACCGCCCGAGAGCGCCTTCATCGCAATAAATCCCATTCCGGCATCCCGGCACATCCTGACAAGCGCCGTATCCTCTTCAGACGCAAGATAACAGAACGGAAACTGAAGCGTCTCATAAAGCCCGGAATCCACCGCCTCTTTTGCCACCGCAAGTCTGTGATTCGTAATACCGATATGGCGGACCTTTCCCTGTGCTTTCGCCTCCTCCATCGCCTCATAAAGTCCGGTTCCATCCCCCGGCTTTGGACAGAACGGCGGATTGTGGAACTGATAGATATCAATATAGTCCGTGCGCAGATTGCAGAGCGACACCGAAAGCTGCTGCCAGAAATCGTCTGCGTTTAGCGCCGCCGTCTTCGTGGCGATATAAACCTTCTCCCGCATTCCGTCAAACGCCTCTCCCAGCTTTTCCTCACTGTCTGTATAAAATCTGGCCGTGTCAAAAAAAGTGATTCCGCCGTCAAACGCCTTCCTGGCCAGCCGGACGGCAGCGTCCTTTTCAATCCGCTGAATGGGGAGCGCCCCAAATCCATTTTTATTTACTGTAATCTTCGTCTTTCCCAGTGTCACTGTTTCCATATCCGTATTCCTCCTGTCGTAATTCTATGCACTTTTAATCATAATAAGGAAAAAAAACACCACTTTTTCCCTTTTTCCCAAACATATTATTGTACTGCAGAATCTCGTATTTTTTCAGCCATTCCGCCTCTTCCCCCTCTGCGTCTTCCAGATGTTTATAGCGCCCGGCTGCCTTAGAATAATATGCTCTGGCATTTATCGCCGGTATGTTCTCCTTAAGATCAGCGAGAAATCTGTGATACGGCGGAAGTTCGATCCCGGCGCGCTCCAGTGCCAGCGTGGAAAGATAATTCAGACTCGTAATCTCCTCTGTCCCCTCTCCGCTCTCATAATTTGTCCAGATAAAAAACGGAACCGTGTACAAATCTTCCAGCTGTGTAAGCGTCAGCCCGGAAAGTCCTTTTCCGTTCAGATACGGATAAAAGCCCGACGAAAGGCTGGGCTGATGATCTCCGAAAAATACGATCTCCACCGGTTCGTCCACCGACTCAAAGTAAGAAATAAGGTACGAAAGCGCGTCATCACTCTCCTTTAGCAGCGAGAGATATTGATTGACGTCCGGATAATTGATCCCCAGCATCCGCGCCTGCTCCCTGAAATTGCTGTATTTCTCCGTATAACCGCCGTGATTCTGCATCGATATACTCATAAGAAACAGATCTTCGTTCCGGCCCCGCCGCTCGTATCGCTCCACAATCTTCTCATACAATTCCCTGTCCGTGATATACTCCCGCAAAAGCTTCGTCTGATCAAAATCATCGATAAAGTACATCTCATCAAATCCCATATCCGGATACACCGCGTTCCGGCTCCACCCGGTTTCATAATATGGGTGCATCGCGACACAGGTATAACCGATTCTCTTTAAGTCCGACACAAGCGAATCCGGCGTGTGCGTGATATACTGCTGATAGACAACCGAACCGCCCGGCAGAAACGCCATCGAATTTCCCGTCAGAAATTCCCACTCAGAATTGGGTGTCTTCGCTCCGAACACCGACGATAATGCATATCCCTTCAACGTATTTTCTTTTAATGAATTGTAAAACGGTGTGAGCTCCAGATTGGTCGAAAAATCACCCACCACACTCAGATCCGCATACGATTCATTCATCACCACAATAATCGTCGGCTTTCTGTCGACGTCTCCTTCGCCCCCCACAGCCGCCGCCGGCGCATCTTCTCCATACACTGTTTCCAGCTCCGCCACTGCTTCCGCGTTATATCCTTCGGGCTCTGCGACAAAGCTGTCTCTGATACTCAGCACAAAATTCAGCAGATAACCATTCCGATAGCTTCCCTTCTGCTCCCAGGTCTCCGTCACGACTCCTTTCGTCCGGTTTCCCACAAAAACGCCAAGAAGTATTGCCAGCGAAACCGTAAGCGCTGCCATGACTGCCCGCCTCTGAGACGGCACGGAGAGCTTTCGCAGAAGAGCGACATAAAGCGCCGAAATCAGAATCACATAACCTGCGCGCACATCCAGGACAAATTCATAATTTCCCGCCACAGAAAGCCCGGTCTGCGCAGACCGGATATCACTGAAGATAAATTCATTGCCGCGAAACAGATACACAAAGTAATTGACACCGGCCAGCAGCAGGAGCGAAACATGCGAAACGATGCAGGCAATATTGGCACGGCCCGCGATCGCCTGCGCAACCAGAAAGACCGTCATACAGCACAAAACATTGAGCATCATCTTATGGTCGCTGATTTTACTCCGCAGTTCTGCGTCCAGCAACAGATATTGGATATGATATGCGGTAAACACACTTCCCGATACCAGCAGCAGTCCGGACCACAGCCACGAAAACGCTTTATTTAACTCAATTTTCAGACTTTTGATCAGAAAATACAGTGCCAGAAAACCAGCCAGAACCCATACGGGAAAACCGACCCTGAAAAGCAGCGCCGCCCCAAGAACCGCGGCAGCTCCAAGTCTGATGAGATTCGTCCTGTCAAAATATAATCCTATTTTCATATTTCCTCTCAGCGCCGCCGTCCTCCCCCTTAAAGCGTGCGGACAACCGTCACTCCTTTCTCCAAATCCGTCTCCATACCTGCTCCTTTCTCGTCCGGATAAGTCTCTATAGTAGAATAGAATATACCAAAAGCCAGTGAAATGCAAATTGAATCCGGCAAATCAGTTATTACATTTTATTTAATTTTTTCTGCGAAATATTAACAATCCTGCCGAAAAAGGGTATACTACCAGCAGACCGCCAGGCTGCGCCTCGCGTCGGAAAGGAGAACGCCTCATGCCCGGGTTTGTCACTCATTACATCTTTGGCAGAGATACTTATCATAGACTAAACTCTGATACCTTTAAACGCAACCTCTATCACAATCGCGCCGCTTTTGGCCTTGGCTTACAGGGACCCGATCTTTTCTTTTATTATCTCCCGTCCTATATTCTACACCGATGCAATCCCGGTGCGCTCGCTCACGACGGCGCCTCCAATATTTTTTTTGAAAGCCTTCTTGCGGCCTGTCTTGCCTTTTCTTCGGATACCGACCGCAGAATTGCCGAAGCCTATCTGGCGGGATTTCTGGGACATTATACCCTTGATACGGTCTGTCACCCTTACATCTACGCCATGACGGATTACCGCGGCCACGAAAAAGACTATTTTTCCCGCCACGCCTATTTAGAAACCGATATCGACAGTGCACTTCTCTTTGAAAAGCTGCACCGCACCCCCGCCAGCTTTTCAAACAACGATACAATTGCGCTGACGCACCGCCAGAAAAAAGTGATTGTCACAATGCTTCACGCGGCGTACCGGAAAGCTTTTCCTCATCTGAAAGTCGGCAGACTTACGATGTGGCTCGGCATCTTTTCCATACGTCTGGGCATGCGGATACTGCAGGATAAAACCGGTCAGAAAAAAGTCCTGTTCCGCTTTCTGGAACATCTCTTTCTGGGATATCCGCTTTTCTCGCCGTTGATTCCCAGCAGCGCACTCTTTTTCCGGACCGATCCTTTTAACCTGCGCCGCGCCCGCTGGAAAAACCCGTGGAACCCTGCGCTGGAGTCGGAAGAGAATTTTTTTGATCTGTATCAGAAATCGATGGAATGGTATCTCGCACGGCTGAACGCTCTGGCAGAACTGCTCGGCTGTCAGAACAATCCAAAAAGATGCAAAGAGCTGACTGATGCGTTTTTAGAAGAATACGGAAACCGCTCTTTTTTAAGCGGAATCAATGTTCCGGCGCGCTCCGGTCAGGTAAGATAGAATCCCGCGCTGCCGCATTCCATGCCTGTGACAGATCCTTTCCCCGACATACTTCTTCTCCCTCCGCGGTGCGATTCCTCCCGCAAGGATTTTTCATTACACAGTAATGAAAAATCCAATGGGATGGATAAATCCTTCATCCCATTGGATTGTCTGCCATATATTCCGTTCTCTCTCCCTTTTCCATGCTTCATCAGACGTCGTTCCGGAAATACTCCCGCACCTGATCTTCCACCGTTTTCATCAGCCTGATTCTGGCTTCCAGGCTCGCCCACGCAATATGCGGCGTGATAATAAGCCGTTCACTGTCTTTGATTTCTCTGAGCGGATTGTCGCTGCGCATCGGTTCTTCCGAGAGAACATCCAGCCCGGCGGCCGCAATCACACCGGCGTTCAGCGCGTCCGCCAGGTCCTGCTCTGCCACGATCGGCCCTCTGCCAAGATTCAAAAAGATCGCCGAGGGTTTCATCTTCGCAAATGCAGCGGCATTCATCATCCCTCTTGTATTTTCGTTCAGCGGCGCATGTACCGAGATAATATCCGACATGCCCAGAAGCGTGTCAAAATCCACCTGCTCATAACCGGGCTGACTGTTTTTTCCAGATGTAGAGTAGTAGATAACACGGCAGCCGAACAGCGCGGCGAGCTCCGCCACTCTGCGCCCGATCGCACCGAGCCCTGCAATGCCCCACGTCTTCCCGCTCAGTTCATGAAATGTATTTGAAAAATGCGTGAACATCACATCATTCACGTATCGCTCCGTCTTGACGTAGTCATCATAATAACGCAATTTTTCCATCAGGTAAAAGAGAAGGGCAAATGTGTGCTGCGCCACTGTTTCCGTGGAATATCCTGCCGCATTTCGCCATGCGATCCCTCTCTTTTCCAGGTATTCCTTATCCAGATTGTCCGTGCCTGTGGCAGTCACACAGACCAGCCTTAGATGATCTGCCTCCCCGATGGACGCCTCATTGACTTTCACCTTGTTTACAATCACAACATCAGCGTCCCTTGTCCGCTCCCTGGCCTCTCCGGCATTGGAGAAGTCATACTTTACGATCTCTCCCAGGCTGTCAAATCCGGACAAATCGATATCGTCTCCGACTGTCTTCGCATCCAGAAAAATAATCTTCATCTCTTTTCCTCCTGTCTGTTCTCCCCGGCACCCAGATACGTCCTGAGCGCTTCCATCTGCCGCCTGGCAATAAGCACGCCTTCATCGTAAAGACGCCGTAGTTTTTTCGTGTCCGCCTCCGTTCTCCCAACGCCATACGTCGTCTCCGGAGCAATAACAAAGACCTCTCCCCCGCTCTCAAGCGTTTTCAGCTTTTCCATCGAAGCGTTATAGCGCTCCGCGCGCAGACCGAGCGCTTCTACGATCCCAGGGTACTTTCTGTAGAGACGGTTTGTCACTCCGACAGCCTTTTCCGTCTCCTTGACATACCCCCGCTCCCGCGTCAGCACCACGATGATCCGGTCACACCCTTCCGCAATCGCATGCTCATAGGGGATCGAATCCGAAATTCCCCCGTCCAGATAGTAGTGGTTTCCGACTTTCACCGGCGGAAACAAAACCGGCAGGGAACAGCTCGCCACCAGAGTATCCCGCATATCCCTTCCCCGCGGGACAGTCAGATAGGCGGCCTCCCCGGTATGCAGCCTTGTTGCTACCGCCTCCACTCTGCCCGGAAACCGCGCAAACGCCTCATAATCAAACGGAAGAAGACGGTTCGGCACCTCATCAAAAACAAACTTTGTATTGTAATATGCCTTTTCTTCCCTGTCAAAAAGATGCCGCACTCCCATATAACGCCTGTCCGGCAGATATTTCTCCACAACCTCCAGATTCCTGCCCATCTGCCCGGAGAGGTAAGAAACACCGAATGCGATCCCCGCCGACACCCCGATAAAATAATCGGGCATCAGCCCTTCCTGCAGAAAAACATCCATCACGCCGCAGGAAAAAACCGTCCGGTTCGCCCCTCCTTCAAATACCATTCCAAGTTTCATGTCAGCCTCCCATGCCCGGTCCCATCTTTGGCATGTTTTCGCTTTCCGTCACGTACATGGTGACTCCACGAATCTCTCTGACAGACGCAATCGTCCCCGCCTCAAAGATTTTTCCGTCTTCCAGGGCGCGCGCCGTCCATTCCTGCCCTTTAAATACCGCCGTCCCGGTCGCCTTCCTGTTATCAACGGTCTCTGTGATACAGACGTCCTGCCCGATTGCCTCTTCATAATTTGTCTTCACCAGCCGTGGCTTTAAATATTTTAACGCCCAGGGCCTTGTGAACCCTAAGAGAAGCAGGGAAACTCCGGCAAATATGAGAAACTGTCCAAATCCCCCGATTCCCAGTCCGGAACCAAGCAGCGCCGCCAGTGCTCCTCCTGCAAACCAGATTGAAGTCAGTCCCACTGTGGCGATTTCTATTCCGGAAAAAACGATAATTAATACAACCCAGATAATCGCTGCCATATCATCCTCCTTGATCAGAATATCATTTTAACAGGCATCGTATTTCGATGTGTCGGGCCAGAACCGGTCCAGGACAGCCGTCTCTGTCCCTTAGCCCAGTATACCATATCCTTATTTTTAATTCTATGGTTAATTATATTCTGTTTTATGCCGAAATATATAAATAATGAAGCGGGAACAGAAGAGAAAATTCAGGAAATCCGTATTTACATCGCATTGCATAAATGGTGTATGTTGCGGCAACGGCCGGTTTCTTTTCATGTTCGCACACTACAGACGCGGCGGAGCCGCGGGTCAGTTTTCAAGGAGGAGATGTCATGTCTTACAGCAGCAGTTTCAGCAGTGCTTATACAGGGGCGGCAGCCTCTCTTAGTTCTTCCTACTATCTGCGCAATTTCTACGTTTCAGACAGATATGCGCAGACAGCCGCCGGCCGTGCCGGAGCGGAACCGGACACGCTTTCTCTCTCTGACGGCATCGCTTTACGGCGTGCCGTGCGGCAGCTGGGTTCTTTTACTTACGATGAGTCGCAGAGCGAGAATATCCGCAACAGCGTTCTCGCCTATATCAGTACTTACAACAATGCGCTCTCATCTGTCTCTGCCCAGGCAGCCGACGGTGACAGCGGGATGAAACGTCTGGAAAGACAGCTAAAGTCACTGACAGATTCTTATTCCGGCGAACTGGACAAAATGGGAATCACCGTCGATAAAGACGGCACACTCAAAAGCCGGGAAAATCTGTTTAAAACAACCGATCTTTCAAAGTTTGCCTCTCTTTTTTCAAAGGATTCCGACTACATGCAAAGGATATCGGCCTGCGCGAAAAGGATTCAGACGCACAGTGAAACCCTGATTCAGACCCGGCGCCGTCAGCCTGCCGCAAATAATCCGGCAGACACCGGAAACACAGACGGTCCGGCAGAAGGCAGCTCTCCCGATTCAAAACCGCAGGCGCCTCAGATTGCGGCACAGTCGATGGATCTGAATATCCTCTGCAACACCGGAATCGGTGCAAATGTCAATATCATATTGTAAAACGGCCCATATTCGTTCTGTCAAGGATTACTTCTTTGGCAGAACAATCTTAAAAGTGGTATAACCGTCCGCACTCGACACGGTGATCTGCCCGCCGTGCATCCCGATCAGTTCTTTTGCAATTGCAAGTCCCAGACCTGCCCCTCCTCTGTCGCTCCCGCGCGCCTCGTCCATGCGATAAAATTTATCAAAAAGGCGTTTCTGTTCTTCCTTCGAAATCACCGGTCCCTGGTTGGAAACATACAGGCACGTTTCTTCCATCGTCTCTTCCGCCGTAATCCGGATCTCACTTTCACGATCCCCGTAAGCAATTGCATTTTTTAAGAGATTGTGAAAAACACGTGCCAGTTTATCCGGATTACCGTACACACTACACTCCTCCCCGACATGAAATACCAGCGTCATATTCTTCTGTGAAAGCTGTGGATACGCCTCTTCGCGGAGCTGTACGAGCATATAGACCAGATCGATTTTTTCTTTTGACAGTTCCGTTTCCCGTCTTCCAAACCGTGTAATGTCAAAAAACTCGTTGACAAGCGTCTCAAGGCGTTCCGCCTTTTTGAGTGTGACATCGACAAACTTCTGTCGCTGCTCCTCCGTCAGGTCGGGCATCTCTTTGAGCAATGAGAGGTAACCGATCACCGAAGTGAGCGGTGTGCGGATATCATGCGCCAGGTACATCACCAGTTCATCCTTTTTTTCCTCCGCCTCGCGAATATCATAAAATTGTTGTTCCAACGTCAGCCGCACCTGATTGAGCTTTTTCTCCATCGGCTCCATCTCGCGCGACAGCTTAATCTCTTCCTCGCCGCGCTCGACAAGAATGTCCACGCCACGATCAATCTCCCCAAAATATCGTGTAAACCAGTTTAAAAAAAGACGGAAAAACAAAACAAACAGAATCAGTCCCCCTGCCAGCATAAAATAGCTGAAATGTCCGGGAAAAATATCGCGATACAAAAACAACGCTTCATCATATGACATATGGGTCAGAAACTGAATCACGGCAACCATCATATTTGCAAATCTGCCAAAAAGAACATTCGTATACAAAAACCATATCCCTGCAAATGCCGTAAACAGCATCAGCAGTGTCTGCCAGAAAACCTTCCATCTGAGCCTTCCGTATCCGTCCCCTTTTCTTTTTTTATGCATCCGCCTTGTACCCCACTCCCCACACTGTTTTTATATATTTCGGCTTCTCTGTAGTGTCGCCCAGCTTCTCCCTGATATGGCGGACGTGTACCGACACCGTGTTGTTTGCTTTGTTATAGTACTCTTCTGCCCAGACTGCGTGAAACAGCTCTTCTGCACCCACAACCCTCCCCCGGTTCTCCAAAAGCACCTGCAGGATTGTAAACTCTGTCGGCGTAAGGGAAATCTCCTTCTCTCCCTTAAAACACTGATGCGCCTTCAGATTAAGGCTGACATCCTTACACACCAGAAGGCCTTCCGGTCTCTCCGCTTCCTGCTCCGCGGCGCCCTCCCCCGTATTATAGCGCCGGCTCCGCCGCAGCTGTGCCTTGATGCGTGCGATCAGCTCCAGCGGCAGAAACGGTTTGGTCACATAGTCGTCCGCGCCGATCGTAAGCCCTGTGATCTTGTCGATCTCTGCATCTTTGGCCGTGAGCATGATAATCGGAAACAATTCTGTTTTTCTGATTTCCTTGCAGATGTCAAAACCGCTCATCTCCGGCAGCATGACGTCGAGCACCGCCAGGTCAATTGCTTCTTCCCTGACACAGCGCAGCGCCTCCCTGGCCGTATAGCACTTTAATACCGTAAAACCGTCGTTTGCCAGATATAATTCCAGCAGATCTGCAATCTCTTTTTCGTCGTCCACAACAAGTACCCTTGCATTCATCATCACCCTGCTTCCCTTCCTCGCCTGTTTGCTTTATTTTAACAGATTTTTCAGAATCATAATCTGCACAAATCATTGAGAAATTCTTAAGAATTTACTGCAAAAGCTCTGTCCTTCCCATGAAATAAAAAAGCTTTCCGGAGATAAATCTCTTCCGGAAAGCTTTTTTATAATGCTGCGCACCGTTCTTAAACCGTGATCAGATCATACTCTCTGCTTCCGATTCCGAGCGCGGCAGCCGCCTCTACCGTATGAACCCCATTGAGAGATTCGATGCGCTCAATCAGATGCGCTTTGCCCGGATCCCCGCTGGCATATACCAGATCAAGACATGCCTGATCCAGGGCAACCGGATCCAGAGACGCCAGCACACCGATGTCCGCCAGCTCAGGATCCTCCGCCACTGCACAGCAGTCGCAGTCGACCGACATATTGCACATCACGCTGATATAGACAATCTTCCCTTCAAAATAATTCACAATGGACTCCGCCGCATCTGCCATCGACTCCAGAAACTGATCGTGATCCGCAGTCCAGATTTTCTCCTCCTCTCCGGCGCCGTGGATATATGCTTTTCCATGGGCAGATGCGATGCCGATCGATATATTTTTGAGCGCTCCGCCAAACCCGCCCATAGGATGCCCCTTAAAGTGAGAGAGCACCAGCAGCGAATCATAATCCGTCAGATGAGAGCCCACATAATTTTTCCGGATTCGTTTCCCGTTTTCAATCGGAAGCTCGATCTCCCCATCCTCATCCATGATATCCACATCTGCAATCTGAGTCCACCCGTGAAGCTTCATTGTCTCCCAGTGCTCTTTCGTGGTGTTTCTCCTGCCTTCGTAGGCCGTGTTGCATTCAACAATTGTCCCCTTTACCGCATCCGTTATCGGTTTCCAGAAGGCGGGACGGATAAAATTCTGGTTTCCCACCTCACCCGAATGCACCTTTACTGCGACTTTTCCGGTAAGACCGCGCCCCAGTTTTCCATAAAGCGCCATAACCGCCTCCGGTGTGATATCTTTTGTAAAATAGACCTCTGCTCTGCTCATCTGAATCCTCCATACCGGAGCGTTTTTTTCGAAGACGTCAGGCCGGATTTGCGGCTCCGACGCAAACCCGGTGCAAAAAAGAGGCCGCCCGGCTCATTTTTCACACTGTCTTCCTTCTTATATGCAGATCATATCACGCTTTCGCCAGGATTTCAACGGCTTTTCTCCTGTGCCTCCAGACGCTTAAGCTCTTTTAAAAAACGCAGTGTAAACGGCACTGAAACCAGAAACGTCATCACATCCGCCACCGTCTGGGATATCTCCACCCCGGTAAGCCCCAGACATGCGGATAAAATGAGAATCACAGGTATAAAAAATAATCCGCTCCTTAAACTGGACAAAAAAGACGCAACGCCATTTTTCCCGACACTCTGAAACATCATATTCGCACATACAGAAAGCGGCTGGAAAAACAGAGACGCCAGCGCGACGACAAGGGCAAAGCTTCCGATCTCCACCACCTTCGGATCATCGCGGAAAAATCCCACCAGCTGCCCCGGTGCGCACATCCCCACAAGGGCAATACCTCCCAGCAGAACCTCCCCGGCAATCCAGGTAAAATAAAACCCTTTTCGCACACGGTCATACTTTCTGGCACCGTAATTAAACGCGGACACCGGCTGAAATCCCTGACCGATGCCCAGACCGATCGAAAAGACGAGAAAGCAGATACGGTTTACGATCGCCATCGCCGCCACGGCCGTATCCCCGTATACGCCTGCCCGACCGTTTAACACCATCGTTGATACACTTGAAAGACCCTGACGCATCAGGCTTGGCAGCCCGGTCCTGCAGATAAGCCCCACGTCCCCGGGATCCCGCGAAAGCCATTTTACGGAAAGCCTGCTCTCTGTCCTGCGGCTTACAAACATATATAACAGAATCAAAAAGCTGATCGCCTGCGATACCGCGGTAGAGATTCCGGCCCCCGTCACACCGAGTGAAAAACGGCTCATCAGAAGCCAGTCCCCGAATATATTCAGAATCCCTCCGGTCGTCAGTCCCACCATCGCAAACGTCGCCCTGCCCTCATACCGCAGAATATTATTCAGCACACAGCTGCAGGTCATAACCGGAGCGGCGCACAATATAAATGTCGCGTAGGTTTTCGCGTAGGGAAGAATCGTGTCCGTGCTCCCCAGAAGCCGCATCAGCGGCTCTAAAAAAAGCAGGCCGAAAAGCGTGATCAGACCTCCCGTCACCGCGGCACACGCAAAGCTGGTCGAGGCAAACCGTGATGCACTCTCCACGTCACGTGCCCCCAGCCGTCTGGAAATAATGCTCCCCGCGCCATGCCCGAACATAAAGCCGAATGCCTGGATAATCGCCATAAGGCCAAACACAACGCCTACCGCACCGGATGCACTCGTGTTGATCTGCCCCACAAAATAAGTATCCGCCATATTATAAATACTCGTGACAAGCATACTGATCGTCGTCGGTATTCCAAGCATCAGAATCAGCTTTGGCACCGGTGTCTCTGTCATTTTTTTATACTGCACATTCTCCGTATCCTGCATCTGTTATCCTCCGTTCTGCGGAATATCCCGCCCATCAGCCTCTAGTAAATTAAGGATAACACGATTTCAGCTTTTCAGCCAGCACTTCTTTTCCCCGCATCCTGCACATAATCCCACTGCAGCTGACACCTTAAAGCCACACAAGCAGATGTATTTTCGTGATGCCAGACATTTACTGGCTGCCGACGGCAATCAGATCATAAATCCGCCGCGTTTCCTCATCATCCGCAGCGCTCATGTAGTATGTCCCTTCCTCCGTCTCAATCTGCAGAAAAATGGCATTCTGTGGATTTAAAAAAGCTTCGCACCTGCCCTCATTCCGGATATGAAACGTTCCCTTGCACAGATTGTCCATTCCGGTTCCATTCACCTTGGACCATTTTGGTTTTTCATCAATCAAAGCGATCTCGCTGATATCCGACACCGGAATCTCATATTCCACCCTAATATGCGTTGCCGTCAGCACATCATCCGTGACCGCAAGCTGCAGCGGCGTAAATTCCTCCATCACAAGCCAGACGCACATCAGTGGCATCGCGGCTATACAGGCCAGGCCAAAAACCGTAAATCCCATTCCGAACGGTGTCGCCAGATTCATTGTCGTCCCGATTCCGACCCGCCTGCTGACCATGACATGCCTGTCACTCTTATTGTAATAAAACATTCCCCAGATCCAGTTGTCGTCATCGTCCTCTACCGGAAGATCCCTCTGTCTGCCATAATGGTTCTCCACCTTTAAGACGCGGTTCCACACGTAGTACATCAGTGCCAGCGTCACCAGCGTATAGACAATACAGCCCCACATCACCACGGACATCTGATTTATCTCGAACGCCGCCATAAGAAAAACCATAAAAATCGTATTTAACCATGCCAGAATCAGCCACATATTTTTCCAGAGATTTTTCTTAGCCCTGGCATAGTTTAAGTTCACCTCACTCCCGCTGCTGATCACTTCGACTTTCTGGCGGTCCATCCATACTGCACACCAGAAAATAATGGCTGTGAGCACGGAAAAAGATAGAACGAGAATCCCGATCTCCGGCTGGCCGCTGCGCGCAAAGTGGTACGTCCCGGCTGCTGCAGCAGCCCCTCCCAGCACAATCGGCAGTAAAAACGGTCCCGGCTTTACGCATCGCACTTTTCCGGCACTCTTTATCTCCGTATAACTCAGCCCCTCCCCGACTTTACCCCAGTTCATTTCTCTTTTACGCGCCCTGATCCTGTTGTTTCCTCTGGCATAAGGAACCATCAGGCCAGAAATGACCACAAGCAGCCACATCGTCCAGATACTGAATGTGATAGAAAAATATGGAATGAAAAAAGTAATCAGCGGAACCAGTGCAAAGACAACCATGATCTTTTTCATCTGTCTGTCATATGCCGCTGCAATCTCCTTTACCCCGGCGTCCTTCGTCCACTCAGCTTTCATGTGCACTCCAAAGTACATCCCCTCTTTTCCATATCCTGCACTCCGCATGACGAAATAGAGAATAAATACTACCGGATACATTGTCAAAAAAAACATCATCTGCAACATCACATACACGCCCTTTCCTAAAAATACTTCCTGCACACTTCAAAAAACGCTTCCTCTGTCATTCCCGCGACCCTGGCCTCTGAAATAATCCGCGCAAGTACCCTTTCCGTCTCCGCCGACAGCCTTTTCACCCCGCTGCAGGCCTCACGTACTTTCGCGCCGTTCCGTCGCTCCGTCACAATATAGCCTTCCTGTTTTAAAAGCTGATAGGCCTTGTTTACCGTCATGGAATTGATTCCGATCTCTTCTGCAAGCCCTCGCACCGTTGGAAGCTGTTCTCCCGCCGCAAGTCTGCCGTCGGCAATGCCAAGAACGATCTGATCGCGTATCTGCCTGTAAATAGGGATCTCCGACGCATCGTCAATCGCAATTACCATCTTCCACCTCCCCGGCTTTTTGTATTATTCATATTAATACAAATAATACAAAACGTCAAGAAAAAAACAGTATTGAAACATAAATTTTCTGTTCCAATACTGTTTTGTCCGCACTCGCCTCTTATAGTATGCTGTTTGGTATTTTAAGAAGCTTTTCGTTCAGCTCCTCTATCTCATCTTCCGGCACGTCAGCGTAATTCATGATATCCCGCAGCCTCATTTTCTGAATAAAATCCTCTATGTTTCCGTTCGTTTTCGGAATCCCGGGTGTCTGCTTCAGTTTCTCCATCACCGGCTTCAACAGCCCCCCGGCAGCCGGATGGCGCATAAGGCAGCGCATCGTGGCGTCCACCGACAAAAACATGTCATAATCCCCCGTGACATGCGCCCGGCAGATCGGTTCGGTCATACATCCGTCTCCAAAATCACCCAGAACATCCTTAAGCCAGCCGATACTATCCTCCACCCAGTCCGGCACCCGGGCGCATATTTCCGTATCAATACTCTGTACCGACGAATCACAGGTTGAAAATCCATGTGGTCCATAGGCATAGATATGGCTCTCAAACGATACGCCTGCCTCCGCGAGCGCACTCATAAAACGAATGGAATTTTCAATCGGAACGACATTATCCGTCCGCGTCGCAAACAAAAAACATGGACAGGTATCTTTATCTACAGCCACCGTCGTATCCGGCGCGCCCGGATTGCATCCCTTTACATCCGGGCCCGTCACCGCATAACCGAGAATCGCTGCATCCGGACGGTTTTTCGCCATTGTCGCTGCAGCGGCGGCCAGATGTCCGCCCGCCGAAAATCCGATGACTGCAATTTTATTTTTATAAATCCCCCACTCCTGGGCCCTCTCACGGATCATCTCCATCGCCTTTTCATAGTCGTCAAGCGGATTCGGCCATACTGCGTTCTCCTTCACCGAATAGCGCAGAATAAATGCCTGATAGCCGGCCTTAAGATATGCAGACGCAACCGGATCTGCCTCTCGCTCAGAACAAAACTGATAACCGCCTCCCGGAAGCACCAGAACTGCGGGGCGTCTGGTGACATAGCGGAAATCACCCCCTGTTCCCTGTATGTATGCGGTCAGTGTCACATTTCTCTTCTCGTTCAGTACAATCGTCTCTGCCTTCATTGTGTTTTCCTTTCTCCTTTTCGTAATCGGGCAGGAAAAGCATCTCCCCCACCCGCTGCGCGGGATGCAGATCACATCATCAGCTCTTTTCACTGTGCGCCCCTGCACCTTGATACCCTCCCTCTATTATAAACAATAAGCTTCTTAAGTGCAATTATGTCGTGCGGCTTAGCGTGATACAATTTTTCCCATTGCTGCCGTTTTTTTGCAGGACGAAACACCCTGCTGCACACCACTCTGCAGGCCGCAGCAGATATGCAGACCACAACAGAACAAAGGCTCCCGATGATCCGTTACCGAAAGCATCTGCGGCAAATAAAAAGAGCTATAAAACACTTTCGCTAAAATGTTTTATAGCTCTCACAGCAGACAACGGGAATCGAACCCGCCTCCTCAGCTTGGGAAGCTGATGTACTACCGATATACTATGTCTGCATGTTTTATATTATAACAGGAAAAAAAAATATTGCAAGTTTTTTTTCCTGTTTTTCATATCTTTTTAAATGGCCACTATCTGTTCCATAAACCATAGCGCAACACGAACGCACCAGCGACAGTCCATCCTGCACAAAACGAACATGTTAACATCGGCGCAGAGTTTACTGTGAGATCGCATTCGGATAAATCCGTTCCATCCTCTCATCGTCAAACCGCTCGTCCATCACCTGCTCCCACCGGCGCACCGGCTGCGTCCCGGCTGCGCGCGTGTCATACCGGATCAGCGCAAGCATCGACACACAAAGATTGGCTGCCATAAATAACGTCAGAGACAGCGTCAGAATCTTCCCTGTTTTTCTGAGTATCAGATCGATCAGACGTGCCGCCTGCGGATACACTCCCTTCATCCAGACGACAGCCGCAATCCCCCAGAAAAAACAATACAAAAGATTGATTCTCCCTCCCAGATTAAACGGCATAGCGCTGTAATCCCAGAACACCTTCCCGAATAAAATCTCCGTAAAGACACTGCAGATATACTCATACGCACCGCCCAGAAAAATGCCCACCCAGAAAATATGATGTTCCTGCTTATCCCTGTCTTTGTAGAGCAGAGCCGTCACAAGGGCAATCGCCAGGCCCCAGACCACGCTAAAGGGCCCCCAGACCAGACTGCTCCTGCTCATCCAGACTCCCGCTGTAATCCGACAGAAAATGGTTTCAACAATATCCCCCAGAAAAGCCCCGATCAGAAACAGCCAGAAGAGTTCGACGAGACTACATTTTTCCTCACTTTCCTCCGCCCTCTCCGCCGCTGTCTGCATGGTAGCCGGATAAGCCCTTATGATACGCTCCTCAATACGTCCTGTAACAGCCGCGGCAAACCGGTAAGTCCATTTCTGGAGCCTTCGGTTCCACCCGAACAGACGCGGAAGGCGCTCCTGCATATGCCAGGCCGCCATCAGAGAACCCGCAAAATCCACACTCGCGACCGCCACAAGCACCCAGACGACGACAAATGCGACAGCATCCGGCAGAAAATCATACAGACTCAGAAGCAGATCATTTCCATACCGGACGGCCAGCAGGCCGAGCAGACCCCACAACAGAGAGTACTGCAGACAGATATATCCGTCAAAATTCCACTTTTTTCCAGAATAATCCCACCACTTTTTCTGCTTCATATGCTCCAGCGTTTTGCCGGTAAACCACTCTACAGCCGTTGCAACCGCCGTACTTCCCAGAAAGAGGAAAAACGTATCACCTTTCAGTTCCTGTAAAAAAACCGTCAGAAGCACCCCTGTAAAACCATAGACAAAGCAAAACGGTCCCGATGCAAAACCACGGTTTTTAAAATCCTTTTCTTTAAGCGTGGCTACCGTCGTCTCCGCCAGCCAGGCCAGAAACGAATATGCGAAAAAGAGCATCGCCATCTCATAAAACGTGTAATTCATAATTCTTTTATCCCTCGTATCCTTGTTTTAACCTATATAATAAACCATACCGCAGCGGTACGGTCAAGAACAAAATAATTGCAAGTTTTTTGAAGCTGTTTTACAATAAGGAAAAAATGATGCCGGCCGTGACCATGCAGACCCTTTACAGTCACGCCAGGCAGTAAAGAAATGAGGAATAAGATGAAATATCCACAATATTTACCGGAAAACGGAACCATCGGTTTCGTGGCGCCCTCCTTTGGCTGCAGCACGGAGCCCTACAAAACCGCCTTTTTAAACGCACAGAAAAAACTGGCGGCGCTCGGACACCGATTCGACCTCGGTCCAAACTGCTACGCCGGCTGTGGAATCGGTATCAGCAACACGCCGCAGGCGTGCGGCGCTGAGCTTACAGACTATTATTGCAGCAAAAGCAATGATATCTTAATCTCCTGCGGCGGCGGAGAACTGATGTGTGAGACGATGGGATTTGTCGACTTTGAACGGATCCGCGCAGCAGAACCAAAATGGTATATGGGTTTTTCCGACAACACAAATATGACCTTCCTTCTGACGACACTCTGTGACACCGCATCCATCTACGGTCCCAGTGCACCCTCCTTCGGCATGGAGCCGTGGCATAAAAGCATCGAAGACGCCTACCGCATCCTCCGCGGCAAAACAGATACGGTCTGCGGCTATCCGCTCTGGGAAAAAGAAGGGAAAAAAGACGAAGAACATCCGCTCGCCCCATATCACACGACCGAAAAACGCAGACTGCGTCTGCTTCTGCCCGGCCAGGAGATCGCTGACGCCGCGCCCGATCAAAAAGTGCGGATACAGGGCCGTCTGACCGGAGGCTGCATGGACTGCCTGGTCAATCTCCTTGGAACGAAATATGACAGGGTGGCAGAATATACCAAACGCTACCGCGGGGACGGCATCCTCTGGTTTCTCGAATCCTGTGACCTCAATGTCATGTCCATCCGCCGGGCCATCTGGCAGATGAAAAACGCAGGCTGGTTTTCCCATGTGAGCGGCTTTCTGATCGGCCGGCCACTCGTGTACGGCCAGGAGATGATGGGTCTTGATCACTGCCACGCCGTATCCGACCTGCTAAAGGATCTTAACGTTCCGGTTATCATGGATGTGGATCTCGGCCATCTTCCCCCGATGATGCCGCTCATCTGCGGCAGTTATGCAACGGCGGAGATTACAGGAAATGAAATCTGTATCAAAATGAAATAACTTCATTGATCTGTCCCATACCGGTGCCCCGGTTATCGGTTATCACATCCTTTTACAGCAGGATTATTCCACACTTTTCAACGCTTCGACCGGATCTATCCCGTCCAGGGACCGGTTTGTGATCAGATCGACGACCAGGGCAAACCCAAAGGACATTGCCGCAGAGATGGCAAAACTTGTCCCGTGCAGCGACACTTCCAGATAAATGGACGGCATATTTAAAATATAAGTCAGTGTGCCGGCAAACACATATCCGAGCGGCAATCCCAGAACAATCCCGAGCACAGTCAGAATCAGCGTCTCTTTGTTGACGTACAGATGCACCTCACTGTCATAGAACCCGAGCACCTTTATCGTCGCAAGCTCCCTGCACCGCTCTGAAATATTGGTCGAGGAAAGCGTAAACAGCACGACGAACGCAAGGCTCGCCGCCATGATAATCACAACATAGACCACCATATTGATCAATGCAAACGCCTTGGAAAAATCATCTTTAAGCTCTTTCGTGCTCACCGCGGAAAGCACCCCTTCTCTCGCTCCCAGCGCGTCCGCATACGCGACGGGATCCGCGATCTCCTCCGGCAGGATGACCAGCACGCCATTGGGCTCATATTCCCCGAACACGGACTCGTAGAGCGCCTTCGAAATATATACATTATTTCCCAGATAATTTTTTACAATACCTGTTACGGAAAACGTCTCCCGTTTCAGCGACAAATCCTGAACCGACACCTCATCCCCCGCCTCAAAGCCAAGGACATTAGCCGCATTTCTCGTCACATAAATTCCGGTGTCCTCCATCAGTACCTTCTCCCCCGAAATCGCCTCCAGAGAAAGATACCGCTCCAGCGATACGCCTTCCGGAATCACAAACATCTGTACTTTTTCCTCGTCCCCCGCCCTGTTGATCAGCTTTACCGACGCAATCTGCAGATTCAGAAAATCGGCTTCCGGCTCCATATAAGAGAGCAGTTTTTCGTTGTCTTCCCCGGTACTGACTGCCATCAGATCATACCGGTACGTCTGCTCGTACTGCCGCGGCATCAGATCCGTCACCGAATCCTTCACCGCGAAACCAAACAAAAGCAGGGCCATACAACCCATAATCCCGGCAATCGTCATGAAAAAGCGCTTTTTGTACCGGAACAGATTGCGCGCCGTCACCTTGTTCAGAAAAGATAAGCGCTTCCAGAGCGGCGTCACATATTCCAGAAATACCCTGGAACCAGAGCGCGGCGCTCTGGGCCGCATCAGAACCGCCGGCATGGAACGAAGCTCCGCAAAGCAGGCCGCCGCCGTTGCGCCGACAATCCCCAGCACAAACAGCCCCATCCCGCCGATACCATAAAAGAAATCAAACCGGACCGGGTAGTCCGGAAGCAGATACATCATTCTGAAAAAAACAAATATAATTTCAGGAAGCACCAGAAATCCGCCGATATCCCCCAGAATCCCTCCGGCAAGGCAGGCCAGACA
Organism: uncultured Roseburia sp.; assembly: GCA_947649645.1. Classification (GTDB taxonomy): domain Bacteria; phylum Bacillota; class Clostridia; order Lachnospirales; family Lachnospiraceae; genus Roseburia. The sequence goes on along the minus strand of CANSSP010000011.1, from coordinate 31,103 downwards.
CGCATACGTCAGATACTTTCTGCGGATTTCCCTGTCCGTAAATCCCAATGCCTTATAGGTTCCGATCAGCCCTCTGTCTTCCTCCACCATACGCGTGACCGTCGTCAGGCTGATTAAAATTGCCACGACAAAAAACACCACCGGAAACACCGCCCCCAGAGCCTCAATCGAATCCGCGTCGCTTCCGACGTTTGCATATCCGCTCAGGGAGCTGCGGTCCTGCACATACCACTGTGTCAGATCCAGCTCTGAGAGTTCTTCCCTCGCCTCTCTTATCTTATCTTCTGCTTCAGCCTTGTCCGACTCATATTCTGCCCTCTTCTCCAGAAGCTCGCGCTCACCGTCTTCCAGTTTCGCCCGGTTTTCCTCAATTTCAGCCTTTCCGTCCGCAAACTGCCGTGCGGCCTCTTTTTCCTGCTCTGACAACTCTGCCTCGCCGTCTTCCAGTTTCTTTCTGTTGTCTTCTAATTCGGCAGACCCACTCGCCGTCTGCTCCCTGCCATAAATCAGCTTTGCTTCGCTTTCCTCAATCTGTCTTTGCGCCTCCGCAAACTGTGCGCCGGCAGCCGCCTCCTGTTCGGAAAGCTGCGCCTCCTGCTCGCACGATACCACCCCGGCAGCGTCGAGCTGCCCCAGGCCGAGCGCAAGCTTCGGCAGCTCTGCCCCGAGCGACTGCATCTGCGCTTTCTGCGCAGTGAGCGCTTCCACCTGTGCCTCATAATCCTCTGCCTGCGGATCAAGCATCATGATCTGATAATCAATTCCCTGCCCGGCCGCCTCCACCAGTGGCAGAAACGCTCCCAGAAAAGCCTCCTGCGCAAAGGCGCATGTTCCGGCAACGGCAGCTTCGGCCTGTCCCGCCGCCGCAGTCTCTGTTTCCAGCTCCTGCCTGATCTTGGCATATCCCGGAGCAGACGCTTCCATCGTCTCCAGCTCTTTTTGCAGCTGTGCCACTCTTGCCCTCGCCCGCACCGCCGGAACATAAGCATCCCCCGCCGTCTGCCGTAAAAGCTCCCACTCTCCTTCCGGCCACGCGCCGCCAAACTGCTCTCTTACCTGCTGAAACTGCACCGTAAGTTCTCCAAGTGCCGTCTGTGTCTCTGCCCGGCTGCCCGCAAGCGCTCCACGCGCCGATGCAAACTGTTCTGCCGCCCTGTCACGCTCCGCAGCAAGCGTCTTCTTTGCCTCTGCAAGCTTTTCCTCTCCGGCAAACAGTTCCTTTTCCGCTTCTGCGAGCTGCGCTTCCGCCTCCGCGAGCTGTCTGCGGCCGTCGGAAAGTTCTTCCCTGGCCTTTGCAAACGCACGCTCTGCCTCCTTCTCTTTCTCCCAAAGCGCACGCTCTGCCGAAAGCAGCTCTTCTCTGCCGTCGGAAAGCTCACGCTCCGCCTCGGAAAACGCCGTTTCTGCCTCCGCAAGTTCATCGTTTATCTCTGCTTCCTTTTCCCCGATCTCACACTCCGCCTCTCCTACGACCTCGTCATAACGTGCCTGCTCACGCTGCCCCTTTATCTGCTCTTCAATCCGGCGCACGGTTTCTGCTGTCAGCTCTTCATACGCATCCGAATAGCAGAACAGTTCACTGCTGCCTGCAAGCTGTAAATATATTGCCGTGTATACATCGCTCTCCACCGCCTCCGGAAGTACAAAAAATGTATAATCCGTTGACGCCGTGTCGCGGAACGAAACACAACCGTTGGGATTGTTGATGTCCGCCGCGTCTGTGACAACACCGGTGATCGTATATTCCGTATTCGGAAAATTACGCTGCGATCCGCCTTCTTCCCCGTCATCCTCTTCCTCCTCCGGCTCTTCCTCAATCACCAGCGTATCCCCGATGGACTTTCCCGACTCCTGCATATATTTTTCCGTCACCGCAATCTCATCTGTCTGCCCCGGAAGCGTCCCGGCACACAGATACGGAATATTTATCCCGCCCAGCGTCTTTACCTCAGCCGTCGCGTTTTTTTCCCCTGTTTTCGTATGTACGGTCTCACTGTAAGTTCCCTCCGCCGCCGCGACGCCCTGCATTGCGCCCAGTGCCTCCACATCTTCGTCCGTAAGCCCCAATGTCGAAACGACACAGATATCAGACAAATTCTGCTCATCAAAAAATGTATCCGCCGCGCTGCGCAGATCGACACAGGCCGCCGTAAGCCCTGTGAGCATCGTCACGCCGAGCGCTGTGATCAGCATAATCGAAAAAAATCGCTTTTTTCCGTTCCATATGGAACGCCAGACATCCTTATTGTAAGCCTTTTTCACTCGAATCCTCCAAAATTACCACTCGATTTCCGCAATCGGAACCGGGCACGCATTTTTCGTAATCTCCGTCACCTTTCCGCTCTTAAATCGGATCAGCCGGTCCGCCATCGGCGCCAGCGCCGAATTGTGCGTGATCAGAAGCACTGTGATCCTTTCTCTGCGGCAGGTATCCTGTAAGAGCTGCAGAATCTGCTTTCCCGTATTATAATCCAGCGCACCTGTCGGCTCGTCGCACAGGAGCAGCTTTGGATTTTTCGCAAGAGCACGCGCTATCGACACTCTCTGCTGCTCTCCGCCGGAGAGCTGGGCCGGAAAATTGCCCTTTCTCCCGGAAAGCCCTACCTTATCAAGTGTCTCCGAAGCATCCAGCGAATTTTTACAAACCTGCGCCGCCAGCTCGACATTCTCAAGCGCCGTCAGATTCGGCACAAGATTGTAAAACTGAAACACAAAACCAATATCTGTGCGGCGGTAACCGACAAGCTGCTTTTTGTTATAGCGCGTGACATCATTGCCGTCCACCAGAATCTGCCCCGAAGTCGGAACGTCCATCCCTCCCAGGATGTTCAGCGCAGTCGTCTTCCCCGCTCCGGATGAACCTAATATTACCGCCAGCTCCCCCCGTTCCACGGCAAACTGAGCATCGTCCAGCGCCCGGATCACGTTTTCTCCTGTCCGGTATTCCTTTACAATATGATTAAATTCTATATACGCCATATATCTTTCCAGACCTTTCCCCAGACAATCCTTTTTTTCAGTATATCCCGGTCAAAACAGACATATCAATCAACAATCTCTGACGAAATGTTGAGTTTTGCAAACAACACGCTGTCGTGTTATGATATAAGACAGCGTCAGACATGCTGACATAAAAAATACAGCCAGGCTGGCCGTATTCTGAAGGAAAGGTATGGGAATCCATCTATGAAAAAACAACCGCAGATCACGGAACAGACAAAGGCAAATCTGTGTACCGCCTTCTGGAAATTATACACAGAAAAACCGATCGAAAAAATATCCGTCAAAGAAATCACCAGTCTTGCCGGTTACAACCGCGGCACATTTTATCTGTATTACAGAGATGTCTATGATATGTTTTCCCAGATTGAGAATGATCTGCTGCGCAGGATCCAGTCTGTGCTGGAAGAATCCTTAAGGACAAACGAAACATTTGATCTCTCAAGGCAGATGGGGGTTTTAGTGGAACTGATGCAGACTTACTCCCACTATGCCGCCGTGCTCTTAAGCGACAACGGCGACCCACATTTTACCACCCGCCTCAAAGAACTGATCTGGCCGCTTATGACCCGCTACTTTCTGCCCCCGGAAGGCCACAGTCCCTACCAGATGCATCTGCTCGCCGAATTTTATCTCTCCGGCCTGCTCGCCGCCGTCTCGGAATGGCTGCGGGACCCGAAAATGCCGCTTGACGAATTTATCTCCTTTATGGTGACAAACATTTTCGGGTCCCGGATTTCACCCTGACTTTCCGTTTCCTACAATCCTGTAATAGCTTCTGGATGTCAGCTGATAAACCAGAAGATAAATTACGCCGAAAACCAGGGCTGTTCCCACCATGCACCATGCAAACAACTGGCGGTTCATCAGATTCAGGCACTTTAAGAGCTCTGTGATCATCGGAAACGCCATAATGACATGTACGATCGCCGCCGCGATCGGCAGGAAAAATACAGTCAGAACCTGAGAGCGGATCGCACGTTTTACTTCCACGCTGCTCATGCCCACATTCTGCATAATCGCATAGCGCTCCTTGTCCTCATACCCTTCCGATATCTGCTTGTAAAAAATAATCAGCACCGTAACCATCAGAAACAGGACGCCGAGAAACATTCCGAGGAAAAACAGGCCTCCGTACAGTCGATAAAAACTACTCCTGTTCTCTTCCCGCGCCTCCATAAAAACACTTTTATAACCGGCCGTCTGACTGCCGACTGCCGTCTCCCATTCTGTCAGCGCCTGGCGGAGGGCGGACTCGGCTTCAAGCTTTTCCTGCGCCGTGCCGTCAATCTCATACGCCGCGTCAAAGCGAAGCGCCGGCTCCACACGCTGCTCTCCCCAGTTTTTTACAAGGTCATCATAAATCCGCAGGATCGTCTCCTGATCCGGCACAATCAGATACACCTTTCCGCCGCCCATTGAAGTGATATAATCTACATTTTTATCCTCCGGAAACGGGCAGATCTGACGCACGGGATACTCCGTCCCCTCAAAGACCAGTGTATCTCCCTCAAATGCAGGAACCGCCGAGAGCGCCACCTCTCCCTGTGCAAGCGGTAAAATGGCTTCACCGCTGTAAGCTTCATAATCCGTCTGTGTCAGAATCGTAACCGTCACCACCATTCCGATATGAGAGCCCATTTTTGATTCCGCATCCGTAATGAATACTTTATTTCCATCCCGCATTCCCATCTGGGTGATATTAAAAAATGCATTTTTCCCTGTAACGACGCGGCCCGACGCCATTAACGACTGGTCCGTTACCGGCCAGAGCGCCCGGATATCCTCCGGCATCTGCGAATAATAAGCAGTCACCGAGATCTCCGACGGAAACCGGTTATTCATCACATCTTCGGTTCCCAGATACATGCTGACTGTCGTGGAGACCGTCACAAGCACCATTGTAGAGAGAATGCAGATATTGGCCAGACCCACGGCGTTCTGTTTCATCCGGTAAATCATCCCGGAAACCGTCGTAAAATGCTTTGCCTGATAATAATAACCTTTGTTTTTCCGAAGCGCTTTTAAAAATGCAATACTCCCGGCCGTAAACAGGCAGTATGTGCCCAGGATAACCAGAAGAACGGCCACAAAAAAGTATATGACTGCCGATACCGCATCGCAGGTCGTAAACGCGATATAATACCCTGCTCCGAGCGCCGCAAGGCCAACGAGCGTCATAAGCAGTTTTGTCTTCGGCTCCCGCTCTCCGGCACTGGTACTGTGCAGAAGCTCAATCGGATTCGCCAGTTTAATCTGCATCAGATTGTAAAGAAGCGTCGCCCCATAAACGATCACAAACAAAATCACTGTATTCCGGCAGCCGGACCACGAAATATAAAACGGAATGTTTGCGACAATATCCGTCAGCCGGTATAAAATCATCGTCATCAGCTTGTTAAATACAATACCGGACAAAAGCCCGCCCAAGATTGCCGTCAGCGCCAGAAGAAAGGTTTCCAGAAACAGCACTCTGGCGATATGCTTTTTTTCCATGCCAAGAATATTATAAACCCCAAGCTCTTTTTTGCGACGCTTCATAATAAAACTGTTTGTGTAAAAAAGAAAAACGCTGACAAACACACCGACTACCACAACACCGAATCCAAGAATCATCCGGATGTCCTGGGCCCCGCCGCCCAGTGAATCCAGCCCCGGATTGTCCTGCATCGCCAGCACCAGATAGTACATGGCCACCGACACAATCCCGGTCAGAAGGTACGGCACGTAAAACTGTCTGCTGTTTCTGATATTTATGACTGCCAGCTTTCCATATAATTGATTCATATCTCTCTCCATTTCCATACTGCTTTTTGCGCATCACAGGCCTGTCGTCTTTAGCACCGGCACATTCCTGTAAACGGGTAATTGTTAACCTGCTCTTCCGGTTGTAAGGACTGTCAGCGTGTCTGAAATCCTGGCGTACAGCTCCTCATTGTTCATGTTCCCACGGTACAGCTGATGAAACACCTCGCCGTCCTTGATAAACAGCACCCGCTTTGCATGACTTGCCGCCTTCGTGGAATGTGTCACCATCAGAATCGTCTGTCCCTCTCCGTTGATCGCATTGAACAGGTCGAGCAGGCTATCCGTTGCCTTTGAGTCAAGCGCTCCCGTCGGCTCATCGGCCAGAACAAGCTGCGGCCGTGTAATCAGCGCCCGCGCCACTGCCGCTCTCTGCTTTTGTCCTCCCGACACTTCATAGGGAAATTTCTCCAGAAGCGCAGTAATACCCAGCTTTTTCGCAATCGGCATGACCCTCGGCTCCATCTCCCTGGGCGATACGCCGCCGAGCACCAGCGGAAGCAGAATATTGTCCTTCAGCGAAAAATTGTCCAGCAGATTAAAGTCCTGAAAAACAAATCCCAGATTATCACGGCGAAACTCTGATATTTCCTTTTCACGGATTGTCACAATATTTTTTCCGTTTAAAATCACCTCTCCGCCTGTCGGCCGGTCCAGCGCGGCAAGAATATTGAGCAGCGTCGTCTTCCCCGAACCGGATTCCCCCATAATGGCGACATACTCGCCTTCCTCCACAGAGAAATTAAGATTTGACAATGCCTGTACCTGGTTGCCACCAAAACGCGTCGTGTATATTTTCTTTAAATTGTGAACCTCTAAAATCGCCATAATATCCTCCTTTAAAACCTTTTTCATTTCTACTCTGCGCATCCTTTTACCACTTTTCGGGAACTATCATCCCCTTGAACAAGATCAAGTATAACAAAACAGGGAAATGTACGCCATTGATCTGGCTTACATTTCCCTTGTTTTTCTTACATTTCGGTAAGATTGCTGTCATAGCAGACTTTATTTTCCATATATCCGGTATGCCCTTTCTGAAAACGGTTTTACTCCCCCGTCAGAAGCTCCTTCGGCGATATTTTTCTGATCTTCAGCGAGAGAACGCACGCGATTGCAAAGACGGACAGTATAAGTGCAATTCCCGCGATCACATTAAATCCCGCAGGGACAATAAACGTACACTTTACGATACCGATACTGCCTAAAAACAATGCCGTCAGCGGATTGATCATCAGGCTGCACACTGCCACACCGAAGGCCGTTGAGAGCACCACCGCCGGCATAAAAGAAAGCGAAGTCTGCAGTATCAGCTGTCCCGTAGTATAGCCGAGTGATTTTAATATGCCATAGTCTCGCTTTTTCTTTCCCAGCATGGTGCGTACAAGAAGATACAGAACAAACAGAACCACGATCACGCTCAGCACAAGAATTACAGCTACAAGCGCCTGCATCAGTGATACATAAACCGAACCCGCAGCCTCCACAGTGGCCTTTACATTGACGACTGTGTTTACCGCCGTACCAAACTGCTCCTTTACCTCCACATGAAAAGCATCAATATCGCTGTCTTCCGTGAGATTCAGATAGTAACTTGCATTCTTAAGTCGTCCCAGCCGTTCATATCCCTCCCTGGTCAGCAGACAGTCTTTACCCAGGTTGTTGCTCGTCTGCGTAAAACCTGTGATCAGATAAGGCGCCTGCTTCCCGTCTGCCGTTACCGTAATTTCACTGCCGATTTCAAACCCCCTCTCCTTCGCATATTTCGCAGCGACCGCAATTTCATTGTCAAACTTGGGAAACCTTCCCTCAAACACAATACTCTGGTTATTCGCCTTTGAGAAATCGTCACTGATCGTTGCCATCAGCCCGATTCCGCCGACATGCCGCACCTCGGCAGAATTGTACAGATATATTTTTTCAACACGGCTGTCCGACTGCATTTCCTCTGAAAACAGATTTTCTGTTTCTGCGCTGACATTGATACAGCTGTCCGCCGTTTCACCCACAATCAGATTTAAAAAAGGCGTCAGATCGACAATCATATTCCGTATCATCAGCCCTGAAAACACAACGATAAGCGAAAGCACCAGCATCGTTACACTCAGAATCACATTCTGTTTCATCCCCGAAAGTGTTGTCTTAAGGGCAAGTGCAAGAGCGAGCGGCGCCCTGGTCTTTTCAAGCGGAACGTGATTACGCTTAAAATTGTGTGTCAGGATTCCCTGGCGCAGCGCCGTGATCGGTTCTGTTTTCTTTATTCTGCGCGAGGACAGCACTACTACAAAGACAACCGCCCCGCATAAAATTGCAAGTGAAGCGAAAAACGGAAATGGCAGAAAACGGATTTCATACGGTATTCCTGTCTGTGAAATCATCATTGTGTTTATAAACGGAAACAGGCCATACGAGACGCCTGCCCCCGCTGCCGCGGCAATCAGCGACAGTCCTCCGAACTGCAGAAGGAGAGACAGTATCAGCTGGCTCCCGGTGTATCCCATTGCCTTGAGCGCTCCAAGACTTTTCATGTTCTCCTGAATATAATTCGCAATATTTGAGGCAATCACGACCAGGGCAATGAGAAGAATAAAAAAGGCCATCGCACTGATCACACCCGAACAGATCATCTGTGATATATAGCGGGACTGCGAGACGAGCACATATGAATTGCTCACAGCGCGAACGCCGGGATACTGATAAGAAACGGCGTTTTTTAACATCGTCTCAAAGTCCTCACTCTCTGCTTTATCTCCCAGCCGCACGGAGCAGATGGTTGATTGCGGCGCGTAACCGGTTTTCTTGAGCTCGTAGTATTTATCTTCGGTCAGAATAATCTCACACACGCCGCAGTTATGAGAGCCCGTCATCACACTATTGAAAAAACCGCATACCGTGTAACGCATTTTATTGCTTCCGATCAGAACCTCCAGCGTCTTCCCGATCTCAATTTCATCCGACCGATACAGAACCGGCATATAAATCCCGCTCTGATACGCGCCTTCTTCTATGATCTCCGCTCCGCCGACCTGGGAGGATATGGCTTCCTCTTTTTCAAGAATGGCCATCTCCAGATGAATCTCACCTCCGTTATATGGAAACGATCCGGCCATATGCATACAGTCATCCAGCGAAAATGCCTCTGTCCGCCCGTCCTTTAGGAGCGTCTGCGCAAGAAAATCCCGCATGCCCCTGCCCCCATCGTCAACTACAAGTGTGACGTGTCCGGCATTCAGCCTGTCGTGACAGCGGTCAAAGTTTTGTCTGTAATCCACGGAAAGCATCAGCCACAAATTGAGCATGGAAGCTGCCAGAAATATCAGTACCAGAATCGCCGTCGTCTGTCCTTTTGCCCTGCGCAGGTTTGACCGCGCAAGAAGAAAGCTTTTTCCCATACGCTACCACCCCATCTCCGTCAGAAAAGCGGAAAGCTTTTCATGTCTTGCCTTATCGCCGTGCACATATTTTCCCAGATTGCATTCGCCTAATATCACGCCGTCCTTCAAATACAGAATACGGCTGCCGCGCCTGGCGGATCGCATATCATGTGTCACCATGACCACGCTCTGTCCCTGTTCATTGAATCGGGACAGCGTGTCAAGCACATCCAGACCGGTTCTGGAATTCAGCGCTCCCGTCGGCTCATCCGCAAAGACAATCGCAGGGCTGTTGATCAGTGCACGGACAATCCCGGCCCGCTGTGCTTCACCGCCCGAAATCTGCGACGGAAACTTTCTCTGCGTTTCCTCGGAAAGCCCCACATCCGCAAACAACTTCCTGGCCCTAGCCAGAAGCGCTTTTTTGTCTTTGTTCACAAGCAGCCCCGCCGCCAGGACATTATCCATCACGGACATTCCATCCACCAGATAGATCTGCTGGAAAACAAAACCGCAGCGGCGGCGGCGGAAAACCGCGAGAGCGTCCTGGCTGAAGTCCGAAATCACCTCACCCCCGGACGTAATCGTTCCCAGCGACGGCGTATCCATCCCCGAAAGCGCATATAAAAGCGTAGATTTTCCCGCCCCGCTCGCTCCCATAATCACGGTAAAGTCACCTTCATAAAGTTCCAGATCGATGTTTTTTAAAACGTGCTGTAAGATTCCACCACTGGAAAAAGATTTGCTTAAGCCCTCCGTTTTTAATAAAACTTTTTTCATGTCCAGCCTCCCTCCTGCACATTTTATTTTATCCTCTCAGTTCTTAAACGTCTTCAGGCAAACCTTAAGCAATCTTTAAATCTTTCCACTCAGAGGGACTTCTACAACGGCCCGCAATCCGTTCACCCCGTTTTCAAGGACAAGTCCTCCCCGCATCTCTTTCATAAAATAGTCCGAGAGATACAGCCCCAGGCCGGCCCCCTCTTTGTCCTCTGCATTACTCCCTCTTCTGAATTTTTCCTTGAGAAATGGCAGCTCTTCTGCACTGACGCCGCCTCCGCTATCCTCGATACAGACCGACAGGCAGCCACATTGCCGGCCGAAAGAGACAAAGGCCGGAGGCGCCGCATATTTATAGGCATTTGCAAACAGATTATCCAATACCTGCTGAAGCCTTCGCCTGTCGGCGCACAAAATACAGCCGGGAATCTGCGGTATTGCTGACCAGTGAAGATAATCTGCATTTTCCAGCATTTCTGCCAGTTCACTGCTTTCCAGTTCGCGCGGCGCGACGGAAAGCTGTTTTAAATCTTCCAGCGCGGCCGTAAACAATTCTGAGATCAGAGCGTCGATCTGATCGGCCTTGCGTATAATCTGTATATAATTATCCCTTATTTTTTCATCATCCGTCAGCGCCGCCCCCAGCTCGGACGCCGCCTTAATGCTCGCAACAGGTGTTTTGATATCATGGGAAAGTTTTGCGACAAGCTCCCTTTTCCCGGCGCTGGCCTCCGCCTCCGCCTTCTGTGCGCGTTTCAGCTCAGAACGCATGATATCAAAACTCTCCGTAAACACGCCGAAGAGATTATACCGGTCCATTTCCAGCGGAATATCCAGACATCCGCCGGCGATACGCTCCGCAAAACCTTTCAGTTTCTGAAATGGTCTGATCATAACGTGATTCAGATAGACGAGAAATCCGGCGCAGATGACGAACTGGAGCAGCACAGCAAAAGACAGCAACATAATCACCGTATGCTTCTTTTCCCGAAACAACTGCGCGCTGTCATTTGAAATAATGATTTTTCCCACAAGAGAACTGCCGGACCACAGATCAAGAATCGTATCCCTGTGTTTTACCGCCATACTTATACTCTCGCTCAGCCCCTGGTCTGTCCGATAGCACACGTTTCCCTCCAGGTCAAGAACCACATAATCAAGGCTCGTCTGATTTTTGTGTTCTTCGATTACGTCCCAGTCTTCCTGAACCGACCGGACTGCTTCATTGACCAGAACGGTATCCTGCGCACCATCCGTCTCCCAAAACGCAAATATGGCAAGCGCCGTCGCTTCTGCCACAAAAAGAAGCAGAAGACATGTCAGAAAAGTTCGTTTTTTCATCCGTTCCCTCCGATAAACCGGTATCCTTCTCCCCAGACGGTAAGGATATATTCCGGCTTACCCGGCTCGCGCTCAATTGCCTCCCGCAATCTGCGAATATGCACATTCAGCGTCCCGTCGCCGGTAAATTTATCCTCCCATACTTCATCAAACAGCTCCTGCTTCGAGACGACCCTGTTTTCATTTCTGACAAGGAAAGATAAAAGCTTAAACTCCAGCGCTGTGAGTTTCACGCTCTCACCACCGACAACTACCTGCCGCGCCCAAAAGTCGACTGTCAGGTGTCCGTCGGAATACACTGTTTCCTCCCCCTGTCCGAAACGCCTGAGCACCGCTTTCACTTTCGCAAGCAGTACCGCAAGCGAATATGGTTTCTGGACATAATCATCGCCGCCGACATGAAATGCGATGATCTTGTCATCATCACTCGCCCGTGCAGACACAAACAAAATGGGGATCTCTGTTTTTTCACGAAGTTCCCGGCACAGCTCAAAACCACTCCCATCCCCGAGATTGATATCAAGCAGCATGAGACCTGCCGTATTATCCCGCAAAAAGTCCCGACACTCCAGTGCACTGTACACCACGGCTGTTTTTACCCCAAAAAGATTCAGATATTCCGCGGTACTGTCCGCGAGCAATTTTTCATCGTCAATTATCAGACAATCGTACTTCACCGTTCTCCTCCATATCCTATATCTATACCTTTATCTCATTCTATCACAGCGTCCTCCGGATTTATACCAGAAAAAAAGAGGACAACCACCCCGATCTGCCAGAATCTGCTTTTCCGGTGTTGCCCTCTTTCCCTATTTTTTATTCTGTTTTCTTAAGTCCGCGAAGCGCGCGCAGCCTCCCCCTCCGGGAAGATGATCTTATTCACAAAGAAAAATATTACCATGGAGATCCCTCCGTTGAGCACCGTCGTTCCGATATTGTAGATGAAATCCGGTACAAGAAGGCCTGCCACTGCCACCCAGATGCAGTTGATGGAATTTACGATGCATGTGATGATACAGAACGCAATAAAATACCACCCGATCTGTTTTGCCACATTTCCTTTGCTGCGAAACACAAGGTTTCTCTGCAGCGGAAAATTGATACACTCCCCGACGAACATGGCGATCATATACGCACAGAAGTACGGCAGTCCTCCATGCGCGGCATCATAGCCCAGTATATTCCATTTAAATGTCTCCCCGAACAAGGTCAGCTCAATCCCCGGCCAGCCAAAATCTACAAGCGGAAGCCCCGAAAAGGCCGCGGGCAGAAACTGCAGCAGCACATATTTAAATACGGTAATCAGATTGCTGACAATCACAAACAGGCCGCCCTCTCTGATCCATCTGGCCGCCGCCGGATGCCGGCTTGCAAAATCATTCCAGAAACCCATATCTTACCCCCTATTCCATCGCTTTCGTTTTTTTCCGCTTCTTCCTCCCGCGGAAAAAGCCGCCGATGATCGTCCCAAGGCCTTTCAGGACATGGCCGTTGACGGCCACAAGGATTCCTTCCGCCATTTCCATCGTCACCATACCTCCCGTCATCTTTGCGATCCCACGGAACGGCATGTTAAAGATAAAAAGAAGATTCAGGTCCGGTTTCCCTTTTGCCTCGGCTTTTTTTAACATTTTTGCCAGTATTTTATAAACCAGCCGCGCGATACCGCTTTTTGCATAATACATCTGACAGATTGCATCATTCATATCCAGAAGGCCGCCCCGGTCCCAGTTTCCGGACGGCAGCGGCCGCCCCAGCAGCGCTTCAAATTCCGCGTCGGAAACATTGCGGATCTGCCCGGTGTAATAACTCTTAAGCTCCCCCTCCCGATATGGAAGCGGTGCGTCTGTCCCCGGAACATTTACCGTCCCGGCAAGCCGGATATCCGCCACAGAGGCGCCTACGAGAAGCTCATATTCCCCGCCTTCCACCTCAAACCGGTCTGTCTTTACATTAAAATAACGAAATGCCTTATCATCCAGCGCAATCGAAACTTCCCTGCTCTCTCCCGCCTTTAAAAAGACCTTTACAAAACCTTTCAGCTCTTTTACCGGGCGAAATACACCTCTGCACTTTGCAGAAACATAAAGCTGGGCCACTTCCGCGCCGTCCACTCCTCCGGTATTTGACAGTGTAAACGTCACCCCGTCCGGCGATACGCGCAGGTTATCATAGGAAAACGTAGTATAAGAAAGCCCGAATCCAAATGGAAACAGCACCGGCACCTGCGCCGTTTCAAAATAGCGATAACCGACATAAATCCCTTCGCGATACTCCGCATTTCGCTCTCTGCTTGGAAAATAGGGTTCGGATGAGACATCCTCGTAGCGCAACGGATAGCTCTCTGCCAGCCTGCCGGAAGGATTCACCCGCCCCGTTACGACCCCCAGAACCGCGCCCGCGCCCGCCTGTCCACATAGATAGCCATGCACCAGCGCCTTCACCCTTTTCAGCCACGGCATCTCTACGGCTGAACCGGCCGAAAAGATCAGAACAATGTTCTCATTTACCGCGGATAGCTTTTCCAGCAGCCGGATCTGGCTTTCCGGGAGTTTCATATGTCTGCGGTCAAGGCCTTCCGACTCGGATATTTCATCCAGCCCCATGCACAGCAGCACCGCATCCGCCTTCTGCGCCAGCCGGCAGGCCTTCTCTTCCAATTCCTGTACAGGACCGCCGACCCGGTTGTACCCTTTCTCATAACCGATACAGTCAAGACTAAAATCCCCGATCACATCCTTAACCGAATCCAGTCTGGTCGTATTTACCAGGGACGATCCCGCCCCCTGATACCGCGGCGTCTCAGCAAAATCACCGATCAGGGCTACTTTTGTCCCCGCTTTTAAAGGCAGAATGCCGCCTTCATTTTTCAGCAGGACAATAGAACCCTCTGAAGCCTTCTGCGCCATCCTATGATGTTTTTCCACATCAAATGTTTTTCCCTGTTTCTCTGCAACCGCTTTCGCCGTGGAAAAAACCACGGAGAGCAGTTCATCCACCATGATGTCGATCCATTCCTCAGAAACCTTCCCCGCCCGCACGTCATTTACAAGCTGCTCATCGGAATCGCCTCCGGTCGTCGGCATCTCCATATGGGAACCGGCCGCCACTCCGGCCGTATGATCGTTTGAGGCTCCCCAGTCGGACACCACATATCCGTCAAATCCCCATTCCTCTTTTAAAATTTCGCGAAGGAGATGTCTGTTTTCATTCGCGTATACACCGTTGACGCGATTGTAAGAAGACATAATGGAGTGCGGATTTCCTTCCCGCACCGCAATCTCAAACCCCGTAAGATAAATCTCCCGCAGCGTCCGCTCATCAAGTACAGAGTCGGAGGCCATACGTCTTAATTCCTGCGAGTTAACCGCAAAATGCTTCGGACAGGCCGACACGCCCAGGCTCTGTATCCCCCTGATGTATGCCGCCGCCATTTTACCTGCCAGATAAGGGTCTTCCGAAAAATATTCAAAATTGCGCCCGCACAGCGGGGAGCGTTTGATATTAAGCCCTGGTCCAAGCAGTACTCCCACTTCCTGACAGGCCGCCTCCTCGCCCAGATATGTTCCGACCTCCTCTCCAAGCGCGATATCCCAGGAATTTGCCATCGCCGCCGCCGTCGGAAAACAAGTCGCAGGTACAGAGCCGTTTAAGCCAAGCTGATCGCCCGCCCCCTCCTGTTTGCGTATACCGTGAGGGCCGTCCGCCATGCTCATGCAGGGTACCCCGAGCCGCTTTATACTCCTGGTCTGCCAGAAATCCTTACCGGAAAGGAGATAGCATTTTTCCTCAAGCGTCATCTTTTTTATCAGATCTTCATGTATCACACTTCTTCCTCCAATCATCTAAAAGAGCAGAAAAGGACAGGCGCCTTCTGCCTGCCCTTTCTGCGTCAGGGTATTCTATTGTTCCTTCTGTTTCACACGACGTATGGCAAATATTCCCCATACTGCCGACAGAATCACAATCGCCGCATCAATCAGAAACATCACGATCTGCCAGACGGGCATTTTATATCCGTCCGCGGTAATGCTCATAATGTTGCTGTTGACTACCGGATAAAGAATATTTTTGGTGGCCTGCCTCAGCAGTGTAATCTGTGTGGCGTCGTCCTCCATGTAAAAAGATTTCACATCCTGTGTCAGGAACAGATCTCCTCCTGCACGGATCATCTGATCGACATATGTATATGTGTTCAGACTATAGTCCGTGATCACCATTCCATTAAATCCCCATTCATGACGCAGAACAGTTGTGAGTAACGGATAACTCCCGCCTGCCCATGTCATCCCGAGGCGGTTAAACGAAGACATCATCGCGTTGGCGCCGCCCTCTTTCACCGTAATCTCAAACGCTTTCAGATAAATTTCACGCATCGACTGTTCATTGGCCCAGACAAGAATCCCGTTATATTCGCGGTCCGTCTCCTGATCGTTCACTGCAAAGTGTTTCACATAGCAGTATACACCTTTATTTTTGGCCCCCTGAACCACCTCTGCGGCAAATTTTCCCGAGAGCACGCCGTCCTCACTGTAATATTCCCAGTTTCGTCCCGCGAACGGCGAACGGTGAATATTGATTGCAGGTGCATACCAGCCGGAATACGGCATCCCGTCGTCCTTTTCATTTCCGGCAAGCCCTTCTTCTCCGACAAGCTCTCCCATCCTGCGCGCAAGCGCCACATTCCAGGTCGCTCCCATAACACACTCTGCCTGATACGAACAGGTACCGTAAATCACCGACTCCGAAATAAAACTCGTAAATCCGCTGGGCCCGTCCGAATCATTCGTCACCGGCTTATTCACTACATTGTCAACGCCGGCAACGGCATTGGTACGAAACGCTCCGAATCCTACCAGCGTTTTCATTTCATCCAGCGGGATCTCATCCAGAAGCGTCTCCCAGCGCGGATCGTCAAAGGAAACAGAACCCACATAATTTCCGTCCGCATCGCTTAACAGATCCTTCAAAGATAACCCGTTGTTGACGGCTGTCGCAGATACGCCCTCGTCCGTGACCTGCCACGGCTGTCCTTCATCATTTCCGGCATATTTGCGCTTGATGGAATTGTCAAGTACGTTCTTAAGGTCATCAGTAAGCGTCCTTTCCTCATCAGAAAGGTACTCTTTGGGAAGGGTGCCTGCAAAGTCCCTGCGTGAAACAAAGGATGCATAGGTGTCCGTGCCGAAAATCCCCGCGCTCACATCGTCAAACGCATTCTCGACCACAACCTCTTCTCCCTGCGCATTTTCATCCGTATGCAGCTGTACTGCGTCAGGAAGCGAATAAACGACCCCTGCCTTCTGCGTATGGGAATCGCTTCCGACAATAATCCGATAATCGCCCGCTTCCAGCTCATATCCCTTAAAACCATTCTTATTTGCGTCGGCGTAATCATAAGACTTCATATCCTTCACATCGAGTGAAAGCGTAAGCGTCTCTTCTTCGCCGGGTGAGAGCAGCTTTGTCTTGGCAAATGCTCCCAGCACTACGTGTGGTTTCTCAATAGCAGCATTTTCATAATCATAGGGAGCGCCAAAATAGAGCTGTACCACTTCTTTTCCGGCATAGTCTCCTGTGTTTTTCACACGCACCTCTGCCTGAAGCGTATCGTCCTCCCCGATTGTGCTGCCGTCCGGTTTCGCAAAGCTTACGTCCCATTCAAACGTCGTATAGGAAAGGCCGAAACCAAACGGATACACGACGTTCTCCTCATACCAGGACGATGCCTCATCCGCCCGTTTTTCTTCAAACCCACGCGTTTCATAATAGCGGTATCCGACATAAATTCCTTCTCTGTAATTGACAAAGGCGAAATCTGTTTTCTCACCGCCGTAAAGATAACGGTTTCCAAATTCGCTTCCGTACACGCCCGTATTGTACCAGGTCGGATCCTTTGTAAAATCAGCCGCCCAGGTATCCACCGTGTGACCGGACGGACTGATCTGCTCTCCCTCGTCCGTTTTTCCGGTCAGAATCTGTCCCAGCGCCATAACGCCCGTCGAACCAGGAAATCCCATCCAGAGAATTGCGTCGATATCAGCGTCTTTTTCCAGATCCTTCATCTCCATCGTCGTCCCCGTATTGAGAACAACAATTACGGTAGAAAAATGTTCCTTCACATGTTCCAGCAATGCTTTTTCATTGGCATCAAACTGCAGATAATGGCTCTGTGCATTTTCCGCACCCGCAACAGGCGCAGAAGCCGTAAAATCAGTCGCCATCGTCCTCGGCAGATCAAAACCTTCCCCTCCGATCCGCGAAAAAACAACGATAGCCGCATCGCTATAATTGCTGTAGGAATCTGTGACTGCGGAGTCATAAGAGCTGACCGGCGTTTCCCCCGTCTCAAAACCCGCAAGCCGCTGTCCCGAAGTCATCGCCGGGTTATCCGGTCTTCCGCTTCCCGATTTTCCGTCATCCTCGTAAAAGCTTTTTAACGTTTCATTGTAAATGATTCCCGCCGCGTCCAGACTGTCATACAATGTTTTCGCCGAAGAAGACAGATTGCTCGCCGAGCCGGAACCAGAATACACGAGATCCACCGAATTTTTCCCGAACACACTCACCTTCGGTTCTCCACCCGCCAGCGGAAGCGCCTGGTCTGTATTCTTAAGAAGCGTGATTCCCTCCGCCTCTACATCGACGACAAAATCTTCTGCCGCCTTAAGAGCTTCTTCCTTCGAGTGAAATTCCCTGTCATAACGTTCCTCCCGGGTATCTTCCACGATATTGATTCGTTCGCCGCCGAAAAAGAGATTCAGGGAATTTGTGGCGATCGGCACACACAGCAGAACACTCGTCGCCGTCACGGCAAAAACGAGCAGAATGGCGGTCACGATAAACCATATTCTCGTACCGGTATGTTTCCAGATCAGTTTCATTTTATCACCTGCCGTCTCCTCTGTTACTCGATATTGCTCTCATAAGTTTCCATTGTAAGCGCCGCGGATGTCGATAATTTGATACAGTCAATCGACGGCGCGCTCGGGAGATTGCTTCTGTAAGTATTATCTCCAGCCACAAATGTAATCTCATTTTTTCCACTCACAAGCTGAATCTCACCAAGTGTCTTTGTCTTAAAATTCTGCTGGTTGGCACTGTCTGTTCCGTCTTCCGTCGTGAAAGCCTCATAATCAATCGCTGTCCCGTTTACCGTTATCACAAAGGAAGTTTTATCCCAGGAACAGTTCCCCAGGATATTGGAACCAAACACACCTTTTAATGTTGCAGTCGTATCCTGGTCCGATGTAATCACAAAAGTGATCGGGCTGTCAACACCCAGATTGCCGACATAAAAGCCGTTGCTTGCTGCGCCCGACTCTGCAGCCAGCCCGATTCCCGACGGAGATCCCGAGACGCCCAGTCCTTCCAGCCCTTCCAGCATGGTATACTCCGCCTCAAATACAAACTCATTTCCCGCATCTGCTCCCGCCGCGTCTGCTCCCTCGTCCTCATTCCCCTGGGACTGCGCCTGTGCATCCTCCGGTTTTCCTTCGTCTTTGCCGCATCCCACGAGAGAAAACGCGCTTATTCCAAGAGCTGCTGCCAGAATCGATGCGTATATTCTTTTTGATAATTTCATATCTTTCCTCCATTTAAGTGGCGGCAGATACCACCGCGGTTTTCACGATGGTATCTGCCTTCCCTGATTTTTATTCTGTTATCAGAACTTTCTATTTCCCGGAAACCACAAGTGCAAACTCGTGAGAAGCCGGCTCATATCCCGCCGCGGATACCGTGACTTTCACGGTATAATCTCCCGCAGCCGATGCCGTACCGGTGATGACACCATTCTCCGCGTCATAGCTTAAGCCTTCCGGCAGTCCTTCTACCGTATAGACCATATCGGAGTATGCATAAAATGTATTCAGCGATGCCGTATTGATGGGTGCAGAAGTATAAGCTTCTTTTTCCACCGCATCCTCCAGCGTAATCTCGACTTCTTCGCCGTCCACTTCCGTCATACCGGTATAAACAACCTTTGCCCCCTTCGGAAGCTGCATTGCATTGCTGTTTGCCACCATATAGAGCACCTGTTTTACTGCCTGCTGCATACAGTAAATCGTCGCATTCCTGTCTGCTTCCTCCATGGCAAGAATTTCATCCACATCGATAAACACACCGTCATTCATGCCATAAACTGCTGCGTCAAGCATCATATTCGCTCCGGCTTTGATCAGCTGGTACGCATCGCACGCCTTGTACAGCGTGATATCCGTCACAACCGCTCCTTTAAAGCCCCACTCGTTGCGGAGCATCTGCTGCATTACCGCATAACTTCCCGCACACCATGTCTTACCAATTCTTGTAAAGGAACCCATCGCAAAGGTAGCGTTTCCTTTTTCCACTGCCATCTGATAGCCTTTCAGATAGAGTTCACGTGCCGCCTGCTCTGTCATCCACGCGGACAGTCCGTCTCTCGCATCGCTGCCGCCGATTGAACCAAAGCGGTATGTGGCCGCGCCGCCGCCGTCATTGTGGAATGCAAAGTGCTTGATCGTGATATAACAGCCCTTGGAAGCTGCACCCAGAGACGCGTTTGCACTCGTCCAGCCTGTGAGAACCGGATCTTCCGAATAATACTCAGTATACCGGCCGTCAAACGGTGAGCGGTGAATGTTCATGCCCGGCGCATACCATCCCGTATAACTGTAGACCATTCCGCTTTCCTGCGTACTGTTGCCCCAGAGTCCCTGCTCGCCGATCAGCACACCCATGTCATAGGCAAGCGTTTTGTTAAACGTTGCCGCGATCATCGGTTCGGATGCAAAGTAATTAAATCTATCGTTTGAGTCTGTATAATTTCCCGTCCATCCTTTCGGTCCGTCCGTATCACGTGAATACGGTTTTCCGATGTAGGGCAGTGCATGAGACTGGAAGCCGCCGTTGTTGATAATATAAGCAAGCTCTTCCAGCGTAAGCTGTTCTACCAGCTCCTGATATCCCGGGTCATCCGCCTCTGCGCCGATCAGATCGGAGAGAACCTTCGAGTACCGGTCAGACTTACGATTCGCCGCGTCCTCCTCATAAGTCAGAGTTCCGATCGTCGCACTGTCATAATAGGAGTTGTATGCCGTATCGTCATATGCCCAGGTATCATACTCCTCCGCGCTGATCTCTTTTGTCGCTGTTATGCCCTCCGTCGGCATCGTACCTGCAAAATCACTGCGTGAAAGCAGAGAATACCCTTCGGAAGCCATTCCGTCCGTCACATCGTCAAGAACGTTTGTGATCTCGGCGCCGCCAGGCGACTCGCTGCACAGTGCCTTCTCGTCAACCACATAATCGAAATCGGCGTCATTCGCGCCAAGTCCATAGTGTGCACTGCCGGCAATCTTAACATTATAGGTTCCCTTGTCGAGGACATATGTCTTGTCCGTCACATAGTCATAAGAAGCCATATCTTTTACGTCAACGGATACGCGCACCGTCTCGCTCTCTCCCGGAGCAATCTCACCCGTCTTCGCGTAATCCCCGAGCGCGACATAAGCCTTTTCGATTACCGTATCATTTCCGGTTTCCTCCACACCGTAAGGCGCCGTGTAGTAGAGCTGTACAACTTCTTTTCCCGGATACTCCCCTGTGTTGGTGACCTTAACATCAAACTCCAGCGTATCGCCTTTTGCCACAGAAGCACCCGCTTCTGTCACCGGCGTCACTTCCCATGCAAAATCCGTATAGGAAAGCCCGTAGCCAAAGGTATATGCAACATTGTCATTCCACCAGGAATCCGCCGTCCCGCCCTTGTTCTCTTCAAAGCTTCTGGTCTCATAATAGCGGTAACCGACATAAATGCCTTCTTCATATCCGACCGACCAGGTATTCACCGGCTCTCCGTCTACCGTATACTCTGTATATCCTGTCAGCAGACCGTTGCCGTCCGCTCCGCTGCCCATTTCTTCACCTCTTGTATTGAAATTCACATAAGACGGATCTTTTGTGAAATCAACGGCCCAGGTATCGGTCGTTCTTCCGGACGGACTGACCTCTCCGGAAAGTATTTTTCCAAGCGCATCAAAGCCGTTATCTCCCGGCTCTCCGATCATCATGATTGCGTCTACATCCGCATTGTCTCTGACATCCTTTAATTCAAAAGGTTTACAGCTGTTTACGAGTACGATGACTTTCTCGAAGTTACCGGTCGCATAATCAATCAGCGCATACTGCTCTTTATCCAGCTGCAGACTGTGCGTCCTTCCCGAAGCGCCTACTTCACCGCTTCCCGCAGAAATAACGACGAGCGCCGCATCGCTGTATGTACCGACGGACTCTTTCCACTCGTCCGAAGCGGATGCCGTCGTAAAATCCTCGTGCACCGCCAGATCGGACGTCTTTTCCTCATCCGCCGCCTGCTCTTCATAAAAACTGCTCACAGTCGGATTGAGCTCATATCCGGCCGCCTCCAGGCTCGAGTATACCGTCGCCTGCGCGATGGCAGCACCGGCAGAAGCATCCCCGCCGTTTGCGCTGGCGCCTGCGTTCGGGCTAATTCCCGCGTATCCCAGAACTGTAATTTTATTTCCCGCGTCCGGCGCAAGCGGAAGAACCTTGTTTTCATTTTTGACAAGAACCATTCCCTCTTCCGCAATTTTCTCATTGAGTTCCAAACCTGCCGCAAGGGCGTCGCTCTTGCTCGCGTAATCCGATGTAAAAATCACCTCGGGCGCAGTACCTTCCGCTGCATCTGCCCCTTGTGCACCAGTGTTGCCGGCCGTCTCTGTTGACTCTGGCGCGACGTTGTTGCCGGCCGTCTCCGTCGATCCGGAATTTGTGCCCTCGGGCTGTTTCCCCGAATCTCCACATCCGGCAAGACTGCCTGCCATAATTGTCCCGCAGAGCAAAAGTGCCAATGACTTTTTCATTCTGATTCCTCCTCCTGTTCATTTCTCCTGAATTTATCAGTCATTTCTGTGAACTTCTGATGAACATATTATAACATAACTTTTACTTTTCTCTCCGTTCCTGCAAAATCCGTCCCTTTTTTTCATAATCGGCACATTCCGGATGGCTATATGCACAAAAAAATATACGCCCTGGCACGCACTTGTGCCAGAGCACGACCGAGACATCTTTTTTCCCAAATGAAACAAAAAAAGAATCCAATGACTCTCATTGGATTCCCGGATAACAATTTATGATTCCGCATGGTTCCCCAGCGGTATGAGTATATTCAGACAAAAAACATGGTTCCGGATACCCGCCTGTGCTTCACCGCCATATTTTTTTGCGATATGGCGCAGGCTCTTCAGCCCGTAACCATGAAACCCTTCCTCCTTTGGCGCCGTAACCGGCATTCCGTCCTCAAACAAAACCGTCTCATAGCAGTTATTTTCAAACACAATCATGACAAATCCCTGCTGTGCATACGTTCTGACACGAATCAGGCGCTTCTCTTTCTCCGCAATTTTCATCTCGCATTCAATGGCATTGTCCAGAGCGTTGCCGTAAACAGAGCAGAGGTCAAAAGTATCCATAAAGTCCAGCAGTTTTCCGTCCACAACCGTGATAAACGGAATCTGGTTCTCCGCGCACTGTAACCCCTTTGCGCTCAGAAGGATGTCAAGAACATCATTGCCCGTTCTGCAGAAAACTTCATACCGCTCCAGCCTCTTTTTCAGACTTTCCAGATACTCTTTTCTGTTTATCCCGTCTCCTTCCGCACAGAGTGCATAAATCTGATGCTTCAGATCGTGATATTGATACTGAATCAGCTCCGCCGTCTCCTGTTCCTGCCTCCGCCAGACTGCCTGGCTCTGCAGAATCCCCTTTATACTGTCCCGCTCGCGGCGCACCCGCTGCTCCAGGCGCTGCACGACATAGGCATATACGACCGCAAAACCTCCCATGTCAACCAGAGCCCGCATCCTGAGAATCTCCTCCCTGTTCTTTCCGGTGAAAGGCGTATTTAAAGAGAGAAAGCTTAAATTGCTGACCAGAAATATCAATATTGCCATTATTACCAGAACCGTCAGCTCCCGTGACGAAACCTCAAAATTGTGCAGAGCCAGCGTATAGTGGCGAACGGCATACCCCGCCACTCCGAATATCACCCCATATATCAGCAGCATCAAAAGGAGTCTTACCACAAAATCTTCCCCCATGAGCATACTCTCTCCAAACAGAAAATCATCCAGAAGCCATTCCAGAGAGGCTGCCATTTCTGCGAGCAGCAATGCCTGCACACAGAAAAATCCGGCCTTCTTCCCGTCCTCGTCACCACAGAAATAGATAAAACTATACATGGCAGCAATGGCCACCACCATTCCCAGCGCAAAATTCAATCCACGGAAACCTGTCGTGAGCAACTGTATTCCCAGCATCCCGGCCAGTGCCGCCGCCGATACCACGGCTAATTTTGGTCTGGCAAACCGGCGTTTCATCGCCTGGATACAGACCATGCATGACATCCACTCCGCCAGAGCCGTAAAGGCCTTGGGTATATCTGTCGCCTGCCAGCTCAAACTTGTCAGATTCACTTTATCCTCCCCAGTATTTCGTAAATTCCTGCATAAAAAAACTTCTCTTCGCCCTGCTCAAAGGCACCAGCTTTCCTTTCACCACCGCACTTTTTTCCCGCATGCCCTCTACATGCTGAAGATTGATAAGGTAACTGCTGTTTCCCCTCACAAAGGAAAACTCCTCCAGGGACTGCTCCAGCGCCTTCATGGAACCGATACTCAGATAGTCCCCGTAAGCCGTATGATAAACAATATTATGCCCATGGCTTTCTATATAATATACGTCGCCTACATCCAGACGGACAATATCGCCGCCCTTCAGCGATACGGTAATATAGGAGTGAAGATTGTTATACTTTTTTACCCGGAAGACGGCTCTCTCCATGCTTTGACTAAATCTGTCGTAAGAAACGGGTTTGAGCATATAATCCAGCGCATTGACTTCATATCCCTGCATTGCATACTGAACCATATTTGTAATAAAAATAATAATAACCCCGGCATCCTGCCTGCGGATTTCTTTTGCGGCCGACATCCCGTCCATAAACTTCATTCCGATATCCATAAAAATGATGTCAAATACAGGCTTATACTTCTCTGTTACCGCATCTCCGTCCGAATAGACCGTAATTTTCAATTCCTCCTGGTTCCTGTTCTGATAGTCCGCAAAATATCCCATCAGCTGTTCAACAAACTTCTCCTCGTCTTCTACAAGGGCAATCCGAATCATCTCTCAAAATCCCTCTTCCGTCCGAACTGTTACGCCAATATCTTAAAACAAAGTATATAATAACCCGCCCCCCTTTACAACTTCTTTTTAAATTTCCGGGCCAGGCGCCTCCGCCCCATTCCTCACAAAACGCCGGAATATCAAAAAGGAACTTTCCTCCCTTCCAGAAAGTTCCTTATAGATCTCTTATCACAGGCACAGCGTTCATCTGAACCGGGCCTGACAGCGGGTATCCATTCTTTTCAGCTCGGGAATAACCGTCGCCGCCATCGTTATAAAACACGCCAGGCCTCCGACAACATTTGAAATGGGCTCTGCAATAAAGACGCCATCGGTCCCCAGCCCAAATGCATACGACAACAGATATGTCAGCGGAACAACCATGATAACTTTTCGGAATAAACTAAAAAAGATCGCCTGTTTCTTTTTATTCAGCGCCTTGAACACCGTCTGTCCGGAATACTGAAGCGCCTGAAAGACAAACGCAAAAAAGTACAGATGAAGCGGCTTTCGCGCAAGCTGCTGCAAAACCATATCATCGCTGAATATTTTTATAAACAGCAGCGGAAACGCCTCGATAAAAACCCACATCAGGCAGGTGTATAAAATTGCCGCTGACGCCATTATAATAATTGCATTCTGAACCCTCTCAGGCCTTCCCGCACCATAGTTATAAGAAATGGTCGGTGATGCCCCCTCTGTAATTGCCATGATCGGCGTGTCCAGGATCTGCCTGACCGAAGAAATGATCGTCATAACCGACACGTAGAGTGCCCCGCCAGTTTTCATCAGCACACTGTTGCACGCCACAGACACGATTGCATTTGTGCACTGCATGACAAAAGGCGATAATCCAAGGCTAATGATTTCTTTTGCAAATGGAAATGTAAACGGATCCCGAAAGACAATCTTAAACGCATTTTCAGGCCCCAGAAGAAATTTCATTACAAATACCATTGATAAAAATTGCGAAATGACAGTCGCGGCGGCGGCCCCATTTACCCCCAGACCCAGCACAAAAATAAAAATCGGATCCAGTACAATATTTGAGACAGCCCCGACCATCACCGACTTCATTCCGACTGTAGCGTATCCCTGTGCGTTTATATAAGGATTCATACCGGTAGAAACCATTATGAATATCGTTCCGATCAGATAGATCCTTATATAAGGAACGGAAAAATACAGCTCATCTGCAGTTGCCCCAAAAGCCGACAAAATCTCAGGTGCTGTCAATTCACACAATATCATAAGAATGATGCCGGCTGACACTTCAAGCCGGAACGCCGTATTCAATACCTGACCGGCTTTTATTCTTTCATTTTTCCCAAGCTCGATGGAGAATAAAGGCGCGCCTCCAAGTCCAAACATATTGGTAAACCCACCGATCAATATGACGACAGGAAAGCACAGGCCGATCGCGCCAAGTGCCTGTGTGCCGCATCCTTCAATCCTTCCTATATAAATCCGGTCTACGATGTTGTACAAAAGACTGATCATCTGAGCTGCCAGCATCGGCAACGCAGTCTGTATAATATTTTTCGTAATAGTGCCATTATCAAAGTCTACTTTTTTCATATGTCCTCTAATATAGATAACTACATTCCATTTGCCGTTTTCAATTTCATGTTGAAATTCCGTTCAATTACCCTCTGTCACCGGTTTGTCAGTCTGATTATACCACTTCTGAACTTCACTTACCACTAATTCCACGTCGCAGACCATGATGCCTCTAAAACCGGCTGATTTCCGGGGCATCCAGAGCTTCAGAATGAAATGAAACAGAGCCGGCAAACTGCGATTTTCTTTCACAGGTTTACCAGCTCTGCCTCTGTGGGTCTGATTCTGTCTTTCTATGCGGCAGCTTTGTTCCATTCCCTGCCCCGTTTTGGCAAATACGGACACTCTCTTAATGAGAACAATACGCAGAAATCGCCCGACTGGCAAATTCGGCCGTACCGTCCCCGCCTGCCCTGTCAATATTTTTCTTAAAACGTTCATCACCTGCATACATCCTGCCTAATTCGCCAAGAATTTCATCGGTGCATACATAGTAGTTATCGGTTATAAATTTTTGTAACGCCGAAATTTTCTTCTGTACTTCATCGGAATCAAGAGCTGAATGCTTTAATCTTCCCAATTCCGAAAACATTGTCATCAGTTCATCTGTAATCCTGCTATAACTACCTTCATTTCGGGCAATTTCCTTTTGTTCATACTCCTTATACGCTTTCGTACTGCCCCATTTTGCGATAACTTCCGCCTTATACTTTTCGATTTCGTTCTTGTCAAAAACATCAAATTTCATTGTCGTTACTCCTTTATTCTGAATTTCACGGGCAATGGCAAGCAGTTCCCCTATGTGCTTATATTGCAATTCTAACAGCCCGATCTGCCGGGCAATTGCTTCTGACGGATCAAAATCGGGGCTGTCAAGAATTACTTTGATTTCTTTTAAGGGGAACTGTAATTCACGAAACAATAAAATATTCTGCAGACGGCCAAGCGCTGTATCGTCATACATTCGATAGCCTGCTTCGGTAACTTTCGCGGGCTTCAAAAGTCCGATCGCATCATAATGATGCAGCGTGCGCACGCTGACACCTGTGATTTTGCTGACTTCTTTTACTGTTCGCATAATTTATCCCTCCCGTGTAATTGTATTTTAATCTATGACGTTACGTCAGAGTCAATAGAAAAAAACTTTGACAATGCTTCCCGTAATCACCGTAATCGCACAGGAGTACCGCCAGGAGATATCGATTCAATATAAACTTCTCACGTCGGCTGATACATAATACAAAAGCGTTTTTCTTCCTGCCCCTGTTACAGGATGACGGCATCAGGCATACGCAATCAATCAAGGAAAAACCATCGTTCACCGCACCACTACGCAGCAAAAATATAGTCACACTTCCGTTTTCAATAAAGAATACATCTTCATATCAATAACTTTACCATTTTTAACAGCATTGCGTCTCAATGTCCCCTCATACTGGAATCCTGCTTTTTCGAGCACCCGACAAGAGGCAATATTATATGCAAACGGCTCTGCATAAATGCGAATAATATCGCTCTTATCAAAAACATACTCACAAATCTGCTTTACCGCTTCGGTCATAATACCTTTTCCCCAGTATTTTTCCGCAATATAGTATCCTAATTCAGCAGTCTGCCTATGTATGTTTCCCTGGCGGAAAACGCCGACACTGCCAGCCACTTTGTCATCTGCTGTGATTGCAAACGCAAATATTTCATCTTCATTTGCGGAGAGCATGGCAGAAATATAATCCGCTCCATCTTGCTCTGTATAAGGATATGGCAATCCATCTCGAAGATTATCTTGTATTTTTCTATTAGAAAGAGCTTTTGCTAAATCTTTTGCATCTGACAATTGCCATTTTCTGATTTTGCATTTCATTTTATACCGCCTTTCATATGCGTGAAACCAGCTAATTTTTAAGTTTTTTCTCCATGACCTCATAAACCAGCTTTACATCATTTTCTAACTCATAAATTCCATGCCCGACAGTTTTATAGCCTCTGTGCTCATACATAAACACTGCCGGAAGTGAAGCTTCTAAAACCGCCGCATCATATTTTTTTGAAATTTCAGTTTCCAGGCAATTCATAATATACGATCCGAATCCTTGCTTCTGATAAGCAGGCAGCACATATACACCCGTAATATGATTGTCATCAAAACAGCCCGTTCCGACAATCACTCCGTTCTCAGCTAACACACCCATATTCCCAGACGCTATACCCTCTAAAATATGTTCTTTACTATGATGTTGGCAAAAGAAATCCACTACCCCTCCGGGATAATACTTTGCATACACCACTTTAATCGTTGTATGTAAAACATTATAAATCGCACTTACCATATCGGAAGTCGCCGTTACATATTCCATACGTTCCTCCCAAAATACAGATTCTCCCCTTACTGACAGGAATACTATTTGATAAAATTTTATTCTTTTACCCAATTATTTTCTGGCTTAGACAAATTGCCTATATGCTTATAAATAACATCGTTTTCAAATATAAACAACCACCCTTGTGGTTTTAGATTATGGCTCCGATTATACCACGTTCATGCATATAAACTTTCTAATTGGAAAAAACATATAATTCTTCCCTGTCTGCGGGCAGGTAAAATCGTGAACTGCACCAGCTAATGGAATACTACTATCCTTCATATATTCTATTGTCTTTGAAAATGTATCATCATTTTCGCATTCTACATAAATATATTCATAACCAGGAATAATCCACTTTGTCCAGCCACCGGGAGCTTCTGCATCATCAATACATTCCACTCCTGCAAGATAAAGTCCCCTGTTAAAATCCTCCCACGGCTTAAAAGAACGGGAAAAATCAGACATTGCTCCCCATATTCCGACTATATTTCCATTTTCGTCTTTCTTTGCCAAATGCCTGACTTCTTCAAAAATGTTCATGCATCGCTTTGTTCCCCATTGCGTACCCGCCAGACGCAGTCTGGCACATACCAGCATCAAGGCGCTTTGTCCACCGGGAAACACCTTAGGGTTCGTTTCCAGCATACCAAGGTTCTTATCCCCGATAATGAGATGCACTCCGCAAAGACCGCGCTGCTTAAGCCAAACAAAGAAAGAACGCCAGCTTTCCTTATCCTCTTTCATTCCTTCCGCAGCACCTATGGCCTCACGGCAGCCATCTTCATTAACACCGATGGCCACAATAACAGAGACATTCTGTATCTCATCGCCCCAGCTGCGCCTAAGACAGACACCGTCTGCACAGACATACGGGTATCTGCCAGAAAGCGATCGGGTACACCATTGTTCAAAAATTACACAGGCTTTTTTGTTGAGGTTGTATCGTACCGGGTGACATTTTCGTTCCCCAGAGAGCTTCGGTGATATCTTCTACACAGCGTACGGATACTCCGGCAAGATACATCCCGGTCAGGGCTTCTTCCACAGAGGATTCCCTGCGGCGGCAGCGTTCGATGATGGCAGTCTCAAAAGAGACACCTTTGAGCCTGGGGACATTTAATTCCACTTCCCCGGCAATCGTCTGAAAATTCCTCTCATAATGCCCGGAACGGTAACCCTGACGGCCACTGAAATGCTCATACTTCTGCGCATTGACCGGTTCATCCGCTGTCGGGCAGGGCATTGAGGGTTTCTTCCACACCGGAGCGGACAAGGTCCTTCAGATCGTGCTTTATTAAGTCCTCGTTTAGTTCTATAATGTTATCAGACATGATTCTTCAGCCTCCTTTAGCAGGTTTTGTTTTGATGACTTAATTCTGCCAAACGGTTATAGACCATGTCTATTTTTATGAAACTAATTTGCGAAACTTATTATACATCATCAAAAACATCCGTTATCTGCTTTTATTATACAGTAAAAATACAGAAAAAAGGAACCTTTTACAATTTAAATGTAAAAGATTCCTTAAGTTAATGACATCGTGAATTTACTGGATTATTCGATGATTGTCGCAACACGATCAGAACCAACAGTCCTGCCACCCTCACGGTTTTCTGTGAGAGAAATCGGTTTGATTTCAAGTGATTTTCAGGGCATTTTCTGTGTTTCTTTCTTTGATATTTGCCTTGTATCTGACGTTTTTCGAATTTTTGTTATCATGGTGTTATCACGGAGCGAATTGCGTCTGTTTCGCTTTCAATGCGTTTTTTAATGCGTTACCACTCAAAAGGACGCATTAAGAGCGCATTGAAACTCATTTATATGAATTACCTAATCACTGTTTAGGCAATTCGATTCTTATAATATTATTTTAATCATCTTCTGGCAAATTCATAGAGATACGATAAACTATATTGTTGGTGTTTCCCTCTGCCACTATACATCTTGTATCTGCAAGCATTTTAAAATATCTTCGCACCGTCGCAGCAGACTTCCCGGTAATAGTTTCGGCTTCTTTAGGAGTGATTTCTCCATGTTCTTCCATAAAGCTAACAATTGTACTGACTTTATTATAATCTTTTTGTGCTAAAACTTCGCTAAAAACTTCGCTAAAACTTCGCTCATTTTTTTGAGCGAAGTTTTCAAAATTAAAACCTTCATGAATTTTTATCGTAGTTATCATGTAAGTTCTGTCTGCATCTGTTTCAAATTCCGGTAATGGAGAACCATTCCTTTTTAATTCACGCAAGATTTTGGATATGCCTGTGGACTTCTTTTCGGACAAGTCAATTTCCTTGAAGAACTCCCCAATCTTATGAATGAGTTTTAATAGGAACACTGTAATATCAAGGCTTTTCGGAGCCTGCAACCACAAAAAAATAAAATTAGAGCTATCACATTACGCAGAAAGCCGTCCGGGAAGAAAAAACGGGCGGCTTTTTTGCGTGGATAGCCGGGAGGGAGGCGAAAAAATAGTAACAAACTTTTAGCACAAGATTTGTGCAACATTCACGAAAATAAAAAGGAGGTAACGAATGGCAGACGAAAAGCTGAACACGAGCCCGGAGGAAAATCCCCAGCCCAGCCTGTTCGATACGGGCCCGGCTGAGGCTCCTACCCCGGAGGCTCCCACGCCGGAGCCCCCGGCCCCGGAGAACGCCCCCGAGCAGACTGGCGGCGAACCACCCG
>CANSSP010000010.1 GCA_947649645.1 uncultured Roseburia sp. | reverse complement strand
CGCAGTAGGGGGTATTTTGTTCTTGATTTATGCGGCTTTGCGGGTATTGAAGTGGCGGGGTAAGGGTTTTATATGTCTGCTCTCAAAAACGGTGTTCTATTGCGTAACAGAAAAGCAGAGAACCGACCACTAATGAAAGTGATATGTTCTCTGCTTTTGCTTGCACCCTGTTTGTCTGCGTTGATGATAAGTTGTTGTAAATACTTCCTTATCAACGTAAAACTAACATTTTTGAGGATTTAGGGGTATGTTAGAGCAATCTGACATACCCTTATTTTTGTGCAAGCGGTTGTGTCTGGATGTGGGTTTATATTTTTACTTCTCATTTTTTGGGGAGAAACACACACCTTTAAATGTGGGTTCAAAAAAGAGATAAGCGTTAACTTATCTCTCTTAGATACTGCAATAAACAAATAGGAATTTATTTATAACTTTCTAATCGGAAAAAACATATAATTCTTCCCTGTCTGTGGACATGTAAAATCATGAACTGCTCCTACTAATGGAATAGCATTATCTTCCAAATATTTTATTGCCTCTGAAAAGGTAGAATCATTTTCACATTCTATATAAATATATTCATAGCCAGGAATAATCCATTTTGTCCAACCGTTGGGGGCTTCTGCATTCTCGTTGCACTCTACCCCAGCAAGATAAAGTCCTTTGTTGAAATCTTCCCACGGATTGAATGAGTGCGAGAAATCAGACATAGCACCCCATATACCACTGATATTTCCATTCTCATCTTTCTTAGCCAAATGCTGAACTTCTCCAAAGTGAGAATTTGCATCAACCCATAATCTTTGAATAAAGCCCTCTCCGTCTAAAGTTGAACCCACTTTTCCTATCACAACAAAAGACTCCTTTACACATCTTTCGACTTTCATATTTTCCTCCCACCAATTACTACTTGTTAAAATGAATTATACCATAATTTGTTTGATAATAACACTTTTTTGAATAATATTTTTACTTGTCTGTATAATGTAATGTATCATAAGATACTGGATAATTGCTCATTAGTGATTAATATAAAAAGGTTAAGTGTTAAAAAGGGATGTCATAATTCAAAACGGATTTATACTATTTACATGTTAAGCATTATGGATAAGGTCATAAATCCGCACCTTTGCCTATCCTATATAAAATTAAGATAAGGAACATTTGCATTAATGTGTGGTGTTCCTTTTTTGTATAGGATAGAGAATATAGGAAAGGAAAAAGGATAAGCAGAAAGACTTCGCATACTGTCTGTAAATGTATGTAAACATTAGGCCTCTTTGGGGCAGTAGTCGGTTCACAAATTATAATTGTACTTGTGCCGATAATCTAGGTTCGCATTTTCTGTGGACAGAAATAGTCTGAAACGGCAATTATTTTTTCAATAGAATGTAGTATGTATGCATTAAGGTTGGACCTCTTGGTCCAAACCTTAATGCATACAAGAAAGGGGGAAACATATGTCAAAAAGACGAAATATAAAATATCAATTTCTGCATTGTATCAATACAAATTTTAGAGAAGGAATGGACAAACATTCTTTAAAGTCACAAGGCAAAGATAATAGCAGAATTTTCTCTTTTAGCGATAGAAAAAACTTACTTGATCTCAGTTCCTCTTTTTCAAACTGGCTCAAAATAAACTATCCAGAAATCAAACAACTATATGAAATAGATTCAAGCCATATACAAGAGTTTTTGAGTTTAAAATCAAGTGACTGTAGCCAAAAGACTTTAGAACAATATCAAAGCCGTTTCAGAAAATTAGAAGTATTAGCAAACTCTACATATAACATTAATGTTAATTATCATAATGTTGTTACACCGCTTTCAAGCCGAAATGGTGGGGGTAAAATTAGAAATGCTATGCTTTCTACGGATAACTATAATAAACTCTTAAAATCAACAAATACGAACTTCCGTAAGGCTCTTACTCTTAGCTTTCATTTCGGGTTAAGGGCTGCGGAGTGTGCAAAACTTCGTTATGAAGATATATCTGCAAAAGGTATTAAAATCATTGACAGCAAGGGAAAAAGGAATCGGTTCATACCTGCAGAAAACAATCAGCAGAAGAAGGTTATTGAAGATTTTTTAAATAAAACTGGCCGTGTCTGCCCTATTCAGACGGGCTCGTTACAACAGGCCTTTAACCGTGAAAAGAAGAAACAAGGAATAGTTATTTCTAATGGGGATTTTCACACCGCAAGAAAGGCATATGCGACAGGTAAATACAAGGAGTATCGGG
Organism: uncultured Roseburia sp.; assembly: GCA_947649645.1. Lineage (GTDB taxonomy): Bacteria > Bacillota > Clostridia > Lachnospirales > Lachnospiraceae > Roseburia. The sequence continues at coordinate 99,531 of CANSSP010000010.1, read as the reverse complement.
AACAGGGGCAAACCGTCCAACAAGCCCTAAATACTGTAAGTCACCGATTAGGCCATGGGAACAATAGAAATGACCTAATGAAACAATATATATGCTATCCTCTCAAATAATTTTGATCGTGCAGTTTTCGGGTTGATTTTTTATTATCTGTAGTTAAAATAATATAAAATCCAAAACGGATAGGAAAGGAATTATGACAATGAAATTAAAAATTTGCGAAATCTGTCAAGGAACTAAGTTTCTTACAGAGGGCAAAATTAAAGAGGCTGTTTGCAAAAGAGGTATTAAAAAATTTGCTTACATACTGCATGATAAAGACACTTATACAAAGGATGATGAAAAGAAAAACCCTGAACACAAAGCAGGCACTTTAAAAGAACCTCATTGGCATATTTGCTTGCAGTTTAAAGATTCTCAAAACACAAAATATGTTGCAAAATGGTTTGATATTGAAGAACAATATGTAAATAAGTCCAGTTCGGGGCATTATGAAGATATGCTGTTATACTTAATACACAAAAATAGTTCCGAGAAATTTCAATATTGTATTGATGAAGTTCATGCAAATTTTGATTATACTCAATTTATTCAAAGTAATGGAATATTGAAAACTCGTATTCAAGAACTCACTGATTTGATTATGGACGGAACTTTAAAAGAATATAACTATTTTAAATACATGACAAATTCTGAATTTCAGTTATATAAAACATCTCTTGAAAAGGCACATGAATATTATAGAGATTCTATTTATGACGGTAACAGACAATTAGAAGTTATTTATATCAGCGGAGGAAGCGGAACAGGAAAAACAACCCTTGCAAAGCATATTGCAGAAAAGCATGGATATAGTTTCTTTATATCTGGAAGTGATAATGACCTATTAGACGGATATAAAGGACAGGACTGTTTAATATTAGATGATTTGAGGGGCAGTTCATTAAAATTTTCCGATTTTATCAAAATGATAGATAATAACAGCGACAGCAAAGTTAAAAGTAGATTCCATAATAAACATATTACAGAATGTAAGCTAATTATCATTACTTGTATTCATAATATGGAAGGTTTTATAATAATCTATTCTCCGAACAGGACGAGCCTTTATTACAATTTAAGAGAAGATGTAAAACTTTCCTTGAATTAAATCCGTACACTGTCCGTTCTTATTATTTTGATAAAGCTACTGACAAATATGAATTTGTTGCAGAGTTTAAAAACCCAGTCTTGGAATTAATCATACAAACCATTGAAGAAAAGAAAGGTGAAAAAGAAATGCAAGAATTTCTGGGACTAGAGTTAATCCCCCAAATTACTTCTTTAAACTTAAAAAAGCCTGTTAAGGTTCCATTTTAAAATAGAGGTGGAAAGGTGGAAATATAAATATTTATTCAATAAAACTTCCAAAAAACCTCTATATTCCTCAAAATTTATCACATCTGCGAGGACAAGGGCTTGTCTCCGAGCATTGGTGGAACAAGGTGGAATCGGTGGAAATATTTTCACCGTTCCGCCTTTTCCACATGAGGCATTTTTGAGTGAATATAGATAGAATAAAGGTAAATTTGTTGTCAAGGGCATGGCTTTTTTGTTTGTCAAAAAAGTTGCACCGCAACCCTTGACAACATCAAAACAAAATAGGATGGGCTAGAGGGGATATAGGCATATTTTTGCTTATATCCCCTTGGTTGTGCTTTTAAACGACAAATCAAAAGATATAGAATTTCGAGTCCAAAATTTAAGAAATCCCTTAAACATGGGCTTTCTGGCTACTCGGTTTGGAGGTTTCAAGGTTGTGCCTTACAATAATAATACAATCTTTAACAAGTATTAAGGAGTTGCACTTAAAGCCTAAGTGTTCTATCTTATAGATTTTTCATTTGAAAGGAGAAAAGAATTATGGCAAAAAATAATGACACAGGTCTCTTTCAGTGGGGCGACAATAATCAATTTTGGGGTTATCGTATCACTATAGTAAAAGACGGAAAGCGAAAAGATACTACAAGCAAGCTTTCCGAATCGGGAGAACCCTACAAAACAAAAGCACAAGCAAAAAAGGCAAGGGAGTTGCGGTTAGCGGAATTACGAGCACCTAAACCAACTGCCACATTTACCGATTGCAAAGTATCAGAAATGTGGACTTATTATTTAAAAAATACCAGCAATGGAAAAGCAACGGGAACAGTAAAAAAATATACTTCCCTATGGAAAAACCATATTTCCGTAGAATTTGGGGATAAATATTTCTCTGAAATTAATGTATCGGATTTGGAAGTCTTTTTGCAGGAACTCTACAATAATGATTATAGCTACAAATATGTAGAAAGTTTTTTAAAGCTATTCTATCAGCTTTGGGGATTGGCATATAAAACAGAACACATTGACCCTATTAGATATACAAGAATGTTTGTTGACAGTGGAACAAAGTTAAAAATGCCAAAAATCCGACAGGAAGATGCCGAGGAGTACAATATTATAAAAAATTATAACTCCTATGAAATCAGCCAGATTTCTGAAATTTTCAAACAGGGAAATTGCTATACTGCCTTTTTGCTTGGCTATTACTTAGGTATTCGGATTGGGGAATGTTTTGGTTTAATGTGGCAAGATTATAATTGGGGAACTCACAAAATCAAAATCAATAAGCAGTTGATTGTTGAAAACGGTGTCTTTTGCCTTAGACCAGTAAAAACATTAACTGCTGTCCGAGAAATAGATGTGCCCGACATTCTCCACAACCATTTAAAAGACCTTATCCGTAAACAAACAAAGCATCCTACAGAGGCATACTTACTAAGAAAATCTGAAATTGTGATTGACAAGACCAAAAGAGACTATAAACAAGTCATAGGTGGAGATTTTATAAACAGGAAAGAAAACGGGGAACTTCTAACCGTCAATTCCATTAAATTCTGGGCGAAAAAAATCAAAGCCGAAACGGGTATTACTTTTAAGTATCATTCTCTTAGGAAAACACATTTGTCTATGCTGGCGGCTGCTAATGTTCCTGCAAAGGAAGTCATGCAACGAGCAGGGCACAAAAAACTAGATACCACAATGAAATACTATATTAATTCAACAAGTACATCAAAAGAGTTTTTATTATCCACTCTCAACGGTATTACCACTGATGAAATGGAAATTGAAGTGCTTGACAATGAGGGCAACAAGCAAATGATTAAGGAATCAACCTATATTAGACGGCAAAGTGTATCTGCTGTTATTCCTCATTAGGGTTGTGTTTCAATGTGGGTTTTCAAAATGTCCATGTCTGAAAAGCCTGTAAAATAAGGATTTTTCAATTTATTCTATGACGAAGCTAGGGATGGAAAATCAATCTGGTTCCTCGTCCTCGTACAGGCTTCGTATGGATTTCGCGATGCTGCAGATGACGCTGAGAAGAAGGTCTGTGTCGGTCTCCCTGTTGTTGACAAAAGAGTGATAGGCTCCCTGGATGCAGTAGGAGAGGATGATATTCTTGGCGACATCATCACGGTATGCCGGATATTTCCGGAATATCGTTTCCTTGATTCTGCTCTCAAGCCGGTTTGGAAGCTGGCTCTGTTCTCTGCCGGAAAAAAGGATGGTGATCAGGGACAGATGGGAGAGAAAGGAGAAACACAATTCTTTCGTGAACAGCTCCGGATTCGACGGGGTATATTTCTGGTTGTCCGGAATGTCGTCCAGCACAGACTGAATCACCTCGTCTTCGAGCGTATCCGAGAGTGCATAGATATCGGGATAATGGGCATAAAAAGTAGATTTGTTAATCATGGCCAGCCCGCACAGTTCTTTTACCGTAATTTTTTCCAGTGCCTTTTTCGCGCGCAGCGAAAGAAAGGCGTTTCTGATTGCCTTTTCTGTTTTTTCAATCCGTAAATCCATCGTTTGCTCCTCTATTGTATATAACCGTCTTTTTGTTTAAAAAGTCGTGTAACCGTCTGTTTTTTTATAGTGTCGGTGGACAGAAAACGTAAGCTCTTTTACAATTATTATACAGAAAAAGCAACGGTTGTCTATTATTTTTCGGGAGGAACGGGATGGATTTTTACGGATTTTATACGGGAAAAATATTTGACGCTTATAAGTGGCTGGGAGCACATCTGGATGAGAACGGGGCAGTGTTCCGCACGTTCGCGCCGGGAGCGCGGCGTGTTTCGCTGATCGGGGAATTCTGCGGCTGGGACGAGATCCCGATGAAAAAGGCATACGACGGCAATTTCTGGGAATGCCGTGTCGAAAACGCCGGGGAAGGGATGATGTATAAATACCGGATTTACCGCGCAGATGGTTCCTGTACGGATCACTGTGACCCGTATGGTTTCGGGATGGAGCTGCGTCCGGCAAACGCGTCGTTTCTGAGGGAACTTCACGGTTATCCTTTCCACGATCAGAAATGGATGCAGCAGCGTTCCGTCTGCCGGGATAAGCCTTTAAACATTTACGAGATTCATTTTGGTTCGTTTCGAAAACCGTCGGAGGAACCGGATGTATGGTATGATTATGAGGAACTGGCGGAACGGATCGTTCCGTATCTGAAGGAAAACGGATACAATTATCTTGAGATAATGCCGCTGAACGAACATCCCTGCGATGAGTCCTGGGGATATCAGGGAACGTGCTTTTTCAGTCCGACTTCGCGTTACGGCACGGCAAAACAGCTTATGGCTTTTGTGGATATCTGTCATCAGAATGATATCGGTGTGATTCTGGATTTTGTTCCGGTACATTTTGCGGTGGACGATTATGCGCTGGCATCCTATGACGGGACGGCGCTCTATGAGTACCCGAACGATGCGGTCGGGTACAGTGAGTGGGGCAGCCGCAATTTTATGCATTCGAGGGGAGAGGTGCGCAGTTTTCTGCAGTCTGCGGCTCATTACTGGCTTTCGGAATATCACATGGACGGCATCCGGATGGATGCGATCAGCCGGATGATCTACTGGCAGGGAGATCCGGCGCGGGGAGTCAATCATATTGCGGTTGATTTTCTGAAATATATGAATCGTGGTCTGAAAGAGCGGCATCCGGGGATTCTCCTGGCGGCGGAGGATTCCACCTGTTACCCGGGGATCACGAAGCCGACGGAAGAAGGCGGGATCGGGTTTGATTATAAATGGGACATGGGGTGGATGAACGATACTTTGAATTATTTCAGGACAGATCCGAAAGACCGCGTCCGTGATTATCATAAGCTGACTTTTTCAATGATGTATTATTATGACGAGTGTTTTCTTCTGCCGTTTTCTCACGACGAGGTGGTACATGGGAAGGCGACCATTCTGCAGAAAATGAACGGTGATTACGATAATAAATTTCCGCAGGCCAGGGCTCTTTATATGTATATGTATGCACATCCGGGCAAGAAGCTGAATTTTATGGGAAATGAAATCGGCCAGCTGAGGGAATGGGACGAAAAGCGCGGGCAGGACTGGGATATCCTGCAATACCCGGTTCATGATGCGTTTCACCGGTTTATAAAAAAGTTGAATCATCTTTATCTGTCGCATCCTGCCCTTTACGAGAAGGATTATGAGCGGGAGGGGTTTCGCTGGCTGGACTGCAATAAGGAGGAACAGTGTATCTACGCGTTTCTGCGCGCCGGAAAGACGGAGCAGATAGCCGCCGTATTCAATTTTTCGGACAAGATACAGGATAATTACCGGTTTGCGGCCGGTGACGCCACAGAATTAAAACTTCTGCTTGCCTCTGACGCAGAGGAATACGGCGGGAAGGGGAGCGCGGAGAAGAAATCCATACGGGCAGAGGACGGATTTTTCCCGTTAACACTTAATCCTTATTCGGCATATTATTTTCTGGCGCAGGCGACGGCGAAAACGAAGTGACGCTGTTTCGGAGGAGCAGACCGGTTCCTTCCGGTCCGGTCAGCTGCCGCCGGAACGTATTTCTTTGCTATACATGAATATGCAGATTATGGTTAAAACAGCTTCCACAACGGGCTGTGCGGCGATTACACCGTTCAGTTTCCAGAAGCCATTCAGAATGATTACTCCCGGAATAAATAGTACGGCGTTTCTTAAAACGGTGATGATCAGCGAATTTATTGCTTTACCCAATGCCTGAAAATAACTTGTCATCATATTGATCACACCGAGCATAGGCGCTGACAGGCATAGGATTTTTAAAAAGTATGCCGTCTGTTCAATCAGAATACCATCCTGCAGGAATATAGAGGCAAGCGTCTTTCCAAAAAGTATAAAGACGGCAGAAAAGACCGCGCCCATAAGAATGCCATATAACATCGTATGTTTTACGATCGCAGACATCCGTGTTTTCTGATTTCCTCCATAGCAATAGCCGACCAGAGGAGCAACGCCCTGCGATAAGCCCACTGAGAGCAAAATGGGAACCATGTCAAGCTTATATGCGATTCCGTAGGAAGCGACTGCGTCAGAACCGTAAATGCCGATATAGTTGTTAAGTACAATATTTGAAACACTCATAAGCACTGTAATGAGAGCACCCGGAATGCCGATGCTTAACACGCTGCGGACCATTGCCGGATTTGGTGAAAAACGTTTCGGAGACAAGGGCACCAGCTGATTTCCCCTGCGCTCGTTATGAATCATGCAGGCAATATAATATATCGTTGCGCAGACAAAACCCAGGGATGTTGCAAGCGCGGCACCTGCTGTTCCCCAGCCCAGGATAGCTATAAAAATATAATCCAGCACCATATTGGTTACATTTCCAAGTACCAGTCCGATCGTACCTTCTTTTATCAGGCCGACTGAACGGAACAGGTGGACAAAGCCGTTGGCCAGCATAATAAAAGGGGCGCCCAGAAAAATCCATTTCAGATAATCACAGGTATAGGCCATATTGTCCGCGTCTGCGCCGGATACTTTTGCCAGTGGCTGCAGAAAAGTGATCCCCAGGACAAGTGTGACAACGCCTGCGATTGCCATGGCGTACACACAAAAATTCATCGTTGTGCCAGATTCCTCTTTTTTTTCTTCTCCTAATAATCTGGCGATTACGCTGCTGCCTCCCATTCCAAAGATGCAGGCTATCGACATGATAATCAGCAATACCGGCGCACACAACGTCACCGCTGCGATCGTTGCAGGTTCTTTTGTCAGAGAGACAAAAAATGTGTCCGCAATATTATAAATAAGCGTTGTGAGCTGTCCCAGCATAGCAGGCAGTCCGACTCTCATAATTGCTTTGGATATGTTTTTTTCTTCAAAAACAGATGTCATATGTTTTTCCTCCCTTGCTTTTTTCTCATTGTAATGTAAAATAGAGCTTAAAAACAAGACATCTGTCCTGTTGGAGGTGATTTATGGAAAGAATATTTGACAAAAACAAAATTGCAGAATGCATCGCTAAGAGCAGATACCATGCTGTGCTCGAATCGCTGGAGGTTGACTTTTATCTGATCCGATATGAAAAGGGTGAATTGGTGAGTTCGCCTTTCCAGAACGAACTTTTATTTCAGATTGTGGAACAGGGATCCTTAAATATCTGCTTTATCCGTGACGATGGCACACGCTATTCACTGTCGAACGGAACGGCAGATTACTTTCTCGGGGATATGGATATTTTTTATCCCAAAAGCAGCAATATCTATGCCGAAGCACTCGAGCCCCTGACCTGTATTTCATTTTCTATTGAAAAACACAGAAAAACCCTGCTCTCCAGTAACCGGTTTCTGGTGCTGATCTGTAATAGTCTTTCGGCCAAAATCGGGGCAATGACGGCCATTGATGCCGCGCCCGCCTCTCTTACGGAGCGGGTTATGTCTTATATGAAATATAAATGCGCTGATGAGACCTTAAAAGGGGTAGAGCAGGCCGCTTTTCATCTTCATTGCAGTGCAAGGCAGCTGCAAAGAATCCTGAATCAGAGTGAAACTGCCGGGCTGGTCAGAAAACTGGGGAAGGGGACGTACAAATTGACGTAAAGCAGAATCCTGATAAACGGGAAGAGCGTGAGACGGTGCACGATGTCCGGCAGGATGGATAAACATATTTGCAGTAGTCATCTATTTTGAAATAACTGTTTCATTTCTTCGGCCGATTCCCGCATTCCTCTTTGAAGCCATACCTCAATCCAGCCATACAGGCTATATGCAACAAATGCTTTTGCATAAACCTCTTTTTCAGGAAGATCTGGTTTAAATTCCAGAATGTTCAGAATGACGTCTTTTAGCAGATAAATAAGACGGCGTTCATTTAAAAGATGGTAAAAGGCTTTGTGCTGCTCAAAATGCTCAAATATCATGCCAATACCAGAATAAAGAGGAAGGTTGTTCTTTTTCTCCCAGTCGCTTTTCCAGCTGTCAGATAATGTATTGATATACGCTGTCAGAATATCTTCCTTACTGTTGAAATTACGGTAAAAAGAAGCCCGTCCAATGCCTGCATTGTCACATAATTCGCTGATGGAGATATCCTCAATCGCCTTGTCTTCCAATAGTGTCAGGAGCGATTCCGTTATATGCTCTTTCACATAAATATTTCTTCCTTCATTGCTCATCGGTGATACAGTTTTCTTGTTTTGTCTCATTTTTTCGCCTCCCATTGACATTTCACAAAACGCTGATACAATTATATCGACAATACAAATGTTTTTCAGAATCATAGCACACTGTATCAAAAAATTCAAGTGTGCAGAAGGGAAGCGAAAATGAAAATGACACTTACACAAAAACGAATTCTTTATTTAGGTATCATCATTGTCACAGCAGCGATCCTGGGGCGGCTCGCCGTAAGAGCGGCTATGAATTTCCTGCTCGGGGGAACCATGTACGGGGGTAATTTTTTATGAGCAGAGAAAAGAACACAAAGAAGAAAGGCAGAGCTATGTGGGGACTTATTTATGTTTTTGTATTTATCGTTGTTTTCGGCGGGTCAGCGGCGTTTAAGATCGCTTATCCTTCATCTGATAAAGAATTTTCAGCTGACTGGAATGAATCGGCTGGCACAGTACATACCGATATTTCTTATGGCAACGGCGAAGCAAATAAATTTGATCTTTATATTCCTGCCGGTCATACCAGAGACAGCTATGGCCTGATTGTATATCTCCATGCGGGAGGCTTTACGGGCGGAGATAAAGCAGACGATGCACAGATACTGAAATGGTTCTGTTCGAAAGGTTATGTGACAGCCGGTATCAATTATACCCTGTTCAGCGAAGACCGGAATCCGGATGCAAACGTGTATACACAGTCAGTAGAAATTAAGGACAGCATGTCGCATGTGATTGCAGAAGCAGAGAGGCTTGGCTGCCATATTGATGAAATGGCAATCGGCGGCGGCTCTGCCGGTCATACCCTGGCAATGATATACGCCTATCGTGATGCGGATGAATCTCCAGTGCCAGTCAGAATGACATTTGGGGCAGTCGGACCTTCCTGTTTTTATGTGGAAGACTGGATTAACATAGGGGCAGATCCTGATAAACCTGTTCAATTTGACCCGGATAAAGACTATCAGGGCATTGCAGATCTGTTTACGGCAATGTCTGGAAATAAGATAACAAATGATATGTTTAGAACAGGTGAATACAAAGAACGGATGAAACAGATTTCTGCCGAAATGTGGATAAAGGAAAACGCGGCCCCTGCCGTTGTGGCATATGGCTCGTGGGATAAGGTGCAGGCATTTAGGGCTTCTCTTAAATTAAAACAGACACTTGAAAACAATGGCATAGACTATCAGTATTTTGAAATGAAGCATTCGGGACACGGTTTGCAGAATGACAATAAACTGTACGCAGAATATATGCGTAAGGTGCTGGAATACCTTGCTGTTTATATGCCTGTCCGGGACGGCAGAACATGAAACAGGCCCCGGACATTACGGAAACCATTTTTGTCATATCAGTTAACCATCTCGTCACTCGCATCTGCACACCCGCTGTCCGGAAGTGTTTTTGTCAGAATTACGGTATAGGCAACCGTCAGAGCAATCATAATAAGGCTTTGGATCATCTGCTTTTTTACAGAAAAGGCCGTTTCATCTGCAAAAGTACTAAGGGCATTCAGCACAGAGTGAGTGATAATACAGGGGAGCAGACTTCCACTGCAATAAAATATTGTTACAAACAGAAAATCTGCCGCAAGCGCCATGCTGATCTGGATGAAATTGTTCGCCAGATCCATACCACTTCCATTGAATAAATTTAGCAGATGCCCTATGCCAAAGGACACGCCTGAAACGATAATTGCAGATTTTACATTATCTTTCGCCAGTGCCTTAAATTGTCAGAAGGATTTCTTTTACCTGCTCTGTACTTTTTGCTCCGACGGCTTCCTGCATTGCCGATATAACAGGCGTAAGATCCTTGGAGTCTGTCATTTCGGGCAGGGTGGTTCCGTTGAAAAAATCTGACTGAAAAAGGAAACGGAACAAATGCGGTTCTTCGATTGCGAAACGGATATAATTCAGTCCGATCCCAGGCATAACGCCTTTCTGTGGGTTTTTCATATTCAACAGATATTCCAGATGGTAACGATCTGCCTTTGCACAGACCGTCTTTTTTAATGCCCCGATCGATGCAAAATTATTGAATGTCTGAGTCCGGCAGGACTCATAAAAAAGAAGACATCCAGACGGATATCTTCTTTAATAAAAGAGCGCGAGACGGGACTCGAACCCGCGACCCCGACCTTGGCAAGGTCGTGCTCCACCAACTGAGCCACTCGCGCATATGTAATTATAAAACGCAACCTCTAAAACCCTTTGTCTATGATTTCAAAGGAGAGCGCGAGACGGGACTCGAACCCGCGACCCCGACCTTGGCAAGGTCGTGCTCCACCAACTGAGCCACTCGCGCCGATCTGTCGTGCCTGTTATCTCTTGAGCACAGTTGATATCATACTATGAGAAAAGAATTTTGTCAACAGTTTTTTGTGATTTTTTTATATTGCAAAACAGGATGAGGGTAAGGACGATAGAAACAGTCTGAAATGAAGTGTAAAAATAAGGAAATGGGTGCTTGACGTTCATATTTTAATATGTTAATATTTAACAAGACAATTAAATAACAGAGTTAAATATTAACAAGGTGGTGATATTTGTGGAAGAGACATACAGGCAGTTTTTCCGGGCGATGGATCAGTTTCACAAGCTGAATATCGGTGCGCTGTTTTCGGATCTGACGAAATTTGACTGCGTGACGGTTCTTTCGATCGGACACTTCAGTCAGAAAAAGGGAGATACGCCTCTGACTGTCTCAGAAGTGGCAGAGCGCATGCATGCAAAGTCTTCGGCGGTATCCAGGACGTTAAAAAATCTGGAGGATAAGGGTTTTATCGTGCGCACAGTCAATAAGTCGGACAGACGCAATACGTATGTGGAGCTGACGGAGGCTGGAAAAGCAGAGTGCAGCCGGATGGAGCAGCGCATGGAGGAATTTGCGAAAAAAGTATTTTCGCGCATGAATGAGGCGGATCTGTGCAAATTAATTGCATATCTTAATCAGCTTTTTCAGGCAGCCTCGGAAGAATTGGAAATACAGAAGTCAAAAATGAACGAAAAATGACGGACAGAAAGGAACGATATTGTATGGGTAAGATTGTAAAGAATATGATTCCCTATTGGAGACAGATGATTCTTATCCTGCTGCTGCTTTTTGTGCAGGCATGGTGTGATCTCTCTCTTCCGGCATACACGTCGGACATCATTGATGTCGGAATCATGAACAGCGGTGTGGAGCACATTATTCCGGAGGCGGTGACGGCAGAGGAGTTTGAGGCGGCAAAGCTTCTGATGACAGAGGAAGAGATCAGATCCTGGGAAAATTGTTTTCAGAAGGACGGAGACATTTACCGGCGTGTGGAGATGAAAGAAGATGAGCTTAATGCTCTGGATGAGGAAATGATTCTGCCGCTTCTTATGAACTATCAGATGTCTGCAGTGGATGAGGATACGTTCAGGGAGAGTGTGGCGTCCCAGATGGGTGTGGATGTGTCAATGCTTGCGGGGAAGAGTGTTGAGGAAATCGGAGCGTCCATGGGAATTTCGCTCACCACATCGGAGAGGGAAGCAGAAGATGAGGACGGAGTGGTGCGCATGGTAAACTGTGTGGATATGCGCAGTCTGCTTCTTGGCATGGAGGAAGCCGGCGTTCTTAGGAAGGATCAGCTTTTTTCAATGCGGGATGAACTGCAGAAGACGATTGATACGATGGGCAGTTCTCTGGTCAGATCAATGGGAGTCGCATACGCAGTTTTCTGCGACAGGGCTGCAGGTCTTTCATCGGATCAGATTCAGACGGCCTATCTGTGGAAGGCCGGGTTAAAGATGGTTGGTATGGCCTTAATAATGGGGGCTGCGATCATACTGGTCGGTTTTTTTGGCTCGCGTGTCGGAGCAGGGATCGGCAGGGATTTAAGGGGAAGGATCTTTAAAAAGGTTGTGAGTTTTTCGAATGCTGAGATGGATCGTTTTTCCACGGCATCCCTGATCACAAGAAGTACCAACGATATCCAGCAGATTCAGATGGTATCTGCAATTCTGCTGCGCATGATTGCATATGCGCCGATCATAGGTATCGGAGGCATTATGAAGGTCGTGGAGACCGGAGCGGGGATGGGCTGGATTATAATTCTTGCGGTTGTTGTTATTCTGGGATATGTCGGTATTCTGATGTCGGTCACCATGCCGAAGTTCAAGCTGATGCAGAAGCTGGTGGACCGGATTAACCTTGTAGCGAGGGAAATTCTTACCGGGCTTTCCGTCATACGTGCGTTTAAGCGGGAAGAGCGGGAGGAGGAACGGTTTGACGCTGCAAACCGCGAGCTGACGAAAACGATGTTGTTTACGAATCGTGTCATGAATTTCATGATGCCGGGAATGATGCTGATAATGAACCTGTTGTCGGTCGGTATCGTGTGGTTTGGCTCTCATAAAATCGATGCCGGTGTGATGCAGGTGGGCGCCATGACGGCGTTTATCACATATTCGATGATGATTGTGATGTCATTTCTGATGCTGACAATGCTTTCTATCATGCTTCCGAGGGCGGCGGTGGCTGCGGAGCGCATCGATGAGGTGATCCGCACGGAATCTTCTGTTTCTGACAGTGAGCAGCCTGAAAATCTGACGGAGCACACAGGCGTTATCCGGTTTGAACATGTCTGTTTCCGCTATCCGGGTGCCGAGGCGGATGCACTTAGTGATATTGACTTTACAGCGGAGCCGGGAAAGACAACGGCGATTATCGGGAGTACGGGCTGCGGAAAGTCCACGCTGGTCAATCTGATACCGCGGCTTTATGATGTGACGGAGGGGCGTATTACGCTCGACGGCAGAGACATCAGAAAGGTCGCAATGTCTGATCTGCGCGGGGAGATCGGATTTGTTCCGCAGAAAGGGATTCTGTTCTCCGGCACGATCGCGTCGAATCTTCGGTTTGGGAAAGAGGACGCATCGGAAGAACAGCTGACGGAGGCCGCTGCAATCGCGCAGGCTGCTGATTTTATCGGTGAAAAGAACGACGGGTATGAGAGTGCGATCGCCCAGGGCGGGAGCAATGTCTCCGGAGGTCAGAAACAGCGTCTTGCGATTGCAAGGGCGATTGTAAAAGATCCGCAGATCTTTATTTTTGACGATAGTTTTTCAGCGCTGGATCTGAAAACGGATGCGGCGCTCAGAAAGGCGCTTGCGTCGAAGGTGGCGGACCGCACTGTGATCATTGTGGCCCAGCGTATCAGCACCATTCTTCACGCAGAGCAGATACTGGTGCTCAATGAGGGCCGGATTGTCGGAAAAGGGACACATGAAGAATTGTTGAAAAATTGTGAGACATATCGCGAGATTGCAGGATCGCAGCTTTCTGCGAAGGAGCTGGGATTAGAGGAAAGTGAGGTGCCTGTCAATGAGTAATGAGAAGCGTAAGCCGATGAAAGGCCACGGACCGATGGGGGGACGCGGGATGCATACCGATGAGAAAGCCCGGGATTTTCGCGGCTCCATCGGAAAACTGGCCGGGTATGTGGGCAGATTTAAACCTGCCATCGGTGTCGTTGTGATTTTTGCGGCCTGTTCGACGATATTCAGTGTGATCGGGCCTAAGATTTTAGGGAAAGCGACGACGGCGCTTTCGGAAGGCCTGATGGAGAAAATCCGCGGGACAGGAGGAATCGACTTTTCCTATATCGGCCAGGTGCTTTTGTTTGTTCTTGGATTGTATGGTCTGAGCGCAGTATTTACGTTTGTCCAGGGCTGGATTATGACGGGTGTGACACAAAAGCTGTGTTACCGGCTCCGCAAAGAGATTTCGGAGAAGATCAACCGGATGCCCATGAAATATTTTGAGAGCCGCACGTATGGCGAGGTGCTCTCAAGGATCACGAACGATGTCGACACGCTTGGCCAGGGCTTAAATCAGAGTATCACGACGATTATCACATCGGCAGCGACGCTGGTTGGCGTGCTGATTATGATGCTGAGCATCTCGCCGTTGATGACGCTGATCGCGCTTGTGATCCTTCCTGTCTCGGCGTATCTGGTTTCAGCGGTTGTGAAAAAGTCGCAGAAATACTTTAAGTCGCAGCAGGAGTATCTGGGCCATATCAACGGGCAGGTGGAGGAGGTCTATGGCGGACATCTGGTGATTAAGGCGTTCAACAGAGAGGGGGATACGGTCAGGGAGTTTGACGATACAAACCAGATTCTCTATGAATCTGCGTGGAAATCCCAGTTTTTATCGGGTATGATGCACCCGATCATGGTGTTTGTCGGAAATCTGGGGTATGCGGCTGTATCTCTGGCCGGCGGGCTGCTCGCCATCCGCGGTGTGATCACGATCGGGGATATTCAGGCGTTTATCCAGTATGTGAAGAATTTTACCCAGCCGATTCAGCAGATTGCGCAGGTCATCAGCCAGGTACAGTCGATGGCGGCGGCATCCGAACGTGTCTTTGAGTTCTTAAATGAGGAAGAGGAGGACCAGACGGTGGAACATGCGGCGGATGTGACGAAGATAGAGGGTTCCGTTTCGTTTGAGCATGTCAGCTTTGGATACAACCCGGATCAGATTATCATCAAAGATTTCAGCGCCGATGTGGCGCCCGGACAGAAGATTGCAATCGTCGGTCCGACGGGAGCCGGTAAGACGACGATGGTAAAGCTTCTGATGCGGTTTTACGATGTAAATACAGGAGCTATCCGTATCGACGGGCATAATATCAGAGATTTTAACCGAAGGGAATTAAGAGACGCCTTTGGAATGGTATTACAGGAGACATGGCTGTTTAAAGGAACGATTATGGAAAACATCCGATACGGACGCCTTGACGCTACCGATGAGGAAGTCATCGCAGCGGCGAAGGCGGCGCATGCCGATCACTTTATCAGAACGCTGCCGGGCGGCTATGACATGGAACTCAATGAAGATGCCAGCAATGTGTCGCAGGGGCAGAAACAGCTGTTGACAATCGCGCGTGCGATTCTTGCGGATAACCGGATTCTGATTCTCGACGAGGCGACGTCTTCCGTCGACACAAGGACGGAGGTATCGATTCAGAAGGCGATGGATAATCTGATGCGGGGCCGTACCAGCTTTGTTATCGCGCACCGGCTGTCCACCATACGGGATGCGGATCTGATCCTTGTGATGAAGGACGGGGATATCATTGAGCAGGGAACGCATGACGCGCTTCTGGCGGCAGAAGGATTTTATGCCAATCTTTATAATTCGCAGTTTGAAGATTCTGCTGCGTAGATGTGAAGACCTTGACAGAGGACTGAGGGCGGGCAGGTGAAAACCTGCCCGTTTTTGTGCCGTATCAGGCGCAGTGCTGTCTGTGGCGCTCACTTTCCTTTGGATGTCCGTTTTGCTTTGTTCATACCCCTGGTCATATGGGGGATACTGTTTCCTGTGTGATCTTTTTCAATGAAACATGCCCGTTTAACGGCGTCCTCTCCAAAGCGTGTCCGGATGCCGTCAATGGCGCAGTTGAGCCGGGAAAGCCTTTTGCTGCGTTCCATGTCAAAAAGAGTATATTGTTCATAGATTTCTGAGGTCGCTCTGCCGGTGGAGACGCCGAGCAGACGGATGGGCGAGTGATCCCAGGCAGCATCAAAAAGAAGGCAGGAGGATTCAAAAATCTTTTCCGTCACGTTGGTGGAAGAGGGGAGTGTGGTCTGACGGGATGTATGGCGGAATCTGCAGTCGGTGATCTGTACCTGGATCACGCTCACATATGCCCCTGCGGCGCGGATTCTGGCGCCGACCGTTTCACACAGGGAGAGAAGTACCCGCCGGGCAGTGCCGGCGTCGGTCACGTCGGATGGAAGCGTCACAGAGTTGCCGTAGCCTTTGCTGGCGGGGGACGTATGGGTAAGCGGTGTCGATTCAATACCGTTTGCGTAGTTCCAGACGGTGTCTCCGTGGGATTTGAAAAGAGAGACAATCCTGTCATGCTTTTCAAGGGCGAGATCTCCGATTGTGCGGATGCCAAGGGAGCGGAGCTTTCCTGCGATGGAGCTGCCGACAAAAAATAAGTCTTCCACCGGCAGGGGCCAGAGCTTTTTTTCGATTTCTGAAGGGAAAAGCGTATGGACCCGGTCCGGTTTTTCAAAATCGGAGGCCATTTTTGCCAGAAGTCTGTTTGTGGAAATGCCAATGTTGACTGTGAAGCCGAGCTCTGTGTGGATTTTTTCTTTCAGTGTCAGGGCAAAGGCTGTCAGGTCGCCATAGAGGCTTTTTGTTCCGGTCATATCACAGAAAGCTTCGTCGATACTGTATGATTCCACTGTGGGGGCATAGCGCCGGAGCAGGGACAGGAATGCTTCAGAGCGCTCGACATAGAGGGCATAGTCGGGCGGACAGACTTTAAGTCCGGGGCATTTCCTGCGTGCATGCGCCAGCGGTTCACCCGTCCGGATACCGTATTTTCTGGCGGAAGGGGATTTCGCAAGGACGATGCCGTGGCGTGTCTCTTCACTGCCGCCGATGACGGCGGGAAAAGTGCGGATATCGGGCGCGCCGGGATCCTGCTTAAGACGACGCGCGGCTTCCCAGCTTAAGAAGGCGGAATTGACGTCGATGTGGTAGATGACTGGTTCTGACATGGAGGCTCCTTTCATGGATGCTGTATGACCTGATGACACTATAGCAGATGCATGCGGAAATGTAAATACAAAAATCGAACAAATATTCGAAAAAGAATCGATTTCATTTGATTTATGTGAATGTAAGTGCTACAATGTCCATAAAGCAGTGCCAGGGTGGAGACTGGCAGACTGTATTTCTAAAATTAAGAGATGGAGAGGAACGCAATGGCATTTATCAGTGTGTTTGACGTAATCGGCCCGAATATGATCGGACCTTCCAGTTCCCACACCGCCGGGGCCTGTGCGATCGCGTATCTGGCGCAGAAGATGAAGAGCGGTACACTTGTGAAGGCCGTGTTTACCCTGTACGGCTCTTTTGCAAGAACTTATCGCGGACATGGGACGGACCGGGCGCTTCTGGGCGGAATCATGGGATTTTCCACAGACGATGTCAGAATCCGCGATTCGTTTTCCATTGCCAGGGAGCGCGGGATTGAATTTTGTTTCCATGTTGACGAGAAGGAGACGGACGTGCATCCGAATACGGTCGACATAAGGATGACGGGCGAAAACGGGGAGACGATGACGGTGAGAGGGGAATCCCTGGGCGGCGGGAAGGTCCGGATAGTGCGGATCAATCAGGTACAGGTGGATTTCACCGGCGAGTACAATGCCCTGATTATCATCCAGCAGGACAAGCCCGGCGTGGCGGCGCACATCACAAGATGTCTTGGCGATAAAAAGATCAATATTGCGTTTATGCGCATTTTCAGGGAGTCCAGAGGACAGAAAGCTTATACGATCGTCGAGACGGACGATCTGCTCTGTGCCGATATACAGGATGAGCTTCTGGAAAATCCCGGTATTATGGATGTGATGATTGTCCAGAAAGAGGAAAACAGGGGGGAAGCAGATGACGGATTTTAAAAGTGCGAAAGATCTGCTGGAATTATGCGGTGCAGGGCAGTGTCTGATTTCGGACGTAATGAAGCAGAGAGAATGTGAGCTGGGTGAGACGGCGATGGATAAGGTCTGCCGCCGGATGGAGAGAGCGCTTGATATTATGAAGCAGTCTGCGTTTACGCCGTTAAAGTCACCGATAAAATCCATGGGCGGGCTCATCGGCGGCGAAGCGGCGAAGCTGGAGAGGCGCTGCAGGGACGGGATGGACATCGGCGGCGACGTCTTAAGCCGCGGGATCACCTATGCAATGGCAGTTCTGGAAGTCAACGCGTCCATGGGGCTGATCGTCGCGGCGCCGACGGCGGGCTCTGCGGGCGTCGTTCCAGGGCTGCTGCTGTCGCTGCAGCAGAAATACAATTACCCGGACGAACGCGTGCGGGACGTACTGTTTAATGCCGGCGCCATCGGTTATCTTGCCATGCGCAATGCCACAGTGGCCGGGGCTGTCGGCGGCTGCCAGGCCGAAGCGGGCGTTGCGGCCGCAATGGCGGCGTCTGCGGCGGTGGAGCTGATGGAAGGCACGCCGCAGCAGAGCCTGTATGCCGCGTCCACGGTTCTGATGAATATGCTCGGGCTGGTCTGCGATCCGGTGCGGGGGCTTGTAGAATATCCCTGCCAGAACCGCAATGCGGCCGGGGTAGCCAATGCCTTGATTGCGGCCGAAATCGCACTTTCGGGGATACGTCAGCTGATCTCCTTTGACGAGATGCTTGATACGATGTATCTTGTCGGAAAAAAGATACCTTATGAACTCAGAGAGACTGCTCTGGGGGGATGCGCCGCCACGCCGTCCGGCTGCGGGGCCTGCGGCTTATCCTGAACCGTGAAAGATAAGAATCGCAGCCGGAAAAATGTGATAAGAAAGCCGGAAACGGGCATAATCTATGTTGGTGAAAGGAGAGGCATATGGAAAAGATAAACAGAGGTAAAGCAGCGATGATCGGCTGCGGTTTTGTCGGTTCTTCGGCAGCATTTGCACTGATGCAGAGCGGAATATTTTCGGAAATGGTCATGATCGACGTGAACCGTGACAGGGCGGAGGGAGAGGCGCTTGATATCAGCCACGGCCTTCCATTTGCGCGTCCGGTCAGAATCTATGCGGGAGATTACGACGATATTGTGGATGCAGGCGTTATTATCGTGACTGCAGGGGCAAATCAGAAGCCGGACGAGACGAGGCTTGACCTGATCCACAAAAATGTCGAGGTATTTAAGAGCATAATTCCGGAAATCGCGCGGCGTGGCTGCGAAGGGATTCTTCTGATCGTCTCAAATCCGGTCGATATCCTGACTTACACGGCGATAAAACTGTCCGGTTTTCCGGCCCACCGCGTGATCGGTTCCGGAACGGTCCTGGACACGGCGCGTCTGAAATATCTGATCGGAGAGCATCTGGGCGTGGATAACCGGAGTGTGCATGCGTTTATCATCGGAGAGCACGGGGACAGCGAGCTTGCGGCCTGGTCCAGCGCAAATGTATCGGGTGTCCGGCTCAGTGATTTCTGCGAGATGCGCGGCCATTTTGCGCACGAGGAATCAGAAGACCGGATTTATGAAGAAGTAAAAAACAGCGCTTATGAGATCATAGAGAAAAAGCAGGCTACGTATTACGGGATAGCCATGGCCGTCAAGCGTATCTGTGAATGCATTGTCCGCAATGAGCAGTCAATTCTTCCGGTATCATCGATGATGCACGGGCTGTATGGCATGGAGGATATCGTGCTGAGCATGCCGGCCATTCTCGGAAAGGACGGGGTGGAGGATGTGATTCCGATTTCCCTGGACGAAGAAGAGCAGGACCTTTTAAAGAAATCGGCGGATGTGTTAAAGAAAGTGAATCAGATGATACATGACGAACATAACGTGTGAGAAGGCAGCCTCCAAAACCGCATTGTATGCGGCGGAGGCTGTTTTTTATGGTGAAAGCATACCGCTTACAATTCAGAAAGATACGGGCGGGAGCGTGCCCGGGTTAAGAAGGAGAAGGCGGGGGAAACGATCCGCCCGTGTTTTGTCACTGGAAAAGAAGGCACAGATGTGCTAAAATCTGAAAAAACAGGAAATGAGGAAGCGTCAGATGGATATCCGGATTTATGTTATGACACACAGGCGTTTTGAAGTCTGGCCCGATCCCATGTACGTACCCCTTCATGTCGGCAGGGCGTGCGCGCGGGATCTGGGGCTGCCCGGCGACGATACCGGGGAGAATATATCAGAACGGAACTGTTATTACAGCGAACTTACAGGGTTTTACTGGCTCTGGAAAAACGGTCCGGCTCTCGATTACATCGGAACCTGTCATTACCGAAGGTATCTGATCGATGACCAGGAAAAAATTTTTACCAGGGCTGCGTATGCGCGTCTGCTTCAGGATTATGATGTGATCACGACGAAGCGTGTAAAGCTGAATAATTCTTATTATGATGGATTCTGCGCAAACCACAACAGAAAAGCACTGGATATGACCGGAACGGTCATAAAAGAGCGTCATCCTCAGTATTATGAGGCGTTTCTTTCGCTTGTAAACGGCACAGAAACGTATTTCGGAAATATTCTTGTCACATCCAGGCCGCTGTTTGACGCATACTGCGAGTGGCTGTTTGATATTTTTTTCGCCGTGGCAGACCGGATTGAACTGGAAACGGGGGAGGATGCCTACCACAAAAGGGTGTTCGGGTTTATTTCGGAGTTTCTGCTGCTGGTCTGGGTAACGGTAAAACAGCTAAAAGTACTCGAATGCAAAGTCGGCATGCTCGGCGAGAAAGCGGAGACAAAAGAGATGAAGGAGAGACTGGCGGAATATTTTTTTCGCAGGGACGTAAACGGAGCGAAAGATTATTTTCTTAGGCGCAGGGAAGAGAGGCCCGATGTGCTGATGGAAGCTTCGGACGTGACGGGGGAGCTGCGGCTTTCCATGCAGATTATCGCTACGGCAGGCATGGAAAGGCAGGCGTATGGACAAAGTATTTTAGAGCGTGAGAACAGATTCAGGGAACTTATCCGGTTATTTGATCGGATGAACCGGACGATATATCATTACAGGAACGGGATGCAGACGGCGGAGGATGCGGCGTTTCTTAAGAATGCGGGGATATCGGAGACGGCTGTGCGGATTGCGGTTGGCATGGGGAGGGATGACGGGCAGAAGAAAAAAGAGGTTCTGGAGAAAATTTTGAAAGATATGGGATGTCATTATTGAAAACCAGACAGGAAATGTGATAGTATTAGCGTGGTAAAGGCGGACGGAGCTGTCTTTTGCGGACAGACTGCCGACGAAAAAGAAAGGGTGGATGTAATTTTGAAAGTTTCTGGAAAAAAGAAGAGCGCTTATGGCATAGAAAAGAAGATTTCGGGCAATGTCGCGCGTATGGTGGTTATTTTTAATGTAATACTTGGGGTCGTGGGGATAGCATGCTGTTTTATGGCTTCCGTTTCCACGATGCAGCGGGTGATGAATGAGACGTCGGCGATCGCAGCGGATATGATTATGGAGTCGATGGATGAATTTGTCGCGATAGCATACGAGACGGGAAGCCTTACGAGGCTTGCGGATCCCGGGCGGTCTGTGGAGGAAAAGAAGGAACTGATTGATATCAAGGTCAAGGATCATGAGCTGGTAGACGGGTTTATTCTCGATGAGAAAGGAACCAATATTTTTACCGGGGAGGATTTTTCACAGAAAGATTTTTTCGCAGAAGCAATGAAAGGCAATACATATGTTTCCACGCCGGTGTTTGACGCAGATGCACAGCAGGTGCATTTTGAAGTGTCGGCGCCCCTGTGGAAAGACGGCATGCCGCACACGACGGTAATCGGGGCGGTTGTGTTTGTTCCGAACGGTGAGACACTGGACGATATTATGCGCTCCATCAAGGTGGGAAAGCAGGGAACGGCCTTTATGGTAGATCAGAGCGGCACGACGATCGCAGACATTGACTCGTCTCTGGTCGGAGTGGAGAATCTGATCGAAGAGGGGAAAACAAACCGGGGGCTTAGGAAAGCAGGACAGATTGTGGAGCGGATGATAAGCGGAGAGGACGGCGTCGGGAGTTATACGTACGGCGGAAAGACGAAAATCGTGACATTTTCTCCTGTGCCCGAGACACCGGGATGGTCTATTGCGGTCGTTGCAGTCCGCAATGAGTTTCTTATGATGTTTTATATTTCGCTTGCTGCCACGATTGTGATGATGATTCTGTTTACACTGATCGGACTGCGTATCAGTAAAATACTGGGTCAGCGGATTGCACAGCCCATTGAGCAGTGTGTGGACAGGCTCAGGCTCCTGGAGGAAGGGGATCTCGTTGCGGAGACGCCGGCGATTCGCACCAACGACGAGACGGAGACGCTGATGGATTCCCTGCGGTCCACAATAGGGACTTTAAACAGCATTATCCGTGATATCAGCGATAATCTTGAGGAGCTTTCCAACGGCAATTTTACCGTGGATGTCTCAAAAGATTACAAGGGAAATTTCTCTCAGATCGGCGTTTCTTTCCGCGGAATTGTTTCCGCACTCAATGAGACGATGCGTGAGATTGACGGGAATGCGGTGCAGGTGTCAAAAGGTTCCGATGATATGGCAGGCGCGTCGCAGTCACTGGCCGAGGGAGCCAGCGATCAGGCCAGCTCGATTGAAGAGCTGACGGCCACGGTGGAAGATATTTCCAATAAGATTTCGCAGAATGCAAAGCAGGCGAATGAGGTGAAAAATATTGTCGGCGAGATGGATTACAGTATTCAGGAGAGCAACAACCATATGCAGGAGATGACGATGGCGATGGGGCGCATTACGGATGCGTCCAATGAGATTGCCAATATCATGAAGGCGATTGAGGAGATTGCTTCCCAGACAAATCTTCTGTCCCTAAATGCGGCGATTGAGGCTGCGAGAGCGGGAGAAGCCGGCAAGGGATTTGCGGTCGTCGCAGACGAGGTGCGGAGCCTTGCGGAACAGACGGCCGACTCGGCGCGGAGTACGGCACAGCTGATACAGAATGCGATACGGGCAGTCGAGGACGGTACAAATCTGACTAAAATCACGGCGGAATCTTTAGACCAGGTTGTAGAAAAAGCACATATGGTGCGGGAGGCAGTCGACGGGATCGCCGAAGCGTCGGACAGGCAGGCGGAAGCGGCAGAGCAGATTGCTACGGGCGTAAACCAGATTGCGGTTGTGGTGGAGACAAATTCTGCGACCGCGCAGGAGAGCGCGGCGTCAAGCGAAGAACTTTCTGCACAGGCCACGCAGCTAAAAGCGCTGATTGGGCGGTTCCGGTTTGAATAAAGGGTTTTTTGTAAGAAAAGAAAAAAAAACATTGACGAAAAGAGAAAGTGTGATATAATATAAAGCAGTGCAATGAAAATGACCCAAACAGTTGAATATGCACAATACGCAACTGGAGGGAGGTTAGGTGTGGGATAATGTCGAGTGTGATTGTAAAAGAGAACGAGACTTTGGACAGCGCTTTACGCCGTTTCAAGCGAAACTGCGCAAAAGCCGGTATTCAGCAGGAGATTCGCAAAAGAGAACACTACGAAAAACCGAGCGTAAAACGCAAGAAGAAATCCGAAGCAGCAAGAAAAAGGAAATACAATTAATCAGGCCAGAAAAACTGTCGCAGGAGCGGCAGTTTTTTTGTCGTGTGCATGCGCGCCCTGTCCGTAAATTGTTTGTTGAAAATGAATAAATAAGTTGTAATAACGCCGGATATTTAGTAAAATATAGACATACAGCAAATCGCAGAAAAAACGTATGGGATTCTGACGGTCTGCATAATAAATATATGGAGGGCTTGCTATGAATGTTTACACAACGGACAAGATTCGCAATGTGGTCTTACTCGGCCACGGGGGATGTGGCAAGACGAGCCTCGTGGAAGCGATGGCATATCTTGCAGGGATGACGACGCGCATGGGAAAGGTCACAGACGGCAACACCATAAGCGATTATGACAAAGAAGAGATAAAGCGCCATTTTTCAATCAGCACTTCCGTGGTTCCGATTCCGTGGGAGGATACAAAGATCAATATTCTTGACACGCCGGGATTTTTTGATTTTACAGGAGAGGCGGAGGAAGCCGTCGCGGTTGCGGACGCAGCGATTATTGTCGTCTCCGGCAAGGCCGGAATCGAGGTGGGCACGAAGAAGGCGTGGGAGATGTGTGAGAAATACAAGCTGCCGCGCATGGTTTTCGTCACGGACATGGATATCGATGAGGCCAGCTACCGGCAGGTGGTGGCCGATCTGCAGGAGATGTATGGAAAGCGCATTGCGCCGTTCCATCTGCCGATCCGGGAAAACGGACAGTTTGTGGGATATGTCAATGTGCTGCAGCAGCGGGCAAAGCGCTGGAAGGACAACGGCGAGGTTGAAAAGACGGATGTGCCGGATTATTCGATCGAGAATCTGCAGCTCTGCAGAGAAGCGCTGATGGAGGCGGTGGCCGAGACGAGTGAAGAGTTTATGGACCGGTATTTTAACGGCGAGGAGTTTTCGGAAGACGAGATCCGCCAGGCGCTCCGCGTGAACGTGGCGGACGGGAGCATCGTCCCGGTTCTGATGGGCTCGAATCTGCTGGCGAGAGGAATGTATACGCTGATGGTTGATATTGTGAAATATCTTCCGAGTCCGGAAAAACGTGCCTGCGCCGGGATCAATGCAAAATCCAACGAAGTATATAATGCGGACTATGATTTTGCAAAGCCGAAATCTGCCTATATCTGGAAGACGATTGCAGATCCGTTTATTGGAAAATATTCTCTTATCAAGGTTAATTCGGGCGTGCTGAAATCGGACGACGTGCTGTTTAATCACCACAAGGATGTTGAGGAGAAGGTCGGCAAGCTTTATGTGCTCCGCGGCAATAAGCCGGAGGAGGTAAAAGAACTGCACGCCGGGGACATCGGTGCGCTGGCGAAGCTGACGTCCGCGACGACTACGGATTCTTTGTCGACAAAAGCGAATCCCATCCTGTATATTCGGACCTCCATCTCCACACCCTATACATACAAACGGTATAAGGCAAAAAATAAGGGCGATGAAGATAAGATTTCCCAGGCACTGCAGAAGCTGATGGCGGAGGATCTCACCTTAAAGGCAGTCAATGACAGCGAGAACGGCCAGACACTGCTCTACGGGATGGGAGACCAGCACCTTGACGTCGTCGTGAGCAAGCTTTTTGAGCGCTATAAAGTAGAAATTGAACTGAGCAGGCCAAAGGTTGCTTTTCGTGAGACCATCCGCAAGAAAGCGGACGTTGAGTACAAATATAAAAAGCAGTCCGGCGGACACGGACAGTACGGTCATGTCAAGATGACGTTTGAGCCGTCGGGCGATCTCGAGACGGCATATGTCTTTGATCAGTGCGTGGTGGGCGGCGCTGTCCCGAAAAATTATTTCCCGGCAGTCGAAAAAGGCGTTCAGGAAGCCGTTTTAAAAGGCCCGATGGCGGCATACCCGGTTGTGGGGGTTAAGGCGGTTCTCTACGACGGTTCCTATCACCCGGTGGATTCCTCCGAGATGGCTTTTAAGGTAGCGACGATCCAGGCGTTCAAAAAGGGCTTTATGCAGGCGTCGCCGGTACTGCTTGAGCCGATCGCATCTCTGAAAGTCGTGGTGCCGGATAAATATACCGGAGATATCATGGGCGATCTCAACAAGCGGCGGGGCCGCGTGCTCGGCATGAATCCGGCGGAACACGGTTATCAGGAAATCATCGCGGATATTCCGTATATGGAGCTGTACGGATACAACACCGATATCCGGTCCATGACGGGGGGCAGCGGTACATTTTCTTTTGAGTTTGCAAGATATGAGCAGGCGCCGTCTGATATTCAGACGAAGGAAGTTGAGGCGAGAGCGGCCAAATTGGATGGCGGCGACGAGTAGACAAAGGCGGTTTATGTGATTCACGAAAAAGGAGGGGAGAGACAGTGAAACGATGCAGGGAAATCATTGCAGTGTGTTCTGTTTTTATCCTCCTTTTGAATGATCCAAAGGTGATTTCGTCCTGTCTGCCGGGATTTCATGCACCGCTCTTAAGGCTGCATTTTTCCTGCGGCGGGCCGGCTGCATCGACGCAGGAGAGCGGAACAGATCTTAAGATTTCTTATGTGCTCAACGGCGGCACGAACAGCGCGCGCAATCCGGAATATATTTTGCGGGAAGATCTGCCCTTTGTACCGGATATTCCGGTGCGGGAAGGATACAATTTTGCTGGGTGGTATGCAGACAGCGGCTATACGCATAAGGTCACGGAGATTAACCGGGAAAGTGCAAAAGAGGCGGTGCTGTTTGCGAAATGGACAAGAGCCATCGACAGTCACTACAATGTGGAGATGTACTCCTACCAGTCGGGCGGTGTGTCCGACAGAAATCACAAGGAACTGAAAGAATGCAGTTATGGTTTTCTGGAAGAGGTTGCGATTCCGGGTATGCCCTCGACGAGAGAGAGGGATTATCTGGACCATATTATAAGCAGCGTAGGGCAGTGCCTTCAGGGTCTTTGTTTTACGCCGGAATTTATTCTGATCTCCGCATATGCGGAGGAGTCGGAAGTGCCGGGGTCGCTTCTGGTATTTGACAGGCGGGACGGCAGGTATCTGACGGCACTGTGTATGCGGGAGAACAGCCATCTCGGCGGGATTGCATTTGACGGAGACAATATCTGGGTCTGCCATTCGGGGACATGTACGCTGGAGCGGATTTCTTATAAAGATATCCTTAAGGCGGTGGAGGACGGCGGTGAAATTGCAGATGTGTCAACAGAATACCGGCTGAAAAATACGCCGTCCTGTATTACCTGTTACGGGGGCAGGATCTGGGTGGCGACACACACAAAGATCTTTGGCTCGCAGATGCTTTCTTACAGTTATGATTTCGAAAAGGATACGCTGGTATCTCTCGGCAGTTATAATATTCCGAGCAAAGTTCAGGGAATTGCGTTTGACGAGACGGGTTCGGTTTATCTGAGTACATCCTATGGGAGGAACAATTCTTCTTATCTCAAAGTTTACGCGTCGCTTCTGATGCTGACGCGCCGGCCGAATGCGCCGGGGGTCAGGGTAGAGATGCCGCCCTGCTCCGAGGAGATAGCCATCGCAGGAAATCATGTTTTTGTGCTTTTTGAATCGGCGAGCCGGAAATACTTTGAGGGTACGGACGGGCGTGGAACCAGTTCGTCGCCGATTGACAAAGTGCTGAAAGTAGATGTGGCATCGCTCTGGTAGCGTTGCCGGAAGGGTGAGGGAGAGAAGGACATGTTAAGGCATGTGGAGAAAACAGGACGGCCAGGGGAAAAGCAGGAGAAGAGAAAAGGCAGGGGAAGTGTCGGGGAACATCAAAAGAGTGGGACTGCGGTTCCGCTCTATGGTATGACCGGACACTTTTTTTGTGACGGAACAGACCGACCCCAGGCGCCGGAGTATACACAAAAGAGCCGGGCGGCGGAGCCGGTTTTGTCTTTTGAGGCGGCCGGGCGTCAGCCGGTGGTGCAGCGCAGGCTGCTGGTCGGCGGGAAGGAAGTCAGTCTGAAAGAACCGGTAAAAGGAGAGCCAAAGAAAAAGGGAAAAGACGATTATTCTAAAACGTCGATCTCACAGGCGATCGCCAGGGCACATTTTTCCAAGGGACACATAAATCTGATCTGGAAGGAGCTGTTGAGGAGATCGGAGGCTGATGAAACATATCGGTATGACGACAGAGATGCGATGATTCAGGAGGCTGGCCAGTTTGTTAAAGAGCATTTTCCCAGTGAAGAAATGCAGCCGACTCCTGGTTCGGGGAAAGAGGAAATTGCTGTACGTTGTGAAAGGAGTGCCGAGAGTGTTTTTTTCTGGTTACAGGATAATGCGGAGTATATTGTGACACAGACGCCGGAGTGGCTTGCGGTTCAGATGGCGCGGATGCTTGGAGCAGGCCCGTGGAAGGCGCCGGTCATGGAGATGATACACAAAACAAAAAGTTCGATTGCCGGAAATGTGATTATCAGATTTTTTCATCAGTTCTATAATTTTATGATTGAGATACATCCGAAAGGCGGGGTCCACTATGGTGCATATCTTCTGGTTGAGTTTAAAAGCAGAGTGGAGAGTGCATACGATATTGAGTGGAAATGGATAAAATCAAAGCGTTCCAGTTATCTGCCGGGCGGTGAAAAGCGGGAAAATACATTTTCGAGGGAGGCAGATTATGATATTTTAAAAGATGCGACGACTACATCAAAGAAAAAGTGTCTCTATGGCCTACAAGGAATGGGCACGCCGCCTAATATAAAGGCCATAGCGATTAAAAAGATCTTCAGCAAAAAAGAGATGGTCGGGACGAAAATATGGTCTCCGAATGAAAAGGCAGGTGTGGAACAATACCGGCATGAATTGCAGGAAAGGAGGTTTCGGCTAATCGAGGAAATGCCGCCGCAGGAGAGGAGCAGACCGGTTGCACTGGAATATGGGCATCTGGAAAAAAGGCTGCTTTCAATGAGAAGGGCGATAAAGGGCACATCCGATACGCCGGAGAAAGGTGTGATCGGGAGAGAACTGGGATATATTCAGGAAGACGCTGTGAGACTGAAGGAATTGGATACCGAATCTGTCAATGCAGAAAAATTTGTGCGCATTATAGAAACTGCCCGTCGTCTTATGGCCCTTTTGGAAAAATCTGGCGCCAGGGATGAGGATGGCATTCAGCTGGATGTTATGGAAATTTTGTATCTTGAGGAAAGGCTGCGCGATCTGAACGCGCGGTCTGAACAGATGTTACCCGAATCCGGATATACGGATACCCCGAGATTTGCAAGAGAACTGAAAAATCTCAGAGATGTAGCGGAGGAGATATGCAAGGACTTTGCCGGTAACGGAGAAATGGCCGTAGCGATGGAGGAAGCCGCGCAGATGATAGGGGAAGCAGACAGGCTGATGCACAGTGAGATCGTTTATCTGATAAAGAGGCTGGATTTTTTACATGAAAAGTTGGAAATTATGCCGTCAGACGCCGCAGAGAACAGGCTGATTGAGAGGGAGGTTGCGCAGCTTAGGGTGGAAGCCGGCGAAGCACAGGTTCTGTTCGGGGACACATTTGAAATGTCAGAGGTATTGGGACGGATTGAATGGTTTGTCGGGCAGTTTGAAGCAAGGCGTCAGATGCGATTATCGGATCCGGTATAATATTTTGCAGGATTGCGGCTGCCGGCCGTGTATATCGGATGTAAATACAGGGCGAAAGCATGGAAATATTGTATAATGAAAACGACAGGGGGAAAATCTGACTATGGTTTTGCCGGCGGTATCATATTATAATGAGACCATGCATTGCACACAGAACGATCTATGGCATGTGGCGTGTAATACTGGCTGCAGAAAAGTAAGGTGGCCTTTATAAAATCAGGAACGGAGAGTATGTATGAAAAACCAGACGAAAATCGCTGTCTTAATTGACGCGGAAAATGTTTCCAAAAAATATGCAAAGCTGATCATGGATGAAGTCAACGAGTACGGCATTCCCACGTACAAACGGGTTTATGGCGATTTTACGAATCCGGGCGTTTCGTCGTGGAAGGATGACTTAAGGACGTATGCGCTGACGCCGGTGATCCAGTTTAACTATACCAAAGGAAAAAATGCCTCTGATTCGGCGATGATCATTGACGCGATGGATATTTTGTATTCGGGAAACGTAAACGGATTCTGTCTGGTTACGTCGGACAGTGATTTTACAAAGCTGGCAAATCGTCTCAGGGAGGCCGGGATGCTGGTGATCGGCATGGGAGAGCAGAAAACGCCCGGATCTCTGGTGGCGGCCTGTGAGCAGTTTAAATATCTGGATCTGTTGCTGAACGACGAGGGGAAAGAACAGGAGGAAGCGGAGGAAGAGAACGCGGGAGAGAGCATGGCTTTCGTTCCCGCACAAAGCGGAGGCGTTTTCCCGCAGGAGAAGAGAGAAGCGGCGGAGGAGGCGCACCAGGCAAAGGGAGAGACTACTTATATTCCGACCAAGGAGAAGATCGGGGATGTGATACGGCAGATCATAGGACAGAAATCCGACGAGACAGGCTGGGTCAACCAGTCGGAGATCGGTATTCTGCTCTCCAAGCGGGTTCCGGGGTTTGATCCCAGGAATTATTCTTATGACAAATTGAGCAGGCTGATTGAGAGTTATGATTTTCTGGAGACGAGGACGATTCCCAATCCCAAAAATGAGTTTTTAAAGATTGTCTACGTAAAATTGAAAGAAAAGAAGTAGAAAACAGAGGAAAAGCCATCGGTATGCGTCGGGGTTTATCGGGGAGCGGAATAAAAGCATCTGCATAGATTAGAAAAAAAGGCATTTTTATGAACCGTGTAAAGAAGTTAATCCACACGGATTATGCATATAAATCGGGATTGAGCGGGAGAAATGTGACCGTGGCGGTGATGGATACGGGGGAGTGTGTCATGGAAATGCACAAGGCTTTCGTATTTCATTGCTTTCCGGCGCTGCCGTATATCAAAGGCATAGGACAATCCATCGCCGGCATAAGGTAAGAGAAAAAGGGGAAATGCCATGTCAGAGATAATTGATCTGCGGGCCATGCGGGACGTCGATATTCTGCAGGCAGATAAAGACGCGCTTGTGGATCTGAAGGATATCAGAATCGACCGGACGAAGCCTGTCGGGGAGCGTGTGGAAGATTATATAAGACAGGCGGGGAACCCATTTCTGGTCAGGTGCGGTGATTATGTGCTGAAATTCGGGTATACGGATACCGAAAAGGAGATGGGTGACCGGATGGCCGAGTATATCGCAAAAATGGCAAAGCTCAGATGAAAAGAAAAAGATATTCCGTCGGGATTTATTCCCGTCTGTCGGTGGACAGCCATGACAGGAAAAACGAATCGATAGAGATGCAGGTGAAGATTGCAAAGGCTTACATGGAGCGACAGGAAGATATGGTTCTCTATGACTGCTACAGCGATCTGGGAAAAACGGGAATGAATTTCGCGCGGGAGGGATTTGAGCGGCTGATGACGGACGTGCGGCTGCGTTTTGTGGACTGTGTGATCGTCAAAGACTTCTCCCGTTTTGGCCGTGATTATATTGAAACTGGCAATTATATTCAGAAAATTTTTCCGTTTCTCGGCGTGCGTTTTATATCCGTGGCAGACGGTTATGACAGCCTTACGTGCCACAACGACGATATCGGAATCAGCTTAAGGAATCTTGCCAATGAGATGTATGCCAGGGACGTCGCCGTAAAGGTGAAAAGTGCGAAGCAGGCGGACAGGGAGGCCGGGAGTTATGTCGGCGGTCTCCCGCCTTATGGCTATCACATAAAGCGGGAGGACGGCAGGAGGGTTTTATGTATCGATAAAGAGGCGGCGGAGGTTGTGAAAAGCATCTACCGTCTTTTTGTGGAGGGAAAAAGCACGGGAGAAATTGTTGTGTGGCTTTATGGAGAGGAAGTACACCGGCCCATGGATTACCATAAATATGGACACGTCCGAAGATGGGACGGAGAGTTTTTGTGCCAGTGGGGGAAGGGGAGCGTAAAGGCAGTCCTCACCAATCCGGTATACCTGGGGCACCTTCCACAGTCGTCCGGCGGTAAGCGCCTTATGGCGCGCAGCCGAAGCGACCTGGAGGGAAGGGACTGGAACATAAAGCGGGGAACGCACAGGGCGATGATCGATGAGGAAATGTTTTTTCGCGCGGCGGGACGGTTTAAAACGCAGCCGGCAGCGGGCGGGAGGCATGCATGCAGAGGTACGGATCCATTCGCAGGAATTTTATTCTGCGGGAAATGCAAAAAACGACTGGGCAGATCGTCAGTAAGGGAGTCTGGCGGCGGAACGCGCCGGTATTTTTATTTCTGCAGGAATGCCGGCCGGATAGACGGGCTGCGATGTGAAAATGATGCGATTGATGCGGAAACGCTGGTCCGCCTTTTTCATGCAGCGCTTGTGCGCGAAGCTGCTCTGAGCGGCAGTCTGCCGGACGATCCTGCGCAGAAAAATGAGGAATATGGAAAGGCCGAAAAAGCAGAGGCCAGGAGACGGTGCGCGGCAATCGGGACAAAGCTTTCGCAGGCAGCATATGCAAAGAGCCGGATGTATGCGAAATACCGGGAAGGCGCGGCTGGCATTGCGGTATATAAGGAGTGGGAGCAGAAAAAACAGGAAGAGGAGAAGCGGTTATCCGCGGCTTATAAGGAGGCAGAAGATCAGATCTGCAGAATCGACGCAGTCGCAGGGAGGCGGGAGGCTTATGTCCGCATGCTTTCGGAATCCGGCGGGCTTTTCGGCATGGATGTGGAATGGATGCCGGCGCTGATCCGGCGGGCGGAATTATACCCGGGGAAGCGGATGGAAATTACGTTCGGTCATGCCGGGCCGGGCACTTTAAAAACCGGAGAGGCAGGCGGCGGGGATGCAGGAAGGTAAAGGGAAGTTTCGGATTGCCGTTTATATGCGCCTTTCCAGAGAGGATGCGGCGGACGGCGGAGAAAGTGGCAGCATCCGGACGCAGAGAATGCTGCTGCGCAGGTATGTCGAGGCGCATTTTTGCGATTATGAGATACTGGAGTTTTGCGACGACGGGTATTCCGGAACCAATTTTAACCGCCCTGGTGTCACGCAGCTTTTAAATCTGGTGCGGGAGATGGCTGTGGACTGTATTATCGTCAAAGATTTTTCCCGTTTTTCGAGGGATTATATCGAGCTGGGGGATTATATTCAGCAGATTTTTCCCTTTCTGGGCGTCCGTTTTGTCTCGGTGAACGACGGGTATGACAGCGGAGACGAAAAACAGGCGACGCCGGAACTGGATCTCTGTTTTAAAAGTCTGTTGTATGATCTTTACAGTAAGGATCTTTCCGTGAAGGTACGGACATCCCTGGCGGCGCGCAATGGCAGAGGGCAGTATGCGAGTGCAAATTGTCCGTTTGGATATGAAAAGGATCCGCATGACCGGCACATGCTTAAAGTGCGGGAGGATGAGGCAGCGATTGTCCGCCGTATTTTCCAGATGACGCTGGAAGGCCATACTTCTTTTTCCATAGCAAGACAGTTTAACGAGGAGGGGATAAAGACGCCGGCCGCGTTTCGTGCGGCGAGGGGAGAGACAGGCCGACAGCCGAAGAAAGGAGGCTTTATCTGGTATCCCGCGGTGATCTGCCGGATTCTGCGCAGCGAAGTGTACGTGGGTGATCTCGTCTACGGGAAGACAGTAAAAGAAGCGGCAGGAGGGAAAAACCGCCTGAAGCCCCGCAGTGAATGGAGGCGGTATCGCAACCACCATGAACCGGTTATAGACCGCCCGACGTTTGATCTGGTTCAGGAGGGCCGCGGGGCGGCGAAGAGGCGCTCCGAAGAAAAGGCACATCCTCTGACGGGATTTGTGGTCTGTGGGTGCTGCGGACACAATCTGCAGCTGCACAGAGGAAGAACGCCTTATTTTTTCTGTCCCTGCAGACCGGTCAGACCTCAGAGAGAATGTGTGAAGAGGATAGAAGCCGCGTTTCTGGAGCAGTATGTGCTCTCCAGGATGCAGGGGCATGTATGGGAGACGATGAACCGGGAAGAAGTATGGAAGAAGAAGCGTGCGGCGGACCAGAGAAAACTGCGGGAATGGCAGGAGAAAAGACAGGAGCTGAATAAACGGGCGGCGGGATTAAAACTGCAGAAGACGCGGGCCTATGAGGCGTATTCTGCGGGAAAGATCACTGAAACGGATTACCGTGAGGCGGCATGGAAGATTGAGGCGGAGCAGATTTCCCTCGGCGGTAAGCAGTCTGAAGCCCGGCGGCAGGTGGATAGCCTGCAGACTCTTGTCTGCAGGGAGCCGCAGCAGGAGGAAATGCTGGAATATCTGGGGATCTTAAGCCTGACGGGAGAAGCCGTATCGGAATGGATCGAACAGATCGTGGTGTATGGCGAGGGCAGCCTTGAAGTTCAATGGAAAATTCTGCATTGATCTGACGGGAGAGGGGATTGTTCCGCATCCCGACTTTGAGGACCGTATACTTGCATTTGAAGATCTGTGCAATGGGAAAATTGGGCTGTATGATGATAATGGGCACGGTACCCATGTAGGGGAGCGCAGACACAAAAGTGACGGGACTGCTTCGTGCGCTATGACAGTGTGTGCCAGTTCAGAGAGGCGAATATATTATTCCCGACCGTGTATTCCGCGGTTTTTAAGATTTTTATGGTCCGGAAACTGAGCTGGATGAGGCTGCAGGAAAAGGAATTTGTACCGATCAGGCAGATGGCGTCGACGATATCGGGCGCCGCGATTTCTTCCGGAATGACAAGGGGAGTCTGCCATATTTCAGCCGTTGCGGCTGTTATATTTGCGGCGAAAGAAAGGTTTACGGTATGTCCGCTGCTGGTGATGTTTTTTCGGACAATATTTAATCCGGAAATGTTGGTAAAGTCATGGCTTTTTGTGGATAAGTTGTCGCAGAGCCAGTTAATGGAGGCGACTATATTTTCGCTGGCAGCCGTTTTCAGATTGTCCAGAATGCCAATCTGGTCCTGTATGCCTGTTTTTTGTGGCAGATTATTGATTATTTTCAATTTCATTCCTCCGTGTCAGTTTGTTGTTTTTCTTTTTTGTGGATAAGTAAACGTGACAAAATTTGTGCCCTGTATCTGACGGCCGCACCAGATATGGATATTTCCGTCAGCGCGTATTTCGGCCCCGTAAATGGCTCCTGCATCGGCGCCGGTGCCGTTGACAGACCAGGCGCCGGATATTGGCATGCGGGGAGCATATGCGTCGGATATTGTTCCTGAAATAACGCCGTTGGCGCCTTTGTGGATATGAAACGTTATTAAAATGATACCGTTTTCCGCGCAGGCGCCGCTGATAGTAATGTTGGAATCATTTATGGAAATCTGGTCTGAGATGAGCTTTTCTGTCAGGGGATGGTTTATGGCAGAGATTGCGCCGGTGATGCTCCCGTCCCCTATTTCAGAAATATCATTGCTGCCCAGTATATCCAGGAAAGTGGAATAAAGCCAGTTGATTGACAGGACAATATTTTCTTTGATTGCCGTTTTCAGATTGTCCAGAATACCGATCTGATTCTGTACGCCTGTTTTTTGTGGTAAGTTGTTTATAATTTTCATATGTTCCTCATTTCTGCACTGCTTTTTATGCAGGATGGAGCTTGCGGGCGCAGTGCAGACCCATGCTCCGGGTTAAAAAATATGTTTTTGTTCTCTGATGAGCTGAATTCTTAACCGGATTAAAGAACAGCAATGTTTCGTACGTAGATAACGTTTATAATCGGATATACCTGCATTTCTTCTGTTGTCGTATTGTAAAGGGCGACATAAAAAAATACGCCTTTGGAGTCCTGGCCGCTTGTGATTCCGACACAATTTGCCTGTTTGTGCCCGGTCGATTCCAGTCGTGCGTCAATCGGGTAATACCCTTCTATAACCGGAGGGTATATTTCAACCCCTTTGATATCGTATGCCGGAATAATTAAACGTTGTGGCGGATTTACTTTTTTGCCCACGAACAAATAACGTAAGTTACTTTCTATTTTTTTGACAGATGTGTCGATGTTTGTCAGATTATTGTTCAGCGAAACAATGGAATCATGAACCGCATCAATCTCATCCCCGTGTACTTTCACGATTCTTGCATCTGCCACAAAACCTTCCTCTTCCGTTGCGTCATTGTTTGCGATCATTCCGGGGTGAATCATTTCTTCAAAACAGGCCGGTACGCTGACGATATTTATGCTTGTCCCGACGCAGAGAAGGAGCGGGAGATCCACGGATGGCTTTGTACCGTCCGCAGAGAAGCTAAGCTGACCATTTTCATATGTAATCCTGTTAATTTTTGCATCTGCGGCTGCGGTTGTCTGGGCGTAAGTCGCGTCGGTGTCCATTTCAATGCTGCAGTTATTGTAAACGGAGAGATCTTCGGTTTCTATGGCCTGTGTGTACGGGGCGGCCGTCCCGTACCAGGATGCGGCAGGGAGGGTGATCCTTATTTCTCTCAGATTGGCATAGTTATCGATCCGCTTTTTATCCTCCGACGATAAGAGGCCGTTTTTCTGCCAGGTCGCGGGGCTGGATAGGTCCTGGACAGCCTGTTCGAGGGAAAGTCCTCTGTCGCCGGGGAAGGCCATGGAAGAGGTGGTGCCCAGTGAGAGCGGAGAGCCGATGCTGACAAAGATGGTTCCCGACCAGCGGTAGGTGATGCCCTCGTCAATATCGATATAGATTTTGTCTGTTTCGGGGACACAGGGCTCGCTTTCTCCTGTAAAAATAAATTCCGAGGCTGTTCTGGAACCGGTCGTATCGTCGACCATGACGTGAACGGCATGACCGTCTTTTACGTCGTCGACGTAGGAAGGGAGCTGCGCAGAGGGGATGGTTCCACTTTCGTTTAACGTTGCAACGCCGCCCGGGACGCCCAGGTCACTGGTGTGTACAAGCGTGCTGTCCTCCATTAGTTCTTCCAGGGATTTTGCGAGCTGTTTGTTTTTGAGCATAATTTCCGTGAGTGCGCCGAATTCGTCTGACGATTCGATGTCTTTATCGCAGACGACGGACGGGTTGACACTGACGTGAAATTTCATGGTGGAGATTACGTTTTTGTCCTGGTTTTCGGTGTTGATATCACGGTAGAGGACGATTTCCACTCTGGCGATGCCGGAAACGGCAAGCATCTGTCTGGTACATAAGATATAGAGCTGTCCCTGTCTGGCGGGGCAGGTGTTAAATACATAGGTTCCGTCCGGTTTTTTCCATTTACAGTCGGCGGAGTAACCGTCCAGATTGAAAACTTTCCCATTGTCGGTGACGGTGATGCAGATTTCCCTTGCGTTGACGTCGCCTTCTTTCATTACAAGTACCTGGTGGACGTTTCTGCGCAAATCTAAGTTTAGTTTATATTGTATGACTGACATACATTTTACCTCCTTGAATGGTTGTCTGTTGCCGACACTACAGTCCGATTTTTACGATCGGATGATAGTGAAAGGTAATATCGCAGGGAATGGCTCTGTCATTCCTTGTCAGTGTAAAAATATTTTCGCGTTCCTGGAATGTGTTGCGGATTCTGGGAAAATAGAAATTAAAATGGTCCGGCAGGTCTTTTCTCTGAAGGGAGGACGTTATGATTTTATGCTCTCCGTCCAGCGTAATCCGTTCATTGTATGACAGAGAAGTCAATGTCAGGATTTTCCGGTCCAGGCTGTTTGTAAGCCGGATGTCGCCCTGCCCTTTACATAAAATCTCGACGGTCGGGTAAATGCTTCCCGTTTCGTCCGACTGGTCGAAAACGGAGAAGCTCTCGCCGGGAGTAAGGGAGTAAAAGAGCGGTTCTGATTTCAGGTACGCGTAAGGCGCGTCTGTGTACAGTGTCAGTTCAAGCCCTGCGGCCTGTCCCTTAAAGAGGAGCTGCCGGCAGGTAAAGGTCGCGTTCCAGAAGAGATCTTTTAAGTCGTC
The DNA here is from genome assembly GCA_947649645.1 of uncultured Roseburia sp. GTDB lineage: Bacteria > Bacillota > Clostridia > Lachnospirales > Lachnospiraceae > Roseburia. The sequence goes on along the minus strand of CANSSP010000010.1, from coordinate 62,086 downwards.
CTGTATGACGTGAAACGGGTGATAGCCGTCTTTTCTGCATAGCCAGCGCTGCAGGGCGGAAATTTCGGACGGTTCAAGATACAGTCCGGTATCGCCGCATGGCGATTTGCAGATCTGGATTGTGGCGGAGTAAGATTCTTCGTATTTTGAGCCGTAAAACCGGAATTTATCAGAACCGGTCGGTTTTATGACCTGAAAAGACAGATCGGCTCCGGAGGATACCGTTTCCAGATCGGATGACTGAAATGCGCAGATCATCATTCCGAAATCGGAAAGCGCATATCCGTCATATTCAAAATCAAATGCATACATGTTATGGTTTCACCTCCTGTGTTTTTTCGGGCAGAAGCCTGTTGTATTTTTCAGACAGTTCTTTTACCTGCAGACGGAGTTCGTCAAGTTCCCTGCGCGTCTGCTGTATCATGTGCGTGTTCCAGGCGATAAATTCTGTGTAGATAAGTCCCATGGGGTCTTCGATTCCACAGTAATCCTGGCTTTCGGGTTTCTCGCTTATCTGTACAAACCCGGCAAAATCCTGTGTTGTAAAGCCATGCATTTCAAGATTTTCTCTGACTGCGCCCGCGCCGAAGCCGAAGTGCCTGCGCCCGGACGAGCCGTTGACATATTCAAATGAGACTGGTCTCAGGTCCATGTATACGTCGTCAAAGGCGTCCAGACTCTCAAAGGAGCGTTTCAGGCGTTCGTCGGATGTAACTGTCATACCACTCGCATACGGCGCATGTACCGTCTGCCCTCTTAAAACGAGATCAGTCGGATAGGTTTCCCCGTCTTCGCTCAATCCGGTCCATCCCACCGCCAGTTTCAGGCCGTCGTCATAGAGGCTGAGCAGCGTGTGGTATCTCCCGTCGGCCCACTGGGCGCTGATGTGCCGTTCGCCTTTCCGCTGCAGACGGATGAGAGAGTGAAAATAAACATCTCCATGGAGCCGGGCTTCTCCCTGTGTGATCAGGCTGCCGTCGACATGCAGATCGCTGCCGGTGTAGGAGCTGCCGTCCGTATGAATATTTCCGCTGACATGCAGTGCCTTCCCGACGGATGCCCCGTCGGAAAATGCGGCTGTCGAGCGGAAGAAGACATTTTGCCTGAAGTCGGCGACATTTTTAAAGAGAGCGACAGAATCAAACGAGCATACATCGGGGCAGACCTGCAGACTGGACGATTCCTTTGCGGGCCCTTTATAGTTTTCTGTGACAGATACAAATTCATCCAGGGATTCGCTGTAAAAGATTTTATCGTAGGAATAAGCCGGCGTGCTCACAAACCGGAGGATTTCTGCTATTCCTGCCGGCTGACTGGAGTGGGAGTACTGTCCATATATGGAATCTGTCACAATCAGATCTTTTACGGTCGTTTTGCCGTCTTCAGCGACATGGAACAGATTGTTTTTTGTGCGGATCGTGCTTCCGGAAATGTGCGAGCCCGTGATGGTGGAGCCGGCGTTTATGGTTCCTGTAAATTCGCCTGCGTCCGCATAGATGGTTCCGCGGAACGTCGCATTTCCGTCCATGTCCAGGTAAAACTGCTTTGTGGTTCCCCGGCAGATTTCGAATGCCGTTTTGTCCGGCCGGATAAAAATCGTATTTTTCCCGTTTGAGATGACAAGTCCCTCTTCGTCGAAACGCATGGAACCGGTTTTATTGTAAATTCCAAGGTTTTCCCCCAGGATAAGTGAGCCGACGACTGTTTTTGCGATGAGACCATATCCGACGGTTTCCCGGAACTGATTTAGCGGATCGTAATAAATAAACGAGCCGATTCCCGCGTCCACGGTTTCCCAGCTGTTGTGGGTTGTGTAGAGGCCGTTGTGCAGAATTTTCAGCTGGCAGGGGCCGTACACATCGGTGAGATCATCATAGCTTCTTGCCAGAAGCCCGTGCTCGTCAATTACAAAAGCCTGGCTGTCTGTGCTGTTGACGATTTTCTGATTTGTCATGTCAAGGCCCTTTGCGACCCAGTCATCAACGATATCTGCTGCCGCGCTGTTTTTGTCGGTCTGTCGTTTTACCCCGTCGTAGGAAGAGGCGATACCCTGGATCGATTCCAGAACGGAGCCGGAATCCTGCATACCGCTCCAGGTTTTTGTAACGGTAGAAAATTCCACGTCGATTTCCTGGACGTCATCGAATGTGATCTGATAGGAGAGGAGTCTTAAATGGTAAATGGAATCCTCCGGTGTATCTTCCCTGATATCGGTGCGGACCCGGATCCAGTTTCCGATTTCAAAGTGTTCCGTGAGCGGAGCAAATTCTGTCAGCGCGAGGAGGCTCGAGAGAGAAGCAGATATGGAATACTGCAGGGTTCCGGCCGTAATCAGCTCTCTCTTTGCCAGTTCCATAAGAGATCCGGCATGGCGTATGATGTCGCTGTTATTCTTTAGGGAATCGGAAATAATATGGCTGTTCCGATAAGTCTCTTCGCGCCGGTGCAGATTAAAAAGTTCCCACAGGTCAACGGAAAGTGCGTGCGTTTTAGCGTACTGTGCGAGGTAGGACGGAAAGCTGAGGATGGACCGGACAGTTTCGAGATAGGAGCAGAGCAGTGCTTTGTACCGCCATATGCTATTCAGATCTGCCTCTCTCTCGGATATTTTCGCGGAAATTTCGCCCATGCGTCTGTGATAGACGGAGTAGTATCGTTTTAATTCTTCGGTTACACTGTTTTCTTTCCGGATCCCGCTTTTGTCGAGCTGTTCCTGCAATACGTCAAGGCAGCTTAACATCACGTTGTAGAGAATTTTAAGCTGATCTGCACCGTAAAGGGCAATCCGGCTTTTAAAATCCGCGTCGGTTATGGTCAGATCGTACAAAGGCTCTGTGGCCGGCAGGTCATTTTTTGAGAGGAGCGATTTTATGCGGGCCCTGCAGTAGGCCGGGATGTCTCCGTTGACGGATAAAGTCACGTTTTGTGGTGAGACAATCGTCCTTGTGCCGACATTATCGTCCTGTCGGTCTGTGATCACAAACCGGCCGGTCCAGGAAGAATTTCCGGCCGTATAAACGCTGGATTCAATTCCGACATCAAAGAGTGCAGTGTTTACGATGGTCTTTGCGGTCATCAGAACGGCATTGTCGACGACGGTTCTGGTCGTTGCGCTGCCAAAACCGGCGATGGCGATCGTGCCGAGTGAGGCGGAGGTCAGTTTTCGGATGGCTTCCTCCTTGGTACAGACTTCCATCTCACAGTCCGGCATCATTTTTGTCTGTACGAATGCTTCAAAATCAACCGAGTTAAAATAAGCGGCCACGAGCGCACTCTGTCCTTTAAAGGTAAGCGTACTTTTATAATGAATGCAGTCATGATAGGGAGACTGGTCAGAGAGGCCGGAGATTTTTTCTACAACAGCGTTGTAAGCCGTGATATAGTTTAAATCGGTGCTTTGCGGATCGTAAGTGGTGGGAGTAAAGTCATTGGTTCCGGGATGATAAATGTGTGATAAGCGGGAGGGATCGAAGGTGTGTTGTGTCAGGTAGTACCTGTAATCCGTATCATATGCGTTTAACGCGTCAATCAGTTCATCCGGAAATTTGTAAATCCGGTCCGAAGCTTTTTTGTCAAGCTCCCGCGGCGGAAAATAGTAGAGGCAGGGTGTACCGTTCGGGTTGATCAGACAGAATGCGGCCGTCATCACATCGTCTCCGCCTTCGACATAAAAGCAATTTTTCAGCGCGTCGGCATCGCTTTCGACAACGATGGAGCTGGCGATGCTTTCCCTGTCGATTAATATAGTGGTATCCTCACCGAAACCATTCCTGATATTTGTGCTCCCGCAATTGGGGCAGATATCATGAAAGTCGCCGCGGTAATGTCTTTCAGACAGTCCTGAGGGGGTGGTCTGAAAGCATTCGTTGCATGTGCTGTTAAGGTCATAAACGTGAATGGTTCTTGTCATTGAGTCAAACAGGAAGATACACTGCATCTCCTTTGCGACTTCATCTGTCAGGAACTGATAGACGTCCGTGTTGTCGGCGGAAAATTCAAAAGAAAGGCTGCGCAGTGTTTCATCGACTTCGCCGATCTGATAAAAGGACGCCTTTGCCGATAAGACGCGGTGCAGAAGGGAGGCGTCTGGATGATCGGGATCGTAAAACACGGTCAGTCTGTAATCGTCGCGCGCGATGTCGGTTTCTGTGTTGACTTCAAAATTGCGCAGCAGGATCTGTGACAATTCTGCCTCACACAGGGAGACTGCGCTGACGGATTTCGTCTCGTATTCTTCGTCCTCATATGTTATTTTTATTTCAAATTTTTCCCCGTATTCCGGGATAAAAAGAGTTTTCAGATCTGTGATGTCTTCCCACAGGGGATGTAAAATCCCGTCGACGTATTTGTGTACGACAAAACTGACGCTGTCTGCTCCCATCGTCTTTTTATAGGTCAGTCCGGTTACGCCGTCAATGGAGCCAAATCGTTCTCCGCTTTTTGTCTCAAGGATGAGAGTGGGGATGTCTAACTGATTTTGTGAGTCAAATAATCGTTTCGCCAATTTTTATCACCTTCCCTGTTTCTTATTTTCTGTTCCCTGATGAGCTGTTCGTATTCTTCTTTGCATCGGGCCGCTTCTTTTATGAGTGCTTCATATCTGTTTTTTGCCTTTACTGTCCTGGCGGCTGCTTTTAAAAAGCCGTTTTCTTCGTATTGTCTCAGTCTGTTTCGGAGTGTTTCATTTTCGGCCACAAGCTGCCCGATGGCCTGTCTGTAATGTCTGATCTGTTGTGTCTGTATTATTTTCATATCAATCTCCCTGCCGGGGCATATGGCCGCGCCGGTTCCATTGTAAAAAAGGGCTGCCGCATCCGACTCTCCGGCCGGATGTGGCAGCCCTCTTTCTGCTGTTATTCGTGCTATGCTGTTTTTATAATGTTTTTCCAGTAGTCAAAGCGCCCGCGTACATTTTCCGCACTTCCTGTGCCGGACCGGACATACTGTTTATATTCTTCGTTGTCGTTGTAATGCTCCAGAAAAGTCTGAATCGGTCCGATAAGGCCGGAAAAGGCTTTTTGATCTTTTTTCATGTGATAACCGCTGTAAAGAATCATAGGGATGGATGTAACGGGAATTTTAATCTGATCAAAAGCCTCGTCAAAAGCCGTCATCGCGTCGCGCAAAAGTTCGATTTTTTCGGCGCCGATGGCATCCGAATGTTCCGATACAAAGGCGTCGATGTCCCTGGTCCGAAAAGAGGTAAATTCCTGTTCCGGACTTGTCTCAATCAGCATCAGTGTCTGAATGATCAGATCCCTGTCGGTTCCGTTTTTGCGCTGCATTTTTGTCACAATCTTATCCATAAACGGATGTGTGGCGAGCGAATACACGGTATCGCTGAATGCATCGGATTCATTTACAATGCGCAGCAACCTGCTGTTGAGCGGTTTTCCGGCATTCTGACGACGGAACATTTCTCTGACTTCGTGTTCTGTGTAGTCGGACAGCATGCAGAATTCCAGACTGCATGCGAGGAGGCTGTTCTGCACTTCCTCGTCGAGTCTGCCGAATTTTTTGCCGGCGATTTCATAGGTTCTGGAGACGGATTCGCCGTTCTCCCTGCTCTCGATTATGATATCGGGAGTGTCTTTGCTCAGCGAAAATTCGTTGTTTATGTAATTAAGGCACGTCGAAGTTCTCTGTGAGCCGTCGAGGGTATAAAGGGTACCGTTTTCTTCGACGACGTAAATGGGATTTACAGGGAAACCGGACAGAAGACTGTGAATCAGAAGAGATTTCATTTTTGGGGTCCACTGTCCGATCGGACGCTGGAGTTTGTGTGAAAACGATATATTTCCTTTTTTGTACTGGTTCTGAATCCATTGCAGTGTCCGTTCTTTGCTCGATGTTCTCATGATTGTACCCTCCGGAAATCAAAATTATTCTGATTTATCCAGAGTAACACAGGTTGAAAATTTTGTAAATACAGGAGATGGCAGACGTGCAGAATTTATTCTGCCTGTCCGTCTTTTTCTTCTGTTTCCGACAAAATGCGGCGTATGGCCGCCTTTATCTCGGGCCTGAAGTTTTCGCAGCCGTTGAGATCGCATTTTTCCAGTTCGTTTCTGGCAGTTTTTTTGTCTTTCGACACGGTATACCCGTGGATTGCCATATAAATCTGATAGTGCGCGGCGCTGTCCGCAATGGTCCGCCAGGGCCGGAATGCCCTTTGTTCCATACAGGCCTTGCAGACATGGTAGCCTTTTCCGCAGATCGAGCAGTAGGCGTTTATGTTCTGTTCTTCCATGATCAGTCTTTGCTGATGATGATATCGAAAAGCTTTCCGCTGTCAGAACAGTAATCTTTCTGCAGGATGTAAGAAGCGGAGTGCTTTCCGTCGGATTTAAGAGAAAGCTCTGTGCCGGACGGGTCAATCTGCGCTCTCGGACACCGTATCACGCCTGCATATACGATGTTGGTATCGCAGACCGAGTGGAAGATGGCGTGGATTACCAGTGTTTTGACTTTCGGGACACTGTCTGTTTTCTTTGTCACCTGGACGGCCTGTGTGCTTTCTTTCTCGTAATTTACGAATACCCTGCCTGTCGCATCGTCCGGCAGTGTGATCGTCTTTGTCGCGGCGTTTAAGGTAAACTTTCCTTCGCCGGCCGCAGCGGACACCTCGTAAATCCCGCCGAAGGTATTATCCGGGTTTATTACTCTGACAGATCGGATCTCTGCGCCTTCGGTGCCTGCGGGAACATATTTTAAAACCACCGTGTGGTCTGCCCCGATGGTGATTACCTCAGATACGGGAACGAGAAGCCTGTCTGTATCGCTTGCGACAATCTTTTCGGAGCCATACTGGGAAGCGGCCAGATCGAGCGAAAAGAGAGAGTTTGTGAAATCAAACGTACCTTTCTGGGCTTTATAGATGGTATAGATCGAAGCGCCCATGGCGTCGGTTACTTCCGTGGCGTCCGCACTTGTCTTAAGGCTGGGCTCCTCTATCTGTGTATAGAGGCCTGTCAGTTCGTTTGTCGCAGGATCGTACTCTTCGACAGATCTGATTTTTTCAAGAATAAGTTCGTTGAGATTAAAGCTCATGTTATTTCCTCCTTTGGTTTTTCGGATGGGACTCTATTCGAGATCGCCAATCCAGTCTAGTTGTTTTTTGTCAATGTCTTTCAGACTGATTCCATAGCCCGAATAGCCGGACTGTAAAAGCAGCTCTGCATTTTTGATCCTGGATATCCTTTTTACGGAATCCATAAAAGCGTTAATTTTCATATCCCAGACCTGGGAATGATTGTACTTAAACCCCTGCGAGTTGACCATGGAAGAGATCAGATTTTTTAGCTGGGAGCGATACTCCCTGTTTTTACAGCGCTCCAGCTCTTCTCTGTCGTCTTCGATCAGAATCCGCTTTGTCGTCTCGTTTGCCGGAAGACGTTCATCCTTCGTGAGCCCGTGCACGCTTCTTATGTAATCTGCTATTTTATGATAAGCAGACGTATCGATGACAACGGGTCTGCCGTGGACGAATTGCAGCAGTACGGGCTCGTCTGCATCGGACTGTGTGATCCGGAATCTGGTAAAATCCAGCCCGCCGAACAGGATGGAAGTCTGTTCCTGTGTGTATAGCCGGCAGATTACCTGGCAGAACAGTTCATAGGGCGTGATCTTTGTATAGTCGATTCCGATATCCCATAACTGCACCTTCATGGTCTGCGGCGTTGCGGTGAGCTGACAGATCATGGAATAGTATTCCCGCTCGCCGTAATCGGCAATTTCATTTAAAGTGGGCTGGTGGATTGCGATGGCGTCTGTGACGGCAAAATCTTCACCGCGGTATATTTTTAATTCATCGTTGTACATAACAGCCACCGTTTTCCGTTTCTCTGTCGAATAATGTTCTGTTGATCTGTCCGTTGTAGTAATCCGACAGTTTTGCATTTGTTTTTACGTGCTCCGGACAATCGATGTTCTGAAACATGCCTTTGGAATATTTCTTCTCTTCGACGTAAGTCCGCTCGATCTGAACGCCTTTCAGGCATTTGATCCTGATCGGTTCAGACGGTGTGGTGGAGGAGAGACAGTCAAAAATAATATCCTCTGCGGACTTAAATATGTTTCTGACCATCGTTACGTCTATTCCTTCCCTGTCTGCAATTTTTTTCAGCAATGTATCCTGTGTGAGCGTCAAATTCGTTATTCACCTCCGATCCGTATTTTATTTCCCTGTTTCCCTTATACAAACATATGTTCCGCCGTTATTTACGGGTGATTTTATTTTTTGATTTTCGGATTCTTCCGTAAACAACGAGTGTTTTGCGGACGGCTCAGTCTGTATAAAAATGTTTTTTTGTGTGATAATATCGTTTTGCATTTTCGCAGATTGCTTTTTTTCTGTGGAGCGTGCCGCATGTCTCGCAGCGTCTGCGCCGGGAGGATGTGGGGACTTCAGACCATTCTCCACATTCGGGGCACCGGATGTATTTTGTTTTTTGCTGATCTGTATTTTTTTTAAGATTTTCTACAATATTGTTTCCGTAGCAGAACCAGAGCAGTTGTTTATAGCGTTTTTTTCCGCCATAGAGATATTGCGTCAGCATGTCGGCGACTGTCTCGTCGGAATACCCCGGCTCGCGGAAGGTTTCCCTGATTTTGTCAGCGAGATAACGCAGATTATCTTTGCTGTCCTCTTTTGTGTTTGACATATAGCGATACTGTCTGGCCAGTCTGTCATACAGATCTGAAATTGTCCTGTCGCAGACGATCTGTGGGTCCGACATCATTTTCCGGTATTCGAGGGGGCCGGCACAGATGCTGTGCGTCCGAATCGGATGATCTTTTATTTTGTCACAGATCCGGTTGACAAGACTCCCGTTGGGCGCCGTCACCTGCGAAGGCGTTTTGTCTTTTGCATATACAAAGAAGGCGGGAAGTTTTGTGGTGGTATATTTTGAAACCTGTTTTTTTACTGCGGGCGGAAATTCCGGCTTGTAGAGGGTTTTGGCGTAATCGATCACAAAGTTATTCTGACAGCACAGCCGTTTTACACAGTCCGTCGCGTCCTGCTTTTCTGCTTCTGACCCGGTCAGAAAAACGTCGCTGTTCCATATTTTTGCAATATGGTTGCTGTAAGCGCCGATGTTTGCGCCTGTAAATGCGGCGGTGAGGCCTGCGTAAATATTTTTTTTGTTTAACTCTGTGGGCTCTGCTTTTCTCATATTATAGTAGAGTGGGACTATCCCGTTCATATTGCGTTCGGCGATGGCGATAAAATCCTTGTCTGCGACGACAAGGGCTTTGTCGCCGTCGACGTCGTACATCAGTATTTTTGTGATCAGATCGTGTGAGCCCGCATAGAGCCCGTCCGTGAGGAACCATTCTCCAATTGTGCCGGCACGCGTGCCGTAAGACGTATTTGCAGTGTTGCGGCGTACGGCGTGTTCTTTATACAAATGAGGACTTCTCAGACAGTCAAGTTTTTCGTGCTGCGGAAACAGCCGGCAATATACCTCTTTATCACGTAAAAGTCCGTCCGGCTCGGGGATTTTCTGAAACCAGTGTTCACATGCCGCATAATAATCGGGGAGCAGGAACGTATATTTACCGTTGACTTCGAGCTTTCCGCTGCGGTATTTTTTCAAAAGGCTCTTTTTTATCTCCCGTAAGATATCTTTGGTGTACGTGTCGCCCAGAAGGGCAGGGTATTGTTTTACCGCCTGCTGGAAGGGTGTCATATTTGTGTTGTAAGGTGTGATTCCAAGGGTTTCCATCATGGTTTCTTTTGAATTGCAGATATTGCGGATCCGTTCCGCGGATCTGTGGGTCAGCCGGTCGATTTCCTCGTCGGTAATGTCGGTGAGCGTCTGCAGCATCTGGTAATTGATTTTTGCGTTCCGGATCCGGTCTTCTTCGACGTTGCAGACGCCGGCGTGACAGCCATAGATTTTAAAAAAATGTTTATATTCATCCCAGGATTCGTAATATCGGTACATTTTAAACTGGCTCTTTGTGAAAATGATCCGGATGTCTTCTTCAATGATATCATGAGAAGCGCCGTAGATGTCGGTGATGACGGGAGAACAGCCGCTGACCTCTACAAATTTCCGGAAGTCAAACACGCCCAGAAGGCCTTTGATCCAGGGCGCGCGGAACATAAAATTTTTTTTCGATATGCACGGCAGGATCATCCCCGCGCCGTCTGTGTGGGGAATGGGGACAGAACCGCTTTTACGGGTGATGGAATAGTCGGTCTCGTCCACAAAGTCAAATGTTCCATATACATTCGTTTCAAAATCATCGATGACGATGGAGCGGTCAATGTCAAAGTCACTCCACTCGTCTGTCGTGGAATTAGTCAGGGCCATATAAGCCAGATGTCTGTTCACATTGTTCCCGCCTTTTGCATTGATTTTATCGATGGTCAGGCCACACATTACTTTTTCTTTGATTTTATTCCAGACGGTTTCTTTGATAAATAACGCTTTTTTAGTGCGGATCTGCCCGGCTGAAGAGGTAAAATAGCGATATTTTTCACCTTTATAGAGAAAGCCGTAGAAAGAAAGATCCTTAAAAACAGCAAAATAGTACACCCGGACGATGATCAGGGCATCTGTCAGATGGTCCGGCTTTATGCCGATCATCCGGCTTAAAGCGGAGTCAGACATGGAAATGATATCGGTGTCTTTCAGGCTGTCTTCCCGGATTGTGCGGATATGGTCTGCACCGTCTGTTTTTTCGTTCTGCGCCGTTTTGTTGGAGAGAAGGGTGAGGAGTTTATTTCTGGCCTGCTTTGCCTTTTCTCTTTTGTGTCGGATTTGATCCGTCCATTGTCCGTAACCGGCGTCCATATCGGAGAGCGGCGCGATTTTCTCCTGCAGACCGGGCAGCTCCCTGCGGTATCTGCAGTACATGTTGTGTAAATATTTTTCACGGCTGCTGTAAAAATGTCCCGTGTCAAGGGAATACAGATGATATTGTCTGTCATGCATTGTTCTGTTATCCTTTCTTTTTTTTCTTTTTTCTTTTTCCTTTCTCTTTTTCGTTTTCCGGTCCGCCCCTGTACTCTGACGAAAAGAAATCTTAAGTTACACGGATGCAAACATATATTCGAAAAGAATGTTGACAGATGCAAACAAATGTTCTATAATTGGATTCAGTGATAGCGGAAATAAAGAGACCGGCTGTATCAGTACAAGTCAGACAGAAGAGAGAAACAGAGACAATGGAAAATACAATGGAAGAGACAATACAGGAACTTTATTCGGATAATGGGAAGAAGCTGCGAAAGATGTGCCACAGAGAGATGGATAAATTCGGGGGAATCTGGCAGAAGGATTACGACGATTTTTATTCGAGAGCCGGACTGGAGATCTGCGTGGCGAAAGACAGATACGATCCGACAAGAGGGCGGACATTTATGGAATATATTTCCGGAGTCATCCGCAATTCCGTGCGAAAAGAGATGACAGACCACAACAGAAAGAAACGGCGGACTGTGATTGTGAAAGAGGGATCCGCAGACGGGCGGCTTCCCGGTAAAAATGAGTATATTGCAGATCTTTCGATTGACGCAGAGGATGCGGACGGTCTGACAATGGGCGATGTACTGCGGTCTGATTCTGACATGGATGAGATTTTGTTCCGGCATATGGACGGCTGTCAGGATGAGAGGGTTGAGACGTATCTTGGCAGTCTCTCCGCGATCGGGAGAAGGATGATCGAGATGAAGATGGAGGGGATTCCGGTTTCCGTGATCAGAGAGGCGCTCGGCCTGACGGATAAGGAATACCGCAATCACATGAAAGACGCCAGGCTCAATGAAAACCTGGTACTATTTACAAAACAGTCGAACCGATATAGGGAGGGGAAAGGGATGCGCGATATCATACCGCTTGACGTGACGGACAATTACAGAATGGATAAGTATCCTCTGGGCAGTCTGCTGGATGACATGAGGGACGGAAAGATCAATAAAAAACATATTCTGCAGAGAAAGCCGTTTCAGTGGACAGAGAGGCAGAAAAATAAATTTCTTACCAGAGTTTTAAATGGACAGCCGGTTCCGGAGATTGTCATCTGTGAACAGACCATAAACGGCAGGAAGAAGTCCCATCTGATCGACGGACTGCAGAGACTGTCGTATTCAGAATTGTTTCGCGCGGACGGGGTTGTGGTAAAGCGGGAGGGCGCCGAATTTTACGAAATTCCATACCGGGAATACCAGTATGACGGAAATGGAAATATACTTCTGGACGAAGCGGGGGACGCACTGTCTGAAGAAAAGGTATTTAATGTGATCGGGAAAAAATTCAGTGAATTTCCTGCGTTTTTAAAAGAACGGTTTCAAAAATTCAATGTCAATGTGACAACGTATTTCAATTGCACGGATGAACAGATCGCGTATCATATCCGCAATTACAACAATCAGGAGGGAATGAATAAGAATCAGTATGGATTTACGGGAATGGATATCCATGTGGCGGACAAGATAAAATGCCTGTCAGAAAAGCACGCTTTTTTTAAGGATGATTATGGAAAATATACCGGCAGAAATAAGGTCAAGGGCGACGTGGACAAGGTTGTCGCCGAGAGTATTATGGCGATTTATTTTCTGAATGAATGGAAAAAAGAAGTGAAGGATTCGTATGCATATGTCAGCAAACATGCCACGGATGGCATGTTTGAATCATTTCGCGACAGTCTCGACCGGCTGTGCGGGTTTGTGGATAAAGAAGTCAGAAATATGTTTACCGTGACCAATTCTCCTGTCTGGTTTGCCGTGTTTGACCGTTTTAAGAGTTTAAACCTTCCGGACGGACAGTTTAAAGCGTTTATGTTGTATGTTGACAAATCTCTCGAACGATTGACGGTAAACGGAAAAGCGTTTGTAGATGTCTATAAGAGTAAGAATACAAGAGATAAAACGGTCGTCGCAGGAAAGATCAACGGTCTGGTGAGTCTGATGCATGCGTTTTTCGGTCTGGATGGGAGAGAAGGAGAAGATGAGAGGGCGGATGAGGAAGCTTTTCTTGCGAGAAATCTGGGTATGGACAGAAGGGAACTGCACAGCGATCTGGATTTTTATGCAGAGTCGCTGGAAAATCTGACGCACAATACTGTCAGGGACGGCTCGAGACTGCTGGAGGAAGGAAACCGTCTGTCCATGCTGGCCATGATGATTTATTCATACAAAGTGGATGAAGATCTGGAGGACTGGCTCAGAGAATATGCCGAAAAGGATCCGGTATATCTGATTGATCAGGAGCAGAATTTTCGTCTTATGAAGCAGGATTTTCTGCGCTATAGGGGAAGGGCGGGGACGGCCTGAATGTCGGGAAAAAAGACGGAATAATGTACAAACCGCTGACGATAAGATAAAACAAAGTCAGAAAAGCGGAGGACGTCTGTGCAGGTGATGATAAGAGACGTGTATCGGACGACAGAGGACAATAAGAGGGAAGAGATTGTCTTTGAAATCATAAAAAAGCAGATCGTAAAGACTGCGTTTCCCCGTGCGGACGAAAGCGGAGGAAAAGATGGACAGAGCGGCGCTGTATTTAAGGCTGAGCAAAGAGGATGGCGATAAGGCAGACAAAAATGACGACAGCGAAAGTGTTATAAACCAGAGGCTTCTGCTTACGGATTTTGCACTCAGACATGAAATGCAGATCGCCGGTGTCTATTCGGACGATGATTACTCGGGGCTGTACGATGACCGGCCGGATTTCAAACGTCTGATCCGCGATGGAAAGCTTGGAAAGTTCAACGTCGTACTTGCTAAAACGCAGTCCAGATTTACGAGGAACATGGAACATGTTGAGAAATATCTGCACCACGATTTTCCCTTGCTTGGAATCCGGTTTATCGGTGTTGTCGACGGCGTGGACACGCAAAACAGAGAAAACAAAAAGGCGAGGCAGATCAGCGGACTCGTAAACGAGTGGTATTGTGAGGACTTATCAGAAAATATCAGAGCTGTTTTTCAACAGAAAATGAGAGCGGGACAGTATATTGGTCCGTTCGCACCGTATGGTTATTTAAAGGACCCGGACGATAAGTATAAATTTGTCATCGACGAGTATGCCGCCGGGGTGGTCCGGAAAATTTATTCTCTTTTTCTGGATGGTTATAGCGTAAAGGCCATCTGTCATATCCTGGAAGATGAAAAAATCTTAAATCCTACGTTATATAAAAAGCGGCAGGGACTTGCTTATCAGAATGTAAAAGCGGATATGCTTGGCGCCAGGTATCATCTCTGGAGCGAAACGACAGTAAAGCGGATTCTTTCAAATGAGACTTATATCGGCCGTCTGGCGCAGGGAACGTGCAGAAGGGTCAGCTATAAAGACAAAAAGGTGACGGCCGTTCCGAGAGAACAGTGGTTTGTCACGGAAAATCATCACGAGCCGGTGATCGACAACGATACTTTTTTTAAAGTGGCAAAGATGCGCTCCCGGCGGAGAATCGGCTGCGAAAACTGCAACGGCGGGAAAAAAGTGCATCTGTTTGCCGGAAAACTCCGGTGTGCGGACTGCGGACATTCGATGATTAAATCGGGAGGTGTCAGAGGAAAGAAAGACGACTGGTATCTTAGGTGTCAGCTGTCAAACAAGTCGAGGGGAAAAGAGTGCTCGTCCCACAACATACGCTATTCTGTCGTGGAAGAGACAGTGCGAAAAAGGATACAGGAAACGGTAAAACAGGTGCTGGAAACAAGGCAGTATTCTGAGAAGCTGGTGGAGCTGGTGCAGGGTACGGATGACAGACAGTGGATGTCAGATCAGAAAAAGGAACTGCGAAAAACGGAGTGTGCCATCAAAAGCAGCGTGGAATCGATCAGATGCCTGTACGAAGACCGGGCGGCGCGGCGAATTGACGATGATCTTTTCTTCCGGCTGATACGCGATTTTGAAGAAGAGAGAAAGTCGTTAAACGAAAGAAAAAATGCCATCTTATCTGTGACAAAAGCAGCCGGACGGCACAGTGACGTCCGCAGACTGGTACAGGAATATACGGCATATGATTCACTGACCCATGAGATCGTCAACGATTTTATAGATATGATTGAGATCGGTGAGAAAGACAAAAGCACGGGACGGCAGAATATCACGATTTATTGGGAGTTCTGATATCGTGTTTCGGGCATGGAACCCATGTATCCGGCATTATTGCAGGAAACGGAAAGATGTCGCGTGATCAGCGTGGAGTCTGCGTCTACAGCGGCGTTGCTCCCCGCGCAGGCGTGATACTGTTAAAAGTTCTGGACGAAAAAGGAAACGGCAGCACGGCAAAAGTGCTGCAGGGGATTGAATGGATTATCCGTAACAGGGACAGATACCATATCAGACTGCTTAATATATCGGTGGGAATGCTTCCGGGTGCCGGAGAAAAAGAACAGCAGGAGCTGCTTGCAGCCGTAGATGAAGCGTGGGACCGGGGAATTCTGGTAGTGGCTGCGGCCGGCAACAACGGGCCGCGGGAAAACTCTGTCACGATTCCCGGTATTTCGCGCAAGATCCTGACGGTTGGCAGCAGCGACGACGAGATGGCGGAAGGGGGAGGAAGAGGGCTCGGACGGGGTTACAGTGGAAAAGGACCGACGGAGTGCTGCATTATAAAGCCGGAAATTCTGGCGCCGGGAACCGGAATTACAAGCTGCTCCGCAAGCGGGAGCGGATATCAGATCAAAAGCGGCACTTCCATGGCAGCTCCTGTTGTGACAGGCGTTCTTGCACTTGCCTTTGAGCGGTATCCGTATCTGACTCCGGCTGAAATGAAACTCAGGCTATATGAGCGTGCCTATCCGAGAGGGGAGCAGCTCGGCAGGAAAGCGTGGGGAATCATACATGCAGACAATCTGGTCCGGGGGAGCTGAATCTGCGTCCGGGACGAAAGTATATGTATTTTGACGCTGCATGGCGGAGATATCACAGAGGATCGGGAATTTTCTGATCCGATAAAAGTTGTCCGCGTAATTCGGAAGGAAAAAGGCATATCAGAATTGCGCGGTATCTTAAAACTTGCTGCCGGAATGGTCTTTTCTGACTGGCGGTTATTCTGCTCAGGCATCCACGGTACATGACCGGCTATGCCTGCATGCGGCGCTTCCGGTACGGGAAAAGCAGGATATTTTTCTTTCAAAAATAAGACGTTTCGTGTATAATAAAAAATGTTGTCTGGTTATGAGAGAAACGGGAAGGGATTTAACGATATATGAACGAAGAATACAGTGGGATAATCGGGATGCAGGACATGGCGAAGGAAGCGCCGGCAGAAGAGCCGGGAAGGCAGTATTATTTTATGGCAAAGTGCCGCCGGTATGTGAAGGCGGAGAGCGAACGCCTGGGCCGGGCCGCCCTCTGACGGCGGCAGTCGTAACGTTCGGCTGCCCGTTTGTGTGAGTAAACAGGATTCTGAAAAGTATTGCAGGGCAGCGTACAAGGGAGGATTATGGAAAGAAACATAAGCGTTATCAAGGATGTGAACGGGAATCAGATTGTTATTGTGAATGATATTCGATTTAAAGGGAAAAGAAACATAGACTGGGATGAGGTTGAACAATATTTAAAACAGTATGTTGGAGAATTTATTGAAATCGCAGAAAGTAAAGAAATCGTATATATTGGCAGTGATCTTCCTGATGAATATTCTGGTTCAGATTATACTGCAAAATTAAAAGGAGCATTGGCAAAGGCAAAAGCAAATGCTGCGCAAGGAATCCCAGAGATGATAGAAATTGCCCAAAATAAAAGATTTCGGGAAAATCTGGAAAGAAAACATGATAAAAATGCCAGATATGGCTGGTATCGATATGATTCCAGATTTGCAATACCAATTTTTGATGAAAATAATGATGTTTTGCGGTATAATGTATTTCATGCAGAACTGGTGATAAGACATTCTGAGAATAGAAAACTGTATTTATACGATATCATAAACATAAAAAAAGAAACGAGCACCCCGCTTGAGCCATAAAGCTGTACGGTAAAAAACCCGCTTCTTCTCGTATATTATATATTGGAAAGGGAAAAAAGTCAAGAGAAATGTATAATGAAATTGATTTAGATATAATAGATATAAATTCAGAGCCTCCGGCAGAAGAGCCGGGAAGGCAGTATTATTTTATGGCAAAGTGCCGCCGGTATGTGAAGGCGGAGAGCGAACGCCTGGGCCGCCCTCTGACGGCGGCAGTCGTAACGTTCGGCTGTCAGATGAACGCCAGGGATTCGGAAAAACTGGCGGGGATTCTGGAAGAAATCGGTTACGTCAGGACAGACACGGAGGATGCAGATCTTGTCATCTACAATACATGTACCGTCCGGGAAAATGCAAATAACAAAGTGTACGGCAGACTTGGCGGTCTGCAGCACCGAAAGAAAAAAAATCCGCATATGCGCATCGCTTTGTGTGGCTGTATGATGCAGGAACCGTCTGTCGTGGAAAAAATCAGGGAAAGTTATCGGTTTGTGGATCTGATTTTCGGAACGCATAATATTTATAAATTTGCGGAGCTGCTGGATGCAGCGGGGGATTCGGATTCCATGGTGACAGATATCTGGGAGGAAGGCAGACAGATCGTGGAGGAGCTTCCTTCCGACCGGAAATATTCTTTCAAATCGGGCGTCAATATTATGTATGGATGCAATAATTTCTGCAGCTATTGTATCGTGCCGTATGTGCGCGGCCGCGAGCGAAGCCGCGAGCCGGACGATATTATCCGTGAGATCCGGCGCCTGGCTGCAGATGGTGTCGTTGAAATCATGCTGCTCGGGCAAAATGTCAATTCTTATGGAAAAAACTTAAAAGATCCATTGTCGTTTGCCGCGCTTCTGGAAAAGATTGAACAGATCGAGGGCATCGGACGCATTCGCTTTATGACTTCCCATCCAAAAGATCTTTCGGACGAGCTGATCGGGGTGATGCAGCGATCAGAGAAAATCTGCCGTCATCTGCATCTGCCGCTGCAGTCGGGGAGCAGCCGTATCCTGAAAAAGATGAACCGCAGATACGACAAAGCACATTATCTTGCACTTGTGGACAAGCTGAGAGCGGCAATGCCGGATCTTGCGCTGACGACGGATATTATCGTTGGATTTCCGGGGGAGACGGAGGAAGATTTCATGGAGACGATGGACGTTGTGAGAAAAGCGCGGTTTGACAGTGCTTTTACGTTTCTCTATTCAAAACGGACCGGAACGCCTGCGGCGGTGATGGAAGAACAGATTCCACAGGAAATTGCAAAAGAACGGTTTGACCGGCTTTTAAGAGAGGTTCAGAAAATAGCGGCAGAAAAAAGCGCCGCGCTGACAGGGCTCACGCTTCCGGTTCTGGCGGAGCAGATCAACGAACAGGATCAGTCGCTGCTGACGGGACGGCTTGGCAACAATTCGGTTGTGCATTTTCCGGGTACGGCGGATATGATCGGAAAGATCTGGGATGTAGAGCTTGCGGAGTGCAGAGGTTTTTACTATCTCGGAAGGAGAAAGGACGGTTTGTCGTGAGGCGGGACGGCTTAAGTCCGGGAGCCTTAAAACGATTCAGCAGAAATGACAGAAGATTTATTCTGGTTCTGGCAGTGGCTGCGGCAGCCGGACTTCTGCTGTCCGGCCGGTGGCGTCTGACACCGGGGGCAAAGGTGATCGTCACAGTCGACGGGGAACCGTACGGGGAATATTCCCTTGGACAGGAGCAGGAAGTACCGATTCAGATTGACGGTGTCACGACGAATGTTCTCATGATACGTGATCAGGAGGCGGATATGACCTGGGCGGACTGCCCCGACCGGCTGTGTGTGCGGCAGAAAGCGATTTCCGGGGAAAATGAGACGATTGTCTGCCTTCCGAACCGCGTTGTGGTGCAGGTGGCGGGCGGAAAAGAAAGCGGGTTGGATACGATTGCGAAATAAATCAGTTTATAAGACGGCATATCTCGGTGTTTTTCTGGCGCTTGCACTGGTTTTCAGTTATGTGGAGTCTCTGATTCCTTTTTATTTCGGGGTTCCGGGGGTGAAACTGGGACTTACCAATATTGTTGTGGTCCTGATGCTGTACTGCGTCGGGACAAAAGAGGCGTTTGCGATTTCGGTTGTCCGTATTGTGCTGGCCGGATTCCTGTTTGGCAATCTTTTTGGAATAATTTACAGCCTTGCAGGGGGAGGGCTCAGTTTTCTGGCAATGGTCATGCTCAGACAGACGCAAAAGTTCGGGGTGGTTCCGGTCAGTATCTGCGGCGGAGTTTTCCACAATATCGGACAGCTTATTTTAGCGGCGCTGATTGTGGAAAATTACAATATTTTTTATTATATGCCTGTACTTTTGGCGGCGGGGATCGTCACCGGCTTTCTGATCGGAATTGCGGCTGGAGAGTGTATCCTGCGGGTCGGTGACCGTATAAAATAAAGACAAACTTGTGTTCCGAACGAATGTATGCTATAATTTGCGCCAGAAGAGATAAAGCGGTGCGGAAATGAGGAAAAATATGTACGCATATATCAAAGGAATGCTGGCCGGTATGGAGGAGGATGCGGTTATCGTGGAAGCGGGCGGTATCGGATACCACATCTATACGACGGGACAGACATTTAAGGCGCTTCCCTGTGTCGGGGAGACGATAAAAGTCTATACGTATCTGCATGTCAGAGAGGACGCCGTGCTGCTGTTCGGTTTTCTGACCAGGGATGACCTAAGAATTTTTAAGCTGCTGATTGGCGTCAGCGGAATCGGCCCGAAAGGGGCGCTTGCCATTCTCTCTGTCATGACAACAGACGATCTGCGGTTTGCCGTAGCCGGAGACGACGCGAAAGCGATTGCAAAGGCGCCGGGAGTCGGGATAAAGACAGCGCAGAGGCTTATCTTAGAGCTGAAGGACAGGCTGAGCATAGAAGATATCTTCGGAGATGATGCGCCGGGACCTGCAGCCGACGGAGGCAAAGGTATGCCCGGCGTGAAGGAAGAAGCCGTTCAGGCGCTTGTATCGCTCGGTTATTCTCCCATGGAAGCAGCGAAGGCAGTCAGCGGTGTTGCGGACACGGACAATATGGAGGTAGAAGCGGTTTTAAAGGCTGCGCTCAGGAATATGGCGTTCCTCTGATTCTTAATTTAGCAACCAGGAGACATCATGGAAAAACGTGTAATATCGACCCAGGTCCAGGAGGAGGATATCAGAATCGAAAAAAACCTCCGTCCCCAGACGCTGGATGACTATATCGGACAGCGGAAGGCAAAGGAAAATCTGAAAATATATATTGAGGCGGCAAAAGGCCGCAGAGAGCCGCTTGATCATGTGCTGTTTTATGGACCGCCGGGGCTCGGGAAGACGACGCTTGCGGGCATTATCGCAAATGAGATGGGAACCCATATGAAGATCACGTCGGGGCCTGCAATCGGAAAACCGGGGGAGATGGCGGCAATCTTAAGCAATCTGACAGAGAGGGATGTCCTTTTTGTGGATGAAATTCATCGTCTTAACCGTCAGGTGGAGGAAGTGTTATACCCTGCGATGGAAGATTATGTGATCGATATCATGATCGGAAAGGGAGCGACGGCACGCTCCATCCGTCTGGATCTCCCAAAGTTCACGCTTGTCGGCGCGACGACGCGGGCAGGCCTGCTCTCGGCGCCGCTCAGGGACCGTTTCGGCGTCGTGCATCATCTGGAGTTTTATACGGTGGAGGAGCTGAAGGTAATTATCGTCCACTCGGCGGCGGCACTTGGAGTGGAGATTGAAGAAGAGGGGGCCATCGAGCTTGCCAGGCGGTCGCGGGGGACGCCGCGGCTTGCAAATCGTCTGTTAAAGCGTGTCCGTGATTTTGCGGAGGTAAAATATGACGGAAGGATATCAAAAGAAGTCACTTCGTATGCTCTGGATCTTCTGGAGGTGGACCGTATGGGGTTAGATCAGAGTGACCGGAATATCCTGATGACAATGATCGATAAATTTTCCGGCGGACCGGTCGGGCTGGATACGCTGGCCGCAGCGATCGGGGAAGACGCCGGGACGATAGAGGACGTGTATGAGCCGTATCTGGTAAAGAACGGTCTGATCAACCGGACGCCCAAAGGCAGGGTGGTTACAGAGCTGGCTTATCGGCATTTCGGCCTGCAGGGGCAGGCATAGCAGAGAGGAGAGAGGAAGAAAGAGATGGACGACGGTGTCAGTCCCGGTATGTGGATACTTTTTTTTGTAATATTGACGGGAATTGATTTTGCGGCAGTCGGTTTTACGGCGGCCATGCAGAATCTGAGCGGACCGGAGGCGGAAAAAATAGAGAAAGAGGATGAGAAGCACGGAAAATTTCTGGAGAGATATCTTGAACGGGCGGACCGGTATCTGCAGGTCTGCAGACTTATGATGCTGCTGGCTCATATGCTGCTCGGATTCCTGATGGTTCCGCTTGGAAGGCGGCTGATTGTACATGGAAAATCGGGGCTGCTCACCGTACTGATTGCGGATGTGCTGGTTTTCGCGGCCATGATGCTCTGGATTCTGATTCTCGGCATCTATACGCCGGAGAAAGTCGCGGCGAGAAAGCCGGGGAGGTGGGCGTGCCTGCTGATCAGCTTTATCCGTGCATCGGAGATCATTCTCTTTCCGCTGATTTTTATGGCGGATTTTCTTTCGGATTTTCTGGCGCGCCTCTTTGGGGTGGATCCGCACAGCGATACCGATGATGTGACGGAAGAAGAGATCATCTCCATGGTGAATGAGGGACATGAGCAGGGCGTTCTTCTGGCCAGCGAGGCGGAGATGATACACAATATTTTCGCGTTTGGAGATAAAGAGGCCAAGGACATTATGACACACCGGAAGAATATCACGGCGCTGAGTGCATCCGTGACGTTTTCTGAGGCGATGGATTTCCTCGGCGAGAACGGACATTCAAGATTTCCGGTATACCGGGATGAGATTGATAATATCATCGGCGTGCTTCACATCAAAGAAGCGCTTGCGCTTTGTACAGAGCAGTCTGTCTATCAGAAGGCGATCGGCGAGATTGACGGGCTGATCCGGGATGTGGATTTTATTCCGGAGACCAGAAATATCAATACCTTGTTTGCGGAAATGCAGGCAAAGAAGAGTCATATGGTCATTGTGGTCGATGAATACGGGCAGACGGCGGGAGTTGTCGCGATGGAGGATATTCTGGAAGAGATCGTCGGGAATATCGAGGATGAACATGACGACGAAGATGCGATGATCGTTATGGCTTCGGACGGAAGCTATCTGATCGACGGCCTTGCGTCTTTTTCCGAGGTGGCAGAGACGCTTGGGATTATCCGGGAGGATGAGGAAGAAGATACGTTTGAGACGCTGAACGGCTTTCTGATCTCACAGCTGGGGCGGATTCCGGGGGACGGCGAAGTGTTTTCGCTGCAGGCCGGCGGCTGTCTGTTCGAGGTTCGCTCTGTGGAGAATAAAATGATTCGGTCCGTGCGGGCAGAGAAGCTGCCGGAGAGGGAAGGACAACAGGCGGCTGCCCGTGAAACGGATGCGGCGGCCGTCGATAAGGCGGGGGACGAAGTGCGGACGGGAGGAAAGCAGATATCGGAAGAAAGCGGGGAAGACTCTTGCAAGAATCCGGAAACAGTGATAGAATGATACATGTTGCTGAAAATCTGTAACAGCTGGAAAGACGGAGAAGTTACAGACAAGGAAGAATGATCTGGAAAAATGAGATAGAAAAGAGGAAACAGGTATGTCGGGACATTCCAAGTTTGCAAATATCAAACATAAAAAAGAGAAAAATGACGCAGCGAAGGGAAAGATTTTTACGATTATCGGAAGAGAAATCGCAGTGGCTGTGAAGGAAGGCGGACCCGATCCGGCGAACAATTTCAAGCTGGCGCAGGTGATTGCCAAGGCGAAAGCGAACAATATGCCAAATGACACGATTGACCGTGGAATTAAAAAGGCGGCCGGGGACGGCAATGCGGTCAATTACGAATTTTGTACATATGAAGGCTATGGTCCGAGCGGTACGGCGATCATCGTTAAATGCCTTACGGACAATAAAAACCGCACGGCCGCAAATGTCAGAAATGCATTCACAAAAGGACACGGCAGTATCGGGACACAGGGGTGTGTGTCGTATATGTTCGATGAAAAGGGGCAGATTATCATTGACAGGGAAGAGTGCGCAATGGAGCCGGATGATCTGATGATGACGGCGCTTGACGCGGGAGCGGAAGATTTTGCAGAGGAAGACGACAGTTTTGAAGTGCTGACGGCGCCGGAAGATTTTGAGGCGGTGAGAGCTGCTCTGGAAGCCGGAGGAATCCCGATGGCGGAAGCCTCGGTCACGATGATTCCACAGAATTATGTCGAACTGAAGACGGAGGAAGATCTTGCCAATATCAACCGTATTCTGGATCTTCTGGACGAGGATGATGATGTACAGGAAGTTTATCACAACTGGGATGAGTAGGGACAGAGTGCAGTAACGGGGTTACTGCGCTCATTTTTATCATTACCCTTTTTTATGCAGGCGGTGTCGGAACAGACGGTATGAAGACCGTGGAAGTTTCCGGTAACTTACAACCGGAGGGTTTCACTGCGCAGCGGATCTCCGCGGCGTGATGAAAAAGGTGGAAATCAGAAAAATTTATGGCATTATGGAACAAAATAGTATATGATTACTAGATAGAGGTATTGAAACAAAAGACAGTAAGGAGCTGTGAGAGAAATGGAGAAAGGTTACAGGATAGAGACAAAATGTATTCAGTCCGGATGGAGGCCAGGCTGCGGCGAGCCAAGGGTCCTTCCGATCTATCAGAGTACGACGTTTAAGTATGATGACAGTGATCATATGGGCAGGCTGTTTGATCTGGAGGCTGAAGGCTATTTTTATACGCGGCTCCAGAATCCGACAAATGATGCTGTTGCGGCGAAGATTACAGAATTGGAAGGCGGCGTTGCGGGAATGCTTACCTCTTCTGGGCAGGCGGCAAATTATTATGCGGTGTTTAATATCTGTGAAGAGGGAGGACACATCGTCTGCTCCAATTCGATTTATGGAGGGACCTACAATTTATTTGGGACGACGATGAAAAAACAGGGGATTGCGTGCACGTTTGTCAATCCGGATGCTTCTTATGAAGAACTTTCTGCGGCGTTCAGGCCGGACACGAAGGCTGTCTTTGCGGAGACGATCGCAAATCCGTCTATTGTGGTTCTGGATATCGAAAAATTTGCGCGTCTGGCACACGATCACGGCGTGCCTCTGATTGTGGACAATACGTTTGCTACGCCGATCAACTGCAGACCGTTTGAATGGGGAGCAGATATCGTGACGCATTCCACGACAAAATATATGGACGGTCATGCAATGGCGGTGGGCGGTGCGATTATCGACTCCGGCAATTTTGACTGGATGGCACATGCGGATAAATTTCCGGGTCTGACGACAAAAGACGATTCTTATCATGGGATCGTTTACGCAGAAAAGTTTGGCAAAGGCGCGTTTATCACAAAGGCGACGGCACAGCTGATGCGTGATCTGGGTTCCATTCCGTCCCCGATGAATGCATTTTTATTAAATGTCGGGCTGGAGACACTTCATCTCAGGATGGCAAGACACTGTGAGAATGCGCAGAAAGTGGCAGAGTTTCTGCACGGGCACGATAAGGTAGCGTGGGTGAATTATGCGGGACTTCCGGATAACCCGTATTATGAGCTGGCACAGAAGTATATGCCAGGGGGAACCTGCGGGGTTCTGGCATTTGGCGTCAGGGGAGACCGGGCGGCAGCGATGCGGTTTATGGACAGTCTGAAGCTGACGGCGATCGTCACACACGTGGCGGACGCGCGCACCTGCATTCTGCACCCGGCGAGCCATACGCATCGTCAGATGAGTGAGGCGGAGCTTAAAGAGGCGGGAATCCGGCCGGATCTGATGCGTCTTTCAATCGGAATCGAAAATGTGGAGGATATCATTGACGACCTGAAGAGCGCTCTCAAAGCAATATAGAACAGTCAGGTAATAACGAAAAGCACGCTTGGAGCCGGCGCGGACTTTTCTTTATATGTAAATTAAATCAGGAGGTTGCTATGAAAAAAATACTTTTTGCTGCATCGGAGTGTGTTCCGTTTATCAAAACAGGCGGTCTTGCAGACGTCTGCGGGGCGCTCCCGAAAGAATTTGACAAGGAGGAGTGGGACGTCAGGGTCGTACTTCCGAATTATACGTGTATTCCCGAGCGATTCCGGAGTCAGTTTGAATACGTGACACATTTTTATATGAATGCCGGAAGCTATATTACGAACAAATACGTCGGCGTGCTGAAGTATGTGCTGGATGGAATTACATATTACTTTATCGACAACCAGGAATATTTTGACTGTGTTGTGCCGTACGGGGATGTCCGCTATGATGTCGAGAAGTTCTGTTTTTTTGACAAGGCTGTGCTCTCGATCTTAAAACAGATCGGATTCAGACCCGACCTGATTCACTGCCATGACTGGCAGACCGGCCTGATTCCGGTTTATCTGAAAAATGAGTTTCAGGCGGATTCCTTTTACTGGGGTATCCGGTCCATAATCACGATCCACAATCTGAAATTCCAGGGTGTCTGGGATATCAAGACGATGCAGGGACTGACTGGTTTTTCGAAGAATCTGTTTACGCCGGATAAACTTGAATTTAAGAAGGATGCAAATATGCTCAAAGGTGGTCTGGTCTATGCGGATTATATCACGACGGTGAGCGATACGTATGCAAACGAGATTCAGACGGAGTATTATGGTGAGGGCTTAAGCGGTCTGCTTTCCGCCCGTCATTACGATATGCAGGGAATCGTAAACGGAATTGACTATGATATTTATAATCCGGAGACGGACGGCAAGATTTATGTCAATTACGATGCAGAGTCTTTCCGGAAAAAGAAGGCGCTCAACAAGACAAAGCTGCAGGAAGAGCTTGGCCTTGCCGTCGATAAAAAGAGGTATATGCTTGGTCTGATTTCAAGACTGACTGACCAGAAGGGACTCGATCTGATCAACTATGTAATTGACCGCATTGTGGATGACTATACACAGTTTGTCGTGATTGGAACCGGAGATCCGAAGTATGAAAATATGTTCCGTCATTATGCATGGAAATACGGCGACCGGGTATCGGCGAACATCTGTTATTCAGACGATCTTGCGCATAAGCTTTACGCTGCGGCAGATGCGTTTCTGATGCCGTCGCAGTTTGAGCCGTGCGGCCTGACCCAGCTTATCTCTTTCCGCTATGGCACGGTGCCGATTGTGCGCGAGACCGGCGGCCTTAAGGACACGGTGGTCCCGTTCAATGAGTATGAGAATACCGGAGACGGATTTTCTTTCGCAAATTACAACGGGGAAGAGATGTTAAATGTAATCAACTATTCAAAACATATTTTCTTTGACCGGAAAAAACAGTGGAATCAGATGGTCGACCGGGGAATGGCGAATGACTATTCCTGGAGAAATTCAAAAGGCCGCTATGAGGGACTTTACAACTACCTGCTTGGTTATTAAACCGGGGAAAAACGGATGTATATTTCTGTTTTATATTGCAGATATTAAAAAACAGGATGCGGTGAGCATCCTGTTTTTTTGATACGGCATCGCCGCGCATGCCGCAGAGCACTGCGTGACATTTTTATGACAGGAGGCAATATGGCGGAGAATACGGAAAAGAAAAACGAACAGATTAAGGAATTTGGAGAGCTGGAACTGAAAAATAACCGGGAAAATAATAAGATTTTTATGCTGACGATTATCGGCGAAATTGAGGGACATGACTGTCTGCCTGCGACGACAAAGACGACAAAGTATGAACATGTTCTTCCGAAGCTGGCGGAGATTGAGGATAATATGGATGTGGACGGCCTCCTGCTCCTCTTAAACACGGTAGGAGGAGATGTGGAGAGCGGTCTTGCCATCGCGGAGATGGTATCTTCCATCAGCAAGCCGACCGTTTCCCTGGTACTGGGCGGAAGCCACTCGATCGGAGTGCCGCTTGCGGTATCCACGGATTATTCTTTTATCGTTCCGTCGGGGACAATGGTCATTCACCCCGTCCGACTGAGCGGCACGGTCATCGGCGCGCAGCCCACGTACGATTATTTTAAACAGATGCAGAACCGGATTCTGAATTTTATCAGTACACACTCCGATGCCCAGAAAGAGCGCCTGGAACAGATGATGATGAATACGGGCATGCTGACGAAAGACCTGGGGACGATCCTGGTGGGGGAGGAAGCGGTACAGGAAGGGCTGATCAACGAAGTGGGAGGAATCGATAAGGCGTTCTTAAAGCTTCACAGTCTGATCGATGCCGGGAAAGACAGGGACTGATCTGCGTCAGCGCCGTCTGGCTGCCTGTGCCGCTGTTCTCCGCCTATGCTTCTTGTTTTGCTGACAAAGATATACGTCCGGCAATACGATCTGAAAACGCTTTTTGGCACAGGTAAAGGTTCTGGCGCTGTACCTGCGATGTCCGGCGCCGTAAAAGGCGGTGTGGCAAATGAGATGAAGATGTGATATATTTTTAAGAAAAAGAAGGGAATGACGGATATGAAAAAATTTGATACGAATTACAGACTGCTTGCGGAGATGTACGAGGACGAATATTTTCCCGATTTTCTGGTGGATAAGGTAAAATCGCTGGTGGAGGATGTGATTGCTTTTCTGGAGACGGGGGAAACGGATCCGGAAAAAGTACAGGAGAAGTTTGACGGGATGACGTTGGCGATCAATGATCTGCAGGAAGAATTTGAGGAAAACGACAGTGAGATCGAGACGGTCGCGCGGGAGTGTATCGGCAGCACCGTGGGGTATATCCTGGAGTGGTCTGGCATCGAAATTGATGTGGAAGACGCTATCGGCAAGCGCGAATGGTAAGATTTACATAAACCTTCCGTTGTTTTATGCTTTTTCGCTATAGAGACGCATTCGTGATAAGTATTTGCAGGTCTGGACCCTTTGGACTATAATAAGGATGGCAAAATGACATGGGATGAAAACAGGAAGGGGCGGTATAAATGAAAACGATTGAAAATAAAACGTTTGATGCGGAGCGGGCGTTATACGGGAGCAGAGATATTGTGGTGAAGAACTGTGTCTTTGATGGCCCGGCGGACGGGGAGAGCGCGCTTAAGGAGAGCAGGGCAGCAGAGGTTTCCCATTGCTTTTTCAATCTCAGATATCCGTTCTGGCATGACGACGGACTGAAAATTGAGGATTCGGAGATGACAGAGCTCTGTCGGGCGGCTCTCTGGTATTCAGAAAATATTGAGATTGCGGATACGAAAATGCACGGAATCAAGGCGCTGAGAGAGTGCAGTCACGTGAGAATGCAGGGATGTGACGTGATCTCGCCGGAGTTTGGATGGTCTGTAAAAGACATTGAGATGAGAGACTGCACGGTGGAAGGCGAATATTTTATGATGCGGGCAGAAAAGTTATCTTTTTCGAAGGTACATCTTACAGGAAAGTACTCGTTTCAATATATTGAGGATGCCGTGTTTGAGGACTGCATATTCGACACGAAAGACGCGTTCTGGCATGCAAAGAACGTGACGGTGAAAAACAGTACCGTAAAAGGGGAATATCTCGCATGGTATTGCGAGAACGTCACCTTTGAAAACTGCAGAATCATCGGCACACAGCCGCTTTGTTACTGTAAAGGTTTAAAACTGGTCGACTGTGAAATGACGGACGCCGATCTTTGTTTTGAAAATTCCGAGGTGGAGGCGTTCATTACCACGCCGGTTGTGAGCATTAAAAATCCACGGTCGGGGTGTATTTGCGTGCCGTCCGTCGGAGAGATCATCTGTGATGATGAAAAAGCCCATGGGCAGATCGTCTGTGGCAGTGCAGACGGTGGGAGGCAGGATGCATGCCAGGGAGTGCGGTGTTGTGCATAAATGTTTTGCTTTTTGCCGCAGGATGGCCGGCTGCACAGAGGGTACGTCATGCGCAAACCTGAAGCATGCAGAAATGTGTATGGATACATAGGAGGTAAATATGATTTATAAAGCGTTTAAAGGTCTGCAGTTATCCGCACTGGGAATGGGAGCCATGCGTCTCCCGGTGACGGACGGAAACGATGCGGATATTGATTTTGCTGCCGTAGAGAAAATGACAGACTATGCGATGGCGCAGGGCGTCAATTACTATGACACGGCGTGGGGTTATCACAGCGGCAATTCAGAGACGGTTATGGGGAAAGTACTCAGCAGATATCCGCGTGAAAGTTTTTATCTTGCGACAAAATTTCCGGGGTATGACCTTTCGAATATGTCGAAAGTGAAAGAGATCTTTGAGAAGCAGCTTGAAAAATGTCAGGTGGAGTATTTTGATTTTTATCTGTTTCACAATGTATGCGAGATGAATATCGACGCCTATCTCGATGAAAAATACGGTATATTTACATATCTGACCGAACAGAAGAAAAACGGCAGGATAAAGCATCTGGGATTTTCCGCACACGGAAGCTGCGAGGTGATGGAACGTTTTCTTAAGGCCTATGGCCCGGACATGGAGTTCTGCCAGATCCAGCTCAATTATGTTGACTGGACTTTTCAGGAGGCAGAGAAAAAAGTGGAGCTGCTGCGTTCCTACAATATTCCGGTCTGGGTGATGGAACCGTTGCGCGGCGGACGGCTGGCGGAGCTTTCGGCCGCGGACACGGAAACATTAAAGAAACTGCGGCCGGACGAGACGGCTGTGAGTTTTGCCTTTCGTTTTCTGCAGTCGCTGCCGGACGTTGCCGTCGTTTTATCCGGTATGTCCGATTTTGCGCAGTTAAAGCAGAACATCACGATTTTTTCGGAGGATAAGCCGCTTGAAAAAGAAGAGATGAACGCACTGCTTTCCGTTGCGGACGGCATGCTAAACGGCTGTCTGCCATGTACCGCCTGCCACTATTGTGTAAGCCACTGTCCAAAGGGACTTGATATACCGATGCTCTTAAATCTCTACAATGAACACGCTTTTACGGGAGGCGGTTTTATCGCGCCGATGGCGCTGATGGCAGTTCCGCAGGAAAAGCATCCTTCAGGGTGTATCGGATGCCACAGCTGCGAGGCTGTCTGCCCGCAGCAGATAAAAATCGCGGACGCGATGGCTGATTTTAACACCCGTATACAGGGGTGAGCGTCTGCAAGGTTATTCTGAGGCAGTATCAAAACGCTCTGATCGGATGAAAAGCGTCACGACAGTATGGGACATCCCTGCTGCTGTGGCGCTTTTTGTATGTTCAGAATGATTTTCAATGCAAAGTATACCAAAAAAAGTGCAATCCATACCATACATTCCGAAATGAAGCCGGTTTTTGTTATCATAAATCTGTTGATGGAAGGAGAGGAGCACATAGATGGATTGGGAGAAATTGCTTTCGGCAAAAACACAGATTCCACGGGAGGCCGGGCCGTCTTCCTGGGCGGCCTATCCTGTGGATGCGTTTGAGAAGGACTACAGGGAGATCTTATCGGGCGAGCTGTTTCGGAATCTGCAGGATAAGACGCAGATTTTTCCACTGGTCAGGGGAGGCTATGTACGGACAAGGCTGACACATTCCCTTGAGGTGTCGGCGGTGTGCAGACAGCTGGGGGAGATGGTCGCGTGCAACAGAAAGGGAGAGGAGTACGCGGTGGATTTCGGCGAAAAATCAGAGCGGTACGCGCGCAATTTTGCGTCGATTCTCTCGTGCGCGGGTCTGCTGCACGACATCGGCAATCCGCCGTTCGGCCATTTTGGCGAGACTGCAATCGGCGACTGGTTTCGCCGTGCATTTGCGCGCAATGGGTTTGTTTTTGATGTGACGCCTGTGAGAGAAGTGCTCTCGGAACAGATGAAGCAGGATCTGGTGCGGTTTGAAGGAAATGCGCAGACGCTCCGGATTCTTTTGCGGGCGCAGCGTCTTTTGGAGTACAAGGAGATGAACGTGACGCACGCGACCATAAACACGCTGGTCAAATATCCCGTCGCCTCCACTGAGTGTGATACGGGAAGCGGCGACGTTCGGCTGCACAAATGGGGTTATTTTCTGGCAGATGCGGCGGAATTTCAGAGGATACGCGGGGAAGCCGGGCTGACAGGGCCCGCGCGTTATCCTCTTACTTACCTTCTGGAGGCGGCGGACGACATTGCCTATATGTTATCTGATACAGAGGATTCCCTGCGGATGAAGCTTTTTACGATTGATCAGGTACTTGCGTATTTTGAGCGGGAGCTTGGGCAGATTCCGTCGGACGGCGACGAGTTTCACGAACTGCAGAAGATGGCGACGACGGAGATTTTAAATAATTTAAAGAGGCGCCTTCGGGGGAAGACCGGTGAAAATGCCAGGACAGGGGCATTTCTGGAGTGGCTGGAATACATCAGAAACTGGCTGATGTATGCCGCGGCCTTTGCCTTTTTCAGGAATTACGACGGCATCATGGCGGGCACTTACCGGGGCGAGCTCCTGGATGACGGGTGGTACGCGTTTACGGCGGATATTTTAAAGGGCATTATGAAAAAATATACATACCCGTGCAGGGAGATTCTGATGCAGGAGTTATCCGGGCAGAAGATCATCAAAGCGCTTCTGGATAAGTTTATCCCGTCCGTTCTGTACTGGGATACAAAGTGGGAAGGGATAAAGACCGGAAAAGTGGAAAAAAGCTATCTCGGAATCATTCCGGAGAAATACAAGGATGATTATGAAAGGGCAAGGACGGGTGAACGGGATTACGATCTGTATTTAAGACTGCTTATGGTTACAGACTATATCAGCGGCATGACAGATACAGATGCAAAAGATACGTTTCAGACCCTGGAGGGGTTCTGACAGCGGAAAGGAGAAGCGATGCGGGAAAAGCATGTTTCCATAACAAAGAAACAATTTCTGGGCACGATGCTTGTCATGACGACGGTGGAACTGGCGAACGCCGTCTCCTGTGTGGTGGACGGACTGATGACGAGCCGTTTTCTGGGTCCTGTGGAGATGGCCGCGTACGGTATCTCGGCACCTTATTTTAGTATTGTCGCCATTATCAGCGGGATTCTGATGGTGAGCTGTCAGACAATGTGCGCCCGCAGTGTGGGAAGCGGAAAAGTGGAGGAGGCAAACCGTATTTTTTCGCTGACCTGTGCGCTGGGGCTGCTTTTTTCGGGCCTGCTTGCCCTGGCCGGAATCCTGTTCGCAGGCCCGGCCGCCTATCTTCTGGGCGCGCGCGGTACCTCGGCGGAGCTGCTTCCTTATACCAGAAATTATCTGATCGGCCTGTTTGCAGGCACGCCTGCAAATGTGCTTGTCGTGATTTTGGCACCGATCGTACAGCTCGACGGGGATTCTGTGCGCGCCAATCTGGCGAGCTTTATCGTCGCGGCAGTGGATGCGGGGGCAAATCTGCTCTTTACGGCGGTGCTTGATATGGGGCTCGTGGGAATCGGACTTGGGACTACATGCAGTTATGCAGCAGCGGCGCTTGTATTACTCACACATTTCAGGAAAAAAGACAGGATGTTTCGATTCAGGCTGAAAAGGGAAGATTTCAGGATGGCGCCGGAGATTCTTCTGAGCGGACTGCCGCGGGGGGCAAGTATGTTCTGCCGGGCGCTGGGACCGATTTTTACGAACGCAGTCGTTCTTTCGATCGCCGCGACGGCGGGAATGACAGCGATGTCCATTCAGAGCAATATCAAATTTTTTGTCGGCGCGCCTGCCTGCGGCATCGGAGGCGCAGTGCTTCTGCTCGCAGGGATTTTTGCAGGGGAACAGGATGTGGACGGTTTAAAAAAGCTGCTCGCCATTGCCCTGCGCCATGCCGTATTTTTTGTCGGTGCGCTTGCAGCCGTTGTATTTTTGTCGGCGTCTTTTGTCGCCGGACTCTATCTGCCGGACGATGCGCTCATCAGAGGGATGGCGGCCGATGCAATCCGGTGGTATGCCGTCTCGCTGCCGTTCACGGCGGTAAACCTGATTGTGGGAAATTATCTGCAGGCAGTCGGAAATCAGACAGGCGCCTATCTGTTTAATGTCGGGAGCGAGCTGGTGTGTGTTGTCACCTGTGTGATTTCTCTGTCACATCTGTTCGGCTTAGACGGCGTCTGGGCTGCGTTTCCGGCCGGGCAGGTACTTCTGCTTTTTATTTTTCTGATCTGCGCAAAGCTGAGGAGAAATACAAAGGCCAGGGGAGTGGACCGGCTGTTATTTCTGCCGGATGATTTTTACATACCGCAGGAGGACAGCATTGCGCTTTCTGTTTACAATCTGGAAGACGTTATGGGACTTTCCGTGCGCATCGGTGATTTCTGTGCGGCGCACGGGACAGATAAACGCCGGAGTTACCTTCTGTCACTGTGTATTGAGGAGATGGCGGGAAATACGGTACAGTACGGTTTTTCGGATGGGCGGGCGCACAGCATCGACATCCGCGTCATGTTAAAGGACGGGGATATTCTGCTGCGCCAGCGGGATGACTGCAGACGGTTCGACTTAAAGGAAAAGGTAAAGAGCTGGGAGATGGATCCCGCACATCCGGAGGAAAATGTGGGAATCCGTATGGTTCTTGGGATGGCGAAGGATGTTTCGTACGCAAATACCATGAATATGAATTATCTGATTATCAGAATATAACATAGAAATGGAGGAAACAGGATATGAATGGTATAATACAGACGTTTCGGGCGGATGAAATCATTATGCGCGAGGGAGATGTACGCGATGAGATGTATAAAATATTGTCGGGGTCTGTCGTCGTCTATATGAGGTATGGCGAGAAGGACGAGCATGTAGTCGGGATTTATTCAAAGGCCGGATGTTTCGGCGAGATGGGGCTGCTGTCCGGGCAGCCCTGCAGTTATACGGTTGTCGCATATGATGATGTCGTTCTGATGCGGATCGCAAAAGATTCTCTGGAGGAATTTGTCCGCAACAATCCGGGAAATGCTATCGATATTATGCAGAATATGGCAAAGACTTTTGTCGTTATGCAGAAAAACATTGATCTGCTTCTCGACGATATTTATGAAAAACAGGTTATCAGCCGCAAACGGACAGAGGATATTAAAAGAAAAATCATGCAGTATCGCGTCAGCGGCCTTGATATCGCGGGACGGCTTTAGGGAGAAACTGACGTGTGATCGGAAAGGTGTGAGAGAAGATGTTGGGTGGTCCGGTATATATAGCATTTATCCGGTTTGCGATCAGTCTTGCAGGCGTAATATATTTGTTTTTACTGATGAGCGAATCGAGGTTTGATCGAAAAAAGACGATGATCGGATATGGCGCGTTCAGTCTGTTTCTTATTACCGGCGCGTGTATCTGGTATATGGCCGATCGGGAAAGTTGTGTGCGGCTGGTAGCTTTTGTAATGTATTTTTGTTTCTGTGTTTTTTCCGTCTGTATCAGCAGTGATCATTTTTATCTGTCTGTGTATAAACTTGCGCTTACCTTTTATCTGCTTGCAGCGTTCCTTATCGGCGGACTGGAGGTTTCCATTCTTTTTTTTGACGGGAATGTGTGGGTGGATATTGTCACGCGCATTCTCCTGATCGCCGCCATGGTGGTTTTTATAGAAAAAAAGATCAAGGTCTCTATCCGTGAGTTTGGCTATTACGTAGAAAACGAAGTAGATCGGTTCAGCGCAACCGTCATGATTATCAGTATTCTCTTCGGGATCGGATTTATTTTAAATCCCAGTATCAAAGACCAGACGCCTTACCGTCTGTTTCAGGTTGTTATCAATTTTTTCCTCACCGGTTCTCTGCAGCTTCTGGTGTTCCGGCTTTATCTGCACATCGGAAAGGAACGGGAGTATCAGAAGGAAAACCAGCTTATGATTCTCAATCACCGGCTGCTGGAGCGTCAGATGGAGATTCTGGAGGAATATGTGGAGTCCGGAAGGAGGATCCGCCATGATGTCAGGCATCACAATGCGGTGGTCGCTGAGTTTGCGCGCAGGGGGCAGTGGGAAGAGCTGCTTTCGTACCTAAGGGAATATGAGGAAGTGACGGAAGAAAATGCGGCGAAAGCCATCTGTGCGAACACGGCAGTCAACAACCTTCTTGCAGCTTATACCAGAAAAGCGAAAAGGGAGCAGATCAGAGTCACGCTGGATGTAGAGCTGGGCGGGAATCTGACGATACCCAATATCGATCTGGTCACGATACTGGCCAATGCTTATGAAAATGCGATTTATGGCTGCATGGAAGTGAAAAAACAGTCGCCGGAGAGGGAGTGTTTTATTCATGTGGTCCTGAAAGAGAAGAAAAAGAAACTGGTAATCTCCTGCAGAAATACCTGCCGGTATGAAACGGAAATAAAAAATGGCCAGCCAAAGCCGGAAGCCACGGGCGGTATCGGTGTGCTCAGCATTATCAGAACGGCACAGAAGTTTGACGGGGACTATGATTTCAGAAACGATAATGGTGTGTTTGTTTTCAGGCTGGTGATGAATATTCCGCAGCGGAATGCGGATGCCTGATGAGCAGTTACCGGGAGCGCGGAATGCGTCCGTGCCATTGGTTCCGGTATCACCGTGTGTTTTCTGCCGCGCGCCGGGTCAGCCGGCCGCCGTGCATGCAGATATCAGTGCGAAGCATCACGAAAAAAGTGCGAAGTATGGCAGAAGCCTGAAAGGAAGGCGGCAACCTGTTATAATGGACGAAATGTAGGGATATTGGAGATTGAGGGATGAGAACAAGGAAAAAAGCAGCTGCGGTGTTTGTGTTTTTCTTTTTGTGGACGGTGTGCCTTGGCGGCTGCGGAAAACAGGAGAGAGAGAAAATCACCTCCGCAGAGCAGTTAAATGATGCAAAATATACAGTCGGCGTGCCGGAGGGCGCGGCTGGGATGTATGTGGCAGAGGAGTGCCTGAGCGAGGCGGAATTAAAGTCTTTCGGCGACAGTGTGACGGCCTGTCTGGCCGTCTCGCAGGGCAAACTGGACGCGTTCGTCTATGACCGCGTGATGATGGAATTTGCGATTGCAAACGGGCTGACGGGCGTACGGATTCTCGAAGAGAACCTCGGGGAAAGCGTCGACGTCGCCGTGGGAATCTCACCGAAGTCTGACATCGACGGGCTGACGGAAAAAATAAACCAGTTTCTCGCGGACTTGAAAGCGGACGGGACGCTGGACGATATGTATGAACGCTGGGTGTCGACGGCGGCAGGTACGATGCCGGAGCTGCCGGAGGCTGAAAATCCTAAGCTTACGATCAAGGTGGGGACGACGGGCCTGCTGGAACCGTTCAGTTACTATGAGGGGACGACGCTGACGGGGTATGACGTTGAGATGATTTACCGCTTTGCCGCGTGGATGAACGCCAGGGCAGAGATCAGGACATATGATTACGGCGGGCTGATCGCGGCGGCGGAGACGGGCGAGATCGATTGTATTATGGCCAATCTCAATGTGACCGAGGAGCGGCGCGCGCGCATCTCCTTTTCGGACTGCATTTACCCTTCTGTTACGGCCGTGATGGTCGCTGCGGATGAAGGGGAGAGAGAACCGGCGCGGGAGTACCGCACATTGTCCGATTTTGAAGGCGCACGTTTCGGCACGATCAGCGGCGGGATGGCTGACAGACTCGTACAGGGGGCTGTTGACGATGCAGATGATTTTTCTTATTTTCAGTCGCTGGCCGATGTCATCGCGGCCCTGAAGACGGGACGCATCGATGCGGCTACGTTTGACGAGCCGGTAGCACGGCTCGCGGTGGCAAAAAACGAAGGAATCAAGGTTTTTGACGAGCCGGTGGTGCCGGACGAGTATGGGTACGCCTTTCCAAAAAACAGCCGTTTAAGGGATCAGTTTAACACGGTTATCGCACGGTTTAAGGAGGACGGGACGCTTGCGGCGTTGAAGGAAAAATGGCTCGGGGCGGACGATTCCATAAAGGTGCTGACCGCCCAGGATCAGGCGGGGACAAACGGAACCATACGTTATTATTACGATGACCTGCACGAACCGATGGGTTATGTGGGAGGCGGCGGAGAACCCCTGGGGCTTGAGCCCGACCTGGTGCTTCTGATTGCGCGGGAGCTGGACATGAAGGTGGAGATGACGTCCTGTGAGTTTAACTCGCTGATCGCTGCTCTTGAGAGCGGAAAGGCGGACGTGGCGAGCGGGTGTATGTCGATCACCAAAGAACGGATGAAGCGGGTTGATTTCTCGGATACGCATTACGAGGCGGCTCTGATGCTGGTCGTTCGCGAAGAGACGGGAGGGGAGGCCGCGAGCAGTTTTGCCGACGGCCTTAAGGAGAGCTTTCAGAGCACATTTCTTGTGGAGGGCAGATGGAAGCTGATTCTGCAGGGACTTGGCGTCACGGTATTTATCTCCGTGTTTTCG
Source organism: uncultured Roseburia sp. (assembly GCA_947649645.1). Classification (GTDB taxonomy): domain Bacteria; phylum Bacillota; class Clostridia; order Lachnospirales; family Lachnospiraceae; genus Roseburia. Next base: position 24,819 of record CANSSP010000010.1, on the reverse strand, counting down.
GGGATTTTCGGCCTGGTTCTTGGTTTTGCGCTTTGCCTGCTGCGGCGGACGAACCGGAAAGTGCTGTCGTGGCTTTGCGCAGGTTTTGTCCGGCTGATTCAGGGGACGCCGATCGTCGTCTTTCTGATGATCCTTTATTATGTGATCTTCGGTTCGGTTTCCGTTCCCGGAATCGCGGTGGCGATCATCGGTTTTTCCGTCAATTTCGGGGCTTACAGCTCCGAGATGATGCGGTCGGGCATCGCGACGGTGGATAAGGGACAGAGCGAGGCGGCGCTTGCCATGGGCTATACGAAGGTGCAGACCTTTTTTAAGATCGTATTCCCGCAGGCGGCCAGAAACTTTCTTCCGGTTCTGAAAGGGGAATTTATCTCTATGGTTAAGATGACATCGGTGGTCGGCTATATTGCCGTACAGGATCTGACGAAAGTATCGGATATCATCCGTTCGCGGACGATGGAGGCATTTTTCCCACTGATCGTCACTGCCGTGATTTATTTTGTCGTCGCCAATGCGATGACGGCGGTGCTCTCCCTGGCGGAGCAGAAAACAGATCCGAAGCGGAGAAAACGGACGGTAAAGGGGGTTGTGATGTGATGGAGAAGAGAGCACTGATAACGATTCGGAATCTGCGCAAGGAATATCCCAATGTGACGCCGCTTAAGGACGTCAGCGTGGATATCCATAAGGGCGACGTGATATCGGTGATCGGCCCGTCCGGCACCGGAAAGTCGACGCTGCTGCGTTGCATCAATCTTCTCGAAGTTCCCACAAGGGGAGAGATCATTGTGGACGGCGTCGTCACGACAGACAGGAACACCAACATCAGTCAGATCCGGCGGAAAATGGGGATGGTATTTCAGTCGTTCAACCTGTTTGCACACAAGACGATCATTGAAAACATTATGATGGGGCAGATTGACCTTCTCGGCAGAAGTCCGCAGGAGGCGTATGACAAAGGAATGGAGCTGCTGCGCACCATCGGACTGTCGGATAAGGCGCTGTCCTACCCGGATGAGCTCTCCGGCGGGCAGAAGCAGCGGGCGGCGATCGCGCGGACAGTGGCGATGTCGCCGGAGATCATTCTTTTTGACGAGCCGACCTCGGCGCTGGATCCGACTATGGTCGGGGAGGTGCTCTCCGTCATCCGGGGACTTGCCGGCCAGGGGATGACGATGATGATCGTCACGCATGAGATGAAGTTTGCCCGCGATGTGTCCACGAGGATTTTTTATATGGACCAGGGTGAGATCTATGAGGACGGCACGCCGGAGCAGATTTTTGAACACCCTTTAAGGGAGCGGACGCGGGTGTTTGTCCGTCAGCTCAAGATCCTGCATGTGGAGGGGATCTCTCGCGATTTTGACTTTCCGGCGTTTATGACGCGCCTTGAGGAATTTGGCAGAAAGCAGCAGCTTTCCCAGCGGCAGATTTACGCACTGCAGCTTGTCTCGGAGGAAGTTGTGATCGGAAAACTTCTGCCTTTTGCAGGAGGGGAGATTGCGCTGGATGTAGAGTACAGTGAGCGGGAGAACCTGGCGCAGATGTATTTTTCTTACGGCGGCCCCCCGTTTCAGCCGTTCAGCGACGGGGAAGATCTGTCCGTCCGGATGATACAGGGAATGACGACACAGATCGGACACAGCTATGAAGACGGCGTTAACCGTCTTAAGATCTGTCTGTAAACATACAAATATCTGCGGACGCGCGGCAACCGCAGACGGCCCTGCCGGGGCGATGTATAAAAGCTGCGCAGAAAAGAGGGAAAAACATGAAAATCACGAAAACAGAAAATCAGGGAAGCTTATGCCTGGCACTGGAGGGAAGACTTGACACGAATACGGCTCCGGAGCTGGAGGCGGCATTAAAAAATTCGATCGGAGGCGTCACAGACCTGACAATCGACATGCAGGCGCTGGATTATCTCTCATCGGCGGGGCTGCGCGTGCTCTTAGGCGCACAGAAGACAATGAACAAGCAGGGGCAGATGCGTGTGACGCATGTCAACGATACGATTATGGAGATTTTTGAGGTGACTGGTTTTGCGGATATTCTGACGGTTGAAAAGTAGAGGCGCGGGAGGAGAAAATGAGCAGACTCAATTTATCCCAGACAGAAATTGCAATGGCTCAGCAGGTCTGCCCGAACAGCGCGAAAAATACGATTTCTCTGAAACTTTATCTGCCGGAGCACACACCGGCGGCGGTAAAGGAGGCGGCGGATACTGTGCTTTCCTGCGCGGATATTTTTGCCGCCTCCCTTTGCAGAAGCGGACGGGAGTGGACGCTTGTCTTAGGCGGAAAGAGAAGCTGTGAGTGCAGCATCGAAAAGGAGGGGACGGCAGAGCTGGCGGAAGAACGGATGGAGGCGTCTGACCGGACTGCATTTGACCCGGAACAAAGGCTCTGGCAGGCACAGGTGCTTCCGGTCTCCGGCGGCGGTGTCTTTCTGTACGTGCGTTTTCACCATATTATCATCGACGGATACGGCATGAGCCTGTTTGTGCAGAGGGTCCTGGATGTGTTTGCCGGGAAGAAGATAAGGCCGTCCGTTTTTGCGCGGGAAGGTGTTGCGGCCAGGGATGCGGCCGGTGAAGATGTGTTCTGGCGGCAGTATTTTTCGGGCGCGGATTATGAGCCTTCGGTTTTTGGGCGAAGTACGGCAGGGGGAGGATATGGAAGTTATCATGTCAGCGTGGCGGAAGATCTGATGCGGCAGACGGCGCTTTTCGCGGAGCGGGAGGGCGTTTCTGTGCCTTCGGTTTTTGCCGCTGCTTTTGCGTTTTATCTGGCGGAGGCGACAGACAAAAGAGATGCGGTGTTTCTGATGCCACGGTTAAACCGGACGCCGGAGGAGATGGATACACTGGGGTGTTTTACACTTCTCGTCCCGGTCAGGGTCACGGTGGAGCGGACGGATACGTTTGCTGCGCTGTGCAGGAAGGTAAAGGATGCCGCGCGGGAGGCGTCGGCGCATAAGGGGTGTGGATTTGACCGCATTCTGTCGGTTCTGCGCGAGGAAAGTCCGGCTATGGATTCTGTCTCGGACTATGTGTTTAATTTTTATCGCTTTGTGTTCCGGACAAAAGTAAACTACAGCGTTCGATTCAGCGTTGCCGGCGAGATGCAAAATCATCTGACATGTAATCTGTTCTGGAATGAAAGCGGCGGGCTGGACCTTGTGGCGGATTACCGGGAGGGTGTCTATACGGAGGAGACGGCAGCGTTTTTCTGTGACGCGATCCTTTCGATTGTATCCGGCGGGCTGAGGTGTGAAGGCGGGGCAGGGCACGCAGTTCTTCGCGATATGCGCATACTGGGGAAAGCGGAATATGACAAAGTCACGTCGGTTGAGGGAAAATCGTTTCCGGTTGACGGGGGGCTTACGATCCCGTCGCTTTTTTCGCGCGCGGCCTCACTCTATGGGGACAGGCCTGCACTGTATGCGGGGGAGGCGTCCCTGACTTTCCGGGAGCTTTATGAGGTGAGCGGGCGGATTGCCTGCGGGCTGATCCGGCGGGGCATAAGAAGAGGGGACTGTGTCGCGTTTCTGCTGAAGCGGGATTTCCGTCTGATCGCGGCCGTCCTTGGTATCTCGAAAGCGGGAGCAGCGTTTGTACCTGTGGATCCGGCCTATCCGGCAGACCGGATTTCTTATATTCTGGAAAACAGTCAGGCTGCGCTTCTGATTTCGTCCGCAGATGTCAGAATTGCCGCGGAGTATGATTTTATCGGTATCGATGCGCTGCTGAAGGAGGAGGCAAAGGAGGAGCTGTTCCCTGAAATACGGCAGGAAGATCTGGCGTATCTGATCTATACGTCGGGAACGACAGGGCGGCCCAAAGGTGTGATGCTTACACACAGGGGAATTGCCAATATTGTGCACCCGGACAATAATCCATTCAACCGTGACATCACAAAGAACGGCCGTGGGATCGTGGCGATCGGTTCCATCTGTTTTGATATTTCGCTGTTTGAGATTTTTGTGCCTCTGATGAACGGACTGTTTGTGGAACTCGGCAGTGAGAAGGCCATGCTCGACGCGGGGGAGCTGGCGGCGCATATCGTGAGGCACGGGGCGGATATTCTGCACTGTACGCCGTCGCGTATCGCGGCGTATCTGGAGAACGCGGCGTTTTCCGGTGCGCTTTCCGGTGTGAAGGCGATCCTTGCGGCCGGGGAGGTCCTGCCGGAGGGGCTGGCAAAAAGGCTGGCAGATACGTATCACATCCGTGTCTACAACGGCTACGGCCCGACGGAGACGACGATCGGCGCGACGATCACCGGGGCCGGGGATACGGTTTCGATCGGCAGACCGATCGCCAATACGGGCGTTGTGCTGCTTAACCGTGGGATGAGGCCGGTTCCGTGCGGTGCGGCCGGGGAGATCTGCGTGTATGGAAACGGTGTCGGAATCGGCTACCGGAACAGACCAAAAGAGACAGAGGAAAAGTTTATCTTCTGGAACGGCAGGAGGCTCTACCGGACCGGCGATCTGGGCCGTTTTCTGGAGGACGGCAGGCTGCTTTACGGCGGGCGCAACGACCGGCAGGTAAAACTGCGGGGGCTGCGCATCGAGCTTTCAGAGATCGAGACGGTTATGGGCGCCTATCCGGGCATTGCGTCGTGCTGCTGCCTGATAAGGAAGATCGAGAAGACGGATCATCTGGCCGGTTTTTACACGGCAGCCAAAGGGGCGGAGATTGACGCCGCAGCGCTCCGGGAGCATATGAAGGCGAGGCTGACATCTTATATGGTCCCGGACATCCTTAAGGAGCTTTCGCAGATGCCTCAGACGCCGAACGGGAAGATGGATATAAAGGCGCTTGAGGCGGAAAGCGTTACGTATGTCAGGGCTTACCGCAGGCCGGAATCGGAGCGGGAGGTGCTGGTCTGCGACGTCTTTCAGGAGGTTCTGTCGGTGCGGCAGGCCGGGCTGGACGATAATTTTTTTGAGCTTGGAGGCGATTCTCTGGCAGCGGCGTCGGCAGTGCTTCTGATCGGGGAGCGGCTGGGGCTGCGGGAGAACGAGCTTGAATTTGGAGATCTGTTCCGGTATCCAACGCCGTCTCTCCTGTTGGAAAAAATAGGGAAGGGGAGCGGCAGCGGTGAAGGCTTTGACCTGAAATCGCTGGATTACAGCGGATTTGACGCCTGGATCGACGCGCATACAGCCAGAGAGGCAGGTAATGCCTGTCTGGGAAATGTGCTTCTGACCGGCGTTACGGGATATCTGGGGATTCATATCCTGATCGATCTTCTGGGGCGTCCCGGACTGTGCGGAAAAATCATCTGTCTTTCCAGAACGAAGAAAAACCGGACGGCGGAAAGACGGGTGAAATCTTCCCTGTTTTACTATGCGGAAGAAGATTTTTCGGACTGTTACGGGCAGACGTGGACGGTGGTGGAGGGTGATATCACAGAACCGGACGTCTTTACACAGGGATGCCCGTTTCCGGTCGATACAATCATCAACTGTGCGGCGGATGTGTCGCATTTTTCCTACGGAGATCATCTGGAGCAGATCAACACGGCAGGCGTGCGGAATCTGATCGCTCTTGCGAAAAAAGAAAATGCGCTGCTCTGCCAGATTTCCACGATCAGCGTCGCAGGAGTGGCGGAGGCAGGAGCAGAGAAAAACTGTTTTTCTGAAAAGGATTTTTATATCGGACAAAAGATCGGCAACAAATATATTTATTCCAAGTACCGGGCGGAGTATGAGATGCTGCGGGCAGCCGTGGACGAGGGGCTTCGGATAAAAGTGATGCGTGTCGGAAATCTGCAGGGACGCATCCGCGACGGCGAATTTCAGATGAACCTGCACTCAAACGCATTTACGCGGCGTTTTTCGGCCTATGCCAGGCTTGGCGCCGTCCCGCAGTCTTTTTATGAGGGCAGCGTGAATTTTTCACCGGTGGACGAGACGGCGCACCGCATTGTCACGCTGGCGGCGACGGGAGAGGAGACGGCGGTCTTTCACGTGTACCCGCCGACGGAGTTAAAGCTGGAACGCCTGATCTTTGGCCTGCGAAAACTTGGTTATCCGATGGAAGTATTGCCGGACGATGCGTTTCAGAAGCTGCTCGGAGAAAAGAGACAGACAGAGGAAGGCAGGGAACAGCTGCAGGGGCTTGTGACCAGTGAATCTGCCGGGGACTGCCGTGAGATTCCGGTCTCACAGGAGATCACGGACGGCTACATACGGCAGATGGGGGAAGACTGGAGCGTCATCACAGAAGAATACATAGACAGGTATCTGTCCGCGCTGAACGGAATGGACTTATTTTAAGTGGAGGGATTTGATATGGCGTCGGTTGCGCTTTGGAGTTTTGCTGTTTTTATGGCGTCTGTGTTTGCGGGATTGCTGACGGGAATCACACTGACACCCAGATATAAAGGATCTGTCCGGGCGCTGTTCTGGACGATCGGGGCCGTTGCCGGCTATATTCTGGCGTTTGTCAGTTATTCTGTCAATCTGTACAACGACGCGGTGGGGATTTTAGGGCTTTCCGGCCTTGTCTGTATCGTGTCTCAGTTTTTATATAAGGACAGCTGGTCGACAAAGCTTTCGATTGCGCTGATGGCGTGTCTGATCGCCAATGTGTGTACTTTTATGTTCTGTGGAACGGCAGACACGCTCTTAGGCCCCATACTCGGTTTTATCAGGGAAAGTCCGTACGACATACCAAATCTGATCTTTTTTATCGCGATCAAGATTGTGGTATACGCTGTCTTTTCCGTCCTGTATGTGCGTTTCCTGAGGAAGACGCTTCATCGGACGATCGAGGCGGTCGGCGGAAAGATGGTGGTATTTCTCCCGGCACTCTTTATCTCGGTGATCGGCTTTTATGTGATCAACCTTGTCTCGAACGGAGTGGGAATATATCCGGACAGCCACTGGTTTTTTCTGCTCTATATCACGGTCTGCGTGATTTTTGTCATCGAATTCTGGATGATTTTTTATTCGATCAACCAGAGTGCAAAGACGATCAGAACGACGGCGGAGTTAAATGTGGCCACCAATATCCAGAAATCAATGCTGCCCTGTATTTTTCCGGCGTTTCCGGAGCGGGAGGAGTTTGACGTGTTTGCAGCGATGGAGCCGGCAAAGGAGGTCGGGGGCGACTTTTACGACTTTTTTATGGTCGACGAGCGCCATCTGGCCGTCGTGGCGGCGGACGTTTCGGGCAAAGGCGTTCCGGCAGCTCTTTTTATGGTGATCGGAAAGACCCTGATCAAAGATCATACGCAGCCGGGCCGGGATCTGGGCGAAGTATTTACCGAGGTAAACAATCTTTTGTGCGAGTCCAACAGCGAAGGGATGTTTATCACGGCATTTGAGGGCGTGCTTGACCTTGTGACGGGTGAATTCCGGTTTGTCAATGCCGGTCATGAAATCCCGTTTGTCTGTAAAAGGGGAGACACCTTTCTGCCGCACAGGATAAAGGCCGGATTTGTCCTCGCAGGCATGGAGGGAATCCGATACCGGTGCGGTGCCATGCAGCTTGAGGCGGGCGATAAATTTTTCCAGTATACGGACGGCGTGACGGAGGCGACAAACAAGAAAAATGAGCTGTACGGCATGGAGCGGCTCGGGGCGGTCCTCCGAAAAAATGCGGCGCTTCCGCCGTCGGAGCTGCTTTCTGCGGTAAAGGAGGATATTGATCTGTTTGTGGGGGGCGCGGAGCAGTTTGACGATATTACCATGCTTTGTCTTGAGTATAAAAAACAGATGAAGGAGGAGATCCGGTGAAAGAACTGACAATTGACGCGACGGTGGAAAATATTGAAACAGTCACATGTTTTATAGAAGGGCAGCTGGAAGAATACGGCTGTCCGGTGAAGGCGCAGATGCAGATTGCGATCGCCATCGACGAGCTGTTCGGCAATATTGCACATTACGCCTATCACCCGGGAGTCGGGCCTGCGACGGTGCGTGTGGAGGTGACAAAAGATCCGCTCGCGGCCGTCATCACATTTATCGACAACGGGGTGCAGTACGACCCGCTGGCCAAAACGGACCCGGACACGTCGCTCTCCGCAGAGGAGCGCGACATCGGCGGCCTGGGTATCTATATGGTCAAAAAGAGCATGGATGAGCTCTCTTATGAGTATAAAGACGGACAGAATATTCTCAGAATCCGCAAAAATATCTAATGCGTTTTCCGGATGCCCTGTAAAATGCGGTTGATCTGACGGATGCTTTCTTCGTCGACACCGCCCTGGGTGAGGAGGCTGATCAGGGTCATGCGCCCCATCATGCGCTGCAGGGCGGGATTGTCCTTTACTGCGTCGGCCACATCGCCGCGGGAAGCCGCGCCCTGGGCCATCATGCGATCGACGATGGCACCGGCTTCTGGATTTTCGCGGATGGTGGCCAGAGTGTCGGAGACACAGTAGCAGGTTTCGTCATATTCTCCGGCGTCAAACCAGTTGACGATGGGAGAAGTTTTCGTATAGAGGTAATCCGGATTTTTTTCGGTTACTTTCCGGATGGTGATGTGGTCAGTGCAGTCCCCGGCTTTTGCCTCGATGACGTGTTCCCCCCGGATCGGGACACGGAAGGAGAAGACGGTTCTGCCGTTTTGCGTGTCATATTTTTTTCCGTCCACAAAAAGGGTCACTTCAGACTGGTTCGAGTAGACCTTGATTTCCGTGCGTTCTTCTGTGCGATCGACGTAGCGGCTGCCGCACAGGTGGACGAAAGGCTCTTTTTTATTCCACGCCGCCTTGTACAGGTAAAAGGCGTCTTTTTTTAGTTTCCGGTCGATGGTGACAAGGCCTTTCTGGTTTTCTCCGTGTTTTCCGCCCTCATCCCTGCCGTCTGCGGCAAAATCAAACAGGTTCCACACATGGGTCGCCCATATCCAGGGCCGCGCCTCAATCATGCTGAGCAGGTGCTCGTGGTAGACGGCCTGGTAGCTTTCGGTGTAGTCGCCCATCTGCGGCATATCTGACTGATACTGCGGGTTTGCGTCCGCGCCGTATTCTGAAAAACCGATACAGCGCTCAGGGTATTTTGCGTGGTATGCGTCAAAAAATTCATCGTTCTGTTCCAGCCCGCCCAGATACCAGCCGAAATAGAGGTTGTAGCTGTTGACGTCCGGGATTTCCAGAATGGGGCTGTCGGTTTCCAGCATAAAGACGTTTGCCATCGTGGTCGGCCGGGTGGCATCCAGTCTGTGACACAGGTCGTTTAACAGACGGTGGTTTTCCAGCAGATCTTCGTTCACCACACTGGCTGCCGTGATTTCGTTGGAGAGCCCCCACACAGCGATGGAGGGGTGATTATAATTTTGTACGATCAGTTCTTCCATCTGAGAGAGGGTGTTTGCGCGGCCGTCTTTCATGTGCATGGTGATGTAGGGAATTTCGGCCCAGACGATCAGTCCGTTTTCATCACAGAGATCATAAAATTCCTGTGCGTGCTGGTAATGGGCGAGGCGCAGGGTGTTCGCTCCGATTTCCCGGATGATTTCCATGTCCTTTTTGTGATGATTAAGGGTCAGCGCGTTTCCGACGCCTTTAAAATCCTGGTGGCGGGAGACGCCGCGCAGGGGGAAGGAGCGCCCGTTTAAGAGAAATCCTTTCTGCGGGTCAATTTCATAGCGGCGGCAGCCAAAGCGTGTTTTTACGGCGTCCCCGCTCTCGAGGAAGGCTTCCGCGGTGTAGAGAAACGGGTCGTTCACCCCGTCCCAGAGGTGGACGTTTTCGATGGAAAATACGGCTGTGGCATGGCCGTCGGCACATGCGACGGTCTTTGTCTCCCCGTTTACGGTGAAAGATACGCGTTCACACAGGCCCGTGGTCCATGCCTCGGCGGTGACGCTGGCGCTGTGATCGTGAAGGTTAACGACGGGCGTTACCCTGATACCCGGAGTGCCGCAGTAGTCCAGTGCAAAGTGCGTTTCGGGCACGGTGATCAGATTTACCATGCGGTAGAGGCCGCCGTAGAAAGTGAAGTCCGCCTTCTGGGGGTATATGGTGGTGTTGTCTTCGTTGCTGACGGCGACGACGAGCGTACTGTCATTTGTGAGATGTTTTGTGACGTTGACGCGGAAGGTGGAGTAACCGCCCTCGTGGTGCGCCAGTTTTTTGCCGTTTAAATAGACGTCGGCCGTCATGGCAGCGCCTGAAAATTCCAGGTAAGTCTGCCGTAAATTGCCGGTATCCGGCTCTGTAAGATGTCTTACATAGTAGCATGTGCCTCTGTGGTAATCGTTGCCGCCGTCCTGCCCGTCCACAGCGTTCCAGGTGTGCGGGAGGGAGATGGTATTTTCGGCTGCAGACGCTGCGGCGACTGCCGCCGCAGCGTCTGCAGCGTTTTTGATAAAAATCCAGTTATCTTTTAAGGGTGTAATATTGCGCATGGCGTGTCTCCTTTCGTGTCTGCCTTATGATATGCTTTGTCTGGCCGCGGCTTTCTTTTCCGCAATCCGTTTCTGAACCTCCACCATTTCCTCTTTGCCCAGTGAACAGTAACGCATGGCAATCAGCGTGACAACCCAGCCGGTCAGGGGAAGGCCGTACATCAGCGCCATCGTCATCCAGAAAATACCCGGCGTCAGCGTGTCGGTCGGCTGCGGCATGGTTTCGCGGTATCCGATCAGTGCGACCGCGCCCGTGGCGATCAGTGCGCTCACGGAGGAGACAAGCTTGTCGATCAGGCTGTAGACGCCAGATACGACGGCCGGGATATATCTGCCGCCGCGGTCAAGCTCATAGTCGATGACATCGGCCATAAAGGCGTTGTTTCCGGTTGTGACACACATTTTTGTGGCGTTCGCCAGCAGGGTAAGAACGACATAGAGAATCATCAGTGGCATGGAAACGGAGATATTGCGTGTGCTGCCGCCCATGTGCAGGAAACAGAAAAAGGCGATGGTTGCGACGGTGACGTAGATGCACATGTACGTCCAGGTGACGATCGTCTTTTTGTTGCCGTGTTTCCGCGCGTAGCCTGCCCCGATAAAAGCGAACAGGATCGAGGGGATAATGCTGACCGTGCTAAGCATCGTCGAGATCGACATGTCGCCGATAATAATGCCTCCCAGCATTGTGGAGATAATCGACTGGCTGGCTACCTGCTGCGCGATTTTGTCCGAAGCGCCGGAGGCGATATAGCACTGCAGGGGACGGTTGTTTTTCAGAACCTCAATCATATCGGAAAGCTTAAGCTTTTCTTTTTTTGTGGTCGTGCCCATAAAGTTTTCCGGTTTGTCAAATTCCGAGATGCCGATGCAGGCTGCGATAATGCCGGCTGCGGAGAGCGCGACGGCAGTCTGGCAGGCCGCTGCCAGAAATTCGAGGCTGAATCCGCCGTATTTCGGCATCAGCTTCGTGTAGAAGATCAGGCTTAAGGCGATCGGAACGATATAGTTGAAGATGGTGCTGTAGACGCCGATCATGGGGCGCTGCTTCGGGTCGTTGGTCATCAGGGCGTACAGCGTCTGTCCCGTCATGTTAAAAAGGGTATAGCCGATGATGTAGATCATGTACAAAATGATAAACATGACGATGCCGTGGCCTTTGCCGGCCGCCCAGTTGTACATGAAGAGGACGGCGAGCACCATAATCAGCCAGCCGCTGACCATCAGAATACGGACCTTTCCGAATCGTGTGTTGACCTTGTCGTAGATGAATGCGAGCATGGGATCCGTGATCGCGTCGAAGATGCGGGTGAACGTCAGGATCCCGCCCACGGCCACAGTTGCGATGCCGAATCCGATGCTGGCGCTGTAGCTGGCCAGGCCCATCAGGCTGTAAAAGCTCATGCCGATAAAGGCGTTCATTGAGACGAGGATGATCTGCCACATTCTGGCGCGGCGGTACGTTACACCGTCGATTTCGCTTTGACCTGGTTTTTTTTCATTTGACATAACAAAACCCTCCATAGTATCTTTTGTTACGGCTCTGCCGTGTGTTTCTGAAAGAATTATATCGGGAAAAATGAAGAAGGGTGTCTGAAAATTCGGGAGAATGTTTGGAAATCTGACAGTTATGTGTCTGTCTGTGCAGATTGGGAACATATAGATGAATAATGTAACAATAAGAGACAGATTAAGGAATCGTGTATCGTTTGCCGACAGTGCTGCAGACAGAACAAAAGATCATACCTTTCCGTTCTGTCTGCGGTATTCACTCGGGGAGAGGCCGGTCTGTTTCTGGAAACAGGTATAAAAGTAACTGCGGTTTCCGAAAGAGAGGCTGTCGCTGATCGACTGAATGGTGTCGCTTGTCCCGGCCAGCATCAGTTTTGCCTGCTCAATTTTTTCTTTCAGGATAAAATCATTGACGCTGCAGCCTGTTTCCTTTTTGAATTTGTGGGAGAAATAGTATTCCGAGTAGCCGGTGCGTTTTGCCAGATCGGCGATGGTCAGCTGCTCTGTGATGTGCGTGCGGATATAATCGCATGCGTTCTGGATCAGACTGGAAACAGAAGAGTGGTTTCGTATTTCCTGTACCCGGTTTACGTAGTCTTCCAGCATTTTGTCACACAGGTCTGCGAGGGCGGTTAAAGAGCCGCATTCTTCAATCTTTAGGACGTAATAGTCGTTGAGGTCGTAGGCGATCGCAGGGGGGAGACCGCCGTTAATGCAGGAGCGGGAACAGAGGGTGAGAAGTACGATGCAGGTATTTTTCCGGTCCCGCAAAGCGTTTCCGGTGTCTGCCTTCACGCCGTCACTCAGAGAATAACACTGTCTGAGGGCCTCCCGGTACCGTGGGTCTCCGTTCGCAAACATGTTCAGGAGATGCTGTTCCCTGATCCAGATGCCGCCGTGATCGGGGGATTGCGTGCGCGCTGTCTGTGTCTTTTCAGGCGGAACCGTATTCAGGAAGGGGACGTCGTAGAGCGAGCATTTCTCCTGGTTCAGACAGTGGTGAAGCATGATTGCGTACTGTCTTAAAATGTTGGTCGGAACGACGGGAATCTGGTCGAGTACTTTAAACACACTTGAGCGGAGTTTTGCGGTCAGTTCAAAAGAATCCAGCTTCTTTTTAATCAGCATGGGAGTGTCGCGGCCGGTCAGGGTCGGGCCGATCAGATGGCAGCTTAAGAGTTCTGCCCCATTGAAAGAAAAGCCGGCGATCCAGAGAAGATTGGACTCGGCTTCCAGGATGACAGGGACGCGGTTTCCTTCGGCGATGTGTTTTAAGATCTGTTCGCGAAATCCGATGTAGGAGAAAAAATCGCCGGAAAAGAGTTCTTTCTGCCAGTCAGTAGACCGGAACTGAAGCGATGCGTCGAAATACCAGTGATACAGTGGATAACTGCAGTTGATAAGTTCCAGGAAAAAGGATACTTTCTCATCGGTTGTCATAATAATCCTCCATGCCGGTTTTATCCGGATCGACGGTGATAAATCATGCCAGGGAAGAATGGAACGCCTGAATCGTTCTGGCAATGATTTCCGGAGATTCCTTCATCCCGCTTTGCAGCCAGTATTCAATAACGCCGCTGACGCCGCCGGCCATGTAGCTGAAACGCAGCGGCTCCGCGGGGGTATGGCTGTCGGCGTCGCTCTCCTGCCGGGCGGTCGCGCATATTTTTTCGAAACAGCGGACGGCGAGGCGTCGGGGAAAGCTTTTGTCTTTGTCTGCGGATACAAAACACTCAAACAGATCGTAATGTTGTCTGAGTGTGTGAAAGACCGGCACAAGAATCTGCTCTGGATTCTGTCCGGCACATTCTTCGATCAGGGTCAGAAGCTGGTCGATTGCCTCGTTTTCGAGCGTATTCAGCAGGTCGGCGGGATCTTTGTAGTGCTTGTAGAACGTGGTGCGGTTGAGTTCTGCGAGCGCACAGATTTCTTTTACAGTAATTCTGGAGAGCGGTTTTTCTTTTAACAGTTCCAGAAAGGCATCCCGGATGATCATGCGCGTGCAACGCACGCGGGCGTCGCGGTGGCATGCGGATTTCTGATTGTAACTTTTGGTTTTATTCATAAACAGAATGATCCTTGCTTAAGCTTTGATATAGTCTTTTAAAACGGCATAGTCTGCTTCGTTTTCACAGACAATAAGGCTGTCTTTTAAAAGCTCTGGATGTGTCTGCAGTGATGCAAAGATATACTGGCACAGTGCGGACTGAAGCGCCAGTATATCCCCCTCTGCGGAGTGGAAGGTGACGGCGGAGCGGCATTCCTTTACCTTGCAGATGAAATCGGCGAGGTTTGTGTTTTCTTTAAGTTTCATGCGTGTCTCCTTGCGATAGCCTGAGCGTTATCTGGAAGAAAAACTTCCGAGGAAAGAAAGGCTTTCTTTGGGAAGGCGTGTCTGTGTCGTGCGGTCGACCGCGATCAGCCCGAATGTCATGCTGTAGCCTTTCTGCCATTCGAAATTGTCCAAAAGACTCCAGTGGAAGTAACCTCTGAGTGCAATACCGTCTTTAAGGCAGTTTTCCACCCCGGTAAGGGCGCGGCGGATAAATGCGATTCTGCGGGCATCGTCGGCGGTGGCGATGCCGTTTTCCGTGACGATCAGTTCACCGGGAAAGCTGCCGGCGACTCTGCGGATGACATTTTCGAGGGCCTCGGGGTAAAATTCATAGTTCATCTGGGTGAGTTCAGCGTCGTCGGGGGCCGGAAGCTGTCCGTCGGGGCCGATGAGGGAGCGCGTGTAGTTCTGCACGCCGAGGAAATCATCCTCCTTTATATATGGAAGGTAGTGTATAAATTCATCGTCCCATTCTTTCTGTGCCCGTGCTTCTCCGCCGGGCTGTGCCTGGATGTCGTGCAGACTTAAGGTCAGGCCGACTTTGATTTTTGGGAAAAGCTCCCTGATCACGGTTTTTGCCTTCTGATGGGCGCGCATAATAAGGAGATCGCCCTGGGCGGTCCGCATGGACGTAAAGTTTTCTGCTTTTTCGACGCCGAACACTTCCAGATTCTCCTGCGCGGCCAGTTTCTGATCCGCCATCATTTTTTCCAGATTGATGCCCACCTGTACGTTGCCGTCCGTCTCTGCGGCGTTTTCTGGCTGCGGCGCGGTCATCTGTGCCTTTGCCATCTGTGCCATCATCTGTCTTTTGTAGCGCTCCATGATGGCGGCAATCTGAAGGCCCATATTTGCCTCGTTGATCGTGCAGACATATTTTACGTCTTTACCGATGGCCCGCATGACATAACGCACGTATTTTTCAAAATCATCCGGTGTCGTCTCTGCTTCCCAGCCTCCCTTGCCGATCAGCCATTTCGGGGAAGAAAAGTGGTGGAGGGTCACGAACGGTTCCAGTCCGTGTTTTTTGCAGCAGGCGATGACGTTCTGGTAGTGTGCAAGCGCAGCCTCGTCAAAGCAGTTTTCTTCCGGTTCGATTCTTGCCCACTCGATTGAGAAGCGGTAAGCGTTCAGGCCGGCTTTTTCCATCAGGGCGATATCTTCCTCATATAGGTTATAGTGATCGACTGCGTCCAGGGATGGTTCCGTAAAGCTGGTCGTCTTCATCTGTTCCATTGCCCAGAGGTCGCTGTGGGTGTTATTTCCTTCCACCTGGTGTGCGGCGGTGGCAGCGCCGATATAGAAATCAGAATTAAATTTTTGCATGCTCTTTCCTCGCTTTCTTTTGCAATCAGAATGTCCGTGTTATACTGCACGACAGATTTACCTGGTGCTCCGTATTATAGCACATGTCTGGGATCGGCGAGTCTGAAAATTCGTTAATGTGTTCGTTTTCCCGTGATTGATGGCTTTTATTGCGTGGGTACTGAAACAGATCGTATCGAGCAGGGTATCTGACGGTACCGCCCTTGTAATCCGGGCTGTACCGCCAGACGGAAACCTGTTTCCATGTAATTGGAAATACTTGGAATTGTGGCCTTTGAAAAAAGTCGGAGATATTTGTCTGGATGTTTACGGACTCTGATTTTTTTCACATTCACTTCCCGGTGCGGTGGCGATGAGAAGCAGATGGTTAACCATCGGATCGCAGCCGTCGTCTCCCGGCTCGAATGTGTTAAATTCCGTTACCCTGATCACATAGGTTTCGCCTTTTTTCAGGGAGCCCATATCGGAGCGTGGGGTCATATACATTTTGTAGAAAATCGTCAGAGTGTCTTTTTCGACAACGCATCGCTCGATTTTTCCCATATCCATGCGAAACGCGTCTCTCTGGTATTTCATGGCCTTGCGGTAGTCGGAATAAAGCTGTGGTTTCGGACCGATGGCTTCAATGATACAGTCTTCCCTGTACAGCGTATCTGCACATGTAAGCCAGCCTTCGTAGTCAGGTTTCCAGTCTTTCCACCAGCGGTAGATCTTTTCGACAATTGCATTTTCAAAATCACTGCGTCCCATATCGCTGTTTTTCATCTGCTCTGTCACCTTGCGGTAATCGTCCTGTCTCGCCCAGTAATGTTCTGATTGTTTCATATCTGTAATGCTCCTCCTGGAATAAAAATGGTTTTCTGATGCAGTCAGTATATAAAAATATCTGTGGAAAAGGAACGACAGGTTTTGAAAAAATGTCGGTTTACCGGAACTGTAGTTTTACACAGGATTCTATGATAACGGCGATATCTTCACAGGATTCCGGACACCCTTGTTTTACCCAGGATGACAGGATGGATGTGATTCCGGCCAGGTAATACCCGGTAAAATAGCGGATTACTGCGGGGTTTCGGATGCCCAGGCTCTGAAATAGGGGAATAAAAAGCTGTTCATGTAACTGATTTTCGTACCTGTGGCCACTGTTAAAAACGGATTGGTTGCGAATATACATAAGGTAAAGGGCCTGGTGATGGTATACATATTCGAGATACGGCAGCAGGCTTTCCCTGCGTATCGGGCAGGAATCCGGGGGGAGACGGCGCTGTTCTTCGTCTGCGGACGAACGGTGCAGGGAAGGCGTATTTTTTATGAAATCCTGAATGATCTGATCCATCGTCTCCGCAACAAGATCACTGAGGTTTTCGTAGTGTGCATAAAATGTGGATCGGTTTACACCGGCGCATTTGCACAGGGCTGAAATGGTAACGTGATCGTAGCCGTTGCGCTGAACCATGCGTACCAGGGTCTGCTGCATCAATTGTGCGGTTTTATCATATCGTGTTCTGTTCTGGTTTTTCATATTGAAGTCCTTGTGGGTGTGATGTGGAAGGGCGCCAGGATGTTGTTTTTTGTGTATATTATATAGCTGGTATACAGATGTGACAACTGAAATGCAGTTCGTTTGTATCTGGAAAAGAGTATGTGATTGAATTTTCGAACGAAATAATGAAAAATACAACGCGCAAAAGAAAAATCTAAGGTAAACTGAAAAAAAGGATGAAAAGTGTTCTGTGGTATCGAAAATGAGGACAGTTTTCCGGTCAATTCAGAACCTTTTTGAATCGGTGTGTTTTTATTACAATAAAGCTGGTACATATCTGAATCGCAGACCGAAATCTGACATTTCGGACACGGACGGCCGCAAAATCAGCTTTAGCATGGAGGTTTATTATGGCAATCAGGGCAGTGCAGCAGATTATGCTCGGGACAGTGACGAAAAATGAAAACCAGACCAGAGAGACGCTGGCGGCGATCAGAGATGCCGGATATCAGGGCATTGAACTCAACGGTTTTATGATACGCCCCACATCATTTCTGGTGCGCGCGATGACAAAAATGGCAGGGATGCCGGTAGGGAAGGGCGGAAGTTCTGACTGGAAGGTGCTGGTTAAACAGGCAGGGCTATCGGTTGTCAGCATACACGAAGATCTGGGAAGCATTCAGCGGGAGCCCGACCGTGTGATCGGAGAGGCAAAGGCGTTTGGGACGGACAAAATTGTGATCACAGGAATGTATCGGTTTGACTATTCGGACAGGGAAGCGGTGCGCGGCCTGGCGAAGGATTTAAACCGCGCAGGGGAAGTGCTGAAAAAGAGCGGGATCCATCTTCTGTACCACAACCACAATTGTGAATTTCGGAAGATTGCACGTGGAAAGACAGCCTATGAGCTGATCGTGGAGGAGACGGATCCGGAATCTGTTTATTTTGAGCTGGATTCATACTGGCCGACAGAGGCGGGCGTATCGGCGCTTTCACTTATGGAAATGCTGGGCAAAAGGATGCGGCTGTATCACATCAATGACCGGGGGACGCGCATGACGGGCCCGTCGATAACGCCGATATTAAAGTCCGACAGCATGGAACTGGGCTGTGGCAATATGAACCTTACAGAGCTTTTGGCGCAGGCGCTTTCCGTTCCGGTGGATGCGGTCATTCTGGAGAGTCACAAAAACTGGGTGGAAAAGTCGCCGGTGAAGTCTCTTCAGGTGAGCGCGGAATTTCTGAATAAGTATGTGGTATGAGAAGAGCCATAAAGACTGTATCAACGGGATATTTTGTAACACAATGGAGAATTTGTTCTGGAAAGAGCGGCGCAGGGTAAAAACTGCCGCGGGAAAGGAGATCATATGAATCAGACAATCGAGAGGCTGCTTGACGGTGAATGGGACAATCATATTCTGCCGTTTTTCTGGCAGCACGGGGAAGACGGGGAGACGCTGCGGGAGATGATGGCGGCCATCAGCGGAGCGGGCTGCGGGGCAGTCTGCGTGGAGAGCCGGCCGCATCCGGATTTCTGCGGGCCGAAGTGGTGGCAGGATATGGATGTTATCTTAGATGAGGCGCGCAGACGTGGGATGAAGGTGTGGATTCTGGACGACAGTCATTTTCCGACCGGGTTTGCAAACGGCGCCGCGGCTTCCGCCGCCCCCGGGCTGTGCAGGGAGAATATTTTTTGTAACACACTTAAACTGGATAAAGCGGCGGGAAGACAGGAGATTGATCTCAGGGAGCGGGGGCTTTTAGACGCGCCCGGGCTTAAGAAAAAGGAAGGGCTCTCTGCAATGGAAGCCATGTTTTTCAACCAGCCGCCGGCCAGGGTCTTTGACAGCGCGACGGATGTGATCTTAAGCGTTGTCGCAAAGAAGGAAGACGGGACGGCAGTCGATCTGAAGGAATGTCTTGACGGAGAGAAGGTCCTGTTTGAAAAGAGCGCGGGAAAGTGGGTGCTTGAGGTGGTGACGGCGAGCCATAACAGCGGTTATCACAGGGATTATATCAATATGACGGAAAAGGAGAGCTGTCGTCTTCTGATCGATGCCGTCTATGAGCCGCATTATGCCCGCTATGCCGACGATTTCGGGAGCACAATTGTGGGATTTTTTTCGGATGAACCGGAGCTGGGAAACGGTATGCTATACCAGAAGGGCAATATTTTGGGCTGTAACCAGGATCTGCCGTGGGGCAGCACTCTGAAAGAACGTGTTTCGGGCCGTCTGGGAGAAGGCTGGGAGAGGCGTCTTTCGGCTCTCTGGCAGGAGGAGACGGATGCAGAGACATCGTTTGTCCACACGGTCTATATGGAAGAGATGACAAAGCTGGTACAGAAAAATTTCAGTGAACAGATCGGGGACTGGTGCAGGGCTCACGGTGTTTCCTATATCGGCCATGTAATCGAGGACGACGGTCAGCATTGCCGGACCGGCTCAAGCCTCGGCCATTATTTCCGGGGGCTTTACGGACAGGATATGGCAGGCATTGACGATATTGGCGGCCAGGTGCTTCCGCAGGGTGAGGACGGGCCGGCGCTGAATCCGATGCGCCGTCCGCGCAACGGTGAATTTTACCACTATGGCCTTGCAAAACTGGCGCAGAGCGCGGCGGCGATCGAACCGCATAAACATGGAAATGCGATGTGTGAGATTTTTGGCAATTATGGCTGGGAGGAGGGGGTAAAGCTGGAAAAATACCTGGCGGACCATTTCCTTGTGCGGGGTATCAATTACTTTGTACCGCATGCCTTCAGCGGAGCGGATTTTCCGGATCCCGACTGTCCGCCGCACTTTTATGCGCACGGGCACAATCCGCAGTACCGCCATTTCGGGGAGCTGATGCGCTATATGAACCGTGTGGCGACGCTCACAAGCTCCGGAAAACATGTGGTTCCTGTCGCGATTCTCTATCACGGCGAGGCGGAATGGTGTGACGGGAATGCGATGCCGTTTGAGAAACCGCTGCGCAGGCTTTATGACAGACAGATGGACTGCCACGTGATTCCGGCGGACGTTTTTGCGGATCCCGGGCGGTATCAGGCTGCTTATGGCTGTCCGTTTGTCGTAAACGGGCAGGAGTACCATGTTTTTCTTGTGCCGGGCTGCAGAAGGCTGCCGGAGGCGGCCGCATCGGGCCTTGTGCGGTTAAAAGAGGCCGGACTGCCGGTGTATTTTGTGGACGAAAGACCGGAAGGACTCTGTGGAGGTGAGGAAGGACTGCCGCAGGTTCTGGCGGACTGCCCTGTTGTATCCCTGGATAAGCTGGCGGATACGGTGGAAGGACTGGGGATAAAATGTCCGAAGATTGCTCCGGCTGACGAGAGGATCCGCATCCTGCAGGTTCACGGAGAAACAGAGCTCTTCCTGCTGGTGAACGAGGGAACAAAGGTCTGGCGCGGAACGGTTGTGCTGCCGGTGGAAAAGGAAACGGTTTTTCGGTATGACGGGTGGTTTAACCGTGTGGAACAGGCAGAATCCGCCGGAACGCAGGAAGGCGTGGAAGTTTCGGTCTGCATCGAACCGTTAAAAAGCTGTTTTCTCGTCTGCGGCGAGTGCGATTTTTTGGGGGACGGCATGTATGGGAATGATGCGTCTGAAACGGAAGGCTGTGGGGAAGAGATCAGGCTGGCCGGCTTTACGCGCGCAGTCTGCGAGGGTGCTGCCTACCCTGCATTCGGTGAGGCGCGGCAGGCAGCGCTGCCGGATACGCTTGCGCAGGAGCAGCCGGAGTTTTCCGGATATGTCCGGTATGAAACCTGGTTTTCGCTGAAAGAGGATGCCAGTCTTCTGCTTGTGATCACGGATGCCTGTGAGGGCGTGGAAGTTTTTTTAAACGGAGAAAGCGCGGGGATTCAGATCGTGCCGGAGTACCGGTATGCGCTTTCCGGAAAGGCAGGGGAAAATATTCTGGCCATCGAGGTTGCGACGACGCTGGAGCGCCAGTGTTATCCGCTGCTGGAAGGATATCGGAAAATGCTGGCGGCACCGCCGGCATGCGGAAGTGGAATCACAGGAGAATTACACTTGTATGTGAGAGGTGAAAGATGAAATATTATTGTAATCCAGTCAATGTCAATTACCGGTACCAGTTTAACGCCGACCAGCGCAGAGGCGGCATCCGCATCGGAAGGGAGGCGGCAGATCCGTCGATGATCTGTTTTAAGGGGCGCTATTATCTGTTTGCGTCGATGCAGCTGAGCGTCTGGGTGTCGGATGATCTGGCCTGCTGGGAAAGTCACAGGCTGCCAGAAAACCTGCCGCTCTATGATTATGCGCCGGACGTAAGGGTAGTCGGGGAATACGTTTATTTTTCGGCATCAAAGCGCGGGGAACCCTGTCATTTTTACCGGACGAAGGATGTCATAAACGGCCCGTACGAGGAAATCAGAGGCACGTTTGATTTCTGGGATCCGAACCTGTTCCAGGATGACGATGGAAGGCTGTATTTTTACTGGGGGTGCTCTAACGTGACGCCGGTCTGGGGCGTGGAGCTTGACCCGGAGACGATGCATCCGCTCGGAGAGAAAAAAGCGGTGGTATCCGGGGACGCCTGGAGCAAAGGATATGAGCGGGCCGGGGAAAATCACAGTAAATGTCCGAAGACGGCGGAGGAAGTGGAGACTGCCTTTGCACAGTTTTTAAAAGCGCAGAACAGCACAGAAGAGGACTTTCCGAAGGAATATATCCCGCTGATTAAGGGGATGTTAAGCGACGCGCCTTATATTGAGGGGGCGTGGATGACGAAATACCAGGGAAAATATTATCTGCAGTACGCGTGTCCGGGTACGCAGTACAATATTTATGCGGACGCCGTCTATGTCGGGGACGCTCCGCTGGGACCATTTGTGCTGGCAGAAAACAATCCGTATTCCTATAAGCCGGGCGGTTTTATCCGGGGCGCGGGGCACGGCTCCACGAT
This sequence comes from uncultured Roseburia sp., assembly GCA_947649645.1. Taxonomy (GTDB): domain Bacteria; phylum Bacillota; class Clostridia; order Lachnospirales; family Lachnospiraceae; genus Roseburia. The sequence goes on along the minus strand of CANSSP010000010.1, from coordinate 2,865 downwards.
GTGGGACAAACAGGGGAATCTCTGGCATGCCTCCACGATGCAGATCAGCCGGAACTTTGATTTCGAGCGCCGCGTCGGCCTCTGGAGGGCCGGGTTTGACGCGGACGGGGAGCTTTTCTGCAATCAGCGCTATGGCGACTGGCCGTCTGCGGTCTGTGACAAAGAGACGGATCCCTGGAAAAAACCGGAATGGTATCTGTTAAGTTACGGGAAGGAGGCAAAAGCTTCCTCGTCTGTGCCGGGCTGCGGGCCGGAGCTTGCGACGGATGAAAATGTGCAGACCTGGTGGAGGGCGGCCTCCGCAGACCCGGGCGAGTGGATTTCGGTCGACCTGGGAAAGGTGAGCGATGTCCGCGCCGTCCAGATCAATTTTGCGGACGATCAGATCCATATTCCGGTGCCGGGGGAGATTCGCGGGACGACGCAGGCGCGCTACATTGACGAGACGGATTATGCGACGCGCTGGAAGCTGGAGGGCTCCGCGGACGGAGAGCATTACACCGTGATTGAGGACAAGTCGGAAACGGATACGGATCTTTCCCACGATCTTGTGGTGCGGGAAGACGGGATAAATATCCGGTTTCTGAAACTGACGGTATTTGCGGTGCCTTACGCTCAGCAGCCCTGTATTTCGGGTCTGCGTGTCTTTGGCATCGGAGACGGCAGAAAACCGGAGGTTTTGTCGTTTACGGCAGAGCGCGTAAGTGACCTCGACATGAAAGTTACGGTGAAAGGGGAAGATGCGGTCGGATACAATATTTTGTGGGGCAGCAGTCCCGAAAAACTCTATCACAGCTGCCAGATTTTTGGCGAAGAAAAGATAATCGGCGCGCTGGTAAAAGGAAGATCGTACTATGTACGCGTGGATGCTTTCAACGAAAACGGGATTACCGAAGGAAGAGAGACGGTTTTCTGTAAGTGAAAATGCCTTGAAGTGTGGACAGAAAAGGCGGAACCATTTATAATGAAATTCTGCGGGCGTCCGGCTTAGGTCGGACCGGTTTCCTTAAAATATGAAAGGGAGAGTGAAAGCAGAATGTCAGAGGGGATGTTTGAAGCGATATACAGGGAAATCTTTCCTTTCTGGGGGAAGATATCGGATACGGACAGGGCTTATATCTGTCAGAATTCCTATATTTATACTTATCCGAGGGGAAAGAATATTCACGACGGCAGTGAATGTTCCGGTGTGATCCTTGTCCGTTCGGGGAGTCTGAGACTTTATATGATGTCGGATGAGGGGAAAGATATCACACTTTACCGTCTGCACAAAGGTGATCTGTGTATGCTGTCTGCCTCCTGCGTGCTGTCCGCCGTCACATTTGATGTGTTTGTGGACGCAGAGGAGGACAGCGAGTGCTGTGTGGTCAGCGGGGCTGCTTTTGCGGCGGTTTCGGAGCGGAACCCGGACATCCGGATATTTGCGCTGGAAACTGCCGTCAGCCGCTTTTCGGATGTGATGTGGGTGATGCAGCAGATTTTGTTTATGAGTATGGACAGACGTCTGGCCATCTTTTTGTCCGACGAATCGGCGCGGACCGGTTCGGATACCATCGCACTGACGCACGGGCAGATTGCCCGGTATATGGGGTCTGCCCGTGAGGTTGTGTCAAGAATGCTGAAATATTTTGCCGGTGAGGGTATCGTGGAAGTTTCCAGAGGAGGCGTCACAATTCTTGACAGAAAACGTCTCCGTGAATTAGCCCTCTAACATGGCAAGAATGTCCTGCTTCGGTTTTACGCCTGCAGTCTGGCCTGTGATTTTTTCGTTTTTGATGACTACGAGAGTGGGTATGCTTAAGACGTTAAATTGCTGCGCCAGTTCCGGCTCCCTGTCTACATTGATTTTGCCGATCAGGTATTGCGGGTTTTCCTCTGCGATCTCATCTACGATGGGAGATACCATGCGGCAGGGGCCGCACCAGTCGGCATAAAAATCCAGAAGTACGGGTTTGCTGCTGCTTTTTACAGAATCGAAATTATCTTTGTTTACAATAAGTACGGACATAAGCGTTCCATTCCTTTCTTTATTGGCTTTGTTCTGTTTTCGTGTCTGACTGTAGTCTATCACTTTTCGGGTAAGCTTTCTGTGACAGAGTCACGTTTTTCGTTCCCGTTCCTTTTCAGACTGTTTTTAGGCCGCTGGTTTCCGGTAACGACGGATCAATTTATCTGCCAGGGGATTCCGAGGAGTCATTTCGGCTGCTGATCGATAAAATGATTGGCCGTTATATGGGAAAGGACGCCAAGCGTGGTTTTAGTTATACCTGGGTGCCAAACCATCTCCAGGATGCAAACGGGGAAGTGGCGCCAAGAGCATTTTTAAAATGTTTTGCCTTTGCGGCGGAAGAAATGCTGCGCCATAAGACGGATGTGGAAAGCCTGGAAGAAGAACGTGTGCTGCTGCCAACGAGACTGCAGGGTGCAGTGGCGCATGTTTCTGTCGATCGTGTGCAGGAGCTGACATTAGAAGAGTATCAATGGCTGCAGAATCTGATCAGACGTCTGAAAAATAAAACAATGCTGATGGATCTGGATGAATTTCTGACGTATCTGGTTCCGCAAAACTGGCCGGAAACGGAGAGGGAACGATTGCCGGGAAAAACAGATCATGAAATTTTAGAATGCCTGGAGACGCTGGGGATCGTGATAAGAACAACAGACGGGAGAATTAATATCCCCGAAATCTATCTGCACGGATTCGGGCTGAAAAGAAAAGGCGGAATAAAGCGCCCGAAATGATTGCCGTATGAAAAAGAAAGGTCAGCGCGATATTGTGCTGACCTTTGTGAGCCGCTATAAAAGGGCATAAAAAATGGAAGCAAAGGGGCTCGAACCCTTGACCTCCCGCTAGTCAGGCGAGCG
>CANSSP010000009.1 GCA_947649645.1 uncultured Roseburia sp. | reverse complement strand
TTTTCTACCCGGACCATATTGCTGTGGCATACGGTGGTTCCTTTATTTTTCCAGTTCCCACAGGCGTAATAGGTAAGCTTCTGTTTGCTGCCGTCTTTGTTTCGGTTCGTTGTCCTGGAAATCACCATGCCTGCGCCACATTGAGGGCATTTTAGGATACCTGTCAGCGGATATTCCCCGTCGTAGATTCTGGCTGGCTTTCCATTCTTCTGCGAAATCATAAACTGAACCTGTTCCCATAACTCCTCTGATATGATTGCTTCATGTTTTCCGTCTGCAACAATAGGATTGGGATTGATATTGTTCCTTCGTTTTTCATTCCAGTCTCTCCTTACGTCATAACGCACCTTCCCAATATATACCGGATTTGTGAGAATTGATTTTATCTGTGCCACTGAAAAAGCGTTATCCAACTTAGTTCGATAGCCTTCCCTGTTAATCCGTCCCACAATAGCCTTGTATCCCTTTCCGGAAGCATAGAGCTGGAACATAAGGCGCACTGCCTCCGCCTCTCGTTCCACCACCTCCAGTCTTGACTTTCTTCTTCCATGGTTTTCCGTACCCTCCATTGTCACCCAGCAATATCCAAATGGTGGAATCCCACCGCACCATTCCCCGGACATGGCTTTTGCTCTCATGCCCATTTTAACATTCTGGGCAATGGTATTTCGTTCAAATTCGCCAACCAACGCCATCATCTGAAACTGCATTTTCCCGGCTGGCGTGCTGGACTCAAAAGGTTCTGAATAAGATTGGTAGCCAATTCCATATTTCTCTAACGTTTCTACAATTTTAATGGCATCCGATAATTTCCGGCTAATTCGGTTTATCTTCCAGCTCATGACCAGATGGAACTTCTTTTTAGAGGCGTCCTCCAAAAGCTGCTGCATGGCCGGTCGGTGGCGGATATCCTTTCCACTGATTCCGGCGTCTTCATAAACCATTGCCACTTCATAATTTTTCTGCTGGCAATATTCACGGATTAAACGCTGCTGTTCCTCAAGAGAATACCCTTCCTCTGCCTGTTCCTGTGTTGATACACGACAATAAATTGCTACTTTTTTTATCATTGTGTCAGACATTTGTTGTCCCTGCCTTTCTATCTTATATTTCAAATCTATAATATATATTCTATCTATCCTTCCAGACCGGGAGCCTGAAACTCCCAGTCTGTATTTTTCTTATGTAATTACGATTCCTTCTCTTTTAAATAGAACTCAACAATAAGCTGTGACAGGATTGACATAAGCGTTTCCAGCCATTCCTCTTGTTTTAACTCATTCATCTTCCAGATTCCTCCAATATACAGGCATGATTTTTTTAAGCGGGACAATAAAGACGGTAAGGACGGTCTTTTATCAAAAAAAATTATACACATTAAGTAATGCTGCTTTTTTATCAACAGACTTCTCTACCTTTTTTTTGTTTTTTATCGTCCGTACTGTCCTTATCGTCTTATTCTGTATTCTCTCTGCTGATTTTTACAAAACGTTTCCCGTTGTTTTTCCCTATCTCCACGGAAATCCCAACATTGTGCAGTCCGGTCTCCAGTTCTTTTAATCTCCTTGATAAGTGGTTCGCCTGTTTGATTTTATTGCTGGCATACACTCCTTTTTCATAGAGCATTTCAGACAATTCTGCGCTTAGTTCGCTCATTGCTCCTTCAAAATTCCCGGATTCCTCCAGATAATCCATGACTGCCCCGGCAACCTCATCTTCTTCCAAAAGCTCCTCGTTCAGACGAGTACGGTTTTTCTGATATGCCTCTAAAAATTTCTCCTGTCCATACCCCATAGCCTCTGCTACGGCACACCCCCATTTTAAAAAATCAAGAAGTCGGTCGTCTATATTTACTTCTATCAAAGGCTCAATTTCCATAGCTCTGGAAAGACACTCAAACATTCTATAAAGGATACAGGGCTTATCCGCTTCAAATTCTTCCATGACGTCTTTTTTGCTCCTGCGTTTTTCTGATGATATGGCTTTCATATTCAGAAATACACAGCGGTCAAGGAAATCGGAACGGTCGGAAAGCAGATGGATTCCATTCATATACACAACAGACTTTATATTAATCTCGCACAATTCGCTGTCTGAATACTTCTTTCTCTTAACCGCTGTTGCCCCCGTCACTACCTGGCAGAAAATATTTGCCTGACTTTTTGTAATGGAATCCATGTTGTCCAGACAGACAATATCCTGTGATTCCAGAAGAAGCAGAAAGTCCTCCTCATTTTTCGGCATGACCGTTACATTGTTGCTGGATATATCCAGACAGCGTTTATCCATTTCCATGGAAGTGGTCTTTGAGGAGCCTTTGCCGCCTTTGTAGATAACGATAGGCTGCTCAATCCCTGTTATGAGCCTGACAACCAATATAACGTTATGAAGAATCCGGTCTGGCTTACTGGCAAAATGGTAATATTTACTCATCAGTTTCCTAAACGATTCCCCTTTTTGCGGCATAGGCTGTGGGCGTAAGGTTTTTCTTGTTATCAACCTGACCGGCGGCTCATTGCAGCATTTCGTTCCCGACTCGTCAACACAAAGCACAGTGGAATCTTCGTTCGCCAGGTTATAATACAGGCGGCCCTCATGGAAAGCAAACCGATTGTATACCGGATATTCCTTTCCCTGGCAATGCGCTTTTGCCACAAGAGTTTCCATGACTGCCTGAATCATATCATTCCGGCTGCCACGGTTGTAGGTCTGATAATACAAATTCCTCAGCCACATCTGGTAATATTCCGATTTAAGCGGATAATTCACAAAACTGCCCTTGTTTGGAATCTGGATAAAAGCCTCCCCTTCTGTGCTTCGGAACGGAATATGACCCTGCTCCTCTATCAGTCTTAAAAGAACATCCACCGGGCTTTCTTTTTCTGCTGACGGAAGATTCTCTGTCTTTGCTTTTTTCACTGACGGCATAGGCTTCTCACCCTCCAGCATACGCCAGAGGGTTTCCCAGTTTTCTTCCTTACAGCTATCATGGTGACAGCCAGCCGCAATCCCACCATCATCAAACTGTATGACATAAGCCCCATTGTCCTTGGAATGTTCCTGATTCCATGGGCAGGACTCCAAAACATAGCACATGCCATTCTCTACCTGCTTTTCCCTTGCGACGAGAATCTCATGGGATTCCAGCCATAAACGCAAATCAAACTCCATCTTGCTCCCTGATATGCTTCTGGCAGGCTCACGTTTCTCATTTCTATTCACTGTTTTCTTTTTATTCCCTTTCTCCACACACTGCGCCGCAATCTGCTGTAACAGCTCAATCGCTACCGGCACTCGTTTCTTTGGTGCATACAGGATTTTGGAACGCCTGTGTGGACGTTCTTCTGTGGAGTCTCCCTTGCAGGAAACTGTACCATAAAGCTTTGTAATTCTGGCCGCATTATAGGTTGTTGTATCGACCTTTACCTGCTCTGTAGAAAACCTTGAATCCAATGCGCCAAGAAAGCCCTTTGCCAGACTTGTCATTTCCGGTGTATTGGGAAGTTCCACAGGATATAAAAGATGAAAGCCGTTTCCGCTTAATGCGGTTACAGGCTCCGGGAATCCACAGTCTGTTAAATAACCCTGAATTTTCCTGCCCAATTCCTCAGACAGCTTTAACTCCTGCTCTGTGCTGGAGATTCCGGCTGGACGTTCCGGGTCTAAGTCAATGAGAATCCATCTACGGCAGCGGATTTCCTTGTCGCTGGTTGTATTCTTCGCATAATTCTTTAGATGGTTCTTGCCTCTGGCCTCAATTCCTTCGCTTAAAGCGTTCATTGTGATGTAAATATTGTACTGCCCGTCATAACGCTGGATATGCTCAATCAGCTTATCTACATCATTGTAATAGCCTGAAAGAGTCCCTTGTTTGGTGTTTAATATTCTAACTTCTGTAAATTGCCCCGGCTCTACCAGTATCTCAAATGTTTTTAGCACTTCTTTTTGAAGCTCGTTTAAATTTTTCATGCAAGTCTTTCCTCCACTATCAAAAAACGTATCCATCGCCCTTCCGGATAGGCTATGATGTTTTCAAGTTACATACATACTGCTTTCTGTAACGTTACGAGTAGAGTATATCACTGCTAATCTAATATAGATATTACTCAAATTCTTTCGATTTTTTTGACCTCTTGACATAAAAGATTGCGATTAAACAAAAAAAGTATCAGCCAATAAGCCAATACTTAAAAAATTACTGCATTATATTTTCTGTATTTTTATTTGTGTTATATTTATTATTCATGTATTTTTTTAACATGGTCTTTACAAATATTTGAGCCATATCAGGAAGTTCCTCTCTCTTTCCACTAAAATATTCTTCTTCAGCAGTTTCAAATTTCTTTTTATAAGTCTTTAAAAATTCTTCCCAATCAGCCAAATATGTTTCTAAATATATTTCAAATTGCTCCAGCAAAAATAATTTTTCTCCACTGGTAATGTAATGCCGCTGAGATTTCTCAGCCTCCTGTACGGCAGTAATATGATTTGACGGCATTGTAAAAGGAATATCTTTCAGCTCATCAATATCGCTTCTGTAATCTTCCAGAATATCTATCTTTCTGTCTAAAATCTCCGGCAAATCTAATAGCTCTTTTATTCTCTCCTGAACCATTGTTCCCATGCGTTTCTCTGCCTGCATGATTTTTTTCTTATTTTCCAGGACTTTTTTAACCTCCTCAGCATACATTTCTGCTTTGCTCAATAATTCCCACCTACGGTGGACATATTCTTCTTCCACGTCACTATCCCAGTCATTTTCTACTTCGTCCAAGTCCTCAGCTTCATCAATCATATCATCCAGCTCTTTTTTTCTGTCAGATTCCAATCCTTTGACAATGATGGATTTTCCATATGTTTGAAAAGTTTCCCATATTTTTTCGGCGAAATCTTCTATCTCATCTTCCGTTATCTCCAAAAACCTTCTATTTTTTATTTTACTTCCCAAAGTGTCCTTCTTTCCTGACGGAAGCAACAATAACACTTCAAAAAATGCCAATATGTATTCGGGGAAAATCTTTTTGTTTTCCTGTATGTATAACTCATTCTTTAAAATATCCTCATAACCTAAGCCCTTCAACAAATTTTTTAAATCCCGTTTTAAATTTCTAACAGCACTGTTATCAGTATCACTATTATCAGAATTTGATAATGTGAACTCTCCATATTTTTTTCTCACTATTTCTTTTATAAAATCCGCATAAGATTTCTTTTGGCTATCCGCACTCACAATCTCTCCCCCTTGTATAATAAGTATTATTTATTTTACTATACTTATCTGATTCGTGCTACATTTTTCCCTCGTCTCACTTTTACATAAAAAACAAAAAAATATGGTAATGTGACAAACTGCGGCAATAACCTGTCTTAGTTATCGCCACAGTTCTGCAATTACTTATTTTCTATTCCCTCTCTTTGCCGCCTGCCGCACTCCTTTTGAAGCCACATAGACACTGATTCCCAAACCTACACCGGACGTCACCGCCTCAATGATAACACCAGATGTCAATACACTACCTGCTGCTGTTAATAAACCTAATATCATTCTTCTACCTCCGTTAATCCTTTCGGACAGAATATTACAATGCCATATTCCGTTCCAACAAGAAACAGTTCTTCTATCCAGTCTTTTTCTTCTCCTACTATGATGTCCCGATATTCATACAGTTCTTCCTGCAAGCCATATTTTTTAAAAAGTTCCTGATATACATTAGCCCTTTCTTCCAGCTCAGGGATAATCATACAGAAGCCGCCCATGTCTTTCTCTATATCCCGTTCTGTTCCGTAATAATTATCCAGTATTTCCGCTTTTAAAAGCACCTGCGCCAATACTTTGCCTGGAACTCTTTCTGACAGCTTCGCATAATAACTCCAATACTCCTGCTCTGTTCCAATCTTATAAAAGCTGGCCTTTTCTCCTTCCTTCCGGACAGGTAACGGAACATAACGGCTTTTTGAAGGGTTCGTTTCATTTTCTTCCACAAATCCATAGCCCATACAGAAATAACCTCCGTCGCCTTCTTCCTTCCCTGCGGCATAGAAAATCATTCCGTCTGATTCAAAAGGCAACCGGAATGACCTTACCTCCACAGTCCCCAAACGCATTGCTAATTCCTCATAGTTAGAGGGTGACAATATCTTTTCCATGCCCTTCCACTCTCCCGGTTCCAGGTCGTCCATGTCCCATAATTCTGTGGCTTTTCTCCATTCTTCCTTATGCTTCATCTTCTCCTGACTCCCAACATACCTTAAAAATGTTTCCCAGTCTTTAAATCTTATACCCGTCATATAATCCCTCCTAATTATGCCGTTCCTTTGGTTGATAAAGAACATAAATCCTCTGGCCGTTTACTTTCGCATAGGCTATGTACCAGTCGGCTTTCTTCCGGCAGCCACTTTTTACCTCTATAGTTCCCATATTCTCATCCAGCCACATCCGGCCTGGATACATACCAACGGCCTCCTCCATGCCATAATAATCATCTTCTATCTTATTCAGGCACAAAACCAAAAAGCCCTTTTTTCCAAGTTTCCCTGAATGGACAATGCGGAACATTCTGCGAATAACCTCTTTGGAAATTTCCCGTTTTCCTAAGCAGGAATTAATCTGCTTTAGCAGGTACAACTGGCTGATGTTCCTGATTCTCACCGTTTTTATCTGTTCCACCTGGAGCCTCCTCTTTTGCTTCTTTTTTCACTTCCTCAAATTGATATGGCCTTAATTTCCATTGTCCCGGATAATACCTACCAGCCATTAACGGATGTGTTGCCCTTAATCTTGCGTATTTTTCAGCCTCATCCACCAAATCCATGCTGCAGTCCTTGTAATCCTTTAAAAGTTCTTTTAAATAACGTTTTTCCTCTGACACAAATTTATTTCCAGTGAATGTATTTCCAAAGCCGATAAGGATTGTGTCAAATTTACGCTTTAACACATCCCGAAGATATGCCCGGTTTTCCCTGTTATTAGCAATCTCGGAGGGTTTCAGTTTCTTGCACAGGTCTGCATACAGGTTGCATATAGTAATCGTTGTGTAACCCATGGGCAGCAGATTATTTAAAATAAATGTGGTTGTGGTATCCAACACTTTTATATCCGTACTGGCCGGATTCAAGCCGATTACCAGAATTTTTTTCTGCTCTTTCTCTCCCTGAATCTGAAAAGTAAGCTCAAACCGCTTTTTTCTTGCCTTGTCGAAAATAGTTTTTCGTTCCATTACAAACTTATCTATTACGTTTTTCTCCATCTGACTGCTCCTTTTCATAAAAAATAAGGGCAATCAACTGTTACGCTGATTGCCCTTATTCCATTGTGTGGTTCTGTTGTCATGCGGTTACATGCTCTAATGCCACCAGTACGCCTACTGTTATGACACATGCACTGATAAAGATTCCTGCCTGCATATATATCACCCCTTTCTAAAATGATTTCAGGGTAATAATATGTATTTCAAAATGTCATTAAGCCTTCACCCAAACATGCTGTTTCACATTTCCGTTTTTATCTTTTTTGCAAATTCCATTAGTCGGTTTTGCACTTTCCGAATTTGTTACAGCCGTTTTCCCACAATTTTTACATTTCCAACGCATGACCTTCACCGCCTTTCCAAATATTTATTTCTCTGTACTGACATACATATAAATTCTTTTATCCGAATTTCTTAACCATATATACAATGCCGGAAATTGCTGCCACCACCCAAAACAATTCCCATAAAAATCCAATCACATAAGATAACAGCCATACAAGAACCACTATTCCGACGACTGCCGCAAGAATCAACAGTATCTTCTTCATGATTTCTCCTTTTGTCCGCAAGTTTATTTTTTGAACAGCTTTCCAAGCCCTTTTATCATATCCATTCCGCTTTTCGGGTTTAAGATTTTATCCTTCTGCTTTTCCAGATATTGGACTGCTTCGGCTGTATCCTCCTGGACTAACCCAAATTTCGGCAATAGCTCCTCCATACCCTTTCTGACCTCCTCAATTTTTTCCAGAGATGAAGTGTCTGCTTTTTTCATTGCCTTTAACAGTCTGTCTTTTCCGGCCTGCTTGCGGTCTACTTTTTTCAGCAGTCCTGTCGTACAGAATTTTTTGTCAAAATCAGATAAGTACCCGTTTATCTTGTCTAAATACTTCTGCTTTAATTCGGAACAAAACCGCTCTTCAAACTCTGTTCTTCTTGCCAATAAATCAGCCTCGTAGTCAAGCAGCGATTCAGACGTAGGTGGCGCAATCTCGCCAAAGAAAGCCTGTAATGCCTGTAACTCTTCACGGGCGAAATCAGCAGAGTCTCTGGTAGAACAGACAACGCCATCCACTGTCCGGTACTGCAGGTCGAAGTCTTCTAACCTTTGATTGATATATTTCATACAATCCAGTTCGTCTGTAACAGGCAGACTTAAAGTCCCGCAATATTCAATCAGCTTCTCCTTTGCTTTTACGGAATCTTCTTCGGTTTCTCCCTGAATATCTTTTACATATCGGAGTGCCTGACGGTCTTTGGAATCCTGCAGGGCAACGCCATAATAATCTGCCAGTGTTCCCAGTTCTCCGCTTTCATCTCCAAATACGGAAAGCATATTTTCAAACAGTTCCAGATTGTATGGATTCAGTGCCAGAATTTCCTAATAGATTTGATTTACTTTCTCTTTTGGAACTGCGCCGCTTTTTATGTTGTTTAAAAGTCTTTGTGCTGTCGCTATATCATTTTCAGACGGAATACCCCAAAGCGTTTCCTGCCTTGCATCTGAAATAAATTTTATCAATACATGATGCAGAGCAAATGCCGCTTCAAAAACGCCCTTCTCAATAACTGTCCTTGTTTTCGTGTCTGCGAATATCTGTTTCAGTTCTGAATTTGCCACCATTTTGCTGACAGAATTTGCTCCGGCGTTCCATATACTGTGTCCTATACCTTCTGCAATGTTCATCATTCCCAGTTCTGCCTGATGTGCATAGTTGTCTACAACCGTACCGCCAAAACTGCCGCCTTCCCATCTGGCACGATTATCTTTCCGCTCCTGACGATATTGTTTCTGTGCCTCCAGGTCTTCATTTACAGAAATGATTTTATCACAGACAGAATCCGAAGCCTCATAAAAGGGATTCAGATATCCATGTTCATTTGCATACTGATAAATCGTGTCATAGTCCCAGTCATAACGTTCAATACTGATAAGCTCTTTCTTGATTTCATCAATCAAAGGACAGATACTCTTTTGAAAGTCAGAAGAAGATTTCCGCAGAATATCATCGCAATTCGTATAGCTGTCATAAAGAGCAGAAAACTGTGAAACAGCTTCTTTTGCCAGATTGCTGTATTTTCTCCGAAGAACCGTATATAGATTTCTCTCTTTCGGAATATTGACAGCCCCAACAGAACATGAATATTCCACGGAATGACTTTCCTTTTCCAACAACTCATTCATTAACATACTCAAATCTCCTTTATCTTTTTCCTGTAAACCTCTTACTTTATATTGAGCATATATATACCCCATATACAAATATATCATATAACTCTCAATCTTACAATTAAATTCTGGATAAAATATAATAAAAACCGGAGGTGCCGCCATGCCCAAGAAAGAAAACCCTTTACGCCAGCTTCCTGTCAGTTCAGATGGTTATGGCGATATAAAAATTCACTTAGCTGAAATATTAGAAGAAAAAAACATTTCTCTCAATCAGTTATCCTTTCGCACAGAAATGCAGAGAACACAATTAAGAAATTACAGGGATAACAAGATACAACGTCTGGATATTGACATTCTGAAACGCCTGTGTTATGTATTAGAGTGTAATCTGACTGATTTGATAGAATATATCCCGCCAGAAGAAACACAGACTCTGCAATAAAACCTACGTTGTAAGAACTTTATTGTCACGAACAGTAAAACCCCATGGAAGCCTCAAACTCCCATGGGGTTAAAAATATAACTCTTATTCTCTTTTATTCCCAAGAACATCCGTTCCTTTTCGCCTTTACTTATGATATGGTTCTCCATAATATCCTTAAGTGCGAAAATTTTCATAGTATTATCTTAAAGCAACTTTTGACAACCCTCTATTTTTCGCCTAAATCTTTGCTTTCCTGTACTTTCCGGCCTTCCTCAGAACTTCGCCTTTACTTATGATATGGCTGCCCATTGAGAATACGATAGCCACGATAAATCTGTTCAAGCAATATCACCCGCATCAGCTGATGTGGAAACGTCATCTGTGAAAAACTTAGTTTCAGGTCCGCCTTTTTCAGTACACGATCTGACATCCCAAGCGATCCTCCGATCAGAAAAATAATGTGACTCTTCCCTCCGGTGCCTAAAGCCGCAAGTTTTTCTGCAAATTCCACGGATCCCATTTCCCTTCCGTCAATTGCCAGCGCACAGACAAACACATCCGGCCCAATGTACTTTTCCAGACGCGCAAGCATCCGTTCCCCCTCTTTCTCTCTGATCTGCATTTCTTTTAACGCACTGGCACCGTCCGGAGTCTGTTCGTCTGCGACCTCGGCGATATCCAGTTTACAGTATCTGCCCAGACGTTTTCCGTATTCCGCAGCGGCATCCCTGTAAAATTTTTCTTTCATCTTACCAACACAGAGAATTGTGATTTTCATAATTTTCCTCCATACCAGAGCAGTTCATTGCGAAGACATCCGATCCTAAACAACGGTTCTGCTTCATTGAAATTATAACACAATTCTATTGCTATGGCTCTCAAAATCTTTTATAATGTGAGACAGGGAACAATGAAAGAGAACTGCCAGAAAATAGAAATTCACGCCGACACAGGAGGATTGTCATGAAACTATTGGAAGAAAAAATCCGTGCAGAGGGCCGCGCCGTCAACGAAGAAATCCTGAAGGTAGACAGCTTTATCAACCACCAGGCCGACCCTGTTTTTATGAAACAGGTCGGGGAATTATTCGCAGAACATTTTAAAGAAAAAGGTATCACCAAAGTCGTCACCATCGAGAGTTCCGGCATCGCTCCGGCGCTGATGACGGCGCTTGCCCTGAATGTCCCGATGATCATTTTAAAAAAACAGCCGTCCCGTGTGCTGAACGACAAGCTGTACCAGACTGTTGTCACCTCCTTCACAAAAGGAACCAGTTACGAACTCACACTTTCGGACCAGTATATCTGCGAAGAAGACCATGTACTGATTATAGATGATTTTCTGGCAAACGGTGAGGCCGCTACAGGTGCCGTTCGTCTGCTCCGGAAAGCTCATGCCACAATCGCCGGGGTCGGCGTCCTGATTGAAAAATCCTTTCAGCCCGGCAGAGAAAAACTGACAGAACAGGGAATCACGGTCTATCCCCTGGCAAGAATCGGAAAAATGGACAAAGACTACATAGAATTTCTTCCGGATGAAGAACAGAATGAAAAATAGGATGCCGTTTTTAAAACAGGCGGATAACGGGAATAATGTTTTCCCGTTATCCGCCTGTTTTCTGTCTGAACCTGATTTTAAGGATAATAAATAAAATTTGTCCGGTAAACACCGCTGTCGAGCCCTGTTCTCCGATCAATAGCAAGCACAGAAAGAATATTATTTCCCTCCGGAATCTCAAGCGGCCTCGTATACTTTTCAGAAAACTTCGTCGGATCCGTACCGTCCCAGGTATAATAAATATCACAATTCTCGCCGGCCGTGATCACTACGGGCACTGCCTCTTCCGATATCCGCCCGCCGTCGGGCTGCACATTTGGATATTCGGGCGGAGCGATTGTAACAACATAATTTGAAACGGCGACTTCGCTATAAATTCCCTTTTCGTTGCGGCAGACGGCCTGTATCTCATAATCTCCCGCCTCTTTGAGCGGAATTTTCAGATTGTGACTGTAGAGACGGCCCTTCTCTCTGTCGGGAGCCACGCCGTTTATCGTATAATAAATGTCAAAATCCTTCAGCGAAAACATTGATACGGTGATATAATCATCATACTCTCCCTCCGCCGGAGAGATAATCGGCGCTTCCACAATGTATGGTTCAAACAATTCTGACAACTCGTCATCTTTAACGCCGGAAGACAGCTCAATGATACTCTCGTAGTCTTCCTTTTTCTCATAAACGGAGATCAGTTTTTCATATGCTTCTCTTCTTCCGCCGTCAAGGCCAATCACCTCGATCAGCAGCACCATGGCCGAATCGTCATCCCCCTGCAGAAGATAAAGATCCGCCATGGCCATGCGCACGGAAATATCCTGCGTTTTCAGGGAAAGTGCCGTCTTATAATAGTTTAACGCGGCCTTATAATCCTGGTCTGCAAACTTTTCTTCGGCCATCTGTACCTGATAGTCATAGGAATTGGCATTCCGGTAATCAATCGAAAGCTTTACGGCTGTTCCGGCTATCAATACAACTGTGAGAATACATATGGTCACAATCAGCGCAATACGGCCGCCCGCACTTTTCTTTTCCGGCGCCTTTGCTTTTCCTTCCGCAGTACTTTTACGACTCCTGCCTTTTTTTCCGGCATCCTCCTTTTTCCGGTCTTCCTCTCTGAGCAGAGATCGCAGATAATCGTCCTCCAGAACGCTGTAATCTGACACGATCTGGGCTTCATGCCCGCACACAGAACAGTATACACATCCTGGTTTTAATTCTGCTCCACATTTCACACATTTCATATGAATCCACTCCCGCCTAAGATTCCGACTGCATGGCTTCCACACAATTATTCATCAGCATTGCTATTGTCATCGGCCCCACGCCTCCCGGAACCGGCGTAATCGCTGATGCCAGCGGCTCTGCCTGATCAAAACACACGTCGCCGCAGAGCTTTTTGGACGTGCCGCCCTCTCCGTTCTCTGCCCGGTGAATACCGACATCGATAACAACAGCGCCTTCTTTGATATATTCACCGGTAATAAACTGTGGTTTTCCGATTGCAACAATCAGAATATCGGCCTGTCTGCAGAGTTCTTTCAGATTTTGCGTCTTTGAATGCGCCACCGTCACCGTCGCATTTTCCCTGAGCATCAGAAGAGCCATCGGCTTTCCCACAATATTGCTTCTCCCGACGACTACACAGTTCTTTCCCGCAATCTCAATTCCGGAACGCTTTAAAAGCTGAATGATTCCGGCAGGCGTACAGGAGACAAATCCCCTCTCACCGATGACCAGTCTGCCGACATTTTCCGGATGAAATCCGTCCACATCTTTTTTGGGGGAAATCGCCATTATGATTTTGTCCTCGTCGATCTGCATCGGAAGCGGAAGCTGCACGAGAATACCACTTACCCTCTCGTCACGGTTTAAAGTTTCAATGAGCGCCAGAAGCTCTTCCTCTGTCGTTTCCTTTGGAAGCTCATAAGACAAAGAGCGGATTCCGATATAAGAACAGGCTTTCTTTTTATTATTTACATAGACGCCGGAAGCCGGATCGTCTCCGACCTGAATGACCGCCAGCGTGGCTTCTTTTCCTGCCATTTTCAGAACTCCCACTTTTTCTCTTAATTCGTCCTTAATCTCCTGTGAAATCTTTTTTCCGTCGATGATCTGTGCCATACATTTTCCTGCCTTTCTCCCCCACTGTCTGCCGGCTGCAATTTTCCCCGCTGTCCCAGACAGTTATATTAAAATAATCCGGTAATCACTCCGTCGTCACCGACATCAATGCTGTATGCGGCCGGACTTTTAGACAGCCCCGGCATCGTCGTGATCGCACCGGTTACTGCCACGACAAACTCAGCGCCTGCCGACACATATACCTCCCTGACATTTACGACAAACCCCGAAGGCCGTCCCAGCTTTGTCTGATCATCAGAGAGCGAATACTGCGTTTTCGCAATGCAGACCGGAAACGTGGACATCCCCAGCCCGGCAATCCGTTTCAGTTCTTTTTGCGCAGCCGCGGAATAGGTTACGCCATCCGCGCCATATATTTCCTTTGCGATCGTCTCGATTTTTTCTTCCAGGGGGATCGAGTCCTCATAGAGCGGTCTGAAATGACTCTCCCTGTGCTCAAGTGTCCACAGAATCTTTTCGGCAAGCGCTATTCCGCCTTCCCCGCCCTGTTCCCAGACTTTCGAGAGAGCAAATTCACAGTTTCTCTCCTCACAGAACCGCTCAATATAGCCGATCTCTGCACTGGTGTCCGTGACAAAAGAATTTAATGTGACGACAACGGGAACACCATACTTCTGAAGGTTCTCAATATGCTTTTCCAGGTTTACGATCCCTTTTTTCAGAGCTTTGAGATTCTCTGTACCCAGATCGGATTTCGGAACTCCGCCGTTATATTTCAGCGCGCGGACCGTCGCCACCAGAACGACTGCATCGGGAAAAAGTCCGGCCTTGCGGCATTTGATATCAAAAAATTTCTCCGCACCCAGATCGGCTCCGAATCCCGCCTCCGTGATCACATAATCGGCCAGTTTCAGCGCCGTTTTTGTCGCTCTTACGCTGTTGCAGCCGTGGGCGATATTGGCAAACGGACCGCCATGGACAATCGCCGGGGTGTGCTCCAGCGTCTGAATCAGATTGGGCTTTAACGCATCCTTAAGCAGAGCCGCCATTGCTCCGGTTGCGCCCAGATCATCGGCAGTGACAGGGCTGCCTTCAAAATTGTAAGCGACAATGATTTTTCCAAGTCTGCGTTTTAAATCGTGCATGTCATCGGAAAGACAGAGAATCGCCATAATCTCTGACGCAACCGTGATGACAAAGTGGTCCTCGCGCACCATGCCGTCCATTTTATTGCCGAGTCCTACCACAATATTGCGGAGAACACGGTCGTTCATATCCATACAGCGCTTCCAGATCACCTGCCGGGGATCGATCCTTAATTCATTTCCCTGCTGGATATGGTTGTCGAGCAACGCCGCGAGCAGATTGTTCGCCGATGTAATCGCGTGAAAATCTCCGGTAAAATGCAGATTTAAATCTTCCATCGGCACAACCTGCGCATATCCGCCTCCCGCAGCGCCGCCTTTTACGCCAAAACACGGTCCGAGTGAGGGCTCACGCAGCGCAATCACCGCTTTCTTTCCCAGTTTTCCAAACGCTTCTCCAAGACCGACACTTGTGGTCGTTTTTCCCTCTCCGGCCGGAGTCGGATTGATCGCCGTTACAAGAATCAGTTTACCATCCGGGCGATCCTCAATCCGTTTCATCAGCTCATCCGAAAGCTTTGCCTTGTATCTGCCGTAAAGCTCTAAATCTTCTTCCTGTATGGCAAGCTTTTCCGCCACTTCCCTGATGTGAACCATTTTCGCTTCCTGTGCGATTTCGATATCACTCTTCATGCTCTCCTCCGTTCTGCCGTTTCTCTGCGAATGTGCTTTCTGCCACAGAGAAACAGACTATAAATATTCCTCTTCATACTGCTCAAACTGTTCCGGGGTCATCAGTATCTTTCTCGGTTTCGTCCCCTCCTCTGGACCGACAATCCCCGCTTCCTCAAGCTGGTCCATTATCCTTGCCGCCCGGTTAAAACCGATCTTAAAATACCTTTGCAGCATACCGATGGATCCCTTTTCTTTGTCCATCAAAAGCTTCGCCGCTTCGGCAAAATAAGAATCCCTTCCGTCGCCGCCGGAACCGGAATCAATGCTTACGGTTGTATTTCCGGTTTCAACTGTTTTTAATTTTTCCTCTACTTCTGCACTGTAAGTTCCTGTTCCGTTCTGTTCTTTTATAAAACCGACGACATCCGACACTTCTTTGTCAGAGACGAACGCGCCCTGGACGCGGATTGGCTTTGGCACTCCCTGCGGATGGAACAGCATATCGCCTTTTCCCAGAAGCTTTTCGGCTCCGTTCATATCGAGAATTGTGCGCGAATCGATACCGGAAGTCACGGCAAATGCGATGCGGCTGGGCATATTCGCTTTGATCAGCCCGGTTATGACGTTAACCGACGGCCGCTGGGTCGCGATAATCAGGTGAATACCGCAGGCGCGGGCGAGCTGCGCCAGACGGCAGATGGATTCTTCCACATCTTTTGCGGCGACCATCATTAAATCCGCAAGCTCATCGACAATAATAACGATCTGAGGCAGTTTTTCGGGTTTCGGATCGCCGTCTATCGTTGGAAGTTCCTCTATCTTTGCATTGTATCCCTTCAGATCGCGTACCCCCGCCGCCGCAAACTTCTGATAGCGCTCATCCATTTCCACCACGGCCCAGCGGAGCGCCCCAGCCGCCTTCTGCGGATCCGTGACAACCGGAATCATCAGATGCGGAATACCATTGTAAATACTTAATTCCACAACCTTCGGATCCACCATGATCAGTTTGACGTCTTTTGGATCTGCCTTATATAAAATACTCATGACAATCGTATTAATACAGACTGACTTACCGGAACCCGTGGAACCTGCGATCAGAAGATGCGGCATTTTTGCAATATCCGAGACGGTTACCTTCCCGGCGATATCCTTCCCGACACAAAAAGAAATCCTGGACGGATGCGTGCGGAATACATCCGATTCGACAAGTTCCCTGAACGATACCATAACGTTTTCCTTGTTGGGAACTTCAATGCCTACGGCTGCTTTTCCCGGAATCGGCGCTTCAATCCGGATATCGGTAGCCGCAAGGTTCAATTTAATGTCATCGGCGAGATTTACTATTTTGCTCACCTTTACCCCCATCTCCGGCTGCAGCTCATACCGCGTGACGGCAGGGCCACAGCTGATATTCGTGAGCGTAACGCTGACGCCGAAATTTTTCAGCGTCTGCTGCAGCTTTATTGCCGTTTCCTGCAGATGTGCTCTGGAATCCCCCGCCTTCTGCTCGGGTTTTGAGAGCAGTCCGGTCGTCGGAAATACATATGGTTTTTCCGGTTCCTTCACATGCGATTCTGCAACTTCCCTGTGGATATCAGAGGCTGCACCCGCCGAAACAGAAGCCTGCGGCCTGTGAGGCGACGGTTCCGGCCCGTTTTGCCCGATACATTCCGCTGCCGAAGCAGCCTTCCCTGGCATGGGAAGCGGCTTTGCAGACGGTTCATAACCGGATTCCATTCCCTGCGTCGTCTCCTCCTGCACATCTTCGACGTCCCGGTATAAGTCATCCTGCCCGGCATCTCTGTCATGATACAGCTCTTCTCCGCCATGATACAGTTCCCCTGCATCATCCGTGTGCGTATCACCTTTCCCCTCATCGTGCAGCTGCGGCCAGTCTGCCGTATCGCGATATGAAAATTCCTGCGCTTCCGGATCTGCCACAGACGGTATTTCTTCCGCTGCAGGGGGCAGATTCTGCTCCGTAAAAGGAGTCCTGGCGTCCGGCTGCCGATTATTCTGCACAGGCACAGGCTCCGGTACGGACCACAGATCGGGTTCTTCCCAGAAAGAGACGTGTTCCGCCGGAGATATCGTATGTTCTTCTATCGGCGGCATAACCGTCTCCTGCGGTATAAAATCCGGCTGCACAGTATTCTTTTTTCCAGACGTTTCCTCCGCGGCCGGCGGAGTGCTCCCGGATATTTCCGCTGCCACAGGCTGCCCGTCTGCCATCAGCATCACTCTGCGTTCCGCGCTGACTTTGGGAAACTCGATAAAACGATCCATATTGATCTCGCTGACCTCATCCGAAGCATATTCCGGATCCTTATCCTCCGGCGTCAGCCTGGTATCCATGGCGACTCCTGTCACTTTGCGGTCCATCCTGCGCAGACGGCTTCGCTCCTCACGCTCTCTGCTGCGCTGCTGTGCCCGCTCTTTATATCTCTCGTTCGTAATCTTCGCGGATTCATAAACCTTCTTTCCGCCCTTCTGCATCCCCTTAAGCGCAGAGCGCTCGGTAATCAGGACAAGCGCGATAATCAGTACAATAACATTGATAACATATGCGCCGATGACCCCGAAACATTTACAGCAGACCCATGCCAGAGCTCCGCCGATCATTCCGCCGCCCAGTTTGTTTTCATAGCCGTACAAAAATGCTTCCACCGCCGTGACCGTTTCTTTTCCATTCCGGATGAGTGAAAAAAACATACACAGAAACGCCACGAGCAGCACTGCCGCGCCCAGCTTAACCACAGCGACGCGGTTTCCTTTATTCGCCGCCCCGAAAAAAGATCCGACCAGCAGTGCGATCGGAAATACATACGCAATCAGGCCGAAAATCCCAAAAAAGAACCGGCTGACTGTGTTCCCGATCATTCCTCCTATCCCCAGATTGCTGATAAACAAGAGCAGGGAAACCGCTACGACGATCCAGAGCACAACTTCCCTGGTAAAAGTATCCTCCTGCCCTGTAACGATATCCTCCCTGCTCTTTACATCCGTCTTCCTGCCCGCCTGCGGCTTTTTCGCACCGGATGTGCTCTTTTTCTTACCTGTTGCCAATTTGTAACCTCCAAATCTATCTTTCCCGGATTACGCCAGATAAAAATATCCGCCGACAGATACCGCACCGACAATCAGGCAGTAAACAGCGAATATTGTAAATTTTTTCCTGCGCACGATCACAAGCATCGTCTTGATGCAGACATATCCCACAAGTCCGGCGATCACCATTCCGATAAAATAATAAAGGATATCCATTCCTGTCATCTCCATTCCTTCCGCCCCGATGACATCCTT
The DNA here is from genome assembly GCA_947649645.1 of uncultured Roseburia sp. Classification (GTDB taxonomy): domain Bacteria; phylum Bacillota; class Clostridia; order Lachnospirales; family Lachnospiraceae; genus Roseburia. Next base: position 93,686 of record CANSSP010000009.1, on the reverse strand, counting down.
AAGCTCTAACACAAGTGCGCCGAGAATGGCCGGAATGGACATAATAAAAGAATATTTCACGGCAAAATTCCGGCTGAATCCACTGATCAGACAGGCCGTGATCGTAGTGCCCGAGCGCGAGAGGCCTGGCAGCGTCGCAATGCCCTGCGCAATGCCGATCCCAAACGCATTGGTATAAGTGGCGTTTTTCGGATATTTCTCACCGTCTTTCACACGGTCCGCGACAAACAGAAGAACTGCCGTCACAATCAGACAGATGCCCGGAACAATCAGAATCTCTGAAGCCGCGCTCACCACATCCTTCCCGACAATCCCGATAATCCCCGTCGGTATGGTTGAAACGATAATCAGCATCACAAACTTCCGGTAACTGCTGCTTATCACTCTTGTAAAAGGTTCCTCCTCTTTCCGGAACTTATTCTTAAAAAAAATCACCACATTTACAAACGAATCCCTGACAATACAGCACCCCTCCACAATCAGTTTCCAGATGTCCCTATAGTAGACAAAACAGATTGCAGCGAGCGTCCCCACGTGCAGAAGCACATCGAACAGAATCCCCGTATCGGTCTCCACATGAAACAGTATCTTAAAAAGCGCCAGATGGCCGGAACTGCTGACGGGGAGAAATTCCGTCAGCCCCTGGATGAGGCCCATCAGTATAGCCTGCAGTAATGTCATAGCTGCCTCCTTTATCCTGATTGTATCAATCTATTTCCTTTTTGTATCGGGCAGGTATATATGCCCGGCACGCCTATTCGATTCTACCATATTTCATTCTGCTTGTCATCAGAAGGTTATATTTTTATTAAAATGCCGCATTGTTTCCATTGTAATGCGTATCTCATCCTCCCCGACGCCTTCCTTAAGACGCATAAAAAACGCCTCCTGTTTTTCTACAATCTCCTGCACCATTTTTCCGCACTCCGCCGTCAGATAAAGACGTACCATCCGCTTATCCGCGCCGTCCCGCTCAAGGAGCAGATACCCGCGCTCCGCGAGGCTCTCGACCGAACGCGCGATCAGTCCTTTGGATACTCCTTCATATCGGGCGATATCTTTTGCCGTATTGACCATACCGTCATGTCGGTGCAGATAGAGAATCACAAAAAGTTCGTTCGGCGTAAAATGATATTTTTCCATCTCCGCGTGAAAAAATCTGCGGTATGCCCTCTCGATTTTAAAAGAATTTTCCAGAAAGTCCTCCATCATGGTTCTCTCTCCCTGTCTTTTCACATATAGTTGATTTGTAAACTATAATATAGAAAACTTTATCGCTTCCCGGTCGGAATGTCAATAAGAAACCATAATGAAACTGCTAAGATTCCGATAATCTGCCGCCTGTGGGATTGACTTTGGAAAAAAGAACCGCTAAAATAATAGTTGATTTGTAAACTTTTAAACAGACCCTGTATAGAAAGTGATGTGATATTATCTTGATCCGAAAACTGGATATGATCTTAAACAAGAAATTAAAAGAGAAAATGGACGAGTCGATAAGTGCCGTACTCCCGATTTCCGTTATCGTACTGCTTTTAAGCATTTTTGTCGTGCCGATGGAAACCGGGACGATCGCACTTTTTTTAGTCGGCGCTTTTATGCTGATTATCGGAATGGCCTTTTTCCAGCTTGGCGCCGAGATGTCGATGACGCCGCTCGGAGAAGGCGTCGGTTCTCATATCATGAAATCAAGGCGGCTGATTGTGCTGATTCTCGTCTGTCTCGTCATGGGAATGATCATTACGATCGCAGAACCCGATCTGCAGGTTCTCGCAAATCAGGTTCCCTCGATTCCCAGTTCCACCCTGATCTGGACGGTCGCCGTCGGTGTCGGAGTGTTTCTTGTCATCGCAGTGCTCCGTATCTTATTCCACATGAGCCTCCCGCTCCTCCTGTGCATCCTTTATGCCGGGCTGATTGCGCTCTCGTTTGCGGCGCCTGCAGATTTTATCGCCGTGGCGTTCGATTCCGGCGGTGTGACCACAGGTCCGATGACAGTCCCGTTTATCATGGCCATCGGTATCGGTCTGTCCGCAACACGAAGCGATAAAAACGGTGCAAGCGACAGTTTCGGCCTGATCGCATTCTGCAGCATCGGCCCTGTCATTATGGTTCTGCTTCTCGGCATCTTTTTCCATCCGGGCGAGGCCGCTTACAATGCGACCCCCGTCCCCGACGTCGTCACGATGCAGGATGTCATGCGCGAATTTCTACATATGATTCCGGACCACGGAAAAGAAGTGATTTTCTCCGTCTTTCCCGTACTGGCCGTGTTTCTTTTGTTCCAGATAATTTCAAAACGTTTTCACAAAAATCAGATGATCAAGATGATAATTGGTTTCCTCTACACGATCATCGGCCTGATTTTGTTTCTCACCGGAGTGAGCGTCGGTTTTGCCCCGGTCGGAAGTCTGCTCGGCAGCAGCCTTGCCGGACAGCCCTGGAAATGGCTCCTGATCCCGGTCGGCGGCCTGATCGGCTACTATATCGTAAAAGCAGAGCCCGCCGTCCAGGTTCTAAACAAACAGGTGGAGGATGTCACAAACGGCTCCATCTCCCGTGCCTCGATGAATCTGTGCCTCTCCGTCGGTGTGTCCGCTTCCGTAGCGCTTGCACTCGCCCGTGTTCTGACCGGAATCAGCATCTACTGGCTTCTGATCCCCGGTTATATCACAGCTCTTATCCTGACCCGTTTTGTGCCAAAAGTGTTTGTCGGCATCGCCTTCGACTCCGGCGGTGTCGCAAGCGGGCCGATGACTTCGACATTTCTCCTTCCGCTCGCGATGGGCGCCTGTACGGCAGTCGGCGGGAATGTCACCACGGACGCCTTTGGCGTCGTCGCCATGGTGGCGATGGCTCCTCTGATCGCGGTTCAGATCATGGGGTTCCGCTATAACATCGAACTGAAAAAATCCATCTCCCTGTCTGCTATTCTGCTTGACATCGATGATGACGAAATTATGGAATTTGAGGAGGAATAGTCTATGCAGGATTTATCAAAAAAACTTACGTTCCGCTGCGTCATTATCATCGTGGATTACAATATCCGCAGACGGGTAACTGAATTTCTGACCGATTCCGAAATCCCGATTTACTATCAGATGCACGGCGTCGGAACCGTCAGCTCGGATTTCCTCTATATGTTCGGCCTCGGCGACCCGCACAAGAGCATTACGCTCTGCTTTGTCCCGCGGGAACGCACAAAAGCTCTGCTCTCGGAGATGAACCATGCGCTCCAGCTCCACCGCAGAGGCACCGGGATCGCCATCAGCATTCCGGTAAACGGCCTGCAGGGCTGGCTTTACAAACTGCTCAATGTCAACATACAGGAACGGATTCTCGAAGAATCGGAAAGGGAAGTACAGAAAATGAGTGAAACAATTACGCATGCAATGATTCTCGTGACCGTCAGCCAGGGATACAGCGACGACGTCATGTACACTGCCAGAAATGCAGGCGCCACCGGGGGCACCATTTTAAAAGGGCTCAAATGCAGCCCCGAGGAAGTCGCCACGCGCTTCGGAATCCCGCTCCAGGAAGAGCAGGATATCCTTATGATCGTGGTGCCCAAAGAAAAGCGGACACAGATCATGTCCGCCATCAGCAAAAATCACGGTGTTACCACGCCGGCCCACGGACTCGCACTCTCGCTTCCGGTCGATGCGATCATGGGAATTTAAATGTAACTGCATTATCCGGGCGCGGCATGGCCGCGCCTGCGTGCAATAGTTCCACACAGCCGGAGATACGGTAGAGACGGAATGTCTCGAGAAAATGCATGGTCGTCTCACAGAGGGCCGCGTCCTCATCCGGTGCCTGCTCTCCCAGCAGATAGCTCACACCGTTGTGGTAATCCCTTCCCCCCGTCACGCAGAACATCCTCCAGATTGTTTTCGCCGGCATCTCTTCTGCGGCCGCTTTTTTCAGCATTTCGGAAAGCCGTTTTATCCCCTTATCTTCCCTGTCACTGCAGCAGTTACGGTACAGATAAAAAAAAGATCCCGGAGGACGTCTCACTTTGTCTCTCATGCCATACTGATCCGGCGGGTAATTATTCTGCTTTTGTACCCACTCAAAAACACCATGAAATGACAGACCGCCGTCCAGCCGGAATCTGCTCTCTTTTTCTGTCCTGTCAAAATCGGGTGCGTCCAGTCCGTTTTCATCGGCCAGTTCCGCACAGATGTTTCGCAGCATTTCCTGCATCCTTTCGCAGGCATAATAAAACCGGGCATGATAGTATGTCGTTCCGGCCCAGGAAAGACCGCTCTCCTCTACCATTCTTCTGCCCTCTCTGTTGTTTGCCTCCACCGCCTTGCGCACATTGGCCCTGGAAAAATATTCATAGATTTCAAGCAGCTCCCGCATCATATTTTCCCGGTGCAGAGCCTCGTTATCTTCCGTATCTTCAACCAGGTCTTCAATTTTTCCCGCAATTCTGCCCTCCAGATAATAACAGCAGTAAGCGCGGGCCATATGTCCCGTCGTCTCCCCGTCTATCAGCCCTCCGTAAAAATCCGCCATAACCCCGGAAGCTTCTTTTAAAAGGCTGTCCGACGAACACCACTCCGCCCGCCGGACAGCTCCGGAAATCTGATCGTAAGATTCTGAGAAGGCAATGCGCAGATAACTCTCGATCGTAAGTTCCAGCGAATCGCGTCCTGCCCAGTCAGAAGGCCAGCGCATCACGCCTTCCCCGCATATATCTTCGTCTTCCGGCACTTTCCCGCCCATGTCCCGGTGTGCTTTTTCCTGGAGCTTGCCGAGCAGAAGATCTAAAAACAGCATCCCCCACAGAATTTTCCGATATTGTCTTTTTTCACGCAAATCTCTTTTCCGCGACGGAACCGCAGCGGTTTCTTTGATCTGCTCCATCATTTAACCCTTTGTATTATAATAACGGCTCAGAAAACTGCCGAATAAACCGGAGGATGTCCCATATTTGTTATAGTTCGAGCTGATATAGGTATTGCTTTTTTCAAGATCTTCCATCTGTTCCTTCGCATATCCGGATATGTCCTTCGCCTGCTTCTGAATCTGGTCGGCAATTCCCCCCTCCTGTCCAAACACATCGCGAATATCGGAAAGCTCAGCCGAAGCAAGCGTTTTTTTGTCAACCGTAAGCGTCCCGTTGCGCTCCACTGTGATTCCAAGCGCTTTCAGGGAAGCCGTCTTTCTGCCGACAATCGATTTCAGTTTGTCCGCATATGCCTTCTCCACCCGGTCCCCGGACTGTGTCAGCTTTCCGATCATGGCATTGTAATTCGAAACAAATGCCGTGATTTCGCTTACCGCTTCCGCTTTTGACTTTTCTTGGTCCGCCTGCCCGAAAAGAGACGTCTCTCCGTCTGCCAGAAACTGTTCCATATGCCCGTTAACCCGGTCGGCCGCCGTTTTCATCGTCTGATAAGAATAGCATTTCTGCTGATTCTGCACGAGAAGCTGGCCCGGAGACGTCGTCTGGCTCTTATTGATTCCATTCAGTATCTCACCCGGTGTAAGGCTTCCTGGCACCTGCGTCTTCTTTACATGCGACGTAAATACTTTTCCCGTACCTCCGGACGACCATGCCCGCACCTTTGCCTGGCGCGTCAGTCTCGCGTTTGTGATTCTCATTCCTGTCCTGTTTCCAATTCTCATACCCATTCCCCGCTTCCGATTGATTTTCCGCGCAGATATCCGGCATACGCCTCTGCAAAATCGTTATATTTCTGCTTTGCCATCAGAATGCTCTCACCGTTTTTGAGCAGAATACTTCCCGCCTCATAACTTTTCACGGCTCCGAAATTGACCAGATAGCCTCTGTGACAGCGGAAAAAATAACTGCCCAGATCTTCCTCAACTTCCTTCATCCTCGCATAATAGGAAAGCTCACCGTTTTTTGTGTGCAGGACTACCTTGCGGGCTACATTTTCCACATAAAAAATATTTTTCTTTTCCACACGGTAAAAACTTCCTTTTGCCCGCACAAGCAGAGGCTCCTTTTCCCTCTGCGTCTGTTTTTCGTGAACCGCACGCCGCAAAACGGCTGTAAATCTCGCCTCATCTAACGGCTTTAACAGATAATGAAATGCCTGGACGTCAAATGCGTCAAAAACATACTCCGGCCCGCTGCTGACAAAAATAACCAGAGCGTCCGTCTCCTGTCTCACCCGCCCGATGATCCTTACCTCATCCCTGTTTTCTTTTTCGATCTCCCAAAACAGAATGTCAAATTTTTCCCTGCAGGACAGCAGATGGTTTCCGTCGGGGAATACAAAGGATCTGCACTCCTGCGTCTGCCGTATCAGCCTCTCCATCTGTCTTAACCCCTCTGCCTCCCGCGCGCACACGGCTATCTGCAACACTCATTTTCCTCCCTGGACGCCCGATGCGTCTCACTAAGGATGCGGCGGATCAGACGCAAAACAGCGCCAGTTTCCCTGCAGGCTGCTTCTTCCTGAAATCTGACGCCATCCGTAGCTTTTTCTTATATCCGTCCTGTTTTCCATCCTGCTTTTTATATCGGCAGAAAAGCGCAGAATCTGCATGATCTGTAATGAAATGTATTCTTTTTGTAATAAAAACCGTCTCTAAAATAGTCTGTTGACACAAAAACACAGAAAGATCCCCGTCACTGCCGGAATCAGAAAAGCGGCTGCAGTCAGCCCGAAACTTTTCGTCTCCTTTCGGATTGTAAGCAGTGTCGTAGAGCACGGCCAGTGCAGAAGCGAAAAAAGCATCACGCAGACAGCCGTTTTTACACCCCATCCATGGCGCAGAAGCAGGGCGTGAATTTCCTGCAGTCCTCCCGGCTCCTTTATCTCTCCCTGGGCCAGATATCCCATAATGGCAAGAGGCAGGACAATTTCATTTGCAGGAAATCCCAGAAAGAACGCCGTCAGAAGAACCCCGTCCATTCCGATTGCACGCGCAAACGGGTCCAGGGCATCCGCCATCATCTGAAAAAGGCTCTGCTCTCCCGCAGGAATATTGGCCAGAAGCCAGATGATAAGCCCCGCGGGAGCCGCCACCGCCGCTGCGCGCGCAAGGACAGACGCCGTGCGGTCCAGCGCGGAGCGCACCAGCACTTTTAACGTCTGCGGTCTCCGGTACGGCGGAAGCTCCAGCGTAAAAGCAGACGCTTCTCCTTTAAGGAGCGTCGCGGAAAGAATCTTTGACCAGAAAAAAGTCACGCAGACGCCAAGAACTATCAGTCCCGCCAGAACCAGAGCCGTGCCCGCCGCCGTCCGGCCGTCTGCCGTCCCGAAAAGGAACATGGTACTGACGGTAATCAGCATCGGAAATCTGCCGTTACAGGGCATAAAACTGTTTGTGAGTATGGCCAGATGCCTCTCACGCTCCGAATCGATAATCCGGCAGCCCGTCACGCCCACCGCATTGCAGCCCAGCCCCATACACATCGTGAGCGCCTGCTTTCCGCAGGCATGACATCGCTCAAACGGACCGTCCAGGTTATACGCGATTCTGGGAAGATAGCCCAGATCTTCCAGCAGCGCAAACAGGGGAAAAAAGACCGCCATCGGAGGCAGCATGACGGCCACCACCCATCCGGTCACACGGAACATACCTGAGATAAGCGCCTCCCGCACAAACCGTGGAAGGGCGGAAAAACGCAGCAATTCCCACAATACCGTTTCCGCCCGTGAAAAAAAAGATGTCAGATAAGCAGACAGCACATTTGCCCCTGCAATCGTAATCCACAGCACGACAGCCAGAAGAAGAAACATCGCCGGATATCCGGTCCACTTTCCCGTCAGATACCGGTCAATCTTTAAATCACGGTCCCGAAACCTGTTTTTCCGGAATGTCACCACAGCCTTACAGACAGACTCCGCCCGCTCCAGGCGCTCGTATGTGCCCGTCTCCTCCGCTTCTGGCCCGCATTTCTGATCCGTATCTTTTTCCGGCGCCCGGACAGCCACATTGTCCTCTGCAAGTTTTTCCATCCATGCGTCCAGTGCTCTCAGAAGTTTCTGAATATCCGTCTTTTTCTGCGCCGATATCCCCACAACCGGAATACCAAGCACATCTGACAGGCGTTTTAAATCAATATCGATCCCTTTTCGTGCCGCCTCGTCCATCAGATTCACACACAGCATGAACGGACACCCTGTCTCTGCAATCTGCAGCGCAAGATTCAGATTGCGCTCCAGAGCACATGCGTCGCAGACCACCAGAACGGCATCCGCCCTGCCCGAACGCAGAAAATCTGCAGCCGCCTCTTCTTCCGGAGAATGAGATGTAAGGGAATACATTCCCGGAAGATCCGCCAGCACACAGCGTCGTTTTGTGCGCGGATACCCGTATGCGCTCTCCACCGTTTTTCCCGGCCAGTTTCCCGTGTGCTGCCGCATCCCCGTCAGCCCGTTGAACACCGTGCTCTTTCCAACATTCGGATTGCCCGCAAGCGCGATCAGAAAGTCGTTTCTTCTTTTAAAGCAGGGTCTCACGCCCACCAGGTCGGCAGATTGCCTGCGGAGCGCAATCACCGCTCCTCTGATCTGATATGCACAAATTCCCCTCTCCGATTTTTTCTGCACACAGATCACCTTTGTCCCTCTGACAAGACCAAGATCCAGAAGTCTCTGGCGTATATGTTCCTCCCCGGTAACGCCTTCCACAAAAGCCTCTTCCCCCGGGTTCAGCGCCCCCAGTGTCCACGCTTTTCCCATCCGTGTCCCTCTTCTCCTCTGCCATGTTTTCTTCCGGCAAAATGACATTCTTATATTTATCTTATGAGAAAAAGCACGGCCACGTTCCCTGTCACATTCTCCTCAGGCCTTTCGGGTAAAAATTTTTCATGACACCGCCTGCAGCCCTGCCCCAGCCGACGCCATAATCATCCACAGTAACCAGATACCAGCCCTTCTCTCCGGCGTACGGAAACGTCTCTCCGCCCAGATATCTGCGGATTGTCCGGCTTTCGTCCGCGTCCGCCATGCAAAAATCTGCCCTGCAGAACACTTCTTCGCACGAAAGCGCCAGTGCCAGTGCGTGCGAAGGCTCAAACCTTTTTTTCCTGATCGTGCCGAGATGAAGCCCGGGCCGTATTACCTTAAGCCCCTTGATTTCCGGCATCCCGTCCGGAATCTGGTAAAGCTGATCTCCAAACCGGAGAAAACGGCCGTTTTGCCACATATCATCAGCGGACCGCAATGTTTCTTTCGCAAAAGCTTTCCATTCCAGTATCCCTTTCTGTGGGATAAGAAGTTCTTTTTCCGGAATCCCTCTCTCCACGCTGCATGTATGGGCGCCTCCGCCCGGACGGCTTCCTTCTTTTTTCAGAACGGCAATAAAATGCCCTTCTCCCTTCAGGCGGTGCGGCCAGAGCCGGAGCGTCTTTTCAAGGCCGCTCACTTCCGGCACGAAAGACCATTCCGGCACGCCCGCAGACATGCCCTCCCCACGCACGGCTTCTTCTATGTAAAATTCCGGATGACGCGCAAGAAATCGTGCGATACTTCCTTCATTTTCTGCCGGAGCAAACGTACAGGTGGAATATACCATCTTTCCTCCGGGGCAGAGCATGACCGCCGCACAGTCTAAGATTTCGTCCTGACGTCCGGCACACATCTGTACGCCGGAAAGGCTCCACTCACTGCAGGATGCTTCGTTTTTTCGGAACATGCCCTCCCCCGAACAGGGTGCATCCACCAGAATCCGGGTAAAATAGCACGGAAAACGTTCTGCCAGTTTCTGCGGTGTTTCATTCAGCACCAGGGCATTGCGAATCCCCATGCGCTCTATATTTTCCGAAAGGATTCTGGCGCGCGCGGGGTGAATTTCGTTGCAGAGTAAGATACCTTCTCCCTGCATTTTCCCGGCGATCTGCGTGCTCTTCCCGCCCGGCGCCGCACACAGATCCAGAATCCGTTCCGTCTCTTTTTTTTCACCTGCGCAAAATCCCTCCGTCAGGTATTCTGCCGGAGCCATCGCGCTCGGCTCCTGTATGTAATATACCCCCGCCGCGTGATAAGGATGCTTTCCGGGCATATCATTTTCACCGTAATAAAATCCGTTCCCGGACCAGGGAACGGGAGACAGGGAAAACGGAGTCTGGCGCAGAAACCGTTCCCTGTCCGTCTTGTGCGTGTTGATGCGCAGCGCCCTGTGCCCTTTCGTCTCATAACTGTTTAAAAATGCCGGAAATTCCCCGCCCAGCATGCGTTCCATCCTGTCCAGAAAATCCTGTGGAAGCATCTGCTTAACCCTCCCTCTCTTTATCAGAACTGCAAGGAAGCAGATAAACGCCTCCTTTGCAGTCACATCGCTGCGTCAAAATCTCTCGTCAGAAGATCGCTCTTATCCAGAAATTCTTCGACCGAGCCAAAATCAAGTCTTGCCAGAAGCTCCATTACATATGGGTTTTCCAACGGCGTGCGGTATGCTGCCTCCTGTGCGTACCGCTCCACGGCCGCTTCGCCCGCTTCCCTCTCAAGGATTGCCCTGGGACCGCCGACACAGCCGCCGTTACACCCCATTCCCTCGAAAAAATTACCCTTTACCGTGCCGCAGCGGATGCGCTCGATTAAGTCCCGGCAGGCCATCACCCCGTCTGCCTGCTCGGCGCACACCGCAATCTCACGGCCGGGGGCGAGCTGTTCCACCGTCCGGCTTACCGCCTCGCTGACGCCGCCGGTCCTCGCATATATCCGCCCCGCTCTCGAAGAATGTTCCTTTCCGTCCTCGGTCAGCGTCTCCGGCCTGATATCTGCCGCGTCAAAAATATCCTTCACCTCCTGGAACGTCAGGACATAATCCACCGCCCCCGCAATGTCCGGCTCTTTTGCCTCTTTCTTTTTGGCCATGCAGGGACCGATAAACACTGTCAGCGCCTCCGGATGAAGCTTTTTTACCACTCTGCCCGCCGCGATCATCGGAGAAACCGCCCCCGGCACATGCGGGACGAGTTCTTTGTAGATTTTGCGTATCATCGCAATCCATACCGGACAGCAGCAGCTTGTCAGCTGAAAATCAGTATGGCTCTTTACATGCCGGTCAAACTCCAGCGCTTCTTTCAATGTCAGAATATCCGCAAACACTGCGACTTCTACCATACCTTTAAATCCGACCGCCTTCAGGGCGCTGCGGATCCGCCCCGGTGTCGCTGCTTCCCCGAACTGCCCGGCAAATGCCGGGGCGGTCAGCGCATACACATCCCTTTTCTGTTCCCGCACGGCTTTTAATACCGGAAGGACATCCTTATTTGCCTCCAGGCGTTTCAGGCGGCAGGCGTCTACACACACGCCACAGCCCGTGCATTTTTCCGGATCAATAAAAAGCTTCCCCGCCTGCTCTTCGATCGCATCAAAAATGCAGCTCGACGCGCAGGCGCGCTCATAGGCACATTCCTCACACGTTTCTGTGTGTATGACCGGCGCGTGCCGCTCCGGGTGCAGCAGACAATCCATGTGATAAGGATTGTAATCCTCGATCAGATGTCTGCCGCCTCTGGCTTCCCGTTTTAATATTTCCAGATACAATTCGTGAAATGTTTTCATTCTCCCGTCCAGTCCTTATTGTGTTTGCAATATTCCGGCTGTCTGCGCACGCCGTCCATATTGTATACCACAAATTGTACCCGGAAAAGAGATCATTCATGCACAATAACGGCGGTAAAAATCAGATATCACCTATCATAACATACCCCGGTATGCTTTGTTAACACATATTTTCACGACGCAAAAACCCTCCGGCGTGCAATTTCTGCACGCCGGAGGGTTTTCTCGCGAATACAGCCTGAAAGAAAACAATCTTACTGCAATAATGAAAGAACGCCCTGCGTAGACTGATTTGCCTGCGCCAGCATGGACTGGCCGGCCTGCGCAAGAATATTGTTCTTGCTGTATTCCACCATCTCTTCCGCCATATCGGTATCACGGATACGGGATTCCGCCGCAGTCGTATTTTCAACCACGTTATCCAGATTTGCTATGGTGTGCTCCAAACGATTCTGCACGGCACCGAGTGCAGAACGCTGCTCAGACACTTTTTTGATCGCATTTGCGATTGTATCAATCGCGGCCGTCGCGTCATCCTGTGTCATCAGGCCGTCCGCCTTTAAGACGTCGACACCGATTCCGCCTGCGGACATCGCCTCAATTTTAACGTCGATCTTATTTTTCGGGTCTGACTCGGAACCGACATGAAGCTTAAATTCCAATGCTTCCGCGCTCGTCGATGTCTTTTTGTTCACCTTGATATACGTCTCGATCTGCTCCGCTCCGATCTCAGTCACATTACCGGCAGCATCTTCCCTTGCAATTCCACCCTTATAAGCACCGTTCTCAAAATATTTTTCCAGGTCAGCTTCCGAAATCTTTTCCCCGCTGGCAGCATCCACAAGCGGATTTCCGGCAACCTCAAAATACTGATCCAGATCGGCTTCCGCGATGACTTCTGCGTTCAGCTGATCTCCATATTCCCCTGTCGCATCTGCCGGCTGCTTATAAAGAAGCATGCCTTCTTTATATTTCAATTTGCCGTCCGCGCCGATTTCCACATACTGATCGATTTCGCTCTGGGCAGCGTCCGTTGCCGCCGTACCGGTAACGCTGTCCACACCCGTAGAAGTGGTTCCGCCGCCGGCGTTTGCCAGAGTGACATTTGCAGCCGTCACGAAAGTGAATCCGGCTTTTGCCGTGACATTCCCCGCGTCATCCACGTCAAAGTAATTTGCCAGATCGGCATTTGTCACTTCGACATGGTCTGTAGCCGCCGTACCACCGCCCGTAGGACTCACAAACAGTTTGTTTGCCCCGAGCGCTGCCGTATCCAGCGCCATGGAAGCCGCGGTTGCCGCCGCCCCTCCCGTGACAGCCGTTGTACTTCCCGCCGCATACGCATCCTGCCCGGCTATTACCCCAAGCTTCCCTTCCTGGTCCGCCTTGTAGGCATCCTGAATCGCGTAACTTGCTTTCGTACTCGTCTTCTGCGTCCCGTCTTCACCCTTCAGCAGATAGATCTCATTGAATTTTGTCGTCTCGGAGACACGATCGATCTCTGTCACAAGCTGATCGATCTCGTCCTGAACTGCCTGCCGGTCATCTGTGGACATTGTGCCGTTTGCCGCCTGCACTGCCAGCTCATTCATACGCTGCAGCATGGAATGCACTTCCGTCAGTGCACCTTCCGCCGTCTGCACGCAGGAAATGCCGTCCTGCGCGTTCGCCGATGCCTGATCAAGGCCGCGGATCTGCTTGCGCATCTTTTCAGAGATCGTAAGCCCTGCCGCGTCGTCGGCCGCACGGTTGATCTTATAACCAGATGATAACCGCTCCGCAGACTTGGACTGTTGTCCGGTCGTGATCCCTAACATCCTGTTCGCATTCATCGCTGTCAGATTGTGCTGTACTACCATAATTTTACCTCCATGTGTTTTGAATTTGTTCTGCCCTGGAATCCATTCCCGGGCCGTTGTCTATAATAAACAGCGCCTTGCGGCCCCGCCTATTACCATCCCGCATCCTGTCTGTGCCGCTCCCGTCTGATAATGCCTGCAATCTCACGCTGCGCTTCCTCTGAGATTTTCCGATCCGTATGGTACGGTGTTTTTCCCCCGTCCTTAAGCGCACGGCTCCGGGCGATCGGAATGTCCCTGGGCGCATCCAGCAAAAGATGAATATTGTTGGCCGAGCCTCCCGAAAATACGATGCGGATATCCGTGCCAATGTTGATATACTCTCCCGGCTTCAGTGTCAGCTTTAACATTCGATAAACCTCCTTGTTTTTGCAGTCCATATCCGATTGACTGAAATGTAACAGTTTGCCATGAAATGTTGCATTTCAGAAAAGGAGGAAAACAGCAGTGGGAACATCACAGCCAATACGAAATGAAGAAAAACTAAGACAATTTACAGACTATTACCGGACAACATGTCCTTCCGCCAGAAACCATGCACTGATCATCCTTACCCTGAATACGGCGCTTCGCATCAGCGACGTATTGTCTCTGAAATGGGATGACCTCTATGACTTTGATTCGCATCAGATTGTAGAACACCTGCGAATCACAGAACAAAAGACCGGAAAGGCATCTGTAATAGCGCTCAATCCCCATGTTGTGAGCGCGCTCAGAAGCTATGCCGGAAAAAGGATGCCGGAAACCGGCAAATTTGTGTTTACAAAAAATACGGATCACTCGATGCCCATCAGCCGCACAACTGCATACCGGCTTATCCGCAAAGCCGCGGACGAAACCATACGGCTGCCTCATATCAGTTGTCATTCACTCCGCAAAACCTTCGGTTACCATGCATGGAAAAAAGGGATACAGCCTGCGCTTCTGATGGATATCTACAACCACTCTTCCTATTCCTACACCAAACGTTATCTGGGAATCGATCAGGACGAGCGGGATGCAGCATTTCTGGAAGTACTGCTTTAAAAAAAGCAAAAAAAAGCTAAAGTATTCCGGCGCATGGACGATATATACTGTGTAAACAAAAAAACGCAACATTTCATGGCAAAATGTTGCGTTTTTTGTTTTTTCATCACAATTCTTATTCCCGATACACTTAAAAATCCGTATCCGGGAACAAATCTGTACTGAAAATTTTATTTATCACAGTATAACCGATTGAGGAATCATCTATCAGAACCGGTGTCTGACTTTCAAAAAGAGTATGGGCATACGGCAGGAAATGTGTTAGAATAGGAAACGAATCATTGAATAACGGAGGATTATTGTGAAAAAATATCGAAATCTGAAACAAAAAATCTTTTTTTACGTAATGTCTGTTTCCCTTCTCGTCGCGCTGTTTATCACAACGATCATGTCTGCCGGAAGTATCCGCTCAAACAATGTGACCGTGCTCGACAATATGCAGATCATGGCACGGATTGGCGCGCAGAATATCAGCTCCAACCTGCATCTGCTTGCAGAACGGATGTATAACTTTTCCACGGAACCCGTTTTTCTCGACGAAACGTCAGACGTCTCAGAGAAACAGAAGCGTTTTGACGCCATCCGTCTGCAGATTGAATTTGTCTGGCTTTCAGCCTACGACACAGAAGGCAGAAAACTGTGCGGGGACGACACTGCGCCCGACTCGATTGCCGATACCGGATACTATTCCTTTCTGTCACAGACGAAAAATACAGTGATCGGGGAACCCTGCCATGACAATGGCATTTTACAGCTCTGTGTAGGCATACCTTTAAAAAAAGAAGATACCGTCATCGGATATCTCGTCGGAAGTTATAAATATGATCTTTTAAATGACGTAATCAGCCAGCTCGTGCCAGGAGATACCGGAAGCGCCTGTATTCTGAACAAAGACGGTTTCATTCTCGGCGACCATGATATGTCAAATGTCATCGAGCGGAAAAATATATATGAAATGTATCCCGGCAATAAAGAAAAATTTGACAGTGCAACTGCATTCCAGACTGGCTCATCTCAGATAAAGCTGGGCTCTGTCACCCATTATGCCGGCTACGCGCCGATTCCTGGGACAAACTGGGCGCTTATGGTCCATGCGCCAAGACGTGAATTTATGGACACTGCAGTTTTTACCACCCTGTTATCAATTGTCTTCTCCGCGCTCCTGCTTCTGGCTGCAGCAGCCGTCATCGCCCCGGTTTCAAAGCGGATATCCGACCCGCTTTCCGCCGCAACCAGACGACTGCAGGCGCTGGCGGCGGGAAATCTGACGGATAAGGTCATCCTTTCAGACAGTCACGATGAAACGGGTATTCTGACAGACGCCCTGTCAAAAACGGTAGACAGTCTGAAAGCTTACATACAGGAAATCGAGACAAGTTTAAGCATGCTCTCCTCCGGAGACTACACGGTTCTGATATCGGACCGCTTTCAGGGTGATTTTTCTTCCATCCGCGATTCCCTTACCAGGATCACCGACGCATTAAACCGTACCATGCAGCAGATGAACCAGTCTTCCATGGAAGTATCGGACTGTGCCAGACAGCTTCTGGACGGCTCCGACAGCCAGACGCTCCTTCTTAAAGATATGGAAGAAAATATGGATGCCATCACCATTTCCATTGAGAAAAACAAAGACAATGCCATCCAGATGGAGGAGTGCACCCGGATAACCGGAGAAAAGACAGCGCTCGGCGGCAGTTACATGCAGAAAATGCTCACGGCCATGTCCGAAATTCACGCTTCTGTGGAAGAGATTTCCAAAGTCAGCCTTCTGATTGAAAATATCTCGCGGCAGACAAACCTTCTTTCGCTCAACGCTTCCGTGGAAGCGGCCAGAGCCGGGGAAGCAGGGCGCGGCTTTGCCGTTGTCGCACAGGAGATCAGCACTCTCTCCGGCCAGACGGCAGATGCACTGCAGGAAACCGGAAACCTCATCACACATTCGGCAGAGACGATTAAATCGGGACTTAAAACGGCCACACAGACGGCGGAGACATTTGAAGAGATTGCAAATCTTACGAAACGGTACGGACAGATATCGATCCGGCTCTCCGAGACGGTAAACGAACAGACCACCGCGGTTTCCAGCGCCAACGACCGTCTCAGAACCCTGCGGGATATCGCCGGCAAAAACCAGGAAATGGCCGCGGAGTCCCTCTCGCAGGCAAAACGGCTGCGAGATTATGTGGCACGGGCAAAAATCCGGCAATAACGTCAGGTATTTGTTTTCATTGTACAGAAAAATAAGGGGGATATCGGATGATAATAAATGAATCGGCGGAAAATTACCTGGAGACAATTCTGGTTTTAACTCACCGCCTTGGAAACGTCCGCTCCGTTGATATCGCCAACGAAATGCATTTTAAGAAACCCAGCGTCAGCGTGGCGATGAAAAATCTGCGCGAAAACGGTTATGTTACCGTGGACGCGGACAGTCACATCCATCTGACGGAAAAAGGGCTTGAGATTGCGGAAAAGATCTATGAACGCCACACGATCCTCTCAAACTGGCTGGTTATGCTTGGCGTGGATCCAAGAGTCGCTGCTGAAGACGCATGCAGGATCGAACACGATGTGAGCGCGGAAAGCTTTGCCGCAATCAAGCGGCATATTGCAAATACCGGAAAGCGGTGAGATCTGCTCACCGGCTTTCCGCCGGGTCTGCCGAAAGCTTTGCCGCCAGTATCGCCAGAAAGAGAGGATACACGGCCGGCTCACCAGTTTCTGATCGGATTGATTTCCCTGGCCTTTTGAAAGATTTCATCGCACTTTTGTTCCATAAAATCCTCCAGCCTTTCCGTTTCCTCCGGTGAAAATCCATGGTTTTTTGTGATTTTACAATCCGGAAGCCTCCCTTCCGCAGCATCTTTTCCACGCTCAAAACGGACGGAAACATACCGTCTGCCATCTGCCGCCAGAATCCCCGAATGTGTCATTTTTACCTCTTCCTGTCTGTTCATCTTCCGGACCTCCTGTTGTCTGTTTTCTCCATTATATCTCATCGTCCTCTTTTAATCCATATCCTTTCAGAATGTCCTCCGAAATACCATCCAGCAGATACGTGCGCCCCGTCTCCTTCTCGCGTCCAAATTTCTCCTGCGCATCTCTGTTTCTACGGACAACTTCCTCCCTAAGATCTTTGGCAGACAACAGAACACAGCCTGCTCCGCGGATAATAATCTGCTCCAGCCCGTCTGATGTGGCGACCGTCACCCGGTACTTATGCGCATTTTCGTGGGCAAATTTTTCTATATATGCATCTGCCGTCTCCGCTTCCTTCGTATACACCACATGAATATTCTGATAATCAGAAACCTCCGTCCGATGTCCCTGGACACGGTATGCGTCAAACACTACGATCAGATTACAGCCGCGGATTCCCTGATAATTGCACAGAATGTCGAGAAGGCGTCCTCTTGCACCGTCGATATTTTCCGCCGCAAGACGTTTTAACTCCTCCCAGGCGAAAATAATATTGTACCCGTCCACAAGCAGATATTCTTCTTCCGGCGTTCCGGGCCGGTATGTCCGTGTCACCGCTGAAACAGCATTTTCCGCTTTACTGTGACGCTTCCACCCTCTATGATCCGGCGTTGCTTTTCCTCTCTTATTTGCATTGTAAGTCCGGTCCAGAATCCGATCGATCTCCTCCGTTCCGATCCACGTCTCTTCTCCGCTTTTATTGTCATTTCCGGCACGCTGCCGGTTCCCGGGCAATAATTCCCAGACGTTTTCTTCCCCGGAATACTCCGAAGACGCCAGCCAGCTCTCCAGATGCATGTATTGCCACACTCTGTCCCAGCTCACCAGAAATCCGCCCCCGTGTGCACAGAAAACAGAACCGGTCGGATTTTCCGTATCCCGCCCGGGATCATAACCGGCTTTTGCAATCACTTCATCTGTGTTGTGGCAGGGACGGTAGCCTTCCAGCGTGCAGAACAGACCGCCCTCCCCTCTCGTGTAAGAGATAACCTCCTTCTGATAATTACACATTGCCGCCACCGGCGCCGTCCCCGAAAACATCCTCATTCCACTTTCCTGCGCCGCACTGCCGCACTGCCCGCCGTCTGAAAATATTCCGCCCATCTGCCCGCACCCCGATACGCTGTCGATATCCACGGTTCCGTGCATCCGCTCAATGTCTGCAAGCGCCCGCCCCGCCATATTCTGCGGAACCTTCAGCCAGAACTTATAGTACGGCTCAAGCAGCACAGATTCTGCCTGCATCAGCCCCTGCCGCAGCGCGCGACAGGCAGCCTGTCTGAAATCACCACCCTGTGTATGTTTCAAATGCGCCCGCCCGCTCACCAGCGTAATTTTTATGTCCGTAACAGGTGCTCCTGTCAGAACACCCGGATATTCCCGTTCCGAAAGATTGGACAGGATAAGCCGCTGCCAGTTTTTATCCAGGATATCTTCGCTGCACGCGGCCGCCAGAACCAGGCCGCTTCCGGTTTTCAGCGGCTCTAAGAGCAGATGGACCTCAGCATAATGGCGCAACGGCTCAAAATGTCCGACGCCTTCCACCGTTGACTTTATTGTCTCTTTATAGACAATCGCGCCGCGGCCAAATTCTACATCCATTCCAAAACGCTTAAGAACCAGACTCTTTAAAATCTCAAGCTGCACTTCACCCATCAGCTGTACCTGAATCTCTTTTGCCGTCTCATTCCAGACGATGCGAAGCTGCGGGTCTTCTTCCTCGAGCTGCCGGAATCTGGGAAGCGCGCCTGCGGCGTCGATATTTTCCGGCAGGATGACCTGATATGTCAGCACCGGCTCCAAAAACGGAGCAACAGACCTCTCTTCCACCCCAAGCCCCTCGCCCGGCCATGTCATGGAAAGCCCGGTCAGTGCACACACACAGCCCGCAGGCGCTTCCTCGACCGTCTCATATTTCTCTCCGGAGTAAATGCGGATCTGCGTTACTTTTTCTTCCCAGACATCCCCGGCCCCTGCATTCTGCCTCACATCACGGCCTTTAAGCATCTGCCTTACTCTGACGCTGCCGCCCGTAACCTTCACATAAGTCAGCCGGACGCCCTGCGCGTCTCTTGCAATCTTAAAAACTTTTGCCCCGTATTCGCCAGGATATTTTTTACTGTATGTGTAGGTATTGAAACCATGCAGAAAGGCTTCCACGCCTTCCATTTTCAGTGCGGAACCAAAATAGCAGGGAAACAGTTTTCTCTCACTAATCAGCCGGCAGATCTCCCCTTCCTTTAAGCTTCCCTCTTCCAGATACCGTTCCAGTGTATCTTCATCGCAGACCGCCGCATTCTCGTAAAATTCTTCGGTAGTGGTGTCAGAAAAATCCACACAGTTTTCATCCAGCGTACTTTTCAGCTCCTGCATCCGCATCTCTTTGTCTGCTCCGCTCTGGTCCATCTTGTTGACAAATAAAAAAACCGGAATCCGATAGCGCGCAAGCAGCCGCCAGAGCGTTCTGGTATGGCCCTGCACGCCGTCTGCCCCGCTGATCACAAGAATTGCGTAATCAAGCACCTGCAACGTGCGCTCCATCTCCGCAGAAAAATCCACATGCCCCGGTGTATCCACAAGCGTGACAATCCGTGTATCCGACACATTTAAAACAGCCTGTTTGGAAAAAATGGTGATCCCTCTGGCCCGCTCCAGATTGTCTGTATCCAGAAAGGTGTCCTTTTTATCCACGCGGCCCGCCCGGCGTATCATCCCGCTCTGATAAAGAAGGGCTTCGGATAAGGTGGTCTTCCCCGCATCCACATGAGCCAGCAGACCGGCACAGATATATTCTTTTGGTTTATCTTCAGATGTTATGTCCATCAAACGGGCCCCTTTCTGACGTTCTTTATTGGCTTTTTTCAGATTCCAATCAGCCCGCCCGCGTTGAGTTCAATGTCATATTCCACGACGGCGTCCTGCGTCCCGACCAGTTTGAGCCGGTTGTATCCCGCCTTGATGGAAAGCGTGACTGTCCTGCTTCCTTCCATGTTCTCCTGCCTTGTCATCTCTGTGACCGTTTCAATCCGGTTATTCCCATCCACAAGAATCAGTTTCACTTTTCCAAAAGTCACTTTCAACAGATACCGGATATCTACCACAGTATCTTCCTTCGGCTCATATGTCCAGAACATAACCATACCGTTTAACTTCTGAAACGTTCCGTTCATACGCATGCCGTCAATCGTCTGCTCAGCGTCTTCCATGCGGTAACTGCTGAAATTATTCGCAAGCTTTTCCACATCGTCATAAATTTCTGCCATTTCGTCTTCTTCCGGGGAAATACTGCCGCATGCCGCCTGGCAGACAACAAAACAGAAACACAGAAACGCGCAGAAAAATGCACGTCTCTTCCCCGCAGCTTTTCTCATGGGCGCACCTGTCCGTTTCCATAAATAATATATTTGGTGCTCGTTAAAGCGCCAAGTCCCATCGGCCCCCTCGCATGAAGTTTCTGCGTACTGATGCCGATCTCCGCTCCGAGGCCAAATTCTGCCCCGTCCGAAAACCGGGTTGACGCATTGACATAGACGCAGGCGGCATCAATCTGGTCGAGAAAACGCTGTGCATGCGTATAATTTTCTGTGACAATCGTCTCAGAATGTCCGGTATTATAATGGTTAATATGGCAAATCGCCTCGTCAAGAGACGAAACGGTTTTCGCGGAAAGAATATAGTCTAAGTACTCTGTTCCCCAGTCCGCGTCCACGGCCCGCTTCAGCAGACCCGGATTTTTTCCGGACGCCTTTTCCGCCGCCAGATAAACAGGCTCGTCGGCGCGCAGCTCAACATTTTTTTCAAAAAGCCGCTCTGCCAGAGCGGGGATAAACGCATCGACAATTGCCTTGTGAATGACAAGGGATTCACAGGCATTGCAGACACCGATACGCTGTGTCTTGGCATTGAGGATAATCTCTGCCGCCATCTTAAAATCAGCCGTCTCATCCACATATACATGGCAGTTACCCGTTCCTGTTTCTATCACGGGAATGGTCGCCTGATTTACCACGGCGTTGATCAGTCCTGCCCCGCCCCGCGGAATCAGCACATCCACGTATCGGTTCATTTTCATAAACGCCGCGGCCGTCTCACGCGAAGTGTCCGCAATCAGCGAAACCGCCGCTTCCGGAATCCCCTGCCCTGCAATCGCATCTCTTATGACTGCCACAATGGCGGCATTGGAAAAGAGGGCGTCACTCCCGCCCTTTAAGATGACTGCGTTCCCCGTCTTAAAACAGAGTCCGAACGCGTCTGCAGTGACATTGGGGCGCGCCTCGTAAATGATGCCGACGACGCCGAGCGGAACACGCTTTAAGCCGATCCTGAGCCCGTTCGGACGCTTCTTCATCGATATCACCTCGCCGACTGGATCCTCGAGTCCTGCCACTGCGCGCAGTCCGTCGGCCATCTGTCCGATCCGCGCAGGCGTCAGCAGAAGACGGTCTAAGAGTCCCTCCGCCATCCGGCGCTTTCTTCCGCGCTCCATATCTTTTTCATTTTCACACAGCAGATCATCCGTCTTTTGTATAAGTGCATCCGCCGCTGCCAGAAGAGCCTTATTTTTCATTCCGGTATCAAGCGTTCCGATCACCTGACTCGTCTCTTTCGCCATTTTGCAGAGTTCCGTCAGCTCCATCATCCCATATCCCTCCCCGTCAGGTATACTTTTTTTTCCGTGTAAATGCGATGCATTGCAATATCTGTATCAACGGTTTCAATTTTTGCTTCCATCTGGTGTTCAAAAGCGAGAGCTGCGCGCAGAAGACCCGGAAAACGGGCAAAATAGCGGTCGTAATATCCTTTTCCATATCCATAGCGCCTTCCCCCGACGTCAAAAACAAGACCCGGAACAAGCATAAGGCCGGTTCCGCCCTCCACCAGTGGACAGCCTGTCTCCGGCTCCATCACATGAAAATTTCCCTCCGCAACCTGCTTAAGCGACGTAATCCGGTAAAAATCCATCCGGCAGTTATGTCCCCTGTCTGCCGTCCGGGGAAGAGCCACGCACTTTCCATCCGCAAGCGCCTGCTCAATCAGCGGTCTGCAGTCGGCCTCCCGCCCCAGCGGATAATAAGCGTACAACACTGCGCAGTCGGCATACCAGTCTGATACAGACACCCGACCGCAGATTCGACTACTGTAGTCAAGCACTTCCTCCGCAGACATTTCGTCCCGCCGTTTTTTGTGAAGCCGGCGCAGCTTTTCCCGCTCTGTAAAATGATTCATGATTTTCGAAACTTCTCTCCCAGGTTTTCCACTGTGCCGTCAGCGCCTACTATGTCGATCTGATTCAGCTGTGCCCTTAAGCTGCCCCGGACGTCCGCGATAAACTGCTTCCGCAGTGCAGACTGTTCCTCCTTTTCTGCCTCCGTAAGCCCCTCCGCTTTCGATTTGTGATACAGCGCATTGATTCTGTCAATCTGTTCCTGTTTCATGGCTCCTCCACATATTCATCCGATCGTCTCCAGAATAAAATCCGCGATGCGGAATGTATCCTTTTGATTCGCCTTAAAAATCGTGCCGGTAAAAGAATCATCAAAAATCCGATGCAGAATACCAGCATCCTTTCCGTTTGCTATAATCATATCCGCACCGGAAAGCGTCGCAATCTTTGCCGCCGTCAGTTTTGCCGTCATACCGCCGGTCCCCACATCGCTTCCGGTCGACGCTTTTGCCATTTCGTAGATGCCGGAATCCATCCGCTCCACCACTTCAATCAGTTCTGCGGCCGGGTTTTCGCGCGGATCATCCGTAAAGAGTCCGTCGATATCGGTCAGCAGAATCAGAAGATCTGCTCCCACCAGGGATGTCACAATTGCAGAGAGCGTATCGTTGTCCCCAAACTGCATCTCGTAGGTGGATACCGTATCGTTTTCGTTTACGATCGGAATCGCACCGAGATGAAACAATTCTTCAAATGTATTTTTCGCGTTTTCGCGTGAAACCGGATTTACCATTGTATTTTTGGTCATCAGGATCTGCCCGGCCACCTGATTATACTCGGCAAACATTTTCTGATAGATCATCATCAGCCGGGCCTGTCCGACTGCTGCGCACGCCTGTTTTGTGGAAATATCTCCGGGACGTTCTTTAAGCCCCAGAGACTGCCTGCCCACGGCAATCGCCCCGGAGCTCACAAGACACACATCCATGCCGCGGTTCCTCAGATTACAAAGCTCCCGCACCAGATGTTCCAGTCTGGTAAAATTCAGGCTGCCGGTTTCCTCGTAATTAAGGGAGGACGAACCGATCTTGACGACAATACGCCTTTTCCTGTTAAATTCAAAATGATGCTGTTTCATTCCTTTATCCTTTTCGTAAAATATTGGTTTCTCTCCTATGCAGAACGCAGCCCGAAATACAACAGCACGACGATCCCCAGCGCAATCCGATACCAGCCGAATACCTTAAAATCGTGTCTGCGTATATAACCAAGCAGAAAACGAATCACCACTACCGATACCAGAAATGCACTGATCATCCCGGCTGCCAGGATCATCCATTCTCCCCCTGTCAGAGAAAAACCAAAATCCAGCACTTCAAGCAGGCTGGCTCCCAGCATAACGGGAATTGCCAGAATAAACGTAAATTCGCTGGCCGCTTTTCTGGAAATTCCGATCAGGAGCGCACCGATGATCGTCGCTCCGGATCGCGAAGTACCTGGAAATGCCGCCGCAAGAAGCTGAAAAAAGCCGATAAACACTGCCATCCTAAACGGAATCCCGGACATTTCCGCAATCGCACCCGTCCTGCCCTCATTCCACCGCTCCACAGCCAGAAATGCAACGCCAAAAACAATCAGTGCAACCGCAACGGGAACCGGCGCATAGAAAAGCTCATCGCACACATCGTCCAGTCCCAGCGCCACAAAAACTACGGCAGGAAGACATGCCACCACAATCTTAAACCAGTTTACAATGATCTGGGTCCGTATTTTTACGGGCCCGGCCGTGATACAGGGTTCCCGTCGCAGACGGTGATTTCCCTCCAGTGCGAACGGCCATATCTTATCCCAGAACAGTACGATAACTGCCAGAATCGCGCCGAGCTGAATGATCACCAGAAACATATCCCAGAACTCCCGGCTTACCGAAAGCGTCAGAAATTCATTCAGAAGAATCATATGTCCGGTGCTGCTGACCGGCAGCCATTCCGTAATCCCCTCCACAATACCGAAGATAATTGCTTTGAGCACTTCCGCCATCTTTTCCCCTCTCCTTTCCGTGAGATCCGGCATACAGATCAGACAACAGTCCCTGCGTCAGATATCGCCGCAGTGTTTTTCAAAGACTTCAAAAAAACTGTCCGTCTTAATTCCGCCTTCCATATCCAGCGTAATCCCGGTCCAGACTTCATTGTTAATATCAGAGCTCAGAGAAGATACAAACGCGTTGTATACATCGTCAAAAGCTTCTTTTTCCCTCTTCTCCACGATGTTCGACTTATTTGCCTCTGTCAGCTCCACATCATATTTATTCAGACACTTGATAAAATAGTATCCATTCTCTACGGTAATCATTCCGGAAATCTCATCGTTGTCGAGCGAAAAGGCGGTCTTCTCAACCTCCTCGTCCAGCCCGTCTCTTGAAACCGTAATCTGAATGGCCGAAAGCTCGTTGTAATTATTTGCGACTGCCGCAAAATCATCTCCGTTTTTCAGCTTTGCACGCACCTCGGCCGCTTTTGCCGCATCGCTGACATAAATCTGCATGATTTCCATCACACGCGCCTCGTCGTCGCTGACTTCCTCATTCACTCCGTTTGTCAGCGAACTGTATAATTTCCGGGCAAGGGCATAATGTGTGTAATATTCCCTGATATCTGCCTCTAAAACCCCCATATACAGTAATTCGTCGGCTGAAAGCCCTTCATAATATTCTTTTGCCGCCTCTGTCACGGCTTCCGTCTCATCTTCCGACAGCGTCATCTCCCGTGACTGCGCCAGAAGATTCATACAATATATTTTTGTCAGTTCATCCAGCGTGACATCCTTTATGTACTTTGTCAGGGAATTGTCTCCGAAATCATGCTCCCACAGGTTTACGCCGCAGGCCGTCCCATAAATATTCCGGTTATTTGCCAGATAGACTTTTGTTTCCTTTAAACTGCACGATGCCCCGCCGATCCGAAACACGTCCTTGCTGCCCGCGATGCCGGAAACCACAATATCCCGGCCGCCGATCTGACATCCCGACAACAGAAGAAGCGCGGCAAGCAGCACACAGATCATTCCCTTCCGTTTCCTTTGTTTCTTCATTTTCTCCTTTCCCTTATGCGTATCTGCTTAAAATACTCCGCGCTGCCGAAATGCCGTTCGCGGACGCCTGCTGCAGCCCTCTTGTCACGGAAGCTCCGTCTCCGATGGCACGGAGACCTTTCACATTTGTCTCAAAATCGGCGTTGACAATCACCTTGTTTGAATAGAATTTGACTTCCACGCCATAGAGCAGCGTCTCGTCACTGGCAAGCCCCGGCGTCACTTTATCAAGCGCAATGATCATTTCCTCGATATCCACCATGATCCGGTGCGGCAGAACAAGCGACAGATCGCCCGGAACCGCGTCTTTTAACGTCGGGATCAGATTGTTCCGACAGAGACGTTCTTCCGTCGTTCTTCGCCCGCGCTTGAAATCCCCGAACGTCTGTACCATAATCTTCCCGTCGCAGAGCATGTTGGAGAGCTGCGCGATCTGTTTTCCGTACTCGATCGGTGTCTTAAACGGTTTTGTGAAATTTTTGGACACCAGAACTGCAAAATTTGTATTGTCTGTCTTCATCTCTTTTGACTTATAGGCATGTCCGTTTACAACGGCAAGCCCGTCGTCATAATATTCTGTCGCGACTTCTCCGGATGGATTGGTACAAAACGTGCGCACCTTATCGTCAAACGTGGGTGTGTGATAGACCAGCTTTGCCTCATACAGGTTCTGATTCAGAAATTCCATCACCTCGTCCCTGACTTCCACGCGCACACCGAGATCCACGGTGCCGACCCTGGTATCGATCCCATGCTGCTTGCAGATATGGGAAAACCAGTCCGCCCCCTCGCGTCCGACGGCAGAGACGACCTCATCCGCCAGATAAGTCTCATCTTTATCTGTCACAACTCCTCTGATACAGCCATCCTCGATAAGGAGATCTTTGACCATGGTATTAAACTCCATCTCCACCCCCTCCGCAAGAAGGTGCTCCTGAAGCCTTGCGTATATTTTGTACCCTTCTTCTGTCCCGAGATGACGGATGGGACATTCGATCAGCTTGAGATTTGCATTGATCGCTTTCCGACGGATTTCACGGATTTCCTTTTCCTTATCTACACCGTAAACGGCGGTATCCGCACCGAATTTCAGATAAATATCGTCCGATTCTTTCAGCAGTGCAACCGTCCTGTCATATCCCAGTATATCCGGAAGATTGCCGCCGACATCCGGGGAAAGAGATAATTTTCCATCCGAAAATGCACCTGCCCCGGCAAAGCCGGTTGTAATGGAACAGGGCTTACAGCCGACGCAGACTTTTGTCTTCCGCTTGGGGCACGCACGCTTCTCAATCCTGCGCCCCTTTTCGATGACCAGGACTTTCATGTCTTTTTTTGCATGAATCAGTTCATATGCGCAGAAAATACCGGACGGCCCGGCGCCTACGATAATCACATCATATTTCATTTCTGTATTTCCCATATCTTTATGCCTCCACGATCAGATACCTGCCATCCGGCAGGGCAAATACTTCGCTGGCCGCAGTCAGCTCTTCGTCGTCCATCCCAGTGATATCCGTTCCCGCATCTTCAAAGTATGCGCGCACTTCTTTCCTGTTTTTGCAGACCACCGCCATACAGTCCTCCAGAAACTCCTCTGCCTCCTCGGGCGTTTCCGCTACCGGCTCCTTAAAAAGCTGCAATTGATGCGCCAGAAACGTTTCGATACATATTTTATCGTACATCCTCATCCCCCTGCCATTCATACAGACTGATGCCTGCTTTCATAAGCTCCCGGCAGAGTGCCGCCACCGGAAGCCCTACCACATTATTATAGTCGCCGTCAATTTTGTCAATATATATTGCACATTTTCCTTGGATTCCATAGGCTCCGGCCTTGTCTGCCGGTTCCCCGGTTGCAATATAGCGTCGGATCTCCTGATCCTGCATCGGGCGCATTGTCACAGATGTCTTTTCAAAAAAAGTGTGCACTGTTTTTTCTCCTTCCGCGTCAACGACCACGACAGAAACCCCCGTATAAACAAAATGCGTTCTGCCCGCAAGCATGGAAAGCATGGAAAATGCCTCTGCATCATCCCGTGGTTTTCCCAGTATTTTCAACTCGTCCGTCCCTTCCTTGGGACATGCGACGATGGTGTCCGCTCCGATCACCAGTATCGCCGTCTCTTTTATCGCCGCTGCCACTTCTCCCGCTTTTCTTTCTGCCATTTCTCTCACAATCTCTTCCGGTCTGTTTTTCACAGCGTGTTCGTCGCCCCGCGCCGGAATAACCTCAAACCGGATACCGATCTGTTCCAATAGCTCCCGCCTCCTGGGCGATGCAGAAGCAAGTATGATTTTTCCCATCATTTTCCCTCCGTTTCCAGGGATACACGTGCCCTGGCGACACTTTTCCATAAAGTGAATAAAACCGCCGCCATGGTATCATCCATATGCGGCGGTATCTGTCAAATTTTTTCCTGGCAGCATGCCGTCAGAAATACTGGCGCATCCCGTCCGTCTTATCTCTGATCGTTCCGATCGCACCTTTCACTTCCTCTGCAAACCCCAGATTCTGCTCGCTCATCTCACGCACCTGCTCCGCGCTCGCCGTTACCTCTTCCGTCGCCGCCGACAAATGCGATATATTCTCAACAATCCGGTTATTGGAATCAGAAAGGCCAAGAATCTGCTGATCCATATCGTTGATATCCTCAATCAGCTGCATCATATTCTGGTTCAGCTTTTCGAAGGAATCGGCCGCAGTCAGAATCTTCTTATTCTGATCCGCCGTTGCTTCTACAGACGTCTCCACAGACTCCACAACCTGTTTTGCGTTCGCATTGAGTTCATTGATAATCCGTGTGATCTGCTCCGTCGAACTGCGTGTCTGCTCCGCCAGCTGACCGATCTGCTCCGCCACGACGGCGAAACCACGGCCCGCTTCCCCGGCTCTCGCACTCTCAATAGAAGCATTTAAGGCGAGAAGATTTGTCTGACTGGAGATATTTAAAATCATGCTGGCGATTTCTTCAACTTCCTTCGTCTTGTTCTGAAGTTTTTCCATGGACTCTGTCACTTCACGGTTCGTAGCTGCAATCTGTTCTGACTGAGATTTCAACTCTTCCATCACCTGCATGTTCTCATGGATGCTCTCGTTTGAATCCATTGCGATTCCCACCATCTTTTTCGAGCGCTCCCCGGTCTCGCCGATTGCCGACTGAATATTCTGCGTCATACTGTTCTGGTCTTCAATGCTCCGGGCCGTCGTGTTCGACGCCGACGTAATCTCGCGCATACTCTGCGCCACCGCCCTCGTCGCGTCCAGAAGCTCATCGACAAGGCCGCTGCTCTTTTCAGATTCTTCCTGAACAGTCTTTGAGATATCGATAACCCCGTTCAGGATCTCTTTCTGTCTGTCACTCTGGTGCTCCGCCGAGCCAAGCGCGTGATCACTGAATACCTTAACAATATTGCCCAGACGAAAGAGCAGGAGCAGCATCAGATAGACGCAGATCATTTTGCACATTCCATCCACGTCGCCGAAACCGATATTTTTCCAAAACCGTACAATCACAACCACCGAGTATGTCAGGGCATATGAAATACAGGTGATATTAAACGCTTTCTTATCATAATAAGGTATCTGCATCGCCACAACCCCGATCAGTGCAAAATAGAGAAATTCTGCATCTGTCTGCAGCCCGAGAAGCAGAAAAACAAGTCCCATCTGAATCACGACTGCCTGTTTCATCCTCAGACTTGTCCGGTTTGCAAAATATAAAATCAGATCGAGAATAAAAAAGATTGCCACAAGCGCCAGATTGCCATAAACTGTCGAAGTCGAAATCTCCTTCCTGAACAGTTCGAAAAGCAGATACACGAAAAACATTGCCCACAGACAGCATGCCGCTATAATAAAGACAAAGTTCATCCTGCGATATCGCTCGCCCTGGTCGTTATACCGGAATTTGTTTTCTTTTTGCATAACAGCCCTCCCAAATGTAATACATCTGCGTTCGCTCTATTATATTACACTTTGACGAAATTTTCCACTGTTTTGTTTTGAAACGATCCCCTTTCTATATACTATTATACCGCAAAAGCAATATCACTTCAAGACTTGTCCCTTTTTCGAAATAAGTGTATTATTCCCTTTGTCCCTGCACTCCCCGACACACTGCATGAAACCATACCGGAATGTAAACAGGGAGAATGCAGCCGGATATCAGACGATCACGCAATAAAACGGAGGTGTCTATGAATAAGCAGAACTGGCTGGAACTGTTAAGCAATCAGACATGGATGAAACAGGTGCAGGAAACAAACGAGTATACTTTAAAATATGGCCTGACCTTATCGGAACAGGATACAGCACTTCTTCTTGAGGAAAAAAAACGTGTTCTCAGAGAAGAACGGCGTGTGGAATTCGGGCCGGGCATCCTGCCGCAGATCATCTATGCTTTCTGCGACTCTTCTTTTCTGTCGCAGGACAACTATGTCGAAACATTGTCACGGCTGCAGGAAATCTTTTATCTCTATAAAAATGAAATGCTGGACGAAATTACCGATGATGAACTTCTGAATTTCATGCGGGAACAGTTCGAGACAGTCTGCTATGGAGATCTCAGCTATCTGGAAGGAACATGTCTTGATATCTTCGCACAGGCCATCCGGGCAGGTTACAGGGGATATCAGAAGACACAGGCAAAGGGACAGTCTGAAGCATTCGATATTGTCCGGAGATGGGACTATGAACTATATCTTACCGCTCTGCGCGATCTCTGCTGGAGGTAATACGTATGGATGAAAAAATGGAAGATCTGCTCCCGCTTGTTTCTGCGCTGGCGCACAGATACACCAGAGGAGAAAGCACATCTGTCTCCTATGAAACGGCACAGAGCCTGATGGAAGCCGTGCTGTATTGTCTGGAGGAATACCGCCACTCCTCCCTGGCTCCCGCCCCGAAAGAAATCTCTGTAAAAGAACAGTATCAGACTGGCTTACGGCTCGTCCTCGAAAAAACAGACCGCATAAGGCATAATTTTAATACGCTCTCGCCTATATTCGAAGACTATGGCGTCAAATGCCTTTCCGACACGGTGCAGAAAGGCATTCCCGCATTTTTAAAATGGTATGACGCCACGTTTCGCCCCCAGGATACTCTTCTGACACTGGATTATCCACTGCTGTCCGACCACAGTTCCATGAAAGGCGCCGACGCAGTTGATTTCTACCTCGACGCCATCCGGACAGAACAGCATTTTCTGAATTTCTTTGGCACAAACTGTGTGACACAGATTTTACGGCAGTATACTCCCACATACGAAGACATGTATGAAAATATCTGCGATCTTGTACTGCAGAATGCCATCGGCCACATCGCTCTTCGAAAACCATACGGCAGCGTGGGTTTCCAAAGGGAAGATCATGATCTTTTATCCGAAATCTTTGGGCCGGAATCTGTTTCAGCGACAGAGCATATGGTAATCCGATTTACGAAGGCTCTGGTCGGACAATTTTATGACAGCGATCCCGGCCTTTTATCCTATCTCTGCTGCGATGCCCGAAACATCGCAGTGCGTATTCATACGGCGGTACAGAACGGACAGCTTCACGTGATTTTCCCGTTGGACGAAGACGTCGGCAGCACTCTGTTACCTTTTTGAAAATCTCACCGTAACCACAAACAGATCCGCGTTTGTCTCCAGGGCAAATATTCCGCCACACGCCTCTGTAAAACTTTTGGCAATCGAGAGCCCCAGACCTGTTCCGCCGTCTGTCCGGCTCTCATCGCCGCGCACAAACCGCTCTGTAAAACCACTCACGGCATATAATTCCTGCCTGGATGTATTTTTCACACACGCCACAGCCTCTCCCTCTTCCTCCCTCAGGGTCACAAACACGCGCGAGCCGTCGAGCGAATACTTCAACGCGTTTAAAATAAGATTCTGGAACACCCGGTACATCCGTCCGCCGTCTGCCACGATATGTACGGCATATTCCGGGATCTCCGCCTTTACCGTAACCGCGCTCTTTTGTATCTGTTCTGTCATATCCGCCAGCGTCTGCCGCAGAAGTTTTCCGAAATCGAGCTCTTTTAATTCCACAGGAAGCTGCCCGGATGCCGCTTTGCTGACGGCGAATACATCCTGTACCATATTGTTGAGCCGCTCCGATTTCTCGTCCAGAATGTGGATATAATCCCTTACGTGTTCCGGCAGGCCTTCTTCCTGCTTTAAAAACTGGACATAACTGATAATAGAGGTCAGCGGCGTCCGGATATCATGGGAAACATTTGCGACGAGCTCTACCTTCATGCGCTCACTCCGAAGCTGCTCTCCCACCGCCTTCTCCATCCCCTGTCCGATTCCCGCAATCTGATCATACAATGGCTTTAGCGCAGAGTCTTCCGGCAATCCGTCCTTTTCGGAATAATCCCCGTTGTGGACGGCTGTAAGATAGTCCGCCAGAATATCCAGTTCGGCCGCCTGGCGCCTTGTCCTATAAAGACAGTGATAACACACCCCCAGAAAAACCGCGAACAGAAACAGACCGGTCAGTATTGTTTCCACATCGTTCGTGATACCCTCTCCCGCGGATATACAGAGTGCGAAAAACAGAACGACAAACAGGAAACTCACAGATACAATCAGCAGAAAACGGTGCACCGCCTGTACGGAAAACGGCTGCTTTAACTCTGCCGTACGCACCGTCTGCACCAGCCGTGTAAACAGGCCGTGGAAAAATCGACTGCGATTTTTGCGTATGTCATTGAAAACCAGCCATGCCGTCCAGAAACAGGCAAGCAGAAAAACAGGATGTTCTGCCGCGTAATCACACAGGGTATACCACACTTCCGACACGGAATAACCCATTTCAGCCCACGCCGTCTCCTCCCAGACAGAACCAAAGGAATATGCCGTCGCTACATCCATCAGGAATGCATTTCGCAGAATCCGGCGCAGTCCCGCCAGAAAAAACAAAAATACCGGTATCTTTGCTTCCATCCAGATTTTTCCGGTAAAGAGGCCGATCATAAAGTCAGCCTCTTTTTTCTCCCTGCGCAAAAAAAAGCAGACTGCCAGAAAAACAATGCCAAAGAAAATACCGGTGACACCCCGGCATAGTTCATCTCTGCCCTGCCTTAAATCTTCTGCAATGGAAAAGAGTCTGCTCTCCGTGCGGATATAGCCTTCTTCCCCGTATTTCACATAAGAATAATAAACAGGTTCTTTTGCTGCCAGTATGGTGATCTCCACTTTTTCCAGATCGGTATCCACTACAAAATTCTGATACCCCGGAACATACCACTGCGAATTGTCGCGGAAATAGCCGTCCCCATAGACATCCACTTCGGTCCCGTCCTTCATGATCGTTACTTTCTCTCCATCAAAAAAAAGATAAAAATTGTAGCCGTCCGGAAGCGATGCCCGCTCTTTGTCCCACACGAGATCGTCCATATTCGAAAACTTCTCTTTTCCGTCGCAGACGATACGGTAACGCAGATTTTTGTTTTCCCTGATGGCTTCATGGTATGCCTTTGCATCGGCCTCGTTTTCCTTCTTCGTCTTCTTTTTCGAAGCCTCTGTCGCCGCCTGCTGCTCCGTCTCATATAACTCTCCGGTTGTCGCCCCCGCTTCCAGAAAAAAATCCTCCGTCACGGTATCTGTCCCTGTTCCATAAAAGACGTCGTCATAGGTGTTCCTGTAATAGCCGTCCGGCCCATAATATCCACTGATTTCCCCTCCTGTCGCCATCACCAGAAAGATAAACAGACGGTTCTGCACATACTCCCGGAAGTCCATTGTATTCTGATAATCCGTTTCCCGCAGCCTTGCCCACCCGTCGCCCGACCAGCCTGCTACAATACTCTGGCGGAGCAATGCCGCCCCGCTTGTGAGCAGAAAACTCACCCCAAGAAAAAAAGATACAAAACTGACGATGATTCTTTGTTTTTTTACTTTTGTGTCCAATTCCCTACACCACCTTTCTATATTCCGGCTATTCAGCCTGAAATTATCTTATCCGGTAATCCTTACAAAAGTGCAGAGCAGAATCTTACGGATTTCTTACAAAAATCTGCGAGTTCTGGCCATGATATTTACGGGATAAAAAACAGACCTGCCCGCCGGATGGCAGGCAGGCCTTACAGATATGCCTGAAAATATGCAGACAGAACCGTCCTCTGACAGTGACGATGCGGCTGTTATTCCCTGGCTCTCATACGCCGCTGCGCCTTAAATTCTCCATCTTTTCGATTTTATATCCGATTCCCCAGACCACCTTTAAATACTCCGGCTCTTTCGGATTGAGTTCGATTTTTTCGCGGATACGCCGGATATGTACCATCACCGTATTTTCCGGCGCAAAGCTCTCCTCTTCCCAGACACGGCGGTAAATCTCTTCCGCCGGAAATATCCTGCCCGGATTGCGCATCAGAAGATCCATGATCTTTGTCTCCGTCGCCGTCAGCCGGACCGGCTCGTCGTCCGCGTACAAAACACGCTCATCGGTGCGGTACATAAGTCTGCCGTTCCGGATCTCCCCTGCAGCCGGACTGGCATTGATATCCCCAAGACTGGTGTAGCGCCGCAGATGACTCCTGACTCTCGCCGCCAGCTCCCTGGGATTATATGGTTTTGCGACATAATCGTCAGCCCCCATGGAAAGCCCTAACACCTTGTCCGTCTCCTCGCTCTTGGCACTTAAGACAATAATCGGTATATTCTGTCGCTCTCTGATTTTCATGACGGCCGACAGCCCGTCAAGCCTTGGCATCATCACATCGATTAACACGAGCCGGACGGAATTTGATGTGAGCAGATCGAGCGCCTGCATCCCGTCGTAAGCTTTCAGCACCTCGTATCCTTCCTGTTCAAGCAGGATCGCAAGCGCCTTTACAATCTCCCTGTCGTCGTCCACCACCAGTATCTGTTCGTTTTTCATCGAATCCACTCTCCTTTTACGGTCTGTCTGCATCTTACCGGGCAATCCTTACAAAAGCACGGGGAAAAATCTTACGGATTTCTTACAGGATCCGGACCAGATCCTGCAGGTTTGGGCACCCGGGGAACCAGACCTTTTTCCCGGGCAGCCTTATCCTTCCGCAGGCCGGATCGGTTACAGAGTACGTCTCTCTGACTGCAGGCTGCCGGAAGTTCTGCCATAAACCAGAAAAAGCGGGACAGAATAACGCATCCGCCCCGCTTCATATCGCCTCTTCCTTATTCCATATTCCCCGAAAACTTCGGAATACCGTCAAACCCGGCCTTAAGATCCGCATCGTCCGGTATGTAGTCCGTCATTTCCCCGTTGTGGAATTTTTCATATGCAACCATATCAAAATAACCCGTTCCGGTCAGTCCGAAAAGAATTGTCTTTTCTTCTCCCGTTTCTTTACAGCGGAGCGCTTCGTCGATCGCAACGCGGATGGCATGGCTGCTCTCCGGCGCCGGCAGGATTCCTTCGACTCTGGCAAACTGCTCGGCCGCCTCAAATACAGCTGTCTGCCCGACGCTCCTCGCCTCCATCAGTCCCTGATCATAGAGCTCAGAAACGACAGAACTCATACCGTGATAGCGGAGCCCTCCGGCATGGTTTGCCGACGGGATAAAACCGCTCCCAAGCGTATACATTTTCATCAGCGGACAGACCATCCCCGTATCGCAGAAATCATAGGCGTATTTTCCACGTGTGAGGCTCGGACACGACGCGGGTTCCACCGCGATAAACCGGTAATCCGCGTTTCCTTTTAACTTTTCTCCCATAAACGGAGATATCAGGCCGCCGAGATTGGAACCGCCTCCGGCACAGCCGATAATGATATCCGGCCGGATGCCATATTTGTCCATCGCCGTCTTCGTCTCAAGGCCGATCACGGACTGGTGTAACAGAACCTGGTTTAGCACGCTTCCGAGCACATATCGATACCCCTGCCTGTGCGTGGCCGCCTCCACCGCTTCCGAAATCGCGCAGCCAAGGCTTCCCGTGGTTCCCGGATGAGCCGCCAGAATCTTTTTTCCCACCTCTGTCGTCTCTGACGGAGAAGGTGTCACCGAAGCGCCGTAAGTGCGCATGACCTCCCGGCGGAACGGCTTCTGCTCATAAGAGACCTTTACCATATAAACTCTGCAGTCCAGGTCAAAATAGGAACACGCCATCGAGAGCGCCGTCCCCCACTGTCCTGCCCCCGTCTCCGTCGTCACACCTTTTAATCCCTGCTTTTTCGCATAAAAAGCCTGTGCGATGGCAGAATTGAGCTTGTGGCTGCCGCTCGTATTGTTTCCCTCAAACTTGTAATAAATCTTTGCCGGGGTATCCAGCTTTTTCTCCAGACAATACGCTCTCACCAGCGGCGACGGCCGGTACATTTTATAAAAATCGCGGATTTCCTGCGGAATCTCTATATAAGGTGTCGTATCGTCCAGCTCCTGGCGGATCAGCTCGTCACAGAACACCGGCTGCAAATCTTCATACGTCATCGGTTTTAATGTCTCCGGGTTCAGCAGCGGCGACGGCTTCTTTTTCATATCGGCGCGGACGTTATACCACTTTTCCGGCATCTCCTGCTCTTCGAGATAAATTTTATAAGGTATTTCTTTGCTGCTCATGGCACTCCTCTCCTTTTCAACGGTCTCTTCCCTCTTTCTTTTGTCCTCTGGTATTCTAGCAGATAAAAAGATCGACCGCAATCTCTAATATTCTTTTGTCACATCGCCGACGCCGTAAGTCTTTTTAAACACATCCAGATCCCTGTCATTTCGAATCAGCATGACCTCTTCAAACTTTCCCGTGTGAATATCTTTAAATCCCGCAACCTGCTCTCCCGTACAGATGCTGCATTTTATCACTGCTTTCTGATCTGACGGATCAAAAATATGAGAAGGCTCCTTTTTCTTTTTCCGGAACATCCGCTTCCTCCTATTCGCCGTTAAGGTGTTTTTTCACCCGCTGAATCAGCATATCAAGCGCAACCGGATTATTGCCGCCTTCGGGTATGATAATATCCGCGCGCCGCTTACTCGGCTCGACAAACTGCTCATGCATCGGCTTTACCGTTGTCAGATACTGATCGATTACGCTGTCCAGGGAGCGCCCGCGCTCTTTGACGTCGCGGATAATCCTGCGCAGAATGCGCACGTCTGCATCCGTATCCACAAAAACCTTGATATCCATCAGTTCACAGAGCTTGCTATCCGCAAAGATCATAATACCCTCAAGCACGATGACCGGGGCGGGACTGACCGGTATGGTCGCATCGGAGCGGTTATGCGCGGAATAATCATAGACCGGCATCGGAACGGACTTTCCGGCCTTTAACGCACAGATATGACCACAGAGCAGTTCTGTGTCAAAGGCGTCCGGATGATCATAATTTAACTTTGTGCGCTCTTCATAACCAATCTCGTCGTGGCGCTTGTAATAATTATCATGGCGCAGAATACTTACTTCATCGCTGCCAAAACTCTCCACCAGACGATTTGCCAGCGTTGTCTTTCCACTGCCTGTCCCGCCTGCAATTCCTATCAGTATCGTATTCATTCGTACCTTCTCCTTTTCTGGATTTCTCTCTTTTATCTCTGATGATAATACAAAAAGGGCGCTTTCTCAAGCACCCTTTCTGTATTTCATAAAATCCGAAAAGCCGATAGTCGGACTCGAACCGACGACCTACGCATTACGAATGCGTCGCTCTACCAACTGAGCCATATCGGCTTATGTACCGCAACTCGCGGCCACAAATGATATTATAGCGGAATTTCTGGAAAATGCAACACTTTTTTTAAAAATTTTTTTTTCCAAAAAAACTATTGACTTTTTCTGTAAATATCATAAAATCAGTTTATTGTTTGTAAACATATGATATATTTTTAAGATGATAACACCATATATAAACTTCAGATACACAAGCCACTCTGGCTGACCTATTGCGGAAAGGACGGATTGCATGGATATCGGAAAACGAATGAAAGAACTGAGAACGCAGTACGGTCTGACACAGCAGGAACTGGCAGACCGCTCCGAGCTGACCAAGGGCTTTATCTCACAACTCGAACGGAACCAGAACACCCCTTCCGTCGGCACGCTTTTAGACATTATACAATGCCTTGGCACCACGCCCGCCGAATTTTTTGCAGACGAAGAACCGGAACAGATCGTATTTGGCAAAGAAGATTATTTCGTCAAAGAAGACGAGGAAAAAAAGCGGATCATCGAATGGGTTGTTCCGAACGCACAGAAAGACGCCATGGAACCGGTGCGGCTCACTTTAAAACCGGGCGGTTCCTCCGACATTGATCTTCCCCATGAGGGTGAAGAATTCGGATATGTCTTAAAAGGCACTGTCCGGGTCAGCTACGGCGGTAAGTCCCATTCCGTTCACGCCGGAGAAACCTTTTATTTTCGCGCAGGCAAACGTCACTATATCGAAAATACCGGCAGCCGGGACGCCGTGCTGATCTGGGTATCCACCCCGCCTACTTTCTGATATCCGGGGCTGGTCACGAAACATACGAAAGGATGAATACCTATGAGCAAGAAATTAATTCATTTTATTGATATCACCAAATCTTACGGCGACAATGTCGTCCTTGACAAATTAAATCTTTATGTCCGGGAAAATGAATTTATCACGCTGCTCGGTCCCTCCGGCTGTGGAAAGACAACGACACTGCGCCTTCTGGGCGGATTTGAAACACCCGACGAAGGACAGATTATTTTTGACGGAAAAGACATCACATCCCTTCCCCCCAATGAGCGGAACCTGAACACCGTATTTCAGAAATATGCCCTTTTTCCCCATATGTCGATTGCGGAAAATATCGCTTTCGGGCTGAAAATCAAAAAGAAAAGCAAGGCTTATATTGACGATAAAATAAATTATGCGCTGAAGCTGGTAAATCTCGACGGCTTTGGCAGCCGCACGATCGACTCCTTAAGCGGCGGACAGCAGCAGCGTATCGCAATCGCCCGCGCCATTGTAAACGAACCGAAAGTACTTCTTCTGGACGAGCCGCTGGGCGCGCTCGACTTAAAACTGCGCCAGGATATGCAGTATGAGCTGATCCGTCTGAAGAACGAACTGGGAATTACTTTTGTCTACGTCACGCACGACCAGGAGGAAGCCCTTACCATGTCGGACACCATTGTCGTCATGAACCAGGGATATATCCAGCAGATCGGCACGCCCGAAATGATTTACAACGAACCGGTCAACGCCTTTGTGGCCGATTTCATCGGGGACAGCAATATCATACACGGCACGATGATCTGTGATAAAACCGTGGAAATCCTGGGCACGAAAATCCCCTGTGTGGATGAGGGATTTGGCACGAACAGGCCTGTGGATGTCGTTATCCGCCCGGAAGACGTGGAGATCACGGCGCCCGAAGAAGGTTTTATGGCAGGAACAATCACGTCTGTCATCTTTAAAGGCGTCCACTATGAGCTGGAAATTCTTGCGAACGACTTTGAATGGCTGGTACACACGACAAAGTTTTATACCGTCGGTACCCATGTGGGAATACAGGTGATTCCGTTTAACATCCAGATTATGAACAAACCGGAATCGGAAGATGAGGAGGCAGTGGAAATCGATGCGTAGACTGATGAGACAGCTTCTGGCCGGACCATACATTGTATGGATTATCGGCTTTATCCTTCTGCCCGTCGCCGTTATTTTATATTACGCGTTTACATCGGATACGGACAGCTTTACCCTTAAAAATATCGCCGCGATCGCAGACCCGGTACATGTGAAATCCATCGTGCTCTCCTTAAAGCTCGGTTTTTCCTGTACCCTGGTCTGCCTTCTGCTGGCCTACCCGCTTGCCATGATTTTAAGCAGTTTTAAATTCCGCCATCAGAGCTTTGTCGTCTTTCTTTTCATCCTGCCGATGTGGATGAATTTTATGCTGCGCATTCTATCCTGGCGCCTGCTTCTGTCAAACAACGGACTGATCAACACGTTTCTGGAGTGGACCGGCATCGGACGTGTGAAAATGTTAAATACCCCGGCGAGCGTTGTTTTCGGCATGGTATATGATTTTCTGCCCTTTATGATCCTGCCCATCTACAATTCGATGACCCGGATTAAGGATGATATCATCGAAGCCGCAAAGGATCTGGGCGCCAATCGTCTGACCATCCTGATAAAGATCATTGTGCCGCTCACGCTCTCCGGCATTATCAGCGGCGTGATCATGGTTTTTGTGCCGGCTTTGACCTCCTTTGTGATATCCGATCTCCTGGGCGGCGGAAAAGTTCTGCTGATCGGAAACGTCATCGAACAGGAATTTATGCAGGGAACAAACTGGAATCTTGGTTCCGGACTTTCCGTCGTGCTGATGATCTTTGTCATCGCGAGCATGGCGCTTATGAATATTTTTGATAAAGACGGAGGAGCCGCAGTATGGTGAAAAAAACGGTTTCAAGATGTTATCTGACAGTTATTTTTTTATTTTTGTATCTTCCGATCCTCGTGCTGATTGTCCTCTCCTTCAATGACTCAAAATCAAGGGTACTGTGGGGCGGCTTCACGCTGAAGTGGTATTTCTCCTGTTTTCAGGATGAAACGATTATGAACGCGCTGACGATGACGCTGAAAATAACGGTCGTATCGGCCGTGCTTTCGACGCTGATCGGAACGCTTGCTGCTATCGGCATCAGTGCGATGAAAAAAAAACATCGTGCCATTATGCTCGGCGCCACGAATATCCCTCTTTTAAATGCAGATATCGTGACCGGAATATCTCTGATGCTTTTGTTCGTCAGATTTACAAATCTGGGGTTTGTAACGGTGCTGATTGCGCACATTACCTTCAACATTCCCTATGTGATTTTAAACGTACTCCCGAAAATCAACCAGGCGAACCGCTATACCTACGAAGCCGCGCTGGATCTGGGCGCTTCACCGCTCTATGCGTTTTATAAGATTACCTGGCCCGAGATCAAATCCGGCGTGTTTTCCGGTTTTCTGATGGCCGTCACGATGTCGCTCGATGACTTTTCCATCACTTTTTTTACAAAAGGCGCCGGCGTCAACACGCTTTCCACGATGCTCTACACGGAACTGCGCAAAGGAATACGGCCCGAGCTCTATGCCCTCTCCACCCTGCTTTTTTTGCTGGCGTTTTCACTCCTGCTCGTCATGAACTATCAGTCTGACAGGGAGCTGCGCCACCATCCCACCGTCATCAGGAGGTCAGAATAAAATGAAACGATTTTCTCTCCGTTCTGTCGTTTTGTCCCTCACAGTGCTCTGTCTGAGCGCATGTGGCTGTGCCCGGGGGGCGGACGGCCCAAAAGATTCAACGGCACAGGAAAACGACGCTCTCGTCGTGCTCAATTATGGAAAATATCTGGATGAGACCGTCATTCAGATGTTTGAAGAAGAGACGGGCATCGACGTGAAGCTGGAAGAATATGAAAGTCCCGAAGAAATGTACACAAAATTCAAGGCCGGCTCCATCGCCTATGATGTCGTCTGCACGTCAGAATATATGGTGGAACGTCTGATCAGCGAGGGAGAGGCAAACGAAATTGATTTTTCACGTTTTACTTATTATAAAAATCTGGATCCGGAAATTATCGAAGCGACAAAAACATTTGACCCGGAAACAAAATATGCCCTGCCCTATTTCTATGGAACGCTTGGCATTCTCTATGATACAACCATCGTTTCCCCGGAAGAAGTGACGACCTGGAATATCCTCTGGGATGAAACCTACCAGGATTCTATTATTATGCAGAATTCCGTGCGCGATACTTTTGTGCCCGCGCTGCGCCTTTCAGGCTCTGATATTAACACCGAAAACCCCGACGAACTCTCTGCCGCCGCAGATCTCCTGATCCGTCAGAAACCGATCGTCTATGCCTACTATGTGGATGAAACTGCCGACGAAATGGCCGCCGGAAACGCAGCGATGGCGCTCGTCTATTCCGGGGAGGCTGCCTATGCGAAAGAACTGAACGAAGATCTGGCTTACAGCGTTCCGGAAGAGGGTTCCAACCTCTGGATCGATTCCTGGTTTATCCCAAAAAGCTGTAAAAATCAGGAAAACGCAGAAAAATTCCTCGATTTCCTCTGCCGTGAGGACACGGCGATGCTGAATTTTGAATATGTCTGGTACGGTACGCCCAATCTCAGAGTAAAAGAAGCGCTCGACGAAGAGACCCTTATGGACGCAACCATCTTTCCCACACCGGAAATTCTTGCAAACTGCGAAGTATTCCGGCAGTTCGGGCAGGATACGACAGCTCTCTACAGTTACCTCTGGAAAAAATTAAAGTCAGAATAAGCTTGCTTTTTCAAAAAGACTATGCTAAAGTAATCCCACGCATATTTCACATGCATCCTTCCCCGTTTGCATTGATCGGAGCAAAATTCCCCCGCATCTCTGCGGCGTCTGCCGCAGATCCGGAGGAATGATTATGAATTATCAGGAATTTATCACACACATCTGCCGCACTATGCAGGATCATCTCGGCCCGGACGCCAGAATCGCGGTCCAGGACATCACCAAAAACAACGATACACATCTGGACGGACTGACTGTACTTTCCGGCTCATGTAATTTTTCACCCACGATCTATCTGAATCCTTATTTTCGACAGTACCAGGCGGGACGATGTCTCGACGATATCTGCTCTGACATCCTGTCTGTCTATTTAAAATACCGCCCTTCCGGCAGTATTGACGTTTCTTTTTTTACCGACTATGACAAAGTGAAATCGAGAATCGTCTTTCAGCTCGTCAACTATGAGAGCAACCGCGAGCGGCTTTCGGACGTGCCTCACTTCCGATTTCTGGATCTCGCCGTCATTTTCTGCTGTCTTCTTGACTCCGGTCCGTTTACCAGCGCCACGATTCTTATTCACAACCGCCACCTGCAGTTCTGGAGCATCACACCGGATGAGCTCTCCGCGCTCGCCCGCGAGAATACTCCCCGGCTTCTGTCCTACGAACTTACGGATATGGCCGATCTCCTGAGAGATCTCACAGGCCAGAACATGCTTCCGGATGTCCTGCCCGATACCGGTCATGCCTCCCCCATCTATGTACTCTCCAACCAGAGCCGGCGAAACGGCTCCGGCTGTATTCTATACCGGGATCTCCTGAAAGAATTTGCCGATCGTCTGAACAGCGATCTCTATATCCTGCCGAGCAGCGTCCACGAGGTTCTCCTGCTTCCGGTCTGCGGCGGGGCTTCTGCCACAGACCTTTCCGGAATGGTGAAAGATGTAAACCTCTCACAGCTCTCGGCGGAAGAAATCCTCTCCGATCACGTCTACTACTTTTCCAGAGAAACCTGCCAGATTACCATGTGAGAGCCTATGAAAAATAGACCAGTTCGTCCGCCGGCGCCTGGGCAGGTGAGATGGATACGGGATAAAGCACCGGTCCCTTTCCTTTGTACTCAGCGGCAAATTCAAGCCGGACCTCAGCCGTAATCTGAATCCACGATTTGTGCGGAATTTTGTCTTCCTCCGGGTACCGGCACTTAAATCCAATGAACGTCACATCTTCCACGCAGCAGGTCATTGCAAAGCGGCCCGGAACAAATACCCCTTTTTTCAGCTTCCCGGGGTTATAGACCAGCGCCAGAAAAGTCACCTTCTTGCCGACATACTTCTTCGGATTTTCCATACAGTCCATATACCAGATGGCATAATCTGCATCTGTGATGTCCAGCTCTTCTCCCGATATATCAAACGGCAGTTCTTCCTCTCTCTCGTCAAGCGTTCCGTCCGCCCGCTCATAGACAATCTGCGCCTTACGGTTCTGCGCCTTTACATTGCGCCGGTATTTTCCTTTGTCCGTGCTGTCGTCACAGCGGTTAAATATCACGACATCCGCCGGGAAAAGCTGTTCCATCATCATGGCACGCATATTTGCAAGATACATATCGAATGTCGTTGCATCTACTGTCGCCAGCACCTGGATAATCGTCCAGCCCTCGGGCAGCGGTGTCTCCATCAATGTGTCCATTGCCCAGGTCCCGTTATATTCCAGGAAAATCTGATCCGGAAGATACTGCAGATTTACCTCATTTAAAAATGTCCCGGTGAAGTCTTCCTCCTTTTCCACCATGACCAGCTTTGCGTTGATTTCTCCCAGCTCTTCCTCGTCGTATTCGTTCTCTCCATCTTCACAACAGATGATCAGACTCTTTCCCTGGTCTGCAAAGCCATTTTCCAGAAGCGTCTCCTTAATCAGCGTCGTCTTTCCGCTGTCCATAAAACCGGTAAATAAATAAATTGGTATTTCGTCCATTGCTACTTCCTTTCCGCCAATTTTTGCTGTATACGAACACAGACTCAGCATTCAAAAAATCGTGTGCGTCTTCCCAAAGGGCGACAGAGATGGCAGCTCCGTCTGCCACCTCTGTCAAAGTCCAAACAGCTCGTCCAGCCGACGCTCGTCCATATCTGTTCCGATCACGCAGAGCCGTCCGGTATAATCCGGCTCTCCCTCTCTGAGCTCATATTCGCCCGGAACCATATCAAAGTAAATCCAGGAGCCGTTTTCGGCCTCCACCATGCCTTTCGCGCGGAGAATCGTACCATACTCCTCCGTCTCGCAGAGCACCTTCAACACGCTTTCAATTTTCTCGTGTGTAAACCTGTGAGGCGTCTCCCTGCCCCAGCTCGCAAAAATTTCATCAGCGTGGTGGTGATGATGATCATGACAACCGCAGGTGCAGTTCTCATCGTGCTCGTGGTGATGGCCATGTTCATGGCCTGTCTCGTGACTGTGGTGATGATCATGCCCGTGGTCTTCCTCATGACAGTGTTCGTGATGATGGTCATGGTTTTCCCCGTGGCCATGTTCATGCTCATGATTTTCCCCGTGGCAGTGGTCGTGGTGATGATCATGCCCGTGGTTTTCTTCATGGCAGTGGTCATGGTCATGGTGATCGTGCCCTTCTCCCGCGTGCTGCTCTGCCAGAAGCCTGCTTTCAAGAGAATCCTGCCCTTCCATGACTTTTAATATCTGATCGCCACGGATGGCATCCCACGGCGTCGTGATCACGGCAGCCTTTTCGTTCAGGGAGCGAATCTGTTTTACACACAATTCCAGCTGTTCCGGCGCCGCACTCT
The DNA here is from genome assembly GCA_947649645.1 of uncultured Roseburia sp. Lineage (GTDB taxonomy): Bacteria > Bacillota > Clostridia > Lachnospirales > Lachnospiraceae > Roseburia. The sequence continues at coordinate 49,014 of CANSSP010000009.1, read as the reverse complement.
GTGTCCGGCTCAATACAATCGTAGTTGCATAAGCAATCTGATTGTTGAAAAACTCACCGAATGCTTTCATCTGCTTGCCCGCTTTCAGCGCGTTCACAACAGTGACAATTCCGTTTAATTTTACGTCTTCCTCTTTTTCCACATCGATCACGGATTTCATGACATCGGACAGTTTGCCGACACCAGACGGCTCGATCAGAATCCGGTCCGGATGAAATTTACCAATCACTTCGTGCAGATTCTTCCCAAAATCACCTACCAGCGAACAGCAGATACAACCGGAATTCATCTCGCTTATCTCAATTCCGGCGTCTTTTAAAAACCCGCCGTCGATGCCGACCTCCCCAAATTCATTCTCAATCAGTACGATTTTTTCTCCTTTAAATATCTCGTCAAGCATTTTCTTGATAAAAGTAGTCTTTCCCGCTCCTAAAAATCCCGAAATAATATCAATCTTTGTCATATTTACCTCCATGCACTTTCTTGCGCTCTGCGCACGTTTTTTGTGCAGTCAGACGGCTGCCTTTTATGTATCTTACTCGATTTTCCTTTTCTTTGCAACCTTCAATTTGACATATCTATAAGTACAGCTTATAATATGATCACAGTGTAATGACATCTGCCCGGACTGTTTTTGCAGCGCAGGGGTCAGAAAGGAGATACGATGGATATCAACTACGAACTGTATAAAGTTTTTTATTTTGTCGCGTCGTCTTTAAGTTTTTCTGAAGCCAGCAGACAACTGTATATCTCACAGTCGGCCGTCAGTCAGTCCATCAAGACTTTAGAGCACAGGCTCGGGCAGCCGCTTTTCATACGCAGTACCAAAAAGGTGCGGCTGACGCCAGCCGGAACACTGCTTTTAAAACATATTGAACCTGCCATGAATCTGATACGGCGCGGCGAAAACCAATTGCTCGATTCCGGCCTGTCCGGATCCGGACAGCTCCACATCGGTGCAAGCGACACCATCTGCCGCTATTTTCTGGTACCTTATCTCGAGCAGTTCCACAAACGTTTTCCCGATATTCCCATCAAGGTTACGAATGCAACTTCCTTAAGCTGCGTCGAACTGCTCGATCAGGGAAAAATAGACCTGGCGGTCACAAATTTTCCCAACTCCAGATTAAATCACTCCTACATCCGGAACATCCTTTGCAGTTTTACTGATGTCTTCATCGCCAACCCGGCATTTTTTGACCTTAAACAGCACCAGATCTCTTTCGAGGAGCTGCTGCAGTACCCGATTCTGATGCTTGACCGCAAAAGCACCACCAGTGAATTTCTGCACAACCTGTTTTTACAGCACCAGCTTGAACTGCTGCCACAGATTGAACTCAGCAGCAATGATCTCCTCATTGACCTTGCCAGAATCGGACTGGGCATCGCCTTCGTTCCCGACTACTGTCTCAATCGGGAATCTCAAGAGCTTTTTATCGTAAAAACAAAAGAAATGCTGCCGTCCAGACAGATGGTCGCCGCCATCAATCCGACGCTGCCGCTGACACAATCCACGGAAGCTTTTTTAAAACTGCTTCCGGCCATCACATAAAAAGAGTACAATCCTGCCCGAAAGATTTTTCTTTCGCAGGAACAACAGACACTTTCATATATCAATGAACATGGAGGAAACGATGAATAACGAAAAAATGCGGCAGGAACAACAGGAACAATATGAACATATGACAACAGCCCCCGTGGGTCCGCTGATTCTCTCCCTGGCAGTCCCAAGCATGGTCACTACACTTGTCACCAGTATCTACAATCTTGCGGACACTTTTTTCGTCGGAAAAATCGGAACCAGCGCGACGGCTGCCGTCGGCGTCGTTTTTTCCATTATGATGGTACTGACGGCACTTGGCTTCTGGGTGGGAACGGGCGGTTCCACGCTTGTGTCCAGCCTTCTTGGCGCAAAGGAAAACCAGAAAGCGGACGCCGTCGTCAGCACAGCGTTCTTTCTCTCCTTTGCGTTCGGAATCATCGTGGCCGCTTTTGGTATTGCAGGCGGCGAACCCTTGATGCGGCTGCTCGGCGCCACGGATACCATTGTCCCGTACGCACTGGACTACAGCCGCTTTCTGCTGCCTGCGGCTCCTTTTGCCGCCAGCAGTCTGGCCTTAAGCCAGTGTCTGCGGGCGGAAGGCAGGAGTAAAGAAAGCATGATCGGACAAGTGACCGGCGGCGTTTTAAATATGGTCTTAGACCCCTTATTTATTTTCGGTCTTCAGATGGGCATCCGCGGGGCGGCCATTGCGACGGGAATAAGCCAGTTTATCGCCTGGGCCTTAATGATGCGCTACTATGTGCAGGGCCTGACACAGGTACGACTGTCTTTTCGAAATATTTCCAGACATCCACAGGAGTATGTCCGCTTGTTTTCCATCGGCTCACCGAGCCTGTGCCGTCATGGCTGCAACATGATCGCAAATGTCCTGCTCAATACGGTTGCCGCAAAATGGGGGGATGCGGCGATCGCTGCGATGAGCATCTGCGGCCGTCTGATGTACCTTTCCAATGCCGTCTCAACCGGTATGAACCAGGGAAGCCAGCCGGTTATCGGTTACGCGCACGGGATGAAAAATTATGCGCGCGTGAAGGACGGTTTTCGGTACGCCGTAAAAGTCAGCGCCGTCAGCATGTGTGTGTTCGGCATGGCAGGTATCCTTCTGGCGCCGTATCTGATCGGCATCTTCAGGGATGACCCCGAGGTAATCCGTGTGGGCGCAACGGCACTTCGCCTGATCTGTCTGACGCTTCCGCTCATCAATTATATGCAGAGCGCCAACACCTTGTTTCAGGTTGTGGGAAAACCACTCCCGAGCAGCATTCTGATTTTCAGCCGTCAGCTTGTCTTTTACATTCCCGCGCTCCTTATCCTGCCGGGACCATTCGGGCTGACCGGGATGCAGATGGCAGGTCCGGTTGCGGATGTACTGTCATTTCTTCTGGCTGTTCCGATGGTCTGTCAATATTTCAGGCGCCTTTCGAATACGGAAAATGCCTGACCACCAGACGCTGACCTATCTGCCGGTATGCCGCGACATGGCGCAAAAATATGGTGTGATAATGGCTGATCGCCCTGCTTTCTGTCGGTGCTGCAAGCGTTCCGGTTATGAAAATGAAACCAAATGAAATCCTGTCAGAATGAGTTAAGAAGAATTTGAATATGCCGATTTTAGAGATGAAAAACATCAGATATGCTTAATGGAAAACATATTGTGCTGCAGAGCGTCAGCACCCAGCTGGAACCAGGCAGAATGTACGCGATTCCAGGTCCCTCCGGGTGTGGGAAAACAACGCTGCTCTCTCTGCCGGGCGGTCTGGACAGCCCGGCCAGCGGTCAGATCATCTGTCAGTGCGAGGAACTGCCGCCTTTGCCGATCCTTTAGCAGCCGGGACTTACGCCGGAAGAATCCACACGAAGCGTGTTAAAGCTGTCCGGAGGCCAGCAGCAGCGTGGCCGTTCCCCACTCCAATGAACTGGCAAAAGCGGCTGATATTGTTTTTAAGCTTCGCAGAGGCAATATCTTCCCCTGTCTGCCAGAACCGCCCCCTGTCCGCGCGCGATGCAATGCATCTATTCGCGATGCAATGCATCTATTCACGATGCATGGAAAAGCTGCTCATATCGTAATTGTTAAGATTTTCATGGATTCCGCGGCCGTCCGCCTGTGCAATCAGGGCGTCGCGGTTTTTCCTGGACGAGAACTGGTCATTAAACGCACTTGGTCCGCCGACGCAGCCGCCGTCACAGATCATACCTTCCACAAAATCTTCCGGAAGTCTGGCCGCTTTCAGAAGGAGAAGCGCCTTTTTGCAGTCTGCGGCTCCGTTTGCCCTGCACACCTTTGCGTCGATTTCATCCTCAGCCTCTTTTAAACTCTGCAGCACTGCCGCAGTGACACCGCCGGAATTTGCAAACCGCTTTCCATAAACAGACGCAATCTGGTCGTCGTTCGGGCACGGCTGTAAATTTACATTTTTTGCCTTCATGATAGCGCGGATCTCGCTGTATGTAAGAACATAATCTGCATTTCCCGGAATCTTCTGGTCTGTAACCTCAGATTTCTTCGCCATGCACGGCCCGATAAATACGGTCACGGCATCCGGCTCTTTCGCCTTGATCAGACGGGATACCGCGCACATCGGGGAAACTGTGGTGGACACACATTCTGCCAGTTCCGGGTAATGCATGCGGACCATATTGACAAAAGCCGGGCAGCAGGACGTCACTTTCTTCCTGCCCTCGCGGTATGCCTGGGCCCACTCTTCCGCTTCATACGCCGATGTCATATCGCCGCCGAGTCCGACATCGTAAAAGTCATCAAATCCGACTTCCTTCATCGCTTTCCGCCAGCTCGCCATCGTGATGTCCGGGCCGAACTGTCCCTCCGTCGCCGGAGCCGCCATCGCATACACTTTCTTACCCGATTTCAACGCCTCCACGACATCCACAATCCAGGTCTTTGTGCCGATAGCGCCAAACGGACAGCTGTGAATACATTTTCCGCAACGGATACATTTATCCTTGTCAATAATGGAAATCCCATGCTCATCGTATGTAATTGCATTTACGGGACAGCTATATTTGCACGGCCTTTTTAAATGTGCAATCGCATTGTAAGGACATGCCTGCGCGCACTTTCCACACTCTTTACACTTGGACGCGTCGATATGGGAGCGTTCTCTTCCGGATTCAATGGCGCCGAATTTACATGCATTGATACACGCTTTTCCAATACAGTTCTGACAGTTTTCCGTGACTGTGTAACTGGAAATCGGACAGTCCTCACAGGCCGAGCTGATGACCTGTATTACATTTCCATCGTCCACCGGACCCGGCGCTTTGCCTTCCGCCAGGCGGACCCTCTGTCTGATAATTTCTCTTTCTTTGTAGATACAACAACGAAACTGCGGCGTCGGGCCTGGAATCAGTTCCAGCGCAATGTGATCCCTTCTGGCGTCCAGCTCCCCGGCAAATGCCAGCTTCGCTACCTCGTGGAGCACATCATGCTTGATTTTAATTACATTTTCATCAGCATACATCGTGTTTACCTCGCTCTTTTCTCTTAATTTTGAAACTACCAAATGTTACGCAGTTTGTTAATAAATTAACTATCCAGGTTATTATATCTTAACCCGGCAAATAATTTCAAGGGGGTGCGGTGTATTTCTTTCAAAACATATACAGACCATTTCAAGCTCTGCGCGCTTTTGCCAGCGGATCCACAGTCCATATCTTTCAGACGCCGGCAAGTATTTCCTGCAGCGGTTTTCTCACTTTTTTCCGCGTCACCTCCATCAGCCCCAGTTTTGTCATATCGATTACATTAGCCGTCACCGGGTCCTCCTTTAATGCCTGCCGGAACACACTGCGCAGTTCCTCCTCTGCTTCTTTTGACGCCAGATTGATAAAATCAACGATCACGATCCCCGAAATATTCCGAAGCCTCAGCTGGCGCGCAATTTCCAGGGCCGCCTCCTTATTCACTCTCAGAAAATTTTCCTGTACATTTTTCTTTGCCGTATTTTTTCCGGTATTGACATCGATCACCGTAAGCGCTTCTGTCGGCTGTATGACAAGATATGCGCCGGACTTTAACCATACGCGCTCATTCACCGCGTTTTCAATATTGCTTCTGACACTGCAGAGTGCAGACAGCGACACTATTTCATCCGTGTACAGCCTGAGCCGGATACCGTTTTCCGTCTCCACCTCATTGACCGGAACGGATCTGCTTCCTTCCGTGTGCAGCTTTTCCGGAGGAATATGATATGTTTCACACAGCGTATGAAAAACTGCCGCGTCATCCGTCACAATCTCACCCAGCGTGTCCCGGCGGATGCCAGCGATATGCTTCAGATAAAAAGGCGGCTCTTTGTGCACCAGACTAAAGCAGGTCCGGTGATTTGCATTGGCAAGAATACTCATGCAGTATTTCTTAAGCATTTCCAGCTCCGCGAGAATGCGTCCGTCTTCGGTCCCCGCAGCATTTGTGCGGACGATCACGCCGTACTCTCCCGTTCCCTCCGGGCCGCAGTGCTCCGTCAGAAGTTCCATAAAATGCGCACGCTGCCCTCTGGAAAGTTTTGCGGAAACGCCATACTTCCTGTTTCCGGTTGTCACGATCACATAAGTTCCGGAAAAATTTAAATTTGCCGTAACGGAAGCCTGTTTTTTCTTCGCAGCCTCTTTTTCCACCTGTACAAGCAGTTCGTCCCCGGCGGCAATCTCTTTTTTCACGGAGTATTTTCTGACAAAAATGGGGTTTTTCAGATTTTCGAGTGAAAAATAACAGCTCTCTTCCGGACCGACCCGGACGAAAGCAGCGTTTAAATTGGGAAGGATCTTTTCCACCCTTCCGACATAGATATCACCGAGGCGCACACGACGGCCATCAGCGGACTCCGGAAACAGCTCGATCATCTTTCCGGTCTCATCGTAAAGGGCGGAGATAAGATACTCCCGCCCTCTGATCTCTTCGTTTGTGATTACACAGCGATTCATAAAATCCTCCATACCGGAGCCGGTTGCGCGAAGGCCTTCAACCGGGCACTGAAATTCCGGACCCCGATAGCAGCCTGCGGTTCTGACACCGATCGGGATTGCTGAATGCAGTCAGGCTTATTTTTCATACCGTCTCTCCCATTTCTCCCAGCGAACAGAAATAAGAACCGTCGTCATCCAGGGAAGGCCGCGCTGAATAGACATCCCGCCGGTGAATCTGCACCGCATCCGGTTCAAAGGCAAGTCCCATGGAGGCAAGCAGCGCCTCAAAAACCAGCTCCGGCTTTACATTGTCAACGCTTCCCGTCGACAGCATCAGATAAAAAACAGGACGTCCGCCTTCTTCTCTTACCCTGAAATCATAGACCAGCTTCTTTAAATCCATCGTCTTCTCGCTCTTTTTGGTTGTCTTTGTAACCAGAACCTCAGACGGGCGGACAAAAAAAGACTCGATCCCTTCTTCAAACTGCCCGACGGACGCCGGCGCGGGATATTCCTCTTTAAAAAAAAGATCGTAGTCGGCGGCAGCTACCACCGACATTGCCGCTTTCGCGTTATCCGGCAGCTTCCAGTATCCGGAGATCTCAACGCCGTCCGCCATCACTGCATTTAAATCGCGAATGGCCTCTCTGCCCGTCTTTGATGTGCGCACCTCAATGTCCAGATATTCCCCGTCACTCGTCACACCCACGCCCAGAGGCGCGGCAAACGACATAATCTGATGCGGTGAAAATCCTTCCGAATAACAGATATCAATATCGGCCCGGCGCATCGCTTTCTGAAAATACCGCATCATATCCAGATGTCCGATAAACTTCATCGCGCCATATTTTCGAAATTTAATCCTGATTTTCATAACAGACACCCCCGCCAAACTGATTTGCCCCGCAGCCCTGGCACTGCACCCGGCAGTTGGGCGTGACAACGCCTTCCATCGCGTTTTTCCATTCCCGCTTCAGAAATTCTTTTTTCACGCCCGCGTCGATAAAATCCCACGGAAAGATTTCATCCGACGCACGTTCGCGCATCACATAAAAATCCGGGTCAACCCCACAATCCGCAAATGCTTCCTGCCAGCGCCCGTAGTCAAAAAACTCAGACCACGCGTCAAAGATGGCGCCCTTTTCATACGCCCGCCGGATTACCTGCCCGACGCGCCGGTCTCCCCGTGCAAATACGCCTTCCAGTACGGCTATATCCGCCTCATGCCAGTTATAGCGGATGCTCTTGCGGTTTAACTGCTCCTTCACTGCATTGTTTACGACCCGCGCCCTCCCGATATAGTCCTCTGGCGGATACATCCGCGCCCACTGAAACGGCGTAAACGGCTTGGGAACGAAAAACGAAGTGGAGATTGTAATCTGACATCTGCCGTTTCGTTTTTCTTTGGGAACCGTCTCATAATACCGCGCTGCCGTCGCGTCAGCAAGCCTTGCGATAGCGCGCATATCTTCCTCCGTCTCGGTCGGCAGTCCCAGCATAAAGTAGAATTTTACCTTGTTCCATCCGCCCTCAAAAGCCATCTGCGCACCGTCTAAAATCACATCTTCTGTCAGCCCTTTGTTGATCACATCCCGAAGCCGCTGCGATCCCGCCTCCGGCGCAAAGGTAAGGCTGCTTTTTCTCACATCCTGCACTTTACTCATGACATCCAGGGAAAACGCGTCAATCCGCAGGGACGGCAGGGAAATATTGACGCCGGATTTCCTGCACTCTTCCACCAGAAACGTCACAAGCCCGTCGAGTCCGCTGTAATCGGAAGAGCTCAGGGAGCTCAGGGAAATCTCCTCATGCCCGGTAGACTTTAACATTGTAACCGCCAGTTCCTTAAGGCGCTCCACACTCTTTTCCCGGACGGGCCGGTAGATCATCCCCGCCTGGCAGAAACGACAGCCACGGATACAGCCGCGCTGAATCTCAAGAACGACGCGGTCCTGCGTGGCTTTCAGAAACGGAACAACGGGACGCTCCGGATAGACAACATCTTCCATATCCGCCACGACCTGCTTTCTGACCGTACCGGGAACGCCTTCCTCCGTCGGATGAAACTGTGCGATTGTACCATCCGGCCCGTAAACCGCTTCATAAAGTGACGGGACATAAATACCCGGAATGCAGGCGGCCTCCCTTAAAAACGCCTTTCTTCCCGCCCCTCTGGAACGCATTTCCTTATAGAGATCAAAAAGCGCGTCATACTGTGTCTCCCCCTCTCCGATATAAAACAGATCAAAAAATTCTGCAACCGGTTCCGGATTGTAGGCGCAGGGGCCGCCGCCGATCACAATCGGATCCTCCTCGCCGCGCCCGGACGCAGACAGCGGTATACCGCTTAAATCAAGAACCTGCAGTATGTTTGTATAACACATCTCATATTGAAGCGTAATCCCCAGAAAATCCATCCGCCGGACCGGCTCCTGGGACTCCAGCGCAAACAGCGGTATATTCTCCTCCTTCATCACCTGATGCAGATCGGGCCACGGAGAATAAACGCGCTCACACCAGACATCCTCCCTGCGGTTAAACATATCATACAAAATCTGTATGCCCAGATGCGACATGCCGATCTCATACACGTCCGGAAAGCAGAATGCAAACCGGATATCCACTTCGGAAGGATCCTTCATGACCGCGTTTACCTCGCCGCCGATATAGCGGGCCGGTTTCTCGACGCGCATCAGAATTTTGTCACTTAACGCCAGTTTTCGATTCCCATCCCATGATGCCATGCTTATTTTCCTCCCTGTGTACAGCTATCGCTGCAATTATACCCGGACTTCCTCAAAAAATCAATCGTTTCGGGATACCTGCACCCGCTTTACTCTGCCGGCTCCGCAGGGATAAACACCCGCTCACGGTAGACGTGATCTGCCTTCGGCAGGGCTTCATCCGCCTCATCACAAAACTGCTTCTGGGAATCAACGAGCGCCTTTCCGCGCTTATCGATTTTCTCATAATTTCCGTCCGCACCGAGCACATGCGCTTTTGTATTATCGGCAAGCTCAACGGCGAGAATATGCTTCAGCTGCTCTCTGATGCCGTCATCCAGGACAGGAAAAAGAATCTCCACTCTCCGGTCAAGATTGCGCGGCATCCAGTCCGCGCTCCCCATATATACTTCTTCTTCTCCGTCGTTGAAAAAATAGAATATGCGGCTGTGTTCCAGGAAATTCCCGACGATGGAGCGCACGGTGATGTTTTCGCTGACATCGGGAATCCCCACCTTCAGACAGCAGATTCCCCTCACGACCAGGTCAATCTTTACCCCGGCGGCGGACGCCTCGTAGAGGGCCGCAATGATGCCTTCGTCACACAAAGAATTCATCTTTGCAACGATCCTTGCGGGCTTTCCGTCTCTCGCGTGCGTCGTCTCCCGCTCAATCAGATGCACAAACTTCGAGCGCAGCCACAGCGGCGCCAAAGCAAGCTCATTCCAGGAAAGCGGCTCGGAGTAACCGGAGAGCATGTTAAACACGGCAGTCGCATCCTCCCCGATGGCCTCATGGCATGTAAAAATACCGCAGTCCGTGTACAGCTTTGCCGTCGAATCATTGTAATTTCCCGTTCCCAGATGTACATACCGTCTTATGCCGTCTTCTTCTCTGCGGACGACAAGGGCGATCTTACTGTGTGTCTTTAACCCGACGAGCCCGTAGATCACATGGCATCCCGCCTGCTCCAGCTTTTTCGCCCATACAATATTGTTTTCCTCGTCAAAGCGGGCCTTTAACTCCACAAGCACGGACACCTGTTTTCCGTTTTCCGCCGCCTGTGCCAGCGACGCGATAATGGGCGAATTGCCGCTGACGCGGTAGAGCGTCTGCTTGATCGCAAGCACATCCGGATCGTTTGACGCCTGCCGGATAAAATGCACAACCGGATCAAATGTCTGATACGGATGGTGCAGAAGAATATCTCCGTTGCGGATCGCCGCAAAAATATCCTCCCCCGGCTCAATCTGCGGCACTCTCCGCGGGGTGTGGGACGAATAGCGCAGATGATCACACCCCGAAAGGCCATACATCTTCATCAGAAAGGTCAGATCGATCGGACCCGATATCTTAAATATATCTTCCTCCGCAACCTTTAACTCCTCTTTTAAAAAGCGCAGAAGTTTTTTGTCGATCTTTTCCTCTACCTCAAGCCGTATGACCTCGCCCCACTGGCGCATCTTTAACTGTTTCTCAATCTCTTTGAGCAGATCCGCCGCTTCATCCTCGTCGATCGTCATATCGGCGTTGCGCATGACACGATACGGATAAGCGCAGAGCACCCGGTAATTTAAAAACAGCTTGTCAATGTTTTTCTCAATGATCTGCTCGAGCAGGATAAACGTCTTATCCTCCGGAAACGCGGACGGTATCTCCACGAGCCGCGGCAGCACACCCGGCACCTGTACGGTTGCAAATTCGACGGTTTCCTTCGCCCCTTTTTTCTCTTTCTTTTTCGCAAGAAGCGCCGCGATGTTTAACGTCTTATTCCGGATCAGCGGAAACGGACGCGACGCATCCACCGCCATCGGCGTGAGCACCGGATACACGCTGTCCTCAAAATACCGGTCCACAAACTGCTGTTGTTTCTCGTTCAGATCTTCAAATGCATCGATGATAAAAATATGCTCTGTGTTTAAAAGCGGCATCAGCGAGCGGTTATACGTGCTGTACTCAAGCTCCACCAGCTCCCGCGTCCTCGCATTGACCGCAGCAAGCTGTTCCTGCGCCGTCATGCCCGCGATGTCTCTCTTTTTATAATTTGCATACACCATATCCTTTAAAGATGCGACGCGCACCATAAAAAATTCATCGAGGTTCGAAGATGTGATGCTGACAAATTTCAATCGTTCCAGCAGTGGAATCTTTTTATCCCGTGCCTCGTTTAACACTCTTCCATTAAATTTCAGCCAGCTCAGTTCCCTGTTTTCAAAATATTCCGGAAGATGAAAATCTTTTTTCTTATCCATAGTCTACCCCTTAATTCGCGAACGTCAGTCTCTTTTCTTTTATGACGGGCCTTATGCTGAAAATATGCTCAAAATCAGCCGTCTTTGCGTCAAACAGCGCTTTTTCCAGCGCGACATCCTCCCCGGTCTCAATCGTGATGACCAGTTCCTTTCCTCTGATGGCGGCGCGGACATTTTTCAGCTTCTGTTTATGACTGCGGTCCATTGCGCTCGTCACACGCAGGATTGCCGACAATTTCGCCACCTTCAGATAACCCTCATGGTCAAGGCGGTCCGCCGCCTCGTCATACGGCGGAAGCGGATAGGCATTGTAGAGCACCGTGCTGGCGACGATCTCTCTCTCGATATGCGACAGCCCCATAATCTCCGAGGACATAATCATATCGTAAGCCGCCTGCGGCCCGTTGGCAAAACTGATATACTTCCCGCAGTCGTGCAGAATGGCCGCCGTCTGTAAGAGCAGGCGGTCCCTCTTCTCAAGTCCGTGTATTTTCTTCATCGTGTCAAAAATGTGCACACAGACCTGTGCCAGCGTCTCAATGTGCGGCGAATAACTCATATAACGCTTTGACATATTTTTGGCCGCGGAAAGGATATCCGCGTCAAAACTGTGAGGCACTTTATATATCCGGTTTTTCTCCGCATAATCACAGGCAATCCCGTCGCTGATCATAACACCCGGCGCCCAGAGCGCATCCGCTCCCAGCTCCTTGGCCATGCACTTAAATATCATCATATACGGTACAATCAAAGCGTCACTCCCGTTGGAAAGTCCAAGCTCGTCCGTCAGTTCTTCCAGGCTCTTCTTTCCCAGTTTTTCCAGATAGCGGACAAATCTGGGAATATTGACTGTGTACTCATTGCGCCCTTTTTCCACGCGCCGCACCAGCTCCGTAATATAATCGCCGACAATAATCAGAAAATCGATCGTCTCTCCGTTTAAATACATCGCCTTAAAAGCTTCCAGCTCTTTGATGACCAGTTCCTCAATCTGCGCCTCATACTGTAAGAGATTGCTGCTCTTTTTGGAAAGCTGCTCTCTCATGCGCATCGTTCCAAGACCCAGGTGCTGCGTCGTGATCACTTCCCCGCCGGAAAATATCGTAATCTGAAGACCGGCGCCGCCAACGTCCACAACCGCCGCGCTTTTCTGAATCATTGCCTCAAATTCTTCCCGCATCGCCACGGATTTATAGCTGATAAAACGATGCTCGGAATTGCTTAAAACGTGGACACGGATACCGGTGCGGATGCGGATCTGGTCTAAGATAAACAGCTCGTTGGCCGCGTCGCGCAAAACGGCTGCAGCATATGCCTCATACTGTTCCACCCGGTACTCTTTCATAATGCGCGTAAACGCTCCGAGCGTGTCACAGAGCGCCTCGACGAGCTCGTAGCCGATACTCCCTTTGGAATATGCGTCTTTTCCAAGCTCAATCCTGGTCCTGACATAATCGACTCCCCGGATTTTTTTCTTGGCGGAAACCTCAAAAATTTTTAAGCTCACCTCATATGAACCGATATAAATCGCCGCAAATGTATGTATGCTCACGGCCTGCACCCCTTTCTCTCTTTATTCCGTTCCAAGCAGATGGTCGATAAACTGCTGCGCCGTTCTGCCGGAGAGTCCGCCGTGGGAGAGCTCCCACTTATTCGCCTCGGCAAAAAGCGTTTCTTCCTCCATCGCGATTCCATGCCTTTTAGCCAGCGCTGCCACAATCTGCTTAAATTCCTTTTTATCCGGCGCCCCGAAGTAAATCGTCACGCCAAAACGTGCATACAGCGATAATTTTTCCTGTACGGTGTCGGACGTATGCATGTCCTCTCTGATCTCCTCTTTGTCCGAATAATTTTCCCGGATCAGATGACGGCGGTTCGAGGTGGCATAGATGAGCACATTGTCCGGCTTCTTCTCCAGACCGCCCTCGATGACAGCTTTCAGATATTTGTATTCCGTCTCAAATTCCTCAAATGACAGATCATCCATATAGATGATAAACTTGTAATGCCGGTTTTTTATCTGTGCGATCACATCATTCAGATCGCAGAACTGATGACGGTACACCTCAATCAGGCGAAGTCCCCTGTCGTAATATTGGTTTGCAATCGCCTTGATGCTGGATGACTTTCCGGTACCCGCGTCACCGTAAAGCAGACAGTTGTTCGCCGCACGCCCGCTCACAAATGCTTCGGTATTTTCGGTCAGTTTCTGTTTCGCCAGCTCGTAACCGACAAGATCATTCAGCCTGACGTGGGCAATATTGGTGATCGGAACAATCTGCGCCTGCGCCCCTCCCGCCCGTATGCGGAAAGCCTTGTGCAGCCCGAGCTTTCCGACTCCGAACTCTCTGTAAAAGGCAGTCACGGCCGCGCCAAACGCCTCCGTGTCCACGGCCTCCCTGAGGTGAGACGCAAGCTCCCCGATCCGGTCTCTGATACGACGGTTAAAAACGGCCCCGTCACTTTCCGACCCCTTGTATCGAAGGATGGAATCCATACACTCCACGCCGAAATACCTGCCGGCCTCACTCAGATCAAAATTAAAATACACTCTTATAATCGCAAAATCGTGCATTGCAATGTCATTGATCGAACCGGAAGCGCCTTCTCTTAACTCGCAGGCACAGCTATATGGATTTTCATTGTTTACAAGCAGAAACGCGACAAAGCTCTGCCACAGGTTTCCCTCAAAACCATAGTCTGCCGCCAGTTTTACAAGGCGATTGACACATTCATAAAAAAGTGCCCCGATATCCTCTCTATTATAATACCCATCCTTAAAATTTTCCATAACCCAGGTGAGATCATGAAATAATTTTTCATGTTCAAAATCACGATACAGAATGAGATTTTTTATGCTTTTCATAACTTCCTCCTATGCCTTTGCCAGAGCAGCTAAAAACGCCACGCCCGGGATTTCATCCCCGGCCATGATGCAGATTTGCGGCATCCGCCTGTCTTTTAATAATTCCCCAGAATCTTAAAACGGGTTGTCTCTTCGCGAAGCCCGCGAAGCGCATTTAACACGGCGGCATCGCCAAGATTGCCCTCAAAGTCGACAAAAAACCGATATTCCCAGTTTTTTCCCTGAATCGGCCTGGACTCAATGTGATTCATATTCAGGCCATTGTAAATAAAATGGGAAAGCATACGGTACAGGGAACCGCTTTCATGCGGAATCTCAAAACAGATGCTGATTTTTTTCGCATCCTTCACAAAAATACGCCGCCCCGTCACGACCAGAAAACGTGTGGCATTGGTCTGATTATTCTGAATACACTCTTTTAAGACGTCCAGCCCGTAAATCTCCGCCGTAAGGCGGCTTGCAATCGCCGCCTCACCGGCCTTTGCATCCTCTTTTACCTTTCTGGCCGCCACAGCAGTATTTTTAAGACTGTGCCTCTCCCACGACCGATGCTCCTCCAGATACCGGCTGCACTGCATCAGCGCCTGCGGATGTGAATAAACATCCGTAATATCGGACAGCTTCGCCCCACGCTGCCCTAAAAGCGCATGTTCAATCCGTATAATCTGCTCCCCGACGATACAGTTGTCATATTCAACCAGAAGATCATAATTCTCCGACACAATCCCCGCAGACGAATTTTCAATCGGCAGAACGGCGTAGTCCGCCTCTCCTGTCCGAATCGCTTCCATCGCATCCCGCCACGTTTCTACATGGCGGCTGACGGTGTCCGCCCCGAAATATTCCTTAAGCGCAAGCTGCGCGTAGGCCCCCTCCGCCCCCTGAAAGACCGTTCTCGCATTTTTATAATCAAGCGCGTCCGTCTCCGCAAAATCCGGCTTTTCACAGATACCTTTTTCCGTCATAAGCTGGTATTGCCTCTTTCTGCTGACCGCCATAATCTGTTCATACAGCTCGTAAATCCCGGTCTTTAAAAACGGCGTCGGCATCAGCGACGTCAGATGGTCCAGCTTTGCTGTCTCGCGCGCCCTGTCAGATACTTTTTTCCCCACCGAAAGCTTGTACTCCGCAACCTCCTCCGCAATTTTCATCCGTCTCTCGTACAGCGACGCAACCTGGCTGTCGATGGCGTCGATTTCTTCTCTCAGTTCCGTTAAATCCCTCATATTATAAACCATGCCTTTCCGCTTCCGATCTCAGCTCCTCTATACTTCCATGCCGCTTTTTTTAACATTACCCCGACAGTAATACTATATTACATCCAAATGCCGATGGCAAGTAACCCTTGCAAGTTCATGGGCAGAAATGTTATAATCTGTTTATAAATGAAAGAGGGAGTTCGTGTGAAAAATCAGCCTGACTGTTTTTTCACACCCGGATTTTTATCGGAGCCACAAATCCGGATGCAGCCCGAAATCTGATTTTCGGGTGCAATGCCTTCCCAAAACCGGCTCCGGCATGGAGGATTTTTATGAAAAAGCACATACCACTGATTGTAATTATAACGCTGCTGCTCTGTGCGGTGGGCGCCGGCGCATTCTTTCTGTGGAACAGCAGGACAAAGTTCAACCATTCCTATGTCAACGGAAACACGGCCGGAAACCTCTACAACACCGGCCTCTTCTGTGAAAATAACGGAACCATCTTTTTTGCCAATCCCTCGGACGGACACAGGCTCTATTCCATGGGGATAAACGGTACTGACCTGAAAAAGCTGTCCGACGATGTCGTGACTTACATCAACGTGGACGAACATTACGTCTATTATATCCGCACCAACCCAAGGGCAACCCACCAGTACGCGTTTCTTGATTCCGCCACGGACAGTCTCTGCCGCGTCAATCGTGAAAACGGCAGATCCGAAGTAATTTTAGACCAGGAACCCAGCATGTACGCCTCACTGCTCGGAGACTATATCTACTATGTCCGATATGAAAAAGAGACGGCTTCCACGCTTTACAAAGTAAAAATTGATGCTTCCGGAAGAGAACAGGTCAGCGATCAGCCGTTTTTCACCTGCTCGACAAACGGACAGTATTTCTATCACAACGGCATCACAAGCGACCATTATATCTGGGCGCACGATACCGCCACCGACACTTCACGCATGATCTACAACGGAAACTGCTGGATGCCCATCGTCATCGGAAACGATGCCTATTTTCTGGACTGCGACAATAATTATGCGCTCGCGCGGGCAAATCTCATCGACGGCAGCGTGACACTGCTCACAAGAGACAGGGTGGACTGCTTTAATATCGCAGACAACTATATTTTCTTCCAGAAAAATGATCCCGCCTCCCCGGCGCTCTGCAGGATGCGCACGGACGGAACGGAATATGCAGTGATCGCAGAAGGCAATTACACTGATATCAACACCACCTCGCGCTATGTGTATTTCAGCGATTTCTCAAACGGAACCATGTACTACACCAGCATCACACCGGGAGGAATGGTCAATATCTTTAATCCGGGCGCAGAAGAAGAAAAATAAACAACGGGCCTCTGCTTTCCTTCCCGGCGTCGCCAGGGAGGAAAGCAGAGGCCTGTAATTTTTCTGCTATACGATACGTTTAAATTTTTTCTCAATCTCATACCGGCTCATTGAGATTATGGTCGGCCGGCCGTGTGGGCAGTGATACGGATTGTCGAGAGACAGAAGTTCGCCAATCAGCTCTTCCATCTCCGGACGGCTTAAGCGCTGGCTTCCTTTTACGGCAGCCTTGCAGGACATAGACGCCGTCTTTTCAAGAATCTGCTCCGGCGCCTTCCCGCCCAGACCGGAAAAGTCGTCGAGCAGCTCAAGAAACATACTTTTTTTGTCAACCCCGTCAAAATCCGCCGGAACGGCTTTGATGGCATACTCCTTTCCGCCGAACGGCTCGATCTCATAGCCGAACGTCCTGATATGTTCTCCATATTTTTCGAGCATCTCCTGCTCTTTGATCCCCAGCGTCAGAATCACTGGCGGGCTCACCGCCTGCGACGCAAATTCCCTGTTTTTCAACCGCGCCATCATTTTTTCGTAGAGGACTTTTTCATGAGCGGCGTGCTGATCGATAACAAAAAGCTTATCCTCATATTCAACCAGCCAGTATGTGTCGAACAACTGTCCGATGATCCTGTGCTTTCTGACGGCGCTTTCTGTGAGAAAACCATTCTCTCTGGTGAGAAACGTCTGCTGATCGTAACTTTTCCTGCAGGGCTCCGGCTCCTTTCTTCCTACATCCACCGGCTGTTCCGCCACGGGCGCAGCCTGGCCTGAAGCAGAAGCCGCCGTCGGATCTTCCATATACATCTCCGATTCTCCTACTGCGTCCGCAGACTTAAATTCCGCTCTCATCGTCTGTGTCTTTGTTCTCTGCGGCAATTCCGGCTGCTCCCGCCGTATGTCTTTATGGTTTGCGGTTTCCGCCCGCTCCTTTTCCGCCCGCTGCGGCGTCAGTTTCTCAAAAAAACGCCCCGACGCACCCGGCTCCGGCTTCCCGTTCCTGCCTTCTTCCCGTTGCGGGTACTTTTTCTGATAAGGGCTGTCTTTCGCCACAGCGCTGCGGATCCCGTCAAGCCGTTTCTTCTCAAACGGCTCCGGAACGGACGTTCTGACAGCAGGACGCTTCTCTTCTTTTTCCTCTTCCACCGGAACTTCCGGTATCAGCTCCCTCTGCGTCAGCGCACCTTTTATCAGGCGGCAGAGTTCCCGAAAAATTTCCTCACTCCGTGAAAAGCGCAGTTCCATCTTGGTCGGATGCACATTTACGTCCAGAAGCTCCTTATCCATATCAAGGTAAAGCACACAGAACGGATACTGACGCTGCATCAGAAACCCCTTGTAAGCTTCCTCTGTCGCTTTGGAGAGCAGATTGCTCTTTATATACCGGCCATTGACAAAATAGTTTTCAAAATTCCGGTTGCCGCGCGACACCGACGGTTTTCCGATAAAACCCTTTATCGAAAAAAACGCTGACTCCGCCTCGACCGGCAGAAGGGACGACGTGATTTCCCGTCCATATATATGATAAATCAGATCTTTTTTGTTGGAATTTCCGGAAGTATGCAGTTTCGTCTGACCGTTGTTTATAAACTTAAAAGAGACATCCGGATGGGACAAAGCCAGACGCTCCATCAGATCATTGACATAATTTCCCTCCGTCTGTGCCGTTTTTAAAAACTTCCGTCTGGCCGGCGTATTATAGAAGAGATTGCGGACGATAAAAGTGGTTCCGTCCGGCGCCCCGATTTCTTCGTTTTCTTTTTCCCTGGAACCTTCTATGACATAGCGCGTTCCCGTAAGTTCGCTGTATGTCCTGGTGATTAACTCCACCTGCGCGACGGCTGCGATACTTGAGAGCGCCTCGCCGCGGAACCCTAAAGATGTGACGTGAAACAGATCCTCCACGCTTTTGATTTTGCTGGTGGAATGACGCAGAAACGCGACCGGAACCTGCGGTCGCGCAATGCCGCAGCCGTTATCGGTGATGCGGATAAAAGAAATGCCGCCCTCCCGGATCTCTACCGTGACCGCCGTCGCCGTCGCGTCAATTGCATTTTCCACCAGTTCTTTTACGACCGAAGAGGGGCGCTCCACCACTTCTCCGGCCGCAATTTTGTCAATCGTCTCCTGACTTAATACTGTAATTTCAGGCATTGCAGTCTCCCTCCCTTACAGACAAAACAGCCCGTCAATGTCCCGTCTTCCCATCCGCTCTCATACCCGGCCCTGCCATCGGTTTTTTACTTTATTCTGCAGCTCATAGAGCTTATTGAGCGCCTCAATCGGCGTCAGATGGCCCAGATCCGTATTCCGCAGCTCCTCAATGATATCGTTGTCTTTTACCGTGTCAAACAGCGACATCTGCCTTAAGTCAACTTCGTCGAGACGCTCTTTTTTCTTTTTCGCTCCGCGGTGCACGGAGATGGTGCGCGCCGCGCCGGTGATATCGTTTGCGGCCAGCTCTTCCACAATCTCTTTTGCACGTTCGATGACGGAATCCGGCACCCCGGCCAGCTTCGCGACCTGAATACCATAACTTTTGTCTGCCCCGCCTTTTACGATCTTGCGCAGAAAAACGATATCGTCGCCTTTTTCTTTGACGGCGATGCAGTAATTGTTTACGTTGCCAAGCTTGCCTTCCAGCTCCGTCAGCTCGTGGTAATGCGTTGCAAAAAGGGTTTTTGCGCCGAGCAGCCTCGGATTGCTGATATGTTCCACCACAGCCCAGGCGATACTTAAACCGTCAAACGTACTCGTCCCGCGCCCGATCTCGTCTAAGATCAGAAGGGAGCTGGCCGTGGCGTTGCGCAGGATATTGGCAACCTCGTTCATCTCAACCATAAACGTGCTCTGGCCGCTTGCGAGATCATCCGACGCGCCGACACGGGTAAAAATGCGGTCCACGATGCCGATCTTTGCCGATGTGGCAGGGACATAGCTGCCGATCTGGGCCATCAGCACGATAAGGGCCGTCTGCCGCATGTACGTTGATTTCCCGGCCATATTCGGGCCTGTGATAATGGAAATGCGGTTGTTTCCATTGTCCAGAAAAGTGTCGTTGTCGATGAACAGGTCGTTTGCGATCATTTTTTCCACAACCGGATGACGCCCGTTTTTAATGTCGATCACACCGTTCTCACTGATCTTCGGGCGGCAGTAATTGTTCTGCTCTGCAACGAGAGCCAGGGAGACAAACACATCCAGACAGGCGACAGCCTTTGCCGTCCGCTGGATGCGCACCACCTGCGCCGCGATTTTTTCCCTCACTTCACAGAACAGATCGTATTCCAGCGTGACAAGCTTATCTTCCGCGCCCAGAATCATATCTTCCAGCTCTTTTAATTCCGGCGTGATATAGCGCTCGGCGTTGGCGAGCGTCTGCTTTCTGGTATAATAATCCGGAACCATGTTTTTGTAGGAATTTGTGACTTCCAGATAATAACCGAAAACCTTGTTGTATCTGATTTTCAGATTTTTGATCCCGGTCTTTTCCCGCTCCTTCGCCTCTAAGTCTGCCAGCCAGGTTTTGCCCTCCGTCCGTGCATTGCGGCAGCGGTCCACTTCCTCGTGATACCCCTCTTTGATCAGCCCGCCGTCTCTGACGGATATCGGCGCGTCCTCCAGAACGGACGCGTCGATCAGGTCGTACAGCTCTTCCAGCGTATCCATATCTTCCCGGATTTTTTTCAACAGCGCGCTGTCAAATTCATCCAGAAGGGCCCGTATCGGCGGCAGCATCCCGATGGAATTGCGAAACGCAATCAGATCCCTGGGACTGGCCGTCAGATAGGTGACACGGGTGATGAGACGTTCCAGGTCATAAATCGGGTTTAAATACTCCCGCAGCTCCTCCCGCGTAATGACATGACTGTTCAGTTCGCAGATGGCCTCCTGGCGCCTTTCAATCTCCGCCTTATCGATCAGCGGCTGCTCCACATAAGAGCGGAGAAGCCTTGCCCCCATCGCGGTTTTCGTCTTATCCAGAACCCACAGCAGCGAACCGCGTTTCTGCTTTTCCCTTAATGTCTCCACCAGCTCCAGATTCCGCCTGGTCGAACTGTCGATAATCATATATTTTCCGGTGGAATACGGGTGGATGGCGGAAATATGATCCAGGCTGTTCTTCTGCGTCTCATACAGATATTTTAAAAGCGCCCCGGCCGCGATCACGCCGCAGTCATAATCCGCCAGCCCCAGCCCCTCCAGGCTTTTCACCTTAAAATGCTCCGTCAGCGTCTTTTTTGCCAGGTCATCCTCAAAGTACCACGCATCCAGCGCATAGACAGTAATGTGAAGCCGCTGCTTCAGGTCCTCAAAATCCATGCCGCTCATATAAAAGCTTTCGCTGCATATGATCTCGGAGGGGGCAAACTTTGTGATCTCGTCCACCAGCCTGCGCTCGCTGTCAGCCTCCGTCACAAAATAATCTCCCGTCGACACATCCGCCAGGGAGATACCGTACTTATCGGCGAGATAGACAATACACATGATATAGTTATTTTTCGACTCGTCGAGCGCCTGCACATCCATGTTGGTTCCCGGTGTGACGATGCGGATCACCTCGCGTTTTACCAGCCCTTTCGCCAGCTTCGGGTCTTCCACCTGTTCGCAGATCGCAACCTTGTGCCCGTTTGCCACCAGCCTGTTTAAATACCCCTCCGCTGCGTGAAACGGAACGCCGCACATAGGAGCACGCTCCTCCATTCCGCAGTTTTTTCCGGTCAGCGTCAGTTCCAGCTCTTTTGAGACAATCTGTGCATCCTCAAAAAAC
This sequence comes from uncultured Roseburia sp., assembly GCA_947649645.1. GTDB lineage: Bacteria > Bacillota > Clostridia > Lachnospirales > Lachnospiraceae > Roseburia. The sequence continues at coordinate 27,361 of CANSSP010000009.1, read as the reverse complement.
ATCTCGTAAAAATCCCCGAGACGGTAAAAAAGAATGCAGTCCCTGTATTCTTCCTTTGTCTGCAGATATTGCTGCATCATTGGTGTGTACTCTGCCACGTATTTTTCCTCAGTTTCTTTTGTTCTGTCCTGTTATTACTACTGTGGCTATTATAGCCGTTCCCCGACTTTTAATCAACCTCATTTTTTCGCATTCAGAGTGCGCAGACGGCTTCTGCGACCTTCAGACCGTCCATGGCCGCAGACATAATTCCCCCCGCGTACCCGGCGCCTTCCCCGCAGGGATAAATTCCCGCGACATCCGACATAAAGTCTTCTTTTCTCGGAATCCGCACCGGAGAAGAGGTCCGCGATTCCACTCCGGATAAAATCGCATCATACCGGTCAAAATTGCTGATCTGGCGGGAAAACCGGTGCATTCCCTCGATAAAAGCATTTTCAAGCGGGACAGGAAGGAGGCCTCTCAGATTCCCCATAGCCCGTTCTCCCTTTGTCTCACTCTCAAACTCCCCGTAATATGCCGAAGCCCGGCCCGCACAGTAGTCCCCGAACAACTGCTGCGGTATCTTTCCGCCAGAAAGCGCATAGGCGCGCTCCTCTAAAGTCTGCTGAAAACGAATGCCGGCGAGCGCACCGGAGCCGCCAGCCCTGAAAAAGTCCTCCGGCGTGACGGTAACGATCACCGCACTGTTGGCATTTTTCCCGGTTCTGCCGGAGTAACTCATACCGTTTACGGCAAGCCTTCCCTCCTCCGACGAGGCATTGACAACATAACCGCCCGGACACATACAGAACGTATAAACACCTCTCCCGTCTTTTGCAGACGCTGTCAGTTTATAAAGCGCTGCGGGCAGTTCCGCCGCATGAACGGGGCCGTACTGCCCGATATTGATCTGCTCCTGCGGATGCTCCACGCGCAATCCCACGGCAAACGGCTTTGCCTCCATCGCAAGCTCTCCTTTCGCCTCAAGCATCCGGAATGTATCCCGCGCGCTGTGCCCGATTGCGAGGATGAGACACCCGGCCGGCATCCACTCATTGTGATTAAGCTCAATCTCCGTCAGCTTCCCGTCTTTCGCCCGATAATCCGTAAGGCACGTCTCAAACCGGAAAACAACCCCCATCTCCTCCATTGCCTTACGCATCCGCCGGATCACGCCGGAGAGCACATCTGTCCCGATATGCGGCCTGCTCTCATATAAAATCTCTTCCGGCGCCCCGAATTTTACAAAAGTTTCCAGCACAAACCGGTTTCTGCCAGCCGGATCTTTCACCAGCGTATTGAGCTTTCCGTCCGAAAAAGTTCCCGCCCCGCCCTCGCCGAACTGCACATTTGAAGCCGGATTTAAAACTCCGGTCTCCCAGAATAAGGCGACGTCGCGCATCCGCTCCTCTACCCGCTTTCCGCGCTCGGCCACAACGGGCACAATACCGCGCTGTGCAAGCGCGTAGGCGCAGAAAAGTCCGGCCGGCCCCGCCCCTGCAATCACGACAGGCAGCCCGTCGTCCCTTCTCTTCGTCCCGCACGTTAAAAGCCGGTACGTTTTTTCCGCCACTTTTGTCACATTCCGGTCGTTCACCCTCCTTAAAACCGCGTCTTCGCCTGCCATCTCAATGTCGACGGTGTAAGAATAAAATAATTCCGGTTTTTTGCGTGCATCAATGGATTTCTTTACAATCCGGAACGAAAACGGTGTCTCTTCCTTTAATTTCAAAATCTTATAGATCTTCTGCTCCAGCTCCGCTTTTGTATGCCGGATCTGCAGTCTGATCTGACTGATACGAATCATATCTTTCCTCTTTCCTGCGCCCTGTTCTGCGCAAAGCCATAAAAATCTGACTGTTCTGAATCATCCACCGGCGCAGGCCTGGCGTCCCGCGCGCCGTGCGGCACACCGGCCCGCCACGGTCCCGCTCGACCACGCCCACTGCAGGTTGTAACCGCCGCAGGCGCCGTCTATGTCAACGACTTCCCCGGCAAAAAAAATGCCCGGCACAATCCTGGATTCCATCGTCTCAGCGCGAATCTCCGCAGTATCGATCCCGCCGGCGCAGACCTGCGCAGCCTCAAATCCCTTTGTCGCCGTCACGTCCACCCTGAGACGCCGGATCGTCTCAGACAGCTTCTTCTGCCGGGCGGCTTGAATTGTTCCGGCCTCTGCAGAAGGGCTGATTCCGGCCTCTTTTAGCAGAACGACGTTTAACTTCTTGTCGAACAGGCCGATCATCGCTTCGCCTGCCGTCTTCCTCCCTGCGCAGGCCCCGAAGCGGGCCCGTATCTGCTCTCCCAGCTCTGCGTCCGTACAGTCCGGCGCAAAGTCAAGCAGGGCGTATACCCGCTTTTTTTCCGAGAGCGCCCTGGACGCATAGCGGCTGACCTGGAAAACCGGAATCCCCGAAATCCCGTACGCAGTCAGCTGTAGCTCTCCTGTGTCGAAAGCAGCCTTTTCATACTTCCCGCACCCGGCAGACTTTTCTGTGTAAAGAACAACGGAAGCCAGTGTGCGCACACCGGCCAGCGCCTTAAAAAAATGTTGTTTTCCTTCAAGCGGCACAAGCGCAGGCACAACGTCGACAAAATGATGTCCGAGCTTTTTCATCAGCAAAATAGCGCTTCCGTCACTGCCCGTTTTGGGAGCGGCGAGGAGTCCCGTGGCAAAAATAACCGTCTTTGCCAGAAATGTGTTTTTATCCGCGGACAAAAGAAATCTGTCCCCTCTGCGCCGTATCTGTCCGATCTGACAGGACGTAACCGTCCTGACCCCCCTGAAATCTGCTTCCATCCGCAGTACGTCGAGCACGGAAGAAGCCTGTCCGCTGGCCGGATAATAAAAACCGTTTTTTTCTCTTGGCCTGATGCCAAGCTTCTGAAAAAAGAAAAGCGTCTCCGCAAGGCCAAATTGTTCCAGTACCGGCAACACAAATGCAGGGTCATTCCCCCGGTAAAAGGAAACACCCTGCAGTGCATTTGTATAATTGCATTTTCCGTTGCCGGTGGAAAGAATCTTTTTACCGACACGGTCCGTATGTTCAATCACCACGGTCTCTGCGCCACTTCCGGCCGCGGCAATCGCCGCCATAAGTCCCGCGGCGCCGCCGCCGAGCACCGCTACGTCAGTCTCTGTCATATTTTTCCTCCCAGAATTCCTGCAGATACCCCCGAAACGTTCCGATTCTGCACACCGCGCGTTTCTCCCATTCTCGCGGAAACAGTCTCTGGTAGTCGCTCTGCAAAAAACGATCGTCCAGAAGCACGATCACGCCCACATCCTCCGCCGTCCGGATAACACGTCCCGCCGCCTGCAGCACCTTATTCATCCCCGGATACCGGTAGGCAAAATCAAATCCCTCTCCCGAACGCCTGTCATAGTAATCCTTCAGAATCTCGCGTTCGTTGCCGATCTGCGGAAGCCCGGTCCCTGCAATGACCGTTCCGATCAGCTGCTCGTTCTTAAGGTCGATTCCCTCTCCGAATATCCCGCCAAGGACACAGAATGCCACGAACGATTTTTCCCTGCCTAAGGATGCTTCCGCCGAAAATGCGGCGAGAAAAGATTCTCTTTCCTCCTCCTGCATCCCCGGCTGCTGCAGTATGCTCTCCGTCCGCTCTGCTCCCGCAAGCGTCCGGAATGCTTCATGGACCTGCTCCATCATCTTATAAGAAGGGAAAAAGGCCATATAATTTCCTTTTTTTGCAAGCGCCGTCCCTAAGATATACTCCGCCATCCGCCCGTACTCCGCACTATTCCTCCTTGTGTAACGGCTGCTGACGTCATTTGCCAGCAAAAGAAGCCGCTGCTCCTCGGAAAACGCACTCTGCGCGTATACGGCATAATTGTCAGTCCGGGTCGAAAGCAGGCTTTTATAATAATGAATCGGAAGAAGCGTGGCCGAGAAAAAGACAGCCGCCTTTCCCTTGTCGATGCGCTCCTGCAGATTCCTGGAGGGATCCACACAGTAAAGCTTCAATTTAAACCGCCCATCCTCCTCGTGTTCCGAATAAATCACATAATGTTCGTCAAGCAGATCACAGACATTCCTGAAATCCCTGAGCCGGAAATAAAAATCCGTGACTTCCCGCCGTTCCGGAAATTCCGCCGCTTTCTGCAGAAATTCGTCCAGATTCTCTCCCAGCCGCGCAAGCGCGTACACCAGATTTCCGATGGTATCGTAGATCACATATGTCTCACATTCCCGCTTATATCCGAGCAGAATCCGGTTGCATTTTTCAAAATCGGCTGCCAGCTTTCCATCGTATTTTTTTACAATTTTTTTCATCGCAAGGAAATCTTCCTTGTACAGCTGCGCACTGTACATTTCCCGGCTGCGCTCCACCAGATTGTGCGCCTCGTCCACGAGAAAAACAAAGTCGCCCTTCGCCCCCTCCGCAAAAAAACGCTTCAGATATACATTCGGATCAAACACATAATTGTAATCGCAGATAATCGCATCCGCCCAGGACGCCGTATCCAGGCAGAGCTCAAACGGGCACACCCGATATTTTTCCGCCTGCTTCAGGAACACTTCCCGCGTAAACAGATCCTCCTTCATCAGCAGATCATACACCGCATCGTTCACCCGGTCGAAATGGCCTTGTGCATAGGGACAATGCACCGGATTACAGTCCATGACCTCACAGCGGCAGAGCTTCTCCTTTGCCGTAATCAAAACGATCTTCGCCCGGTATCCCTGTTTCTGCAGCAGCGCAAACGCTTCCCGCGCCACTGTCCCTGTGATCGTCTTTGCCGTCAGATAAAAAATCCGGTCCAGAAGTCCTTCGCCGACCGCCTTCACCGCAGGAAACACCGTGGAAATCGTCTTCCCGACGCCGGTCGGAGCCTGTACAAATAATATTTTCTTCCGGCTGATCGTGCGGTAGACATCTACGGCCAGCTCCTTCTGTCCTCTGCGGTACTCGTACGGAAACGTGAGAGCCCTGATGGACGCCTGTCTGCACTCCCGCCAGAAAAACTGAAAATCCGCCCATTTCCGGTATTCTTCGACCAGCGCCTCAGCCCATTCCGCCAGCGCGGGAAATGAAAAATGCTCCTTGAATGTGCGGATTTCCTCCGTGTCCAGATTACAGTACGTCAGCTGCACGTCGATTTCGTCCAGAACATGCTGCGAGGCATAAATCCAGGCATAGCACATCGCCTGCGCCCGGTGAACGCCGACCGGCCCCTCCAGCATATCCAGCCTGCGGTAAACGCCCTTGATCTCGTCGATCATCACATCTTTTCCCGCAGCCGTCACGATTCCGTCCGCCCGGCCTTCCACCACCAGAACATAACGCTCCTGCTCAACGGCGATCTTCAGCGGCACCTCCGCGTGATAATCCGCCCCCATACGCTTCTGGATTTTCCGATGGATCCGGCTTCCCTCCTGCATCGCCTGCGGCGGAGCCATTTTTCCGTAACGATTATCAATGTCCCCTTCTCGCAGAATGAACTCCACCAGATTCCGGACTGAAATCCGGATCGTTTCTTTTTGCTCCATAATCCCTACTCTTTTACCATATCTGATTGATTTTGTGGCACCGGCACAAATCCTACTGCTATTATAACAGACCATCCGGAATTTACAATCAGAAATCCGCTCACAGTCAGATCCCGTGCCTTTTCCGCCGCACTCATTTTACGCGTTTCATGGCGTCAGCATGGAAGAAAGTTCTTCGGCTGTCTGTACAATCTCCCCGTCTCCCTGCGCGCCTCCCCATGCAGCGATCCGCTGTAAATATGCAGAAATCCACCCTGCCTCCTTATCCGGGAAACACTTCACCGTGACATTCATATATTTGCCCACATACCATTTCCACCACCGGAGCTGAAATTCCGCCGCCTCATTTAAGAGCCGGACAGCCTCCCCCCCGTAAGCCCCTGTCTTTATGCCCCAGTAAAGCTTCCGGTAAACGCTCTCATATATCCGGTCAAAATCATAATGTGGAACCAGCGTAAGCTGCCAGCAGTCCTGTGCCTTCCGTTCTCCTGAATAAACAGCCTCATCCAGGGCTTCCCGGTATACTTTTGTCTCATACCCCGCCCCGGTCCAATCCGCCCGATAGAGCCATTCTTCGCCCGGCTCCCTTTCAATATGCAGGGAGCGCACAATCGAAAGAAGCTCCCGCAGATGAAGGTGGAGCCGCTCTTCCTCCTGCTGCCATCCGGTAATCCCGTTTAAAAAATCACGTTTTAAGTGATTTAACTTTTCCGAGTAAGACTGTATCAGAAAGCAGGAATCCAGCCAGTAATTAAATGAGATTCCGAAATAGGGAACCACATTACAGTTCCTGCAGCAGGCACGCTTCGTCTGCGCGGCATACGACTGAAACGTCCCGCCCGAAAGCATTTTTTTAAGGTTTCCGCTCCACGCGGCCACTTCCTGCACGGCATGGTAACAGGGAAGCATAAGCGCCCCGTCAGGCGCAAAAGTCAGCGTCCGCACATTGGCCGAGCAGGGAGGCCTGCAGGCGCCGTCCCGGTAAAATTCCAGGAAATGCAGCATGACAACCGTATAGGGCCGATAAATCCGCGCAAGAATCTGCCGTGAAAATTCCGCCGTATCTTCCGCCTGCTTTGTGCCGGCGTAAGAAAAAACCGGATTTAAGTAAATCTCGGCCCCGCTGCGCTGCGCAAACAAAATCAGCCCGTCCAGCTCCTGACTGTTCTCACGGGAGACTACCGTCATGATTTTCGGGCGCCGGACTTTAACTGTTTCCTGCAATGTCTCCATCACCGCATCAAAACAGTCCACGCCTCTGATCTTCCGGTAAGTGTCAGGGTTTAAGGTATCCAGAGAGAGATTCCATTTATCGACACACCCGGCGATCTCCCGCATCCGTCCGTGATCGTTTAAGATCGCATTTGTCGTGACTTCCGTTTTGATCCCCAGACGTCTGGCATACCGCACCAGCCTGGCCAGATGTGGATACAGCGTCGGTTCGCCTCCGGTAAAGTCGATATAACGGACCCCTGCCGCATGGCATTGCCTTATCAGTTCCTCCGCCTCCTCTGGTGCAAGCTCTTTTACATCGCGAAAACACTCCTCCTGCCAGACATTACAGTAGCGGCATCTGGAATTGCACCGGTAAGTGACATAAAAACGCATACAATAGTACCTGTTCAATCTTCATCCCTCCCGCTGTATTTCTGCGATACTTTTCGCAAGAATGGCAAGTCCCCGCAGCAGATCGGCTTTTGTGATATTAAGCGGCGGCGCCAGGCGGAGAATATGGCCTCCTCCGATCGTCTCCAGACCGTTTTCCCTGCACCGGTCAAAGACGCGCATGGAAAATGCAGGATCCGGCTCTTTTGACGTCTTATCCCGCACAAACTCAACCGCAGCCATACATCCAAAGCTCCTTGCGTCACCGACCTGTAAAAAGCGTTCCGGCAGCTCCGCAAGCCCCTCCGCGAGCAGTTTTCCGCACCGTTTTACATGCGAAAGAACATCTCCCTCCTTAAGCATCAAAAGCAGTTCCCCGGCAACCGCCAGCGCCTCCGGATGTGCGGCGAACGTAGACGCGCGCTCCATCGGCCTCGACGCATATTTGTTTTTTGTGAGATACTCACGCTCCAGCAGCACGGAAAGCGGCTTTCCGTTGGCAAGCCCTTTTGTGAGTGCAATCAGATCGGGCACAATACCGAAATGCGTACAGGCAAGATACTCTCCCGTCCGTCCGCCTCCGGTCAGCACCTCATCGGCAAACAGAAGAATCCCCTGTTCTTTACAGAATTTTTCCATCGCCTTCCAATAGCCCGGGGGCGGAACATAAATCCCGGCCCCCTGCACCGGCTCAAATATGAGCGCCCTGGCTTCTTTTTCCCGCAACTTTCTGCACGCCTCTTTTTCACACTCCATGTCGCAGGATGCCCTCTCTTTTTTCCATGGGCAACGGTAGCAGTCCGGAAAATCGATCTGGAAATTGTCGTAGAGCGCCGCCTTCCGGGTCTCGTTGATCAGAAGCTTTACCGCCTGCGTTTTTCCGTGAAACCCGTTCCGGTACGCCGCAATCCCGATACGCTGCTTTCCATAGTGATTAATCACATCCGACAATCCACGGTCAATCGTATACCCGCCGTCGTTGTATGGAATGGCCTTGTAATCTTTCGCCGGAAGATACGCAGACAGCCGGCGGTAAAACGTAAGCTCCGCCACGCAATGCCTGCCGTGGATATTGGCAAGCCGCCCCGCCTGTTCATATCCCGCCCGGTTCAGACGCTCACACCCGTGGCCGAACGAATTGGTAAAAATACCGGAAGAAAAATCCAGGTATTCTTTCCCCTGCGCGTCGATATAAAAACTTCCACTCCCGCTTACCGGGACAGGGTCTTTCGCTCTGATACAGCCCGCGGGCAGATATCTGCCCAGTTCCTCCAGCAGCCGGCTGTTTTCATTTTGCGTTTCCCGCGGCATCTCCTACCTCCCGTCTTCTGTCTCAGCATTCCTTGTCCAGCCGGTCCCTCACCGCGCCGGATAAAAGCATGGCTTCCATCGTCCCGTACTGTTTTCTCAGATCAAAATACGGTTTCAGACTCTCAAACGAAGTCAGATACGGTTCCATGCCCGGCTCCAGTTCCAGGATCATTTCCAGCATCATGCAGCCCTGGTAATTCCGGTACGAAATATCACGCTCGATATTCCGCTTGTTTATCCAGGTATGTGTGATATCCTGCAGCCAGTCCGCATGTTCCGGGTGATGTTCCAGCGTGTAATAATGCCACTCCCTGCTCTCCCCGGTTCTGCTGTGGCGAAAATACGGCGGATCCCAGACAAGATCAAGAAACGCTTCCACCTGCCCGTTCTCCCAGTATCCATGACTGTCCGCAACCATCGGAAACGTGCGCTGGTCGATGCCCAGAAGCTGCCTTGAAATTGTGATGTCATCCAGCTTTGTCCCAATCCAGTTGTCCAGGAAAAGATCTTTAAAAAAACAGCTCCACTCCGCCATCAGCTCCAGGTCGCGAAAGTACATCAGACAGGTGTTGACGGCCGGAAGATCCGTGCGGTACGGCGGCAGCCGATATCCATCCGGAAAATGAAGTCCCGCAAAGTCCGGATAGCAGGGCGTCCCGACCGCTTCCAGATGCCCGTATGCAGCCCGTATTGTTTCAGGATGCCGCAGGAGCACATCATGCCGTTTTTTTAAAATAAGATCGGCGTCCACAAACAGGACCGGAATCCCGCTTTCTCCCGCGATTTCCCCTTCTTTAAGCAGCGCAAACGGTTTGGCTGCGGAATAGTAAATGCGGTGGTCGACATTTTCCATCGTAATATTTTCATCCAGCGCCGCATGGTCCAGCCGGTCCCATACGCCATGCTCCGCCAGACCATGGCGGTCGAGAAAGCGAAGCGTCATTCCGTCGCAATAGAGACTGTGGCATGATTCCGGTTCCCGGTACAAAATCCGCCGGATCACGGCGCCGGAACAAAGCATCGTCAGCAGATAGTGACTGCCAAATGCCCTCTCCATCACCGCATCGTCCAGATCACCGTTTCCACGCGTCTGTCCGCCAAACGTCCGGTAGGCCAGCGGATAACTGCCAACAGCGTTTAAGGTGCGCAGCGGCGCCGTTTTCTGTGGCAGTCCCTCTTCTATATAATCGAACAATCGTTTTACCACTTTACTGATCATAGATTTCCTTTCCACCATTCCGCAACGGCCGCAAGTCCCTCATCAAGAGATGTCTGCGGCACAAACCCAAAAACATTCCGCGCCCTGGAATAATCCATACATTGCTGCATGACCTCTCCTCCCGCTTCCGTCAGTTCTATCCGCGGAAGCGTATGGATGCCGGTCAGCATCTGCATCTTATAAATCACCTCATCCATGGGGCAGGACTGCTTTGTTCCGAGATTAAATGCCTCCCCCCACATCGCGTCTGCCTTTTCCCGATTCCACGTTTCCAGTTTCTTTAATATGTCACAGATCGCCCCGCACAGATCATCCACATACAGAAAATCCCGCCTGAAATTGCGGACATGTCCTTTTTCATCGCGGAACATCCGAAGCACACAACCCTGGTTTTTCAGCAGAGCCTGCATCGTTGCGGGAACAATACGTGTCGCTTTCCGGTCGTATTTCCCGTAAATATTGCAGAAACGAAGTACAATCCCGTGCCCTCCGCGCTCTTTCGACCACCTTCGCACCAGTTCGTCCGCCTGTGCTTTTGAAAGATCATACGGGGAAACAGATGGTTGCAGCGGCATCTCCTCCGTATACGCCTGCGCCTTCATCTCTCCGTAAACCTTGTCGGTCGACGCATAGACAAATCCTTTCACACCGCCCGCTTTCTCCACCGCCCGAAGTAGCCCCCGCGTACCCTCCACATTCACGCGCATCGTTTTCTCATAGCTGACAGCCCCAAGCTGGATTGTCGAAATCGCAGCCAGATGGATTACATATCCGATCTCATACCGGAAAATCCCGTCCAGAAGCTTTTCATCCCCGATATCTCCGTTTACCGTCAGAAGATCAAACGCACAGACATCCGTTCCGATGCCCGTGCTCTGCCGGTACCCCTCATAGGAAATCTGCGGCCTTTCCGTGTCCACTGCGATCACGGCATACCCTTCTTTTAAAAGCCATCCGGTCAGATTCGTCCCGATAAAACCGGAAGCGCCCGTGACCAGTATGACAGTCCGGTCCTTTGCCGTGCTTTCCGGCGCGTCTTCTGTATCGTCATACCTTCCCGTAAGGACTGCCGTTTTTTTCATCCTGCGGGCCGCTTCTTCCGAGAACGCAGACAGACTTTTCAGTCTCCACTTCCAGGAGCGCTCCGGTTCCTCCGTAAAGACCAGCCGGGCCTCATCCCCATACCCCAGTATGTCCTGGACCGGAAGAATCACCTGACTGGCCACCGACTTATACGCCTCCTCAATCAGCGCCCATCTGAGTGCCTCGCGCGCGTGCTCCCCGGTCCACCATTTCATATACTGCAGCTCTGCGTCTGTTTTCTTTTCCAGAAATGTTTTCAGCGTCGGGTGGTCGTGTGTTCCGGTATAGACCACCATCTCCTTATCGTGGTAAAACGGAAGGTGATTGCTTTTAGGCCCGTATGCACCCGTAAAAGCAAATTGTAAGACACGCATCCCCGGCCATCCGATCTCATGCATCCGCTCTCTTAAGCCCGGCGGAATCTCCCCCAGATCTTCCGCAATCACAGACAGTCCGGCCTGTTTCGCCTCCTCCTGGATTGCCTGGGTAAACTGATTCCCGTTTAGGTCCGGACCGTCATACCACGCCCCTGTTTTCTCCCCGTCCCGGATCCCGAAATAGCGTCTTGCCGCGATCACATGATCGATCCGCAGTCCGTCATACATCGTCCCGCTGACCTGTATCCGCCTTCTGAACCACCGGTAATTTTCCGCCTCATGGCCTTCCCACGCATAGACCGGATTTCCCCAGTTGCGGTCGCGGCCCGAAAAACAGTCTGCGGGAACCCCGGCCCACATCACTGTTCTTCCAGTCTTCCGGCTCACGGCGAACAGCTCTCTGTGGCTCCAGACATCGGCGCTGTCATGCGCGACATAAAAAGGCATATCGCCGATCAGTCCGATTCCCTGTGCGTTGACATACTCCTTAAGCCGCATCCACTGGCTGAAAAAAAGATACTGGGTAAATTTCCAGAACGTTATATCCTCTTTCCGCTGCATTAAGTACCGGGTATATTCCGGCTCTTTCCGGTGAGCCAGCGCCTCGGGCCACTGCTGCCAGGGACGATAGTCCATCTTTTCCTTAATCGCCATAAAGGCCGCATAATCATTCAGCCAGTCCTCATTTTCCCGGCTGAATTTCAGATAATCTGCCCGCTGACGGCCTCCCTGCTCCGTAAAATGCCGGAAAGCACAGCGCAGAAGCTTCGGCCGCGTCACAAACAGCTCGCCGTAATCCACCCTGCCGTCCGTCTCCGAAACAGCCTGTTTTAATTCCTCCGGCTCCAGCAGCCCGTCCTCTCCCAGAAGCTCCGGCGAGATGTAGTTGATACTTCCGGCAAATGCACTGGGACTCTGATACGGACTGTCCCCATAGCTGGTCGGATTCAGAGGAAGAAGCGACCACTGTGTAAATCCGGCCCGTTTCATCCAGTCTGCCGCGCACCTGGCTTCCTTTCCCAGATCTCCGATGCCATAAGCCCCCGGCAGACAGCTTAATGCCATAAGGACGCCGCTGACTCGTTTTTGCCTGTCTGCTCTTCTTTCGCTCACACCAGAATCCCTCCTCCGTTGACGTGAAATTCCTGCCCGGAATCAAAACAGTCCTGTTCTGTTATCACCCGATAAACCAGCTCCGCCACCTCCTGCGGCGTACCCGCGCGCCCACCGGGCAGCTTTTTCTCCCATTCACTCTTGTCATCCACTGCCGTCATGCGCGTTTCAATCCATCCGGGGATGACGGTAAAAAAACGAATCCGGCCTCTGTACTCCGGTCTGACAGCCGCCTCCGCCGCAAGGCGCAGAATCCCCGCTTTCGCCGCGGCATAAACAGGGTCTGCCCCGGTATCTGCCCGAAACGCAGCCACAGACGAATTATTTACGATCACACCGCCCTTCTGCAGCATCCGCGCACACTCGTATTTCATGCAAAGCGCTGTTCCGAGCAGATTCACTTCCAGAATCCGCCTTGCCGCACCAGAATCCATGCGGTGCGCCGGCGCCGGGGCACAACCTGTCCCGGCGTTGTTAAAAGCCGCATTCACTTCGCTGCACCAGTCAAAGAGCGTCCTCACTTCCTCTTCGACGGAAATATCCGCATACTGAAAATGAAACAGCGGATAGTCCATTTCCATCTTCGGACCTCTTTTATCATCGCGGTTGCTTCCGCAGCCATATACCTCCCAGCCTGCTCTGAGAAACTTTTCCGCCGCAGCTTTTCCGATGCCGTGTGTGCTCCCCGTGATTAATATTTTATTTCCTTCCCGCATCCAGGCCTCCTCTTCATCCTTCTTTAAATGAGATGGCGGATTTCTGCACTTCCACATCTGCACCATTTCTCTTGATATTCAGGACATAAGCCGCCTTTGACTCAAAATCCTTGACAAGAGGCCCAAAACAGACTCTTTTGTAGATCAGCTCTTTTTCAATCGGGATATACAGCCTTGGTACCTCCGTCCCTTCCCCTTCGCATTCCGGGTCATCCGAATACTGAATCACACGAAATTCGCGTTCATCCCGGTATTTATCGCTTTTGATCAGAAACCGGACCAGGTCAAGTATCACCATGATCGCATGGCAGAGTTCATCCTTAAGCCTTTCGCACATCCTGCATTCCGCTTCTGTCCCGCGGCCGTCCTCTTCTATCTCCCTAAGAACCTTCTGCATCTTTTCCAGACATTCTCTGATCTTTTTTTCCAGGCGGATCAGATCACGGATCAGATCCGCCTGCATCCCCCACCAGCTTTCCTCTTTTTTATCATTCCCCGCCTTCGCAGCAGCTTTTCTGTGACTTGCATACTCTTCTGCTTTCTCCAGCCCTCCTCTGTTCTCCTCGGGCAGATAGAGAACCATATAGAGCGGATACCTGATATCTTCCAGCTTATAACGTCCATAACTTCCGCTCGTAGACATTTTCGCAAAAGATATCTTTGCCTCCTTGTCAAAATATTCTTTACCGTCAAAACAAAGCGCAACCCCTTTCTGGCGGTCTCCATACCGGTCCCACATGTTCAGATGATCCAGGCGGCTGGTAAAACTGCCCATATATACCATATTGCGCACCGCGCCGCCCTCGTCCGAATTGTATTTGTCCCACAGGGTCTGAATCAGCGAATCCGCTTCCACCGGAACCGCTTCCCTCAGCCGGTTGATCAGAAGCACGCCCTCAAGAGGATCATTCAGGTGATGCACATTGTGAAGCCTGAGCCTTGTATCCTGATTTTTATTGTACAGCTTAGGAAGCACAGCCATTCTGGTATAATGTCCTACTTCCAGATGCTCCCATTTCTCTTTCTTCCAGTCGATGATCGCCCGGTTCATAAACCAGGTCACATATCGGTATAGCTGAAGCAGTGCGATCTCAATCTCCTGGAACGGCCCGGTGGGAACACCGCTTTTGAGCATGCTGGAAAACCACTTTTTTAACGAATACTGCCGCAGAGCCGGGTAATCGTCAATCCTTTCCGAGACAGGATCGGTCATTGCCATCTCCGCCCTGATGCTTAAGGCAAACATGTTTGTTCTCTCAATTTCCAGTACTCTGTCCAGGATCGCTTCTATCGACTGTTCGACGGTTTCTTTCTGGTAGTCTCTGCTCAGATATTTCTCAATCAGATAAAGCAGAAATTGCTTTTTCTGATCTGTTTTATCTCCGTCCTTATAATCATAAAGCAGCGCCGCAAGATCGTCCAGACAGATCGTATTTGCAGGATATTCTTTTATGGTCTGCGCAAAAACAGAAAATGTCAGCTCAAGAAAATATCTCTGCAGTTTCCGCAGTTCTTCTTCGCTCCAGTCTTTTTTCTCTGTCTTATCCCAGTCAGCTGCCGGAAGCTGACATATCCCCGCTTCTCCGGCACCGCACCCCTTGCGGTCCAGAAAGGCTTCCTGCTTCACATTCTCCCACAGGCCGGCGACAATGGGAGGAAGATTCGCCGTACTCTGCTTTTTTACCAGCCTTATCCCTTCTCCGACAGCAAAATACAGATTTTTGAAAAATTCTCCCTTTGTCGTCCGCAGTGAAACATCCTGCTTCCTTTTCCAGTCAGTGTAAGAAAAATAACAGTCCGTATGAAAACTGGCGGATACAGGAAGCTGTTCATACTGTTTTATGACGTCCTCAAGAATCTTCCAGGCTTTCCCGGCACTTCCCTCCTGTTCAAATGTATATTTGTCCATCACGGCATAAAGCCTCTGAAACTTCAGTTCCAATGACAATTTATCGTAATAAAACGCCTCATAATTTGCACAGATCTCCTGTTTTTGCGCCGTAAGCACCTCTTCCGCTTTCTTCAGACAATCGTCAAGAACACTGGCCGGGCTGTGTTTTTCTATATAGCATTTTGCCATTTCAATCGCCGCTCTGACATAATATTCCGGTATAAGATATTGCAGCGTGTCCTTTTCTATCCGGTCTTTTCCTTCGGCCAGGTAAGACAACGCCTCGTCATAATCCTGCTTTCCCACAAAAACACTTCCGAACATGCAATCCGCCTTTGCCTGAAACAGATTCAGAATCTGTGTATGTTCACTCCATCTGCAACAACGGATATCGGACCAGAGACGTTCCGCCTCCCTCATATTTTTGTCATAATGATCCATTTTCCGCTCATAGTAGTGATGTGCATACAGCCTGACACATCTTTCCTTTAACGCTTCCATCTTCTGCTCAACAAACCGGATTTGTTCCTCCAGTAACGCATCATCTGTCTCTATCGGTTTTCCGTTTCTTAAAACTCTTTTCTCATTCAGAAACTCCACAGCATCCGTCCCTCCTTCCGGGCATAACTCAGCACTCCAGATATGACAAATTATCCCTTTTATCGACAACAATCATTATACACGATATATATCGGAAGGACAATCTGCTTTGTCGCTTTTCCGGAATTTAACTTCTGCTGTAATCTGATTTTCCTGCTGTCCCCGACACAATGTGCTCCTGTCTGAAGGACGTTTGTTTCATGGGAAAGACAGATACTTTCCCGTGAATCCCCTGACACAGTTTTCGCCATTACCAGACAAAAAGGCCCTGCCATGATAACATGACAGAGACCTTCTTTTTTCACTTTACAACTGAAATTTACTTGCCTGCTCATTCTGCCGCCGGCTCAGCTCTACCAGTCCCTGCGTATCCGAAGAGCACTCGCCGATTGTCTGGGAAAGAAGCATCATGCTGGCACTTGTCTCTTCCGTGGACGCCGCATTTTCTTCCACCACACTCGCCAGACTATTGACGGAATCTGTGACGATCTGCTTGAGAGAATTTAAAATCTGGGTCTGACCGCCGATTTCTTTCGTAACTTCCTCCACCAGGGCAACCTCATTCTTTAAATACCCGAATGCTTCCCTGGTCTTATCCAGGCATCGCTGCTGTTCCTGTACATTGCGTGTCACTTCCTGCATCTTACTGACTGAAACCTCCACATTGTTCACCAGCTCTTTTACAATTCCCTCAATCTCCTGGGCATTGCCGGAGGATTCCTCGGAAAGATTTCTGATCTCTTCTGCCACAACGGCAAATCCTCTGCCCGCTTCCCCCGCTCTGGCCGCCTCTATGCTGGCATTCAGAGAGAGCAGATTGGTCTGGGAAGCCAGACCTTTGATGATTTCAATCGTCTTATTGATATCGGCAGCCGAATCATTGTTTTTATTCGTCTGTGTGGAAACGATATCGATGGTCTCAATCGTCGTCTTTGTAATATGATCAAGCTCTTTTATGCACGCAGCGGCACCCGCCGAATGTTCTGCCATGGCGGATACGGCTTTCTCCAGCCGATGTACGCCGTTCTCTTCGATTTCGATGACCTCTCCCAGCTCCACAATCTTCGCATTCACTGTCTCGGTCTCGTTTGCCTGGTTAGTCGCTCCCAGCGCAAGATCTTCAATCGCCTGATTGGTGTTACGAATGCTGTCTGAAATGTGCCCGAATTTCTCGCTGAATTTTTCGCTGCTCTGATTCAGAGCCTCGCCGGTGTGAAGCACACTGCCGAGCATGCCCGCAAGGGACTGGCGGACGTTTTCCAGAGAACGTGCCATTGCGCCGATCTCATCGCTCCGCCTCATCAGCGCGGGATTCACGGTAAAACTCAAGTCGCCCATCGCCGCCTGACGGAGATTTGCCTCCACCAGCTTAATGCCCCCTGTAATCTTCAGCCCGATCAACGTGGATATAATCAGTGCCAGAACCAGCATCACAACCGCTGCAACACTGTAAAACATCAGCATTTTCGAAAAATCGTTCTCGATCGAGACTTTTCTGCTCTCGATCTTTTCATTCATCTCATCTACATAGTTTCCGGTCGCAACCGCCCAGCCCCAGGGTTCAAACATCTGCGCATAGGCTACCTTGGGCGCAACCGTCACACCGTCTGATTTTGTAAAGTAAAATTCATTGTATCCGCCTCCGCCCTTTGCCGCAGATACAACGCTCTGCGTGACTTTGACGCCGTTCTGATCCGTCAGGTCATACCGGTTGCTGCCCTCCTGCTCTGTCAGGATCGGATGCATGACCAGGATATAATCTTCCCCGTCAATCCAGATATACCCCGATGCATCATCCCTGTAACGCATGGCCCGGACAGCCTCCGCCGCCATTTTCTTAGCTTCTTCTTCTGTTATCTCGCCGCTCTGACTCCTGTCATAGAAACTCTGAATCACGGACAGTGCTCCCTGAACCTGGGATTTGATTTCCATCGAATAGCCGTCTCTCATGGACTCTTCATACGACTCAACCGACTCAGCCATCGACTGGCGCAGATAGTAAACACCCAGACACGCCAGGCCGACTGTGGGAATGGAAACCATGACGCAGATCGTCAGGATCAGCATAAACGTCAGACTGTGAATCCCTCTCGTCTTCTGCATCTCATTTACTGTTTTCTCTTTCATAAAAACCCCGCCTTCTAAATTTGCTTTCCTAAACTGATATTCTGATGCTCATTTCTCCCCGTCGGAGCCATGAAGCAGGTTCACTGACACTAATCCGCAATTCCAGGAAAGCAGCTGATAACTTCTTCCGGAGTGACGATCAGCGCACCCGTTTTACGACTCCATGTCGATGACGATATGACGCGGCTGGCCCGTAATCATAATCGGTGTGAGCTCCGCCTGAATCAGCGGCCTGATGTAACTGACAAGCTTCTGACTCACATTCGTACCGTCGTCAATGATCCACTCAGACGGCACTTTTTTCTCGACATTGGCGATCTTATGTACGTCATAGAGATCCGTCGTGCAGATATAAGGATCACTGGACACCCTTTTTAAAATCACCATCTTTCCGGTTTCTCCTTCGAATGCCGCTTTGACAGCCGATCCTCCCACCTGATACGCCTCCGTGATATCAACGCGGGAAGTCAGATGTCCGGCGCATCTCTGAAGCGTGGCGAGTTCTATCGATCTGGACTTACAGCCAAACTTCCCGCTGACCAGCATCGAGAGATAGCGCGCCGTGCCGCTGAGCTGCTTGTGGCCGAACGCATCGACATATTCCGTATGATTTGTGAGTTCAAACACATATCTGCCGTCCGCCGTCCGGATTCCCTCGGAGACGGCGACCACAATCGAATTCTTCTCCTCAAGCAGTCTGCCGACTTTTTCCACAAAAGCATCCACATCAAACGGAATCTCCGGAAGGTACAAAAGATCGACGCCCTCGCAATCCTCACATTTTGCAAGCGCCGCCGCTCCTGTCAGCCATCCGGCATTCCGCCCCATTATTTCGACGATCGTCACATTTTTGACATCATAGACAAGACCGTCCCTTATAATCTCCTTGGAGACGGAAGCGATAAATTTTGCAGCGCTGCCAAACCCCGGCGTATGATCCGTCACGGCCAGGTCGTTGTCAATGGTCTTTGGAACACCGATAAAGCGGATATCACTGTTGATAATAATGGCATAATCCGACAGCTTTTTGATCGTGTCCATGGAATCATTTCCGCCGATGTAAAAAAATGCAGTGATATCATACTCATTTAATATTTCAAAAATCCTGTCGTACAGCTCCCTGTCGTCGCCGATCTCGGGCAGCTTATACCTGCAGGAGCCCAGAAACGCGGACGGCGTCCTCTTAAGAAGCTCCAGATCCATATCGGAGCGGATTTTCTCGTCCATATCCACAATCTTTTTTTCCAGAAATCCCTGGATGCCGTGTCTCATACCGTACACCGTCCCGGCGCCCAGATCCTTCGCCGTCTTATAAACCCCTGCGAGACTTGAATTGATCACCGCAGTCGGTCCGCCCGACTGTCCTACGATTACATTCCCCACCATAAAAAGAATACCTCCCGATAAATTTTTTATAACCCTTCTCCATAATAACACAATTTTCGCCTTTAGGGAAACTTTTTTTGTACAAATTATATATTTACACCCTTATTCTGCCTGTTTTCCTGCACCAGAAGTCATTGCTGATCTTCATACACATCCCACGCTTCCTTTAACGCCTTCTGCGTTACCTGTATCCCCCCGGACTCCATGCTCATTGTCTCAAATGTAACTTTCATCGGCTCATCGTACCCAATACTGCATATCAGGAATACATCGTCATAAACACCACTCTGACTGAAATCCAGTTCACCGGAATCTGCGGCCGGGCAGATCACCTTTTCAATATGCGCTTCTGCCTTCGCCATACACCAGTCTCTGATCGCATCTTCGTCCATGCTCAGAGGAAAGAAAATATTGATCCCTGTAAATTCTCCCCTGCACCAGAGAAAGCTGTGGCGCTCGAGAATATGTTTCAGAAAAACGGAATACTGCACCTGGATCGTTCCTCCGCTTTCGTCGGTTATTTCCTTCTGTCCGTCCACAACCTCCAGATTCTCCAGATCTGTGTACTTTCTTTTCTGTGCGCCGACAGAAAAAACATTATTTACTCCGTCATACGCCGCCCGGCTCATAAAGTATCCCTGCCGCTTCCTGTAATACGTATCTCTGCCACTTCTGTCCTGCTCTTCAGCCCATTCGTCACACGGCAAAAGCACATTCTCAGGGCCTCTCCCGGCCTCCTCTTCCGCGCTGCGAAACGAATCCAGAATCTCTTCCCAGTCCGAATCTTTCCATTTTTCATAATCTGCATCTTTACACTTATCATGGGCAGCTTTCATGCACTCCGACACATACGTCAGCTCCCGCTTCTCCATGCCGAACTGTTCCGCCTGTTCTTCCGTCATACCCAGATATTCCACATCGCCTTCGTCCATGTCCGCCGTCTGCGTCTGCGGATCAAACCGATCTCCGGGATTATTGATATATCTGCCCGGACCAGCGACAATATTGAATCCCAGATTTTCTATCCCGCCCTCGCATTCACAATATTCTTCACAAAACGCGTACAGACCGGGCCACTCCATTTTCCTGGTGCCACTCCTTTTTTTGCGCAGTGCCGCCTCGCTCAGCCTTCCCAGATCAGCCTGCGAAAAAATATGATGTCCGCTGACCTGGCCTGCACTCTGAATACTCCTCTTTATCTTTACGCTGGGAAACCTGCCCTGTATCACCGGCCGGCCGCCATGTCCCGCGCCGGCCGGCGCCGGGCGGGAAACAGTCCGTTCGTTCCTCTCCGCCAGACTGCCAGCCCGGTCCGCCTCCCGCTCAAGCGCGGAATCCGTATTGACAGGAGTACCGCCGATCTCGCCCGTTGGCGGCACACGCCCCTGCTTCTGCTGCACCACATGAAAAAGCTCATGGCCCAGATGTTTTTCCTGTCCCGGGCCTATGTAAACGTCGTTTCCCTGCGTATAGGCAAGCGCGCCGAAACCAGCCGGTTTCGGCGACGCATAGTGCACTCTGACATCATCAAACGACATGCCGGACAAATCCTCAAAATACGCTTTTGTGCGTTCCGGTATACCGGTCCGGTTGTTTTTCTTTGCCGTCTCTCTGACACGTTTGTGTCTGTCGTCCACACTCTTGTGCAGCATTTCATACATGGCGCTCCCCCCTCCAGAAAAGACAAGACATATTTTTTACTATACAATAAAAAACCTCTCCGGCCAGGTGCAATCTGCCGGAAGGCTTTTCGGCTTATTACATGCGTTTTTATATGACAAAAAGGATGCCCGCAAAACCATGGGCATCCTTTTTCAGGAACGGCCTGTTCCCCGCTTCTTAAGCAGGTATTATACGACGCGGCTTACATTGGCTGCCTGCGGCCCCTTCTCGCCCTGCGTCACTTCAAACTCGACCTGCTCGCCATCCTTGAGCTCTTTGAATCCATCCATGTTCAGCGCGGAAAAATGCACGAAAATGTCACTTCCCTGCTCGTCCGAAATGAATCCATAGCCTTTCTTGGCATTGAACCATTTCACTGTTCCTTTCTGCATAACTGTAAAACCTCCTCCAATACGAAAAAACTTATTTCGCAGACACCTGCGTCTGCATGTACCAGGATGTGGAATACTGTTAATCTTTGTAATTCATTCCAGCCCCGACTAAAACGTAGCATATATTATGCCATTTGTCAATGAAAATTATTCTCGCCCCAGTGCACAAGCTCGAAGCGCAGCGCCTCAAGCAATCCGTCCTCCGGCACTTTCTTTACAACCTCTCCGCGTTTTATGATAAGCCCTTCGCCGTTTCCACCTGCAATACCGATGTCGGCCTCTTTCGCTTCTCCCGGGCCGTTCACTACGCAGCCCATAACAGCCACCTTGATATCGAGGGGAAATGCGGCGACCATATTTTCAACCTGATTTGCAAGTTTAATCAGATCAATCTGTGTTCTGCCGCAGGTCGGACAGGATACCACCTCTATGCCCCCCGTCCTAAGACCCAGCGTCCTTAAAATCAGCTTTGCGGACTTCACTTCCTCAAGCGGGTCACCCGTCAGCGACACACGGATGGTATCCCCGATCCCCTCGTGCAGAATTACCCCCAGGCCGACTGCCGATCTGATATTCCCGCTTAAGAGAGTTCCCGCCTCCGTGATACCGATATGAAGGGGGTGATCGGTCCGCTCCGCGATCATCTCATGGGCACGGACACACATCAGAACATCGGAGGACTTGATGCTGATGACAAGATTATCATATCCCATCTCTTCAATCCGCGCCGTCTTATCCAGCGCACTCTCCACAAGCCCTTCTGCCGTCACCCCGTGATATTTTTCAACCAGCTCTTTTTCCAGGGAACCACTGTTTACCCCGATGCGGATGGGAATATTGTGTTCCATCGCCGCTTCCACAACTGCGCGGACACGGTCTCTGTCACCGATATTTCCCGGATTAATACGGATTTTGTCTGCGCCATGTGCAATAGCGGCGATCGCAAGCCGGTAATCAAAATGGATATCTGCCACAACCGGAATGGAAACCCTCTCTGTGATCTCTTCCATAGCCTCTGCCGCCTCCATGGACGGCACGGCACAGCGGATGATATCGCATCCGGCAGCGGCAAGCCGATTGATCTGGGACACCGTGGCTTCCACATCTTCTGTCTTTGTGTTTGTCATGGACTGAATCAGAATCAGACTGCCGCCGCCGATCTCGCGGTTTCCGATTTTTACCTTTTTAGTACTAAAACGTTTCACACTTCCTCCTTGCCGCACTCTGCATCAGCACAACGGCAGATATCTTACGCTTCCCCTTCTGCCTGCTGTTTTTTCTCCTCAACATGTCCACACTGGGCGTCGGCACAGACTGTCTTATTTCCCTTAATTACCATGTAACCGCCACATTTCGGGCATTTTTCTGCCACAGGCTTTGACCAGCTCATAAAATCGCAGTCCGGATTGTCCTCGCAGCCAAAATACTTTCTTCCCTTCCTGGTCTTTTTAAGCACGACCTCTTTCCCACATTTCGGGCATGCGACTCCGATTTTCTCAAGATATGGTTTTGTATTGCGACAGTCCGGAAAACCGGGACAGGCCAGAAACTTTCCGTGCGGCCCGTATTTGATCACCATATTGCGTCCGCACTGATCACAGATCACATCCGAGACCTCGTCCGCGATCTCGACTTTTTCCAGCTCCTTTTCGGCCGCTGCCACCGCCGCTTCCAGATCGGGAAAGAAATTGCGCACCACAGCCCTCCAGCTCACATCACCCTCTCCGACACTGTCAAGAAGCGATTCCATATTGGCTGTAAAGTGTTCATCTACTATAGTAGGAAACGACTCTTTCATGATCTGGTTGACAACCTCGCCCAGCTCCGTGACATACAGGTTTTTGGCTTCTTTTACAATATAGCGTCGGCCGAGCAGCGTCGTAATCGTAGGTGAATACGTACTCGGACGGCCGATTCCGAGCTCTTCGAGTGTTTTTACCAGAGAAGCTTCTGTGTAATGCGCCGGGGGCTGCGTAAAATGCTGCTTCGGGTCAAATCCCTCCGGTGTCAGACTGGTATTCTCATCTATGCTTTTCAGAAGGACATTATTGTCTTCTTTCTCGTCCTCCTCGCTGGTATAGACGTTTAAAAATCCAGGAAACGCGATCTTGGAAGCCGAGACATGAAACCGGTATTCTCCCGCGCCTATTTTCACACTCGTCGTCTCAAAAACAGCCTGTGCCATCCGGCTCGCCGCAAACCGTTTCCAGATCAGCTGATAAAGACGGAACTGGTCTCTCGATAAAGACTCTTTGACCATGACGGGCGTGCGGCTGATATCGGAAGGCCGGATCGCCTCATGTGCGTCCTGGATTTTTGCACCGCCCTTTTTTTCCGCCGTCTGCGTTGCCACAAATTCTTTGCCGTAGGCATGTTCGATATATTCCCTTGCCAGAAGATCGGCCTCCTCCGATATGCGTACCGAATCCGTCCTTAAGTAAGTAATCAGTCCGACCGTTCCCTGCCCTTTGATATCCACACCCTCGTATAGCTGCTGTGCAATACGCATCGTCTTGGAAATCGGAAAGTTTAACGTCTTGGAAGCCTCCTGCTGCATGGTACTTGTCGTAAAGGGAAGCGGCGCCTTTTTTACGCGTTCTCCTTTTTTTACCTCCAGTACCTTAAAGTTTTCTTTTTCTATTGCTTCTATAATATAGTCCGTCTCTTCCCTGGAAGAAGGAATCAGCTTTCCGGCCTCG
This sequence comes from uncultured Roseburia sp., assembly GCA_947649645.1. Lineage (GTDB taxonomy): Bacteria > Bacillota > Clostridia > Lachnospirales > Lachnospiraceae > Roseburia. The sequence goes on along the minus strand of CANSSP010000009.1, from coordinate 3,685 downwards.
TTTCCGTAAAACTTTGCAAGCAGAGGTTTCTTCTCCCCCTGAACGGAAAGAGAAACGTCCAGCGTCCAGTATTCTTCCGGAATAAACGCGTTGATCTCTTCCTCCCGATCGCAGATGATGCGCAGCGCCACTGACTGCACCCGTCCCGCGCTCAGCCCCCTCTTTACCTTGGCCCAGAGCAGCGGACTGATCTCATAACCCACCATGCGGTCTAAAATTCTGCGCGCCTGCTGTGCGTCCACAAGATTCATGTCGATGTCACGCGGCTCCTTCAGCGAAGCCTTGACGGCGTTCTGTGTGATCTCGTTAAAGCTGATACGCCTGATATTCTTGTCCTCAAGCTTCAGCGCCTGGCTTAAATGCCAGGAAATCGCCTCTCCCTCGCGGTCGGGGTCGGTTGCGAGATAAACTTTATCCGCCTTCTTCACCTCTTTGCGCAGCTTCGCAAGGATATCTCCCTTACCCCGGATTGTAATATACTTTGGTTCGTAATCATGTTCGATGTCGATCCCCATCTGGCTTTTCGGCAGGTCTCTGACGTGCCCGTTCGACGCGACAACTTCATAATTTTTCCCAAGAAATTTTTTAATCGTCTTTACCTTCGCAGGCGACTCCACGATAACAAGATACTTAGCCATTCGTCCATCTCCTTCTTACTTCCATTCTTACCAGATATCGCACTGTCTGCAATACCCTCTAGTTATAGACGTCTGATATAACAGTTTTTAAATGTCTCCGTGATGAATCCCTTCTGCAGAAGCCGCATGAGAATATCGGCCAGCTGCGATGTGGAAAGCTCTGTCTCACGTATAAGCTCTTCCATCGTTTTTGACTGTAAACCTACACAACTATACACCAAGCGTTCTTCTTTTTCAAGTAATAAATGCACGAAACTTTCCTGACAGGGCGCTAATACCGTGCCCGGCGAAAGATCTCTGATAAATGTTTCTACATCCATCAATATCTGCGCGCCCTGGCGTATCAGCATGTTGCACCCGGCGCTCAGAACGTCGCCGATACGCCCCGGCACCGCATAGATATCGCGTCCCTGCTCCAGGGCATGATCAGCCGTGATCAGAGATCCGCTCCTGTTTTTTGCCTCCACGACAACCACCGCATCCGAAAGACCCGATATAATACGGTTTCTTGCCGGAAAATACCCCGGCAGCGGCTCCGTTTCGGGCGGATATTCCGAAACAAAAACACCTTCTTTTAAAATATCACAATACAGTCCCCGATTTGACGGCGGATAACAGACATCCACACCGCACCCCAGGACGGCGCAGACACTGCCTCCTTTCTGCAGCGCGCCGCGATGTCCGGCTCCGTCGATTCCTGCCGCCATTCCGCTGACAACACAGATCCCGCTCTCAGCAAGCCGCCCGCCAAGCTTTTTTGCAATCGAGCGTCCATACTCCGAACATCTGCGCGCACCGACAATGGCCACCGTTCTTTGTTCAGGGCCAGGCAAAGAGCCTTTGACATAAATTCCAAACGGCGGATCGGGAATATTCCTGAGTTTCTCCGGATAGGCCTCCTCCTCCAGCGACAGAAATGCGATCCCCCTTTCCTTCATCTGTTCATATGCGCGAAAATCCGTTTTCTTTTTCTCCGCAAGCAGGGTCTCCTTCTGTTTTTCTCCGATTCCATCCAGAAGTTTTACCTGTTTTTCGCTGAGAAAATAAAGCTCCCTGGCACTTCCCGTCTGAGCCAGAAGGCGGTGTATGGTCCGGTTTCCGATCCCTGGAAGATTGGCAAGCCAGTATGCATAATCGATCTTTTGCACCGTTCCCCTCCTCTTATGTGTGCGCCCAGATTTTTTTATCCAGGCTTCGGTAACAGACTGCCTCGTTTAAATGTCTGTCGCCGATTTGTTCCGCACCTTCCATATCCGCCAGCGTCCGCGCCACTTTCAATATCTTGTGATAGGCGCGCGCCGTCAGATTCAGCCGGCCGTAAATTTCTTCCATCATATTCTGCTGCCCTCTGGTAAGCGCACAGTATTCCCCGATGCGCGCAGCCGGTATCTGGCTGTTATAGTCGAAATCCTCGCTCCTGTAACGCTCCTGTTGTATATGGTGCACCGTGATCACCCTCTGCTGGATGACTGCAGAGTTTTCCTCCGGACCGACGGCTGTCAGTTCACGAAACTCTGTCCGCAGAGCTTCCACGCAGATATCAATACGGTCCAGAAGCGGCGAACTGATTCTTCCAAGATATCGCTCGACAGAAGCCGGATTGCAGCGGCATTTTACCGGATCCGGGTAATACCCGCATCTGCAGGGATTCATCGCCGCCACAAGCATGAAATCGGCCGGATACTCACATTCTCCTTTCAGCCGGATAAGCCGTACTTTTTTCTCTTCCATCGGCTGCCGCAGCACTTCCAGCGTATCTTTCCGAAACTCCGGCAGCTCATCAAGAAACAGTACCCCCTTGTGCGCCAGGGAAATCTCCCCCGGCCTTGGATGCACCCCACCGCCGGACATTGCCTGCGCCGTGACCGTGTGGTGCGGGGCACGAAAAGGACGTTCCTCCATAAAATCTTCCCGCTCCGAAATGAGGCCGCTGACACTGTATATCTTTGACAGCTCCATCTGCTCGTCATGCCGCAGCGGGGGCAAAATAGAAGGAATCCGCATGGCCATCATCGTTTTCCCCGCCCCCGGAGGTCCTATCATTAAGAGATTGTGCATTCCACTGACTGCCGTCTCGCAGGCCCGCCTGGCAAAATACTGGCCGTGAATATCTGAAAAGTCAGACAGCCTCCGTTTTCTTTCTCTTTCTTTCCTGTCCGGGCGGGGTCTGTCCCACTTTTCTTCTCCGTTCAGAATACAGACCATCTCCTCTATACATGAGACATCACACACCTCTATCCCGCCTGCCATCATCGCCTCTTGCCGGTTTGCCTCCGGAACGATACAGCGCTTCAGGCCACACTCTTTTGCCTCCACAACCATCGGCAATATACCTCCGGTCGGCTGCGTCTTTCCATTCAGCCCCACCTCCCCGATCACAAATGTTTTCTCGAGCGCTTCGCCGGGCACAAATCCCAGAGCGGCAAGGACTGCCAGCGCGACCGGCAGATCAAAACCCGATCCCGATTTACGGATATCCGCCGGAGCAAAATTAATCGTCACACGTTTGGGCGGCAGAAGAAATCCGGAATTTCGCAGCGCCGTCCTCACCCGCTCCCTTGCCTCCTTCACCTCCGAAGCAAGAAACCCCACCATCTCAAACACTGGCATTCCGTCGCTCACATCCGCCTCGACCGAGACGGGAATACTGCGGATGCCCTGTATAATTGCTGTTGATACAATACTATACAACGTATCTCTCCTTTTTATTCCTGAACAGTTATGGAAAATTGCAGTGATATACCTGCATTCAGATAAAACAGAATATTTGTATAAAAAGATAAGATATCAGCCCTGACCGACTCACGGCAGATAACTGTTGCCATTATAGCATGTCTTTTCAGAAAAAGAAAGAAGAATTGTTCAAAATCTTTCTGACCTGTCCGTATCAATTAAAACAGGACAGAGTCAGTCTCTCCCGACCGGACTGACTCTGTCCCATTTTAATTTTCTCACAAGACAATTAATTATTGACATGATTGTATCAAAACCTGTTTGCCTTATACCCCATTTGATAGACTTGTAGAACGAATGGTATAATCTATCCA
>CANSSP010000008.1 GCA_947649645.1 uncultured Roseburia sp. | reverse complement strand
AAATGGAGCGCTGCTCCATAGATGATCACTCATCTATTTTGCAACGCCCCCTTTTCAACAACAAATCGATGCGACAGGATTTGAACCTGCGATTTCTGCGTCCCGAATCGCCGGGGCAATTGATTACGTTTGATCTTCAGTGTGTAAATTAAATCGGAATCTCTTGAAAAGATACTTTTTGGGAACGGATATGATGCAGATATCAGTTCAGATATTTTTCTGTTTAAGATATAATTGAGAAATACCTGTATTCATGTTATAATGGGACTGTATAACTGAACAGAAAGCAGGATGCGATTTTCTAAGAACCTTGGTTCTTTGAACTCTGGTTCTTTCAGATGCCCTCTAGTCTTACGAAAGAGGGTGATGCCCATGAGCGTGATGGAAGTTCTGACATTATTGCTTGTTATCTTTGCGGCTCTGTCTTACATAGACAATCGTAAAAACAAGAAATAGCATCCCACCGTCCAAAGTGAATGCTATTTCTTGTTTTACTTATTAAATTCACTGAGGGCAATCGGAACTTCGTGTCCGATCAACCTTTCTGGTTAGATTATACACCAGAGCCGCTTGTTTTGCAAGTGGCTCTTTGTATGCTTTTTTGATGCGCTTACGTGTGTAATTTAGTGGTTGCTAATAGGGAGGCAGGCTATACAAAATAACGAGATCAGAGACGTGATGATAACATGAACTGATTCTGAATTTTATCATCTGGAAAATGGGGGGATTTATATCGAAAATTGTAAAAAAGAACTGGAAGCTGTCATTGACTGTTCACTATGTGGGCAGATGGGCTTTTGGCGGAATTGAAGTCCTTACTCCGCCAGATGATTATCCCGATATGGGGTTTCATAATGGCGGTAAGTTTACCCGTCTGGATATTGCGATTGATGACAGGAAACCTTATCTGGATATCAGTGAGGTCAGACAGAAAATTAAAAACCGTGAATGCGTGTCGAAGTTCAGAAACTGGACATCTGTAGATGGAGGAACAATGGCAGGGAAGAAGGCAGGGTGTACTGTAAATCTTGGTTCGAGGCCAAGCTTTTTACAAAAGCCATGACAAGGTTCGGGCGTCCTGAAATTTCCTTACACAAGCTGAGGCACAGCTGTGCATCCATGCTGATTAACAGGGGATGGGACATCAAAAAACTGCAATACTGGCTGGGGCACAGTGATGCACAGACTACTTTGAATATCTACTCGCATTTTAACCGGCGGAGGCTGAACCTGAGTGAAAATGATTTAAGTGAGATTTCTCTTGCATCCGCGCGTCTGTTCTGAAAAATGCAGATTTCAATTTTGGGGAATGTTTTTGGGAACGGAGGTTTTTTGCAGGACTCATTCAGATTCTGTAAAAATAAAGAAAGCCTCAACACCTTGAAAAACAAGGGCTGATGGCTTTCCACCAACAAATCGATGCGACAGGATTTGAACCTGCGACCTCTGCGTCCCGAACGCAGCGCTCTACCAAGCTGAGCCACGCATCGAAAAAGATTAAATAATAGTCACGAACAACGCTCATTTATAATATCATATATTGTTTTATTTGTCTACAGTAAATTGAAAAAAATAACAAACTTTTTCCCCTGCCGGTGTAATATGGGCAGGGGAAGCGGCTGAGGCTACCGCAGAATCTGCCGGATAATGGTGTCTTTCCATTTGCGGTAGGGATGGTAGCGCATGGGCAGGTCGGGCCATTTATATTTTTTGACAATGCTTTTGCGGTGGCTGAAGGTCTCGAAACCTGCCTTGCCATGGTATCCTCCCATGCCGCTGCTTCCCATGCCGCCGAAAGGCATCTCAGAGGTCGCGAGATGCAGGATGGTATCATTGATGCAGCCGCCACCAAACGGGATGCGGCTGAGTACCCATTTTTCCATGCTGCGGTCACGGGTGAACAGGTAGCAGGCCAGAGGCGTTCCGGAAAGGCGCAGAATAGAGAGTATCTCCGCCCGGCTGCTGAAAGTGAGTACCGGAAGGACGGGGCCGAAAATTTCTTCCTGCATGACCGGGGAAGTAAGACGTACCGCGTCAAGGATTGTCGGGGCAATCTGGAGCGTTTCAGGATTTCCGTAACCACCTGTTACGGCGTTTTCCCCTTTTATGAGATTCATGATGCGGTTGTAATGTTTTTCGTTGACCATGCGAGGGTATTCTTCTGATGCAAGGGGATTTTCTCCGAGCATTTTCTGAAGCTCATGCTTCATCGCTCTTAGCAGCTTTTCTTTTACAGAGGGGTGTACGAGCAGATAATCGGGAGCGACGCAGGTCTGGCCCGAATTTAATAGCTTTCCAAAAACAATTCGTCTTGCAGCCAGGCGGATATCTGCGGTTTTATCTACGATACACGGACTCTTTCCGCCAAGCTCCAATGTCACCGGGGTGAGATGGCAGGCGGCTTTTTTTAGGACATGTTTCCCTACAGAAATGCTTCCGGTGAAAAAGATGTAATCGAACGGTTGCTCGAGGAGCACGGTATTTTCGTTACGCCCGCCTTCCACGACAGCAATATATTTTTCGGAATAAATGGAGGAGAGCATCTCAGAGAGAATGGCCGAGACCGTCGGCGTATAGGCAGATGGTTTTAAAATAACACAGTTTCCGGCCGCAATTGCGTCAATAAGGGGGTCCAGGCAGAGAAGGACCGGGTAATTCCAGGGAGCCATGATCAGTGTAACGCCATAAGGCTGAACAACCGTAAAGCTGGATGCCGGAAAACTGGCAGGGCCAGTTCTGACCGGGTGCGGACGCATCCAGCTTTTCAGATGCTTTATGCAATAAGAAAGTTCCGCTTTTACCATCCCGATTTCTGCCATGTAGCTTTCGGAGGGGGACTTGTGCAGATCCTTATAGAGCGCCTGCTTTAATAACGATTCGTTTGTATCCAGTGCGTGTCCGAGCTTTGCCAGAGCTTTCCGGCGAAATGTATAAGAAAGTGTCGCGCCACTCTGGAAATAGCGTCGCTGCTGTGTAACAAGTTTCTGTATATTCATTTCTTGTCTGTTTCCTTTCGTTTTCTCTATTTTATATCGGTTTTCGTTTTCAGACAAGTCTGAAAATTAAGATTTAACAGACAGAGGACGAAATATTTCTTTTTTTTCCGTAAGAAAATGATATAATATTGTTAATCTGAAACAAAATAAGTCTGGTGCGAAAACATGTACTGGCATGGAGGATTATTATGAGCAGGACTGTCCTTATAACCGGAGCTTCCCGTGGAATCGGGCGGGCTATAGCAACTGTATTTGCAAGAGAAGGATTTCGTCTTGTTATCACCTGTATTCATTCGGAAGCCGCTTTGTCAGAGTTAAAGGGAGCGCTTGAAAAGCAGTTTTGCGTGGATGTTCTTGCAAGTGTGGGCGATCTGGCAGATTACTGCTACGTAGAAAAACTGTTTCTTGAAATCGGAAGGCGGTTTGGCGGTGTGGATATTCTGGTGAACAATGCGGGGATTTCTTATGTCGGCCTTCTGCAGGAAATGCAGATTGAGGAATGGAACCGTCTCATCGCCGTGAATCTCACTGCGATCTTTTCGACGTGTAAGCTGGCTATCCCTTATATGGTTCATCACAAGAGTGGAAAGATTATTAATATTTCTTCTGTATGGGGCAATGCAGGCGCGTCCTGTGAGGCTGCCTATTCGGCATGCAAGGGGGGCGTTCACGCTTTCACAAAAGCACTCGCAAAGGAGCTGGCCCCAAGCAATATTCAGGTGAATGCGCTTGCCTGTGGGTTTATTGATACGGAGATGAACGCGTGCTTTTCAGAAGAGGAAAAAGAGGTTTTGCAAAGTGAGATCCCTGCGGGGCGGTTTGGAACGCCAGAGGAGACTGCGGAGCTGGTTTTACAGCTTTCTGCCGGAAATCCATATCTCACCGGACAGATTATTGCGTTTGACGGCGGCTGGACCTGATGGAGGAACTGTGATGCATCCCGGGATACGGATTCACAAGCTTTTGATGAAAAAAGGTATTACCCAGCGGAGAATGGCGGCGGATCTGAATATTAATCCAAATACGGTGAACGGGTATATTAGACAACGTCGCCTTCCGGACTGTGCAACACTTTTACGGATCGCGGAATATCTTGGCACGAGCGTGGATTACCTGCTTGGAAATACGGTTGTCAGCGCTTATCCGGAACTGGCTGTGAGCGAGGAGGAAGGTTCCCTGCTCAGCAACTATCGTGCGCTGGACGAGGAACGGCGCCGCATTCTTTTGGAAATGTCTGCTTTTCTCCACACCTGCAGCAGAGTGTTTCCACTGCAGGAAGAATAAAGACAGCCCGACAGCAAAGCTGCCGGGCTGTCTTTATGAAAAGAAACAATACCAGAATCACATATTTTACGTGTCGCTTTCCGGCGTTTCTTCCGGGGGTTCCGCCACGAGGACAATCGCTGTCCGCGGAGGGACTTTAAGCGCATGTTTGTAAGAGAAATCTGTCAGTGGTTCGACATCCAGACCGTCTTCATATTCCACGAAGGTGTTGACACAGACTTTCCACTGTCTTTTGTCCGGCAGTTCCGGAAGCTGCATCATCAGTGGTTCCCAGTAGGCGTTCATCCCGTAAAATACAATATCGTCATCCGTGTCTTCCTGGTTTCTGCCCGCATACATCACGCCGATCAGGCGGCTGTTGTGATCTGTCCCTGCGTTCCAGGGATAACCGTTGTGCATGCTGATTTCCGGAAGGCCGCAGGCCGCTGCTTTTGTCGGTTTGCGCAGGATGGCATGCTTTTTGCGGAATGCGATCATAAACCGGAAAAAGTCATGAATCTCCTGGTATTCGTCCAGACGTGTCCAGTCCAGCCAGGAAATGCGATTATCCTGGCAGTAAGCGTTATTATTGCCGAATTGTGTGTTGCAGAATTCATCGCCTGCGTAAAACATGGCCGGTCCTCTGCTGCACATCAGCGTTGCAAACGCGTTCTTTACCATGCGCCGGCGAAGCCCTTCAATCTGCGGGTCGTCCGTATCGCCTTCTACTCCGCAGTTCCAGCTGTTTCCATTGTTGTCACCGTCCGTATTGTTCCAGCCATTCTTTTCATTGTGTTTGGAATTATAGGAGTACAGGTCGTAAAGGGTAAAACCGTCGTGGCAGGTCAGGAAGTTGACGGATGCATCCATTCCCCGTTTTTGTGGTTCATACAGATCTTTAGAGCCTGTGATCCGGTTGAGGGCAGTACCGGCCATTCCCCCGTCGCCTTTTAAAAACCGCCGCATATCGTCGCGGTACCGGCCGTTCCACTCGGACCAGCGATGAAAGGCAGGAAAGCTTCCCACCTGGTAAAGTCCTGCGGCGTCCCATGCTTCGGCGATCAGTTTGACTTTCCCGAGAATGGAATCGCAGGCAATTTCCTGCAAAATAGGCGGTTCTGCCATCGGCGCGCCGTGCGGATCCCTTGTCAGTATGGAGGCAAGGTCAAACCGGAAGCCGTCCACGCGATATTCTGTCACCCAGTAGCGCAGACAGTCAATGATAAACCGGCGTGTCACCGGATGATTACAGTTTAAGGCGTTGCCGCAGCCGCTGAAATTGTAGTAATATCCGTCCGGCGTGAGCATATAGTAAATATTGTTGTCGATTCCTTTGAAGGAAAAACAGGGGCCGTTTTCGTTTCCCTCGGCTGTGTGGTTGAATACGACATCCAGAATCACTTCGATGCCGTTTTCCTTTAATTCATAGATCATCTGTTTTAATTCGTCGCCTTCGTGATTGTGTTCCACCACGGACGAATAGCTTGTGTTCGGTGAGAAAAAGCAGACGGTGTTATAACCCCAGTAATTGTAGAGCTGCTCTCCGTCGACGACCCTGGCGCTTTCCATTTCGTCAAATTCAAAAATGGGCATCAGTTCCACCGCGTTTACTCCAAGATCTTTCAGATAAGGGATCTTCTGGCGCAGACCCTCATACGTCCCTTTTGCGGATACATTGGAGGACTCGTCTTTGGTAAATCCTCTCACATGCATCTCATAAATGACAAGGTCTGCAAGCGGACGCTCCAGCTGTCTGGTATTTCCCCAGTCAAAGTTGTTCTCCACGACTCTCGCGTGGTATACAAACCCTTCGTCATTTTCCGGGCGTTCGCCCCACTCTCTCTGTCCTGTCACGGCCTTTGCGTATGGGTCCAGCAGAACATTCTCTTTATTGAAAAGAAGTCCTTTTTCCCGGTCATACGGTCCGTCAATCTGAAATGCATATTCAAACTCTTCGATGTCCAGCCCGAATACCAGCATCGAGTAGGTGTTTCCGATGTGATAGGATTCGGGAAATTTTAATCTGGCATAGGGTTCTTTTTCCTGCGGACGGAAGAGCAGCAGGGTACAGCTCGTCGCTCCGAGTGAGTGAATTGTAAAGCTGACGCCGTTGGACGCCGCGGCTGCGCCGTCTCTGTTATAAAACCCTGGTCTGACCTGAAAACCATCTATTACATCCAAGGGCTGCAGTTTTACGCCACGCTGCGGCTTCTGGTGTACAAATTCCATGTCGTTTCCTCCCTGCGGGCGCCATTGTTCAGTATTCTTTTCCGGTTCGTCTTCCGGCGCCGCATTCCCATTATAAGGGTTCCTATTGTTTTTTTCAACGATGGAACCAATCTTATCCCATATTTTTTTCATTATTGCCATAAGAGTGCCTCATTTTCTGTTTTGCTTTTGTTGTCTGTATGATCATGTCGCTTTTTTATTCTATCATAGAATACAAAAATACAAAAGGATTTAATAACCTTTTACGCTTTTGAAATAACGGATCAGAATATCTTTGATATAGTTGTACCGTCGCGCGTAGGAATTTTCAATCTGAATCAGTTCAAAGCCGTGGTTTTTACAGATTCTGGCCTTTTGACGATCCCGTTCTTTTACAAGATCGCCGTCATACGGCTCTTTTTTATCCAGCTCAATCGCCAGAAGCGGTATTTCCTTTCTGGGATATTCCTGCCGGTAAACGACGAAATCAAAGTACCCGGTGTAAAACAGGTCGCGGTAGCTGTCATTATCGCCGAGGATATGGGAGACGCTGACCTCTCTTCTGACGGAGCATTTCTGCCCGGTGTAGAGGACGTTGCCAAGCGCGTGGTTTAAATTTTCAAGGAATGCGGTTTCGGTTTCGCTGCTGTATGGCCTGATCCCGAGAGCGCGCGATTCGGTGGTGCGGGCCGTAATTTCTGATGTCCCTTTTGTCGCTACGTATTGGGCAAGCTCGTAGATATCGTCGGATTCTGTGCCGTGGAGACGTTCCAGCTCCCGACGGCTGGAGAGGAGGATCAGCTGTTCTCTTGCACGGGAAGTTGCGACATTGATCAGTTCCTTATTGTTTTTCAGCCATTCATAGGTTTTGGGGCTGGTTTTGTCTGTCAGTGCGAGCGAAAAAAGGACGATATCTTTTTCGTCGCCCTGAAATGCGTGAACCGTACCGCAGGTCACATTTGTAATGCCGTTCTGCTTTAATGTTTCGTTGATACATTCTTTCTGATTGGCAAACGGAGTGATGACACCAATGCTTTTATCGGGGTTGTCTTTGGCAAACGCGGCAATTTCTTCGGCCTCGGACGGCGCGGTATTTTTGTATTGCGTCGTATTTTCGGGGACGTCGAGGAAGCGAAGCGGCGTCTGTGTGCGCTCGCCGGTGTCGATGATCAGCTTGTTATTGTAATATTTTTTGTTGTTAAATGCAATAATTCGTTTGTCGCAGCGGTAGTGATGGCTTAAAAGAATTTCGTCACTGATGGCATCGCATGCGAGGAAGGTTTTATAGATGGAATTTTTTAAATAGTCGTATTCTTCGGGAACACCATACATTTTCCGCAGTATGGCGTTATCTTTGGGGTCGAGCAGTATGACGGGGCTTAACTGCTGAGGATCGCCCACCAGCATCAGGTTTTTTCCACGGATCACGGGAACCAGAGAGACGGCGAGATTTCCCTGGCTGGCTTCGTCCATGATCGTCATGTCAAAATAAGGTTTCGGTTCGCCGATTTTGTGGGAAGAGATGGAAGTCGTTGCTACAATGGGGAAAATGCGGAGAAACTTTTTGACATTTTCTTCTTTGGAAAGATAGTCATTAAAAAAGCGGACGCGTTCCTCGCGGTTTTCATGGAAGACGATTTTCATAAGGTCTTCGTTTTTCGGTTCGCCGAGACGTTTGATATATCTGGCAGAAATATAATAAAGGTATTTCTTAAATGCGTCTTCATCGCCAAGCACAAGTTTCAGCGCCTCATCGTCAGTAATTTCACCGATCTGTTTTAGCCTTTGTTCCATTTCTTTTCGCTGTACGCCGTCCAGCTGAGTCTGAAAATTGAGATACTGGCTGTTTTCCTCCCAGAGCGCGTCAAGAGCTTCTTTGCGCTCGATCAGATCAAGCCTTTCTTCATATCGCTTTAACAGCGCGGTCAGCTCTTTTGTCCGGTCAATCCGGCTTCCCTTGTTCCGCTCCAGTGTGCGGTCATAAATTTTGAGATTCTGTGTTTTTTCATAAAGGTTCCGAATCTCGTCAAGCGCCTCGTCAACGCGGGAATTATCGCCCAGACGAATCATGGGGAAGGGGATATAGTCTTTTTCCAGATAGGGGATCCGTTGTAATTTCCTGCATACGCCGTCGATGGGATGATTATTGTAAGATGCAAAAAGGACCGTTTTTTCGTTAAAGAAAGCGGTCACGATCGTATTGACAATGGTATTGGTTTTTCCGGTTCCGGGTGGTCCCTGGATATATGCAAGCGGATATTTTACGGCATTGTGGATGGCGAGAAGCTGGTCAAGATTGATCTGTCTGTTCAGGAGCGTGATCGGGTAGTCTTTGCGCCGTTCCGGAGCTTTGATGAGTCCGCCGAAAAACGCTTTGAGCGGGACGGTAGCGCGGCCTTCTTCAAACATCTTTACGATACCGGCGTATTCACCCTGCACATCCAGGATAAGGTCTCTCCCGATTGCAATCAGATAAGGCATATCGTCCACCCCGTTTACCTGGCTGGCCGATTGTGTAATCCGGTTTTTGATCTGCTCCAGGTGGGGTTCAGGGTCTGCAAGGAGGGCAAGATCGTCTGCGTCCAGAAACCGTCGGATGCTCTGACGGTTTCCGTTGATTGTAAATTCCGTACAGATGGTTATGTCTTCGTCGGACTTAAGGCACTTATTTCTGACGTCCAGATTCAGCTTGCGGTAGGCCAGCACATATAAACCGTTTCTGGTGTTGATGCTGATCACGTTGATGGCAAGCTGTTTTATTTTGCGTGCCGTCTCCCGGTTTCTGGCCTGGATCTGGAAATTTGAGACGATCTCCTGAAACTGTTCCGGTGTAAGGCGGCAGCTTCTGTTGTGGAAAGAATCGCTGTCTATTTTCTGAATCAGCGAATATTCTGTCTTGTAGGGAGTATAGTCCAGTCTGTTACAGTCGGCCAGATAGTTTAATATTTTCAGATTCGCCACGTTATAAAACAGAGGCCGGTACCTGTGAGGATGCTGCCGGATGTCATTTTTTAATGCTGCCGGAACCTCATAATAGGAACCATCAATTACAGCCGATGTCAGAATAGAACCGATAAATATTTTTAACTCCTGTGTCACATATTTTGAAAGATGCAGGCCGTCTACCGTCATGGACAGGTCTTTCAGACAGATCTTTCTGATTCCGATCCAGTATCTGGTGACTTCACCGTCTTTATTTTTATATTCAATACTGAGCCATTTATTTTCATGGACGGCTTTAAATATGTCACGATGAATGGTGTTCATAGGATACCTCTCAGGGAAGCAGTGTCCGGCGGATGATTATTCAACCAGTTCGAGAAGCTTTCCGGCTTCTCCGGCCATATGTTCCGAAACGGTAATACTGTTTTTGGATATTTCTATGTTTTTTCCGACGACATTTTCAATGACGTCCAGACCCTCAACGGCCTGTGAAACCGTGGCAACATTTTGCTTTACCATATCGGTGATTTCTTTTACACTGTGGCTGGCCTGTATGATTTCTGTCACGACAGTGGAAAATTCTTCCGATGTTTTCTTTGTGAGCAGACGGCCTTCCTCGACTGCGTTGATCGAGTTTGTAATTAGCTGGCTTGTCTGTTTTGCCGCCTGGGCACTTCGGGCTGCCAGATCGCCGACCTGTGTGGCAACGACGGCAAATCCTTTTCCGGATTCACCGACTCTGGCCGCTTCGATCGACGCGTTCAGAGAGAGCATATTCGTCTGCTGAGCGATGGAATTGATCTCGTCGATAATTTCCTCAATTTCAGCGGACATATTGCTGATTTTATCAATCGCGTCTTCCAGTGTGCGCATTTTAAGTCCGGTCGTCTCGATTTTCCGGGCAGCCTGCATGGCTGATGCTGCCGCGTTCTGGGAAGCTTCTGCGCTTCTGTTGAGCTCCTGCACCAGGCTTTGCATGACCTCTCCCAGATTTTTTACGGCTTCTTCCTGCTCGGTTGTGCCATTCTGGATTGCATCTGCCGTAGACAGGGTTTCCCGTGAGACTTCGTCCAGATTTGCGCAGACGGTTTTTATGTTTTCAATTAAATTCAGGTTGTCTGCCATATCCGCTTTCTGCCTAAAGATCAGTTTTTCGTTTTCACCGATGCTGCGGCGGATGGACTCGACCATTTTATTGACGCTGCCGCTGAGCATGGAAAACTCGGGCGTGTCGTCTTCCTCGACGGATATTCCGAAATCGCCGTCCGCTATCCTTTTTACCGAGGTGGTGATATTTTGTATGCCGCGGACAATTTTCTGATCCAGAAGCCGGTTGATAAACAGGAGAAGTACGGCAAAGATAAGGAAGCTGCTCAGTGCGATAACGGCAGTCTGGCTGACCTGTTCCTGATAGTATTCTGCCAGCGGCATAAATGTGCCGATGAACATTCCGTCATATTCCTGTGAGACATATTTGCCTTTTATTCCCTGGATTCTGGCTGTTCCTTTTCCGGCCTGCTGCGGGATACCGGCTTCTTTTGCGGCGCCGCCGATCAGGGCGTTATCGGGGAATGCCAGGATGGTGCCGTCGGAAGCGTTCGCGGCGTAAACGTATCCGTCTTCTCCAAATTCGATTGTCTTTAAGACAGCCGCAATCTGTGTTCCCACAAGCAGATTTTCCAGTACCTCGGGCCGGATGCCGACCTGCACAAGCCCGGGGGCGTCCTTGCGCGCAACGCCGATATACTGCATCATAATGCCTTCTGCGGCGTTTAACTGTGGCTGTTGTACAATTTCAAGGGACGGGTCCTGTGCGATCGGCATAAAGGCTGCCGACTGTTCCCCGCTGTTCATATCAAACCCTATGTAGGCTTCGATTGTGCTGTGTGTGATGATTCCTTTTTCATCGATTACATGAAGTTCGTTTACCATAAGGCGTTTTTCTGTTTCTTTGAGTTTTCCGGGCTCTGTCAGGATGGTCTCGTCTGCTGCGATCATATCTGCAAAGGCACGTGTCTTTGAGAGATTGTTCTGTCCGAGTGTTTCGGTCAGCATGGCGATTGTCTCATCGTTTTCTGCGAGCCGTTCTTTTACGGAATCCAGCCTTTCATGGCTGTCGGTTGTCTTGTCCTGCTCAGATATCATGATCTGAATCATTGCTACCGTGACAATGTTAAAAAACAGGGCAAGAGCCATGCACAGGCAGAGCCTTCTGGTAAAGATTTTTTTCATAATGTAATTCCCCTCGGGTATGTGTGTGATTGTCGATACAGCCATAGTGTTGCCGTAATCTGTCAGATTATCGGCAGATTACATAGATTATAGCATTGCCGATCTGGGGAATCAATGAAAATTACCAGTTATTTACCGCGTGTTCTGCAAATGATATGATGTCTTTTATGTGCAGTACTGTCCCGTCGTCAAGCACGGCGGTTCCGGAAAATGTGCCGAACATCTGATGGCAGCAGTTATCGACCCATAGGAGCTTTATGGCTGTCGTCCGGTCGTAAAGGGGCGACAACGTAAGGTCCAGCCTTCCTTCCCGGTCTTTAATCTGCCAGGGATCCATGTATTTTGCGCCCAGGATAAAGTCTGTTTTTCCGATTTTATGGCTTTTTCCTTTATAAAAGAGCATATTTTCACTTGCCGTATCGGTGTTTCCGAAGCCGCATCCTAAGTTAAATCCAAACATCTCTCCGTCGAGATATCCTGTGCCGTTGCTCCAATACCATTCATTGTGGAAAGGCCAGACGCCTCTCCCCCAGTCCAGAAGGCCGAAGGAACATTCTTCTTTAAAGTCTTGTTTTCTGCCGTTGAAACGGATATATCCCCCGGCCGTCATGCAATTGATCTTCTGGTTAAAGTAGAATGCATGTTTTGATTCGTCAAACGGCAGATTTATGACGAGCGAATCCGGATTGCGGCGGATAAGATGGATTACGGTTTCTACGTCGCCCCATCTGCAGGTCAGCCTGCGTTTGTTTCCCCTGGCCTCAAACCGCATAAATATGCCGTCCCTGTCATATTTGAGTACATGGGTCTTTTCCGTGTCGGATGGCATGTGCAGGGAATGAAACGGAAGCGGCAGAATTTTGTTGAGATCGAGCAGCTTTTCGCCTTTGACAAAATCAAACAGCATCAGGCTTATCTGTCCCGCGTAGGATGCGTGCCCGATGGTGAATTGCAGACAGAGTCTGTCGTTGGAGATCTGGTAGAAATCCCATTCTTTGATCCGCCAGGGCATTGCGCGTATGGCACGGCGATCGTATACGTATGTGTTGTGTCTTGAAAAACCGGGAATCGGGCGCCCTTTTTTGTCCAGTACAGGTCCCATTTTTAATTGTTCTTTTTCCATTGTGTCCTCCATTTCTGCATATGCCCGGTGATATCGTCCGTGCTCATCATGATTGGCGCAGGGTTGAGCAAAACCCATTGAACGGTCAGTTCACACAGCCGTTCGGCCTGTGTGGTATCTGATCTGCCGTTTAACTGTGCGGCAAGTACAGTAGCTTCTGAGAGTGCGTCCGGGGGAAGCTGCGTTCCCATGTGGAAAAATGTGGCGAGTACCAGCAGCATATTCTGGTGTTCCCGGCCGAAGTTCACACCGTGGTAAGTGAAAAATTCACGCGCAATTTTTCCCGAGATGCGGATTGCCTCGCCCTGCATCGTCTCTGCATGCCCGGCCCGGGGAACCAGCAGGGACCAGAGCTTACGGTGCTGTATTTTCCAGTGCGTGGCCGGGACGGTAATCGGAGAGTAACCGTCGTGGACATCCGGCTTTGCTGACAGGGATACCTCGAATAATGCGTACAGGTGATTTAATTCCCGGTCTGTGCTGCGGAGGGTTTCCCTGTCCATTTCTCTGCGGGCAGCGGGCCAGTTCCATCCGATGCGCTTTACCTCATCCTGCATTCTTGTGGTGATGGGCGTTCCGTTTTCGAGAAAGCGCACCGCAATTTTTACGGCATCCGGAATGTTTCTGACACGGCAGACGGATAGCATATATTCCAGCGGCGTGGTGAGAAACAGAATCTCGCGCATGTCAGCTCTGGCCCCATGCACTAAGAGGACGGATACGTTTTCAGGACAGAAGGCGCCGGCGGCACAGTGCAGCGGAGTCATTTTCCGGTCGTCGGCGGCATTCAGATCGGCCCCATGCTTTATATAGAAAGCGGTTTTTCCGGCGGGAGCCGAAGCCTGTGCGTGCAGCGGAGTCAGGCCAAAGCGGTCTCTTGCGTTTAAGTCAGCCCCCTGTTCAAGCAGCCATCCGGCGACTTCTTCCGCAAGCTCCGGATAAAAGAGCGCCGTCTTTCCTGTTTTTGCACTTGTGGCATCTACTGAACAACGGTCAAAAACAGCTTTGACTGTCGGGATATCCCCTGTCCGGATCAGATCCTCGAAGTTTTTCGGGAGGGTTCTTCTTTTTCGCGCCATGCGGCATCAGCTCCTTTCCCTTTGTTCTACTTTTATAATATCATATCGTGCCGGGAGGCTGATTACAAGTGTTATTTTAACGATTGTATGTCAGGGGCTGATGGCGCGCGGCCGGTGTTGCTGCCCGTCGGTTTCTGGAATGGCCGGGGAGTGAACTGGTGAGCAGATGAGGCTGTTTCTGCCAGATTACAGGTGCGACTTATACGATCAGAATATGCATTTCAGCCTTCCTGCAGGTCTTAGTTTTTTCAGTGGTTTTAGGAATCGAATTGGTTTTGGCGTCCGGACGGTTTTTATTTTTCGGACTGGTTTTATCTTACGGGGCCGGCGGATTTTCTTTCTTTTCATTGTGACCTCCAACTGCTGTGATCTGATTCTGGTGCTTAACGGTCTGTTCTGGCTGTCTGAGGAGTTCTGCGAAGCGCTTTTTGAGTCTGTGATCGCATTCCAGCCCGGCGGCTCTTTGAATATCTGCGAAAAGTTCCGGTGCAGATTCCTCCAGACTTGTTCCCAGAGCAGTTTTCCACCCGAGAAGTGCCTTGACCGCCACGCTGCGCCAGCGCACACGAGGCGAATACAGGGAGGCGCGTATGAGCTGCTTTCCCAGGCCGGGATACTGGTCAAGGTACTGGACGGCCATATCGACGTTCCAGTGCCCGATGTCATTGCGGACAGGAACAGGATCGGTTTGTCCCGCGGGCCGGCTGTGGTTCAGGTGTGCTTCACACAGAGCGATATAGTCGCCTGCCAGCCGGCGGGTGCGCGGCGTGGACTCTGCGGGCTGAAGAAAATAGTATCCAAACTGATAGAAGGATTCAAAATCGTGCCGCATCAGTGCAAGAAGCTCGTCCGAAATGTCAATCTGCAGTTGCCGTGCGGCGCAGACGGCGTCGTACGGCTCTGTCCGCAGTCCATGTATGATAATTTCACGGGCGTCGGAAGTGTTAAGAAGCCCGGCCAGTTTTGTATCAGCCCGTTTGCGCCAGATAGCTTCTTCGGACGCCGGGAACTCTGAAATGGCGTTCGCGCCCGCTGTGTCGTCGCCCTGTGGGTATCTGCCGCGCAGAAAACTGCGGATGGACAGGAGCTGTCTAAGATATGCTGTATCCACAGTTTTTCCTTCATTTGCACACAGATACCAGTAAATTGTTTCCTCCGGGTCGGAAAGTGCTGAGATGCCGCTGCATGGTCCTTCGTCGAGCAGTCCTTCCATAATATCGTATGCGCCGGAAAGCTCGGATTTTGTGAGCGCTCCTTTTTGCAGACGGGTTTTGTAATCGCATTTAACGGCGCATATAAGGCCGAGATACCCGTATAAAATTGCGTTTTTACATCCTTCACAGAGAATCCATTCTTTTATTTCATCTGTATTTGCATTAAGAGCTTCCACTGCATTGATTTTTCCCCATCCATGCAGTTTTTTTGCCAGTGCAAAGCACAGCCGGTTCCGTTCCTCATCCGGCCAGGCTGCCGTATTCCATAAAACATAATCTGTAAAATCTTCACAGCAGCCGAGTATGCGGAATGTCTCTTTTATAGTTACGTCTTCTGCCGTGTCAGACAGAGTCATCAATACGAGTCCCATTTTGACGGCCTCCGTTTTCACTGCCCTTGTCAGAAAGGCGTATGCCAGTGCTGCCAGTCGTCCGGCATCGTATTCTTCTTTTTTTTCCAGAATGGACAGTGGAATACGGTTTCTGAGAGGGGCGATATGAACGCAGCCCCATTGCTTTTCATAGAGCCGGACGGTCGCTTCGGCATCCTCTGTCAGATGATTTCTCAAAAATGCGGGGATGCCCATGGCGCTATCCTGTTCGTGGTCGTTTTCGTCGGGACTGTGGTGATTCAGGATTCCTTCCAGTGCGCCCGGCATAAACTTAAGTTTTCCATCGTCAGGTATTTCTTCTTCACATCGGAAACTTTCGGGGAGAAAACCGGTTCTGGCGATTTCGTCCCGGATGCGTTCAAATATGCTTTGTGTCCTTTTTTCTGATTTCATATGCATTTCGACTCCCTTTCGGATCTTATTATGGCATATATCTGACGAAAAGGAAAGGCGGCCTGCTTTTCTCTATACAAAAAAATGGTTTTTTCTTTCCGATACGGCGGAACATTACTGACAAAATAAAATGAAAGTGCTATAATAGGAAAAAAGTATGTGAGGAAAAGATATGACAACGTTGACGCATCTGAGCATTCATCTTTTTCCGATGAGTATGTTGCTGATTTTATATTTTGACAATCGAAAAAAGGGGAAGCTGATAAAAGAAAAGCAGATTTTTAACAGACTGGTTTTACTGACAATATGTATTATGGCTGTAGATACATTTGGATGGAGTCTTGCAGACTGGTCCTGGCCAGTGTCGCCAGTCCTTCCCTGGGTGGTACAGATAATGGAGGCTCTTCTCCGGGTATCTGTCTTTGGGTGCTGGATTCTGTATCTGTGTTTCCGGCTTTATGGCGAGCATCGGCAGAAGGATATAAAAGCGGTGTCGTGGATTCTGGCGGTGCTGTTTATTGTGTATGCGGTAGTGATTGCGGCTTCGCCGTGGACGCATCTGATTTTTTCCATTGGTCCCGATCGCCTGTATCAGAGAGAACCGTTTTACTGGATTCCGGAATGTGTTGATATTATTCTGCTCCTTGCAGGGGCGATTCTGGTGACGGCTGCCGGCCGGAGGGACACTTCGAGGGAGCGGAGACAGGAGTGTGAATTTCTGCGTTTTTTTTCTGTTTTTTCGCTTGTGGGTATTCTGACAGATCATTTCTGGGAAGACTGGTGGATCGGGATTCCCTGTATGTCGGTTTCAGTTTTATTTGTCTATATTAATACGCAGAATCAGAAGATCACGATGGATGGGCTCACGGGTCTGAACAACCGAAGAGAGTTTGACCGTTATCTCCACAAAAAGATTGAGCAGGGAAGTGGGCAGGAATGGGGTATTCTGATGATGGATGTAGATGATTTTAAAAGCATTAATGACAGATTCGGACATGCAGCCGGGGACAGAGCGCTCTGTGAGACGGCTGATATTTTAAGACATGCCGCACAACGGGAGCCTGTATTTCTGGCACGATATGGAGGGGATGAGTTTTCCGTAGTGGGAAACTGGAAAAATATCGAAGATGCCGGGGGAATGATGCGCCGTCTGAATGAGGAAGCGGAGCAATATAATAAGGAAGGAAATAAGCCATACCACCTCTCGCTGAGCATCGGCTGTGCGATGTGGAGTGAAAATGAGAGCGGAAGTCTGGAAGAGCTGATCAAAAAGGCAGACGAACGGATGTATGAGCATAAAATGGGAAAAAAAGAGAAAAAGATACTTGAAAACGGGTAAAGGAAAGGAGGGATTGTGTGGGCCCAGGGATTTATCTGCAGATTAATTTCATACCGATTACGGTGCTCATTATGATGCGTCTGAATACACGCAGGATACTCACCCGTTCATGGCGAAACCGTACACTCAGATTTCTTATGGTTCTGCTTGCGGGCATTATGATTGTAGACACCGGCGCATGGGTGATGAACGGAAATCTGGCGCGGGGGATGACATGTCTGTTGTGGATATTAAACATCGTCAATTCGGGAGCGGTATGTTTTGCTTCATATTTGTGGTATCTGTATGCATATGATTTTATGCAGAACGGGATCGGGCAGTGCAGAAGAAAGGCATTTATCCCCGCGATACCATTGCTTGCTTTTCTGGCGGTGCTTCTGTCGGATCCGTGGCATCATATGTTGTTTTATCTGGATGCGCACAATCGCTATATGCGTGGTCCGATATTCTGGATCCAGACGGTTGTGCCTGCCGGATATCTGGCGGTGGCGTCCGTGATGGCGTTTAACAGAAGCAGGGCGGAGCACACATCGGAGCGCAGGCAGCAGCTGCGGATGCTTGCGGCTTTTATCATATTACCGTTTGCAGGCAGCTGCCTGCAGCTGTGTTTTTATGGAATGGATCTGGCATTGCCGTTCACTGCCGCATCTCTTTTGATGATTTACTTTAATGCCCAGCGTGAACAGGTGACGCGGGACGGCCTCACGGGGCTTAATAACAGGCGCAGGCTGGATCAGTACCTGCAGACACTGGATGAACAGGCGGCGGAAGCAGAGGGAAGTTATTTTATCTTAATGGATGTCAACAAATTTAAAGAGATCAACGACACGTTTGGCCATATCACGGGTGATGAAGTCTTAAGGGAAGTGGCAGCGCAGATTAAGGTGGTTTTCGGTAATACGAGAGCATTTCTGGCCCGATATGGAGGGGATGAGTTTGTGATTGTGATCAGATGTGAAGAACCGCAGGAAGTCTGGGCAATGATAAACCGGTTAAAGGAGTCGATAAGAAAGATCGAATGGGCAGACGGGAGGCCTTGGGAGATTACGGTCAGTGTGGGGTGTGCGGCGTACGAACGCGGAGTGATGCACAGTACCAGAGAGGCGCTGGAAAAGGCGGATGAACATATGTACTGGCAGAAACGGCAGCGCTCCGGCAGGACGTGAACATGAGAGTGAATCCGGCAGTGCTGCAGAGTGGCGGAACGAAGGAGGGAGGTGTGGATGAGATATACTCTTTATATAGAAAAAAGTGGCTGCTGTTTCTGGTTACAGGACTGATTTTTGTTTCGTTTATGCAGACCGGTCTGTTGGAAGAGATGGCAGCGCGTCGTCCGGATGTTCCGGGCAGATGGTGTCAACAACTCATCCGGCCTTCCGAAACGCCTTCGTCGGAATATAAATTTCCGGATGAGGCGGAAAATCTGGTATTGCCGCGGCTGCTGGAAACGGGAACAGGGAAACAGCCCGGACAGGGGCGTTATCAGCTTTACCGTTATCTTGCGGTTGTTGCAGATTTGTATCTGCTTCCGGATGCGGTTTTCCGCGCGGTGGTCCGCCGGTTTGGTGTGCATGTAATAAAGTTATGGCAGGAGGTTGACTATATTCACTGTGCGGACGGGGAAAAAGAAAATGCATCTGTAATATGGAATGAAGAATACATTGCATATGACAGGAGGCATTTAAAATGCAGGAAAACAGAGCAGGAGACAGAGCTAAAATATTGTTGATTGACGAAGACGAACAGATTTTTTATCTGCTTCGCACCCGGTTTGCAAGGGAGCGCTACCGGATTTATGCTGCCAGAAGCGGGAAAGAAGGAATGGAGATGAGCGCCAGTTTATGTCCCGATCTGATTCTGATGGATCTTAAGCTGAAGGACATGGAAGGAATGAAGCTGATCCGGTGGTTCAGGGAGTGGACAGAGAGTCCGATTGTTATAATTTCGGAACAGGGGAGCTGTAAAGAAAAGGTAGGAGCTCTTTATGGAGGAGCGGATGATTATGTTGTAAAGCCGTTTCACGAAGACGAGCTGGCGGCCCGGATTTATACGGTCCTGCGAAGGCGGATTCCGGGCGGAAAGAAGGCGCTGTACCATGCAGGCGCGCTGGAAATAGATTTCAACAGGCGCAGGGTGAAGCTTGGAGGGGAAGAAGTACATTTTTCGCCGGTTGAGTACCGGATTTTAGAGTGTCTGGCGGCAAATTCCGGTGCTGTTGTTACATATCAGATGCTGCTTGAGAGGATCTGGGGACCGTATGCCAGCAGCGGCAGCAGGATTCTGCGGGTAAATATGACAAATATCCGCAAAAAAATTGAGGCGGTTCCGATGAAGCCGGAATACATCATTACAATCCCCAGGGTCGGTTATCGTATGCTGGAGAGCCGGTCTAATGTGGCCGATTGTGGGACGGACTGTCTTTGTCAGAGCTGAGGTCAGAGTTTTTTTTCTGAAAGTAGGTGTCGTGGATTCCATAGAGGAAGCCTCCTGCGACAACGACGGCTCCAAGTATGGCAATAATAGATTCTGTTGTGCTCATATAACTGATTTTCCTTTCATGTCGGATTTTTTATGGAGTATAACAGAAAAGAAAAAAGTTATGGAGAAAAATTCATTTTTTTAATTTTTTTAAAGTCAGTCCGGATGAGGTTTTAGCGGTTTCTTTATTTATGGGACATCTGCTTTCGGCAGATGTCTTTTGTTTCCTGTCAGGGTCATACGTTTTCCGGATGGGAGTGCATAGATGCAGAGGAGAGTGGCCGGCGCGTGGAAGCCCGGTTGTCCCGGGGCCCTTTTCGTGGAAAAAATGGTGGATGTTCATAAAAAATCAGAAAAAGTGGTTAACACCTTAGTAAAGTATGACGATATAAGAGATAAGGAATTGTCTACGATAAAGATTATAGCAGTTTTCCGAGAAAGATGCGGAACAAGGAGATGTGCTTATGTACAAGGATGTATGGAAACGAGTTTTAGCAGTGGCGGTGACGATATGTCTGGTGGTTACCTTCGTGCAGTGGCCGACGAGGGTAAAGGCAGAAGAGACAAAGACATATCACCTGTATCAGCACGGCGGTGACGGGGATGCCGGAATCGTTAAGGCACGCAGGGCGGCCGCAGTCTTTACAGTCAGCCAGAATGAGGACGGAGAGGCCGAGATCTTAGAGAGCGCGACCTTTGATCTTCATGTGGAAGAGGGAACGGATGCGAGCCAGACGAAGGCTACCGTGGCATACTATGTGAGACCGGCGGCAGGGACGCCGGATCTGGGTAAGTTTGTGTGTTCCGACGAGCTGTATGGGCTTGTAGAAGGAACAAACCGGATTGATCTGAACAGTTCGCTGATGGAGATGGAACCGGGGACGACATTTGCGATTATTGTCACGCTTACCGGAGAGGGCGTTTCCTTTTACGCAGACGAATTATCGGAAGAAGGCAGAACTTATATTGATCAGGAAGACGGTACATGGAAAGATCTCGCAGCGGAGCAGAGTGTGCTTAATATCCGGGCGATAACGTATGATGTGGAGACGGAAGAGGTCAGCATTGTCACGCGCATAAGGTCTGCTTTTTCCAGGAGCAGTGCGGAGCCGGAGGTTCCCGTTGATGCACCGGCCGATGTGCCGTCGGCGGATGCAGGAGCAGACGATGCTGTTTTACCGCCGGGGCAGGACATTACGGACGGAGGAAATAACGAAGGCGGAGAACAGGCTCCGCCCGCGGATGGAGAACAGCCTCCGGCAGATTCTGAAAGCGGAGACAATCAGACGCCGCCGGATACGGGCGATTCGTCGGGCGGGGACACACAGACGCCGCCGGATACGAGTGAGCCGCCAGCCGGCGACACGCAGGTTCCAACGGAGCCGGCGACAGACACAACAGAAACACAGGCTCCGTCAGATACGAGTGACCCGTCAGTCGGTGACACGCAGACGCCGTCGGACACGAATGACCCTTCGGCCGGCGACACGCAGGCACCGGCTGAAACAGAGAGCACGCAGACGCCGTCGGATACGAACGATCCTTCTGTCGGCGACACGCAGGCACCGGCTGAAACAGAGAGCACGCAGACGCCGTCGGATACGAACGATCCTTCTGTCGGCGACACACAGGTTCCGACGGAGCCGGCGACTGAAACAACGGAGACAACAGAGACAACGGAGACACAGGATCCGGCGGATGAGCCGGAGGATACGGAAGACGGACCGGCGACGATCGGCGGCGAAGGGATTGAGAAGCCGGAGAAGCTGCCCGAGCGTGATACAACCAGCAATGTAAAAATGGATCCGGCGATGATGATTATCGGCGTGAGCGAGACGGCGACGCTGACACTGACGACCGGAGGCGGCACGGGAGTGGTCTGGACCAGCAGAAATCCGGAAATTGCGACGGTGACAGGAAGCGGTTCCTGGCAGGCAGACGTGCGCGGTGTCATGACAGGACAGACGGTGATCACTGCGGATTATCAGGGGAAGACATATACCTGTGATGTCTATGTAATTGCGAGTGCGGAGTCTCTTACAGTCTCCTTTAGTGAGGGAAATAAAGTTCTCTACGACGGTCAGCCGCATAATCCTGTGATGACGGTTATGCTGGGTGAGCTTACACTGGCGGAGGGGCATGATTATCAGTCAGAGCTCGTATATATTGATCCCAACGGAGTGGAATATACATCGGGTATTGAGGGAGCCAGCAATGGATTCCGGAACGCCGGGACTTATCGGTATGATATCACGGGAATCAAAGGGGTGGCAGGTTTTAGCGGCAGTTTTCAGGCACCTTTTGTAATTGAAACAAAAAATATTAATCACGAAGATGTTATCTGTGAAATTGATGAAAAGTTGTTAACAGCGAGCGGAAAACCGGAAAGTTATCTCAAAATACGGGATGAAGGGAGAGGAGAGGCTCTTGTTATCCACCAGGACTACGAGATAAGTGTACAAAACGGCAGGATTATTCTTACCGGTATTGGAAACTATACCGGTGAGCGCAGACTGAATGAGCCGAAATCGCTGGCAACGGCACAGATTTCTTTTACGGCTACAAACGATGAGCACGGACTCGTGCGGGAAAATGGTGAGTGCGTCTACACAGGCGAAGAGCGTCAGCCAGGTATCAATGTGACACTGGGGGACGTCGTTCTTGCCAGGGACAGGGACTATACGATCAGCTATGTGGGTGAACGCACGAATGTAAACGGGACACCGGCTCCAAGTGTGGTTATCACAGGAATTAACGATTATTATGGAACGGCACAGAAACCATTTTCCATTATAGCGAAAGATATCGGAGAGGCGGACGTCAATAAAATGGTGTCTGCGTCCAGGGATGATGCCGGTAATCTGGTTCCGGAAGCGACGATAGTATATCGAAATCATCTTTTGACGAAAGATAAAGATTTTACGATCCGGTCGGTATCTGAGGATCTGGCAGCGGGAACCGGAACGTATGAGGTGACCGGTATCGGCAATTTCAGCGGGACGGCTACGGGTATCTATAAGATTGATGTCAGCGATATCAGTACAATTGTGAAGGGAATACAGCCGATTGTAAAAGAATATACGGGAGGAAAGCAGGAGCCGTACTCGGAGATTGAGCTGATTTATCATGCGGGTGCGGGGGTTACGAACCTTATCCCGGATACGGATTATACAGTCCGCTTTGAAAACAATACGAGTGCGGGAACCCCTCGGGTGATTATAGAAGGCAAAGGCAGATACACCGGACAGAAGGTCATACAGGATAAGAATGCCTTTGAAATTAAGCCGGTAGATTTTGCTACAAGCACCGATATCAAGGTGTCGCCTGCTTCCGGCGGGAGTATATTTTATTCGCCGGTTGACGGGGAGATGGTTCAGAAAGTAGAGGTTACGTTCCGGACCAATGCAGATCCGAGCGGCAGCATCACGCTTGCGGAGGGTACGGATTATACGATTACCCGCGGTGCGAATGCAGGACTGGGTAAGAAAACGATCACGATCACCGGACAGGGAAATTTTGTCAACGACAAGATACTGGAGTATACGATTGTTCCGTGCGAGCTGCGCGAAGCAAGTCTTGCCGGAAAAATCAAAGTAGAGATCACACATCCCGAACTTCCCTATGGAAGCAGGCCGGAAGACGCAGGAATCAGGGTTTATTATGTTGCGGACAACGGCGGACTGCATGAGCTTACGGAAGGAAGTAAGGGGGAAAGCGGCAAAGATTTTTATATTGAATATCAGCCGAAAGACGCGACGAGAGGTCCTGTCAGGGCTGAGATACACGGTATGAATAATTATACCGGCGCATTGCTGGCAGACTTTGAGATCAGCGGGACAGCGATTGAGGATTGTTCTGTGAGCGTCGATCCGTCGACGCAGGGACTGGTCAATGGCTATCAGAACGGCGCGGGATTGTATATGGCTATGCTCTGGCTGGGCGACGGGGACGGCAAACTGAAGATCATTGTAAAAGATCCGTCCGGCGCTGTTCTGACGGAGGGCGACGATTACAAGCTGAGCTATGAGAATTATTCCCAGATGTCAAAACGGGGAACTTATGCGAAAGTAAAGATCACCGGACAGGGCAAATATTTTGGGGAAAAGACATATGGTTATCTGATTGCGAAGGAACTGGACGGCTGTACGATCAATCTTCCCGATGAAAAGCCGGAGTATACTGGTCAGAAAGTAACCCTGAGCGGCGTGGACGTGAGAGTCGGCGGGATTCTAAACGGCTGGCTGGGCGATAAACTGCAGGAGGGGGAAGATTATAATTTAGTTTACCAGGATAACATTGATGTAAACGGTGTAAACGGCAGCAATCCGATTGTCGAAGTCGATGCGGTGGAGTTTAAATATCTTCCAACGAAAAACGGATGTTTTGTGTATCGCAACACAGTAAAGGCGCAGAAGCCGTTCACGATCAAACCGGCGGATTTAAAGCTGGCGGAGTTAAAGCGTTCGATTGTGAAGGATTATGACGGTGTTCCGGTGAAGCTGACAGGAAACGATGTATATCTGTCCTTTGGCGGACGCATGCTGGTGGAGGGAACGGATTACGAGTTCCAGGATACGACCTATAGTCAGAACAATGGAGTAAATAAAGAAAATGAATATGCATCGGTAAAGATTGCGGGAAAGAATAACTTTGACCGCTGGAAAGAGATTGAGTTTAAGATTATCGCAAAGGAAAGCGAGGAGCTCTCTTCTTATATTGTAGAAAAAGCGTTCTACAACGGCGGGAAGGAAGTGCGCCCGGATGTCACCGTGCATGTGCGAGTGGGCAACACGGTCCAGAAACTTACACCGGGAACGGATTATGATCTTGAATACCATAATAATGTCAATGTAGGCGATGAGGCGACGGTTACGATCACCGGAAAAGGCGCGTACAGTTATCTGAGTCATGAGGAACCGTTTGAGATTCAGCCACAGAAGCTGTACGAAAAAGGGAATGGAACCGGAACCAGTGTGACCGGTGTGGATAAGACGGGAAGCGTCTATACGTCCCAGCCGATTATACAGACCGGGATTAAGGTTCAGTTTGGTTTTGAAAATAACAATACGCAGACGCTTCGGGAAGGCAAGGACTACACACTGGAGTACAGAGACAACGTCAATGCCGGGACGGCTTATCTGAGAGTCAAGGGATTGGGCAATTATACCGGCGTTTACGAAGAGCCCTTTGAGATTCAGAAGAAGAGCCTTCAGGATACCGACATAAAACTGGATCCGCTTTCGACCCAGGGTGAGAATATCGACGGAACAGCCGTCCGTCCGCCTGTGACGATAAAGTATCAGTATGGTACGGGAAAAGAGGATGTGTATCTGCTCCAGTCGCCGACAGACTATACGGTAGAGTATGAGAATAACTTCTCAATAACAAATAGCGATGATGAGAAAGACTGGGCCAAAGTAATTATCACGGCTTCGGACGTCAACTTCAAGGACGGTCTGGAAGCGAGATTTAAAATCGGTATCAATATCGGAGACCCGAACAAAGTACAGATTGTGTATGACGACAGTAACAAGCCATATACAGGAGTACAATATACGCCGCCCGTCACATTGTACCGTGTGAAAAACGGCAGTACCGATAAACCCCTGAAAGAGGGAAAAGATTATAAGGTGACGTATGGAGAAAACATAAATGCAGGCATAGGTATCATTAAAATAGAAGGAATGGGACTCTATGGCGGCATAGTGGAGAAGTATTTTACCATTGACAAGATCAATATTGAAGAGGTAAATGCAAAACTCTACATCGACCATTTCGGAACACTGATCGGAGACGGAAGCTACAGTGCGGAGTACACTGGACACGGAATCACGCCGGAACTGAAGCTTTTTGTGGGAACAACACCGGTTGATAACCTTCTCGAGGAGTTTTCAATCAACTGGGGAAATAACATTGACCGCGGCGAAGTTCTCTTTGAGCTTGTGGCGCTGAATAAGAATTATACCGGAAAACTGGACGTCAATAATACTGGCGGAGCGGCGAAGTTTACCATTCGTCCGAGAAATATCGGATACGGGGAAGAACTGGCAGCCGGATTCAGCATGGATGTCATTCAGCCGCAGCCTCTTGAAAACGGAAAGGCAGAACCTGTTCCAAAGATTTATTTTAAAGGGGTGGACGGCGAGACCGGTATCAGCAGGCTTCTTGTCAAAGACACAGATTTTATCTGCGCCAAATACGAGAGGAACACATATGTCAATGCAAAGGCATCTGTGACAGTTCAGGGAATTAATAATTATGAGGGAGAAGTAATTATTTACTTTGAAATCAAAGACAGTATCAATAATGCGATCGTGGAAATGCCAGGAACGCTTGATTTTCTGGACGAGAGAGGTAATGAGCGTAATGAGAACGCCATCCACAAGCTGATTGAGGATGATCTGCACGTGTATCTGAAAAATGCGGATGGCAGCAAGGGTAAGGAGGTTCCAAAGGCTGATTATGAGGTTTCATATGGCGTATACAACGGTGTGGGACCGTTGCTGGTGACAGTAACCCCGAAAAAAACAAGCAGTCTGACCGGAGAATACAAAGGATACGTCCATATCTGGGGCGAGCTGACAAGCGCAGATAAAGATATTGAGATTAAAATCGACGACCAGGAGTACACCGGAGGACAGCTTCGGCCCGTTCCTGTGGTGACATTCCACGGAAAGACTCTTATGGCGGGTTCACATTTCACCGTCACCTATGGACCGAATATCGGACCGGGGCAGGCGGGAACCGTCGGAGGCGGAACGGTCACAATAGAAGGAAACGAAGAGTTCTGCTTCAAGGGCGTAATGTCAGCGAATTTTAATATTGTGATGATGCAGAAGCCGTTCACAATTGAGGGAGTCAAGGATTCCTACAAGTTCCGCGGAGAGCCGATCTGTCCGACGGCGCCGGACGTGATAGTCCGCACGTCAAATAAAGTTCTGGTGCAGAATGTGGACTATATCCTTACTTACGGAGAGAATATGTATGCCAATACGGACAATGCATATGTCCGGGCTGAGGGAATCGGAGCATACGGCAATAGCTACAGTAATGATGTGAAGTTTACCATACAGCCGCTGGATGTGGGAGAGCTGATCGTCAAAGAAGGAGATCATGAGGGGATCACGGATAAGGAGTACACCGGATCAACGATATACCCAGAGAATCTTTCGGTGTGGTACAGAGAGGGCAGCAAAGAGTACCGCATGGACAGAAATGGCTGGTGTACGATACAGCCGCTGGCTACGGCGGACAATGTCAGCGCCGGGGTTGGTACGCTGATTCTGGACGGCGACGGTCAGAACATCGTAGGCAGACGCGAGATTACGTTTAAAATTATCGGAAGGACTTTGAAGCCGGAGGGCGTAGAGATTGTAGGAAATGGTTTTACCTACAACGGACAGGAGCATCGGCCGGCGGTGATTGTCAGGGACGGCGATGTGATACTGGATAACGAGATTGATTATACCGTCAGCTATAAAGACAATGTCAACGCCGGAACAGCGACGGTGATTGTGACCGGAAATGGAAATTATTCCGGCAAGGTTGAGAAGACGTTCCAGATCGCCCGTTATAATTTTTCGAACGACGCACAGATTCTGCTTCCCAACGGATATGACTATCCGTTTATGGGGACCGGAGGCGTGAAACCGCCGATGGTGGTACAGCTTACTTCCAATCAGAATATACTGGCAGAGACAACGGATTACACGGTAAGTTACAGCAATAATACTGCTTACAGCGGAACGGCGCGGATTACAATCACCGGACAGGGCAATTACACCGGAACCGCGACACAGACGTTTAACATCACGCGCCATGATATTGCAGCAGAGGATGTGATTGTAGAACCGATACCGAACCAGGGCTTTACGGGATATGAGATTGTTCCGGAGATAACCATCACCTGTGGGGAGTATGGTCTGCAGAAGAACAGAGATTACGAGCTGGAATTTCCGGACGGTAATGTCAATATCGGAAATGTGCGCGTGATCATCCGAGGGAAAAACGGGTTTACCAATTTCCGTGAAGAAGTATTTTATATCGGCTATGATCTTAAAAATGCCGAAGTGATCGGTCTTAAAAAATCTTACCCGTACACAGGGGAGAAGTATGAGCTTGGAACGCCGGGTCTTGGAATCACCGGGGTCAGAATGGGCGATCTTGTCCTTGCGACGACTTCTTACAAGCTGGAATACGCGGCCGGAAGCAACGGAATCAGTGCAGGTGAACAGGTTCTGGTTCTGACCGGGCAGGGTGAGTATGGCGGAAGCGTGGAAAAAACCTTCGAGATTACACCGAAGAATATCAGGGATGAGGATGTGGTCATGGAGGGATTTGTAGACGATATGCCTTATGAGGCCAACATTACGCAGAAGATTACGCTGAGATGGGGAAATATCACACTCAAAGAGGGTGAGGACCGGGATTATACCATGGTGTGCGAACGGTCCAATAAACCAGGAATCTGGACGATGACCCTGCAGGGTGTGGGCAACTACACAGGAACCATCACGAAAAACTTCTCAGTGGATCAGAAGGATATCTCTGACGCGGAAGTGAAGAACATCTCTTCGATTTATACTTACACGGGAGAGCCGATCATACCGGAAATCGAAGTGCTGCTGGGAGGCCGCCGGCTGGTAGAAGGCAGGGATTACCGCGTTGTAGGAATCCAGGACAATGTCAATGCCGGAACGGCGAAAATCTGGCTGGAAGGCATCGGAAATTACACAGGAGAGTGTGAAGTCACATTCCAGATTGACCGCAAGAGTGTGCAGAATGTTTCCGTGAGCAGCATAGGAACGCAGGTTTACACCGGTCTGGATATCGAACCCGCCGTCTCCGTCAGCGACGGTGGCCGGGGCCTTGCGATGGGAGTGGATTACAGCGTGGTATACGCTGATAACAGAAAGCCAGGTACCGGATCGGCGATTGTCACAGGCCAGGGAAATTATACGGCGACAAAGAGTATACCGTTTAACATCCGGCCCGGCTCTGTCACGAACATTGCGGTAACGGCGACGACGAGCACGTCGATTAGTCTGCGGTGGAGTGGCACCGGTGTCGTGACCGGGTTTGAAATTTACCGCGCAGGGGATGACGGATCCTATGTGCGTATCGGCCGCAGACGTGTGCTGGAAGATTATACAGATACGCAGCTTACAGCAGGGAAGAATTATTATTATAAGGTACGCGCATACCTGGTGACAGACGGAGAAGTGTATTACAGTGAATTTTCGCCGGTTGCACAGGGAAGAATCTAAAAGACAGCACAGTGAATGCGAAAAGTAAAAGGAAGATTCCGCCGTGAAAGCGGCGGAATCCTCTTAAGGAAAGGTGGAAAGCAGATCCGGACATGGCCGAAAGATACAAGATAGGGAAATATGAGTTCGACTCACATGAAGAATATGTCCGCGGAATGCTGGATGTAAGAAAAATATATAAGATTACGCATTCCATTGACATCTATGATCCGGATGTTGCTTCACGCCTGTATCAGTTGATCCGATCGGGAAGAGTAAGGTTTTACAGCAAGATAGGAAGGCAGTTCTTTCTGGATCTCGCGGACGTCGTCGCTGACAGTGTGCAGGACGGAGGGGAGGAGAAGAACAGAAGAGAAGCTGTTGGGGGAGGGGATCCTGTCAATGGCTCCGGGAATTTTTTAAGGAAGATCCTGGGAAAGGGGTCCGGCAAGGATACATCGGACGAAACATTTACAGTGGACCACAGCCGACAGATTTTGGGCGCTGTCTGCCTTGTGGCGGCAATTGCCTGTTTTGCATGGTATTTCTGGTCTGATTACACAAATCATCGCGGCAACAAGACAAATGACTATTTAAAACAGCTCCAGGAGCAGGGGCAGACAGTAGATTTGATTGACAACAATACTTTTTTTCTCGGTGACGCTCCGGAACTTGCGGCGGCCCGGGGAGCGGGATATGAAGAAAGTGTGATGACGGCGGATATTCTGCCGGAATATTCGGCGATTTATCGGGAGAATCCCGATTTTGCAGGGTGGATTCAGATTGATGACACGAAAGTGGACTATCCGGTAATGCTGACGAGAGGTGACACAGATTATTATCTCGGACGCAATTTTAATAAGGAAGAGGATATAAATGGAACTTTGTTCATGGATGCGAGGACCAATCTGTTAAACCGGAGTACAAATATTATTGTCTATGGTCATAACATGAAGAGCGGACAGATGTTTGGCGGTTTAAAAAATTATCTGGATGAAGAATATTGGTCTTCCCATAAGCGGGTTGCATTTGATACAATATATGAAAAGGGAACTTATGAAATCTTCGCAGTCTGTCTGGCGCAGGTTCAATACCAGAGGGATAATGCATTTCGGTATTATGATTTTATTCAGGCAGATTCCGAACAGGATTTTGACGATTTTTTGAAAAATGTGCAGCAGCTTTCGGTTTATATCTCCAATGATCTGCCGGAATATGGCGACGAGCTGCTGACGCTGTCGACCTGTAACAGTTTTGCAGAGGATGGAAGGCTGTTTTTGATCGCAAAAAAATGCATGGATGCAGATGAAAACGGATGAAAATGGATGTTAGGAGAGTGTGAGATGGGAAGACGGATGAAAAGAAGAATTGGCTTTATGCTGGTCATAGCGATGCTGATTGTTATGATCTATCCGGGGGAGTCCGGCTCCGCGTCGGAGGAAAGCGACGGGTTTGTGATCGAAAACGGGGTGCTGACCAGCTATATCGGAACGGAGAATGCCGTGGCGATTCCGGATGGAATTACGGCGATCGGCAGATCTGCATTTCAGGGATCGCCTATTATATCGGTATCCATCCCGTCAAGTGTAACCAGTATCGGTGATCACGCGTTCGCGACATGTACGGCACTGACCAGTGTGTCGATTCCGGCATCAGTGGGAGTGATCGGAGCGGGAGCGTTTCAGGGATGTACGGCGCTTGGCAGCGTCGAGCTTCTCGCAGGGACAGCGATACCGGCAAATGCCTTTGAGGGCTGCGGGGGTCTGCATACGGTCCGGATGGCATCCACAGTACCGTCTATCGGCGAGGAAGCGTTTAAGAACTGTCAGTCTCTGGCGGCGATTGCGATTCCCTCCGGAACTTCGTCGATTGCCACAAATGCGTTTGACGGATGTACCAGTATGACAGCAATCAATGTGGATCCGGGCAACAGTTACTTTGAGACGATCAATAATATGCTTTATAGTAAAGGCGGTGTAGCGCTTCGCCGCTGTCCGCAGGGGAGTCCGAGAGGAATTGTGATCAGCGAAGGCACACAGGTGATTGACTCGGGTGCGTTTTACGGGTGTCGGCTTGGAACAATCAATTTCCCGGCAAGCCTGACTACGGTTCAGACAGATGCGTTTACAGGAAGTGATATTCAGGAGCTGGTACTGACGGCGGCGGTTTCCACTTTTGAGGATCAGACGTTCCAGTCGATCGGAAAGATTATCGTTCCGGGGGCGTCGCCAGTTGCAGGGAGACTGCTCGAGGAATACACCGGACTGATTGTAGAGACGGATTATAAGCCAGACAATCCGGATAACCCGGATAATCCGGATAACCCAGACAATCCGGATAATCCGGATAACCCGGATAATCCAGACGACCCGGACAATCCGAATAACCCGGATAATCCCAATAACCCAGACAATCCGGATAATCCGGATAACCCGGATAATCCAGACGACCCGGACAATCCGAATAACCCGGATAATCCCGATGATCCAAATCATTCTGGTGAGTCGGGTAACGGAGGCGGAAGCGAAGGCGGAAACGGAACCGGTTCTGTCGGAAATGGTGGAAGTGAAGGCGGAAACGGCGGAGAAGGTGGAAATGGCGAAGGCGGAAACGGCGGTATGATCGGCGGAAACGAAGGCGGAAATGGTGACGGCGGCGGTACAGCCGGAGGGGAAGGAGGAGCCGGAGCCGGTGGTGCATCCGGAACCGGAGGAAGCGGCGGATCAGCCGGCAGTGGAGCCGGAGGAAGCGGCGGCGGTTCAAACGGAGGCGGCAGAACTGGGGGAAGTGCGAACAAGACAGTTTCTGTCAACACAGGGATTCCTTATATTACAGGAAATCAGGCCATCAGTGGCTGGGATGCAATTTATAAATATATGCAGGAGACTTCCGCAAAGGAAACTGTCTATATCACAATGAACGGCGAGACCGTTGTTCCCGCACGGGTTCTGGCGCTCACGCAGCAGAAAACCCTGACGCTTGTGTTGAATATGGGGGAGGGAATTACCTGGACCATAAATGGCGCGGATATTGTCAGTGACAGTATCAAGGATATTGATTTTGGCGTTATGCTCAATCAGGGGAGCGTTCCGGAAGCGCTCCAGGCTGATGTGGCAAAGGAGAGCTGGTCGACACAGATGCGGCTCGCATACAATGATATTTTTGGCCTCACCGCAATTCTTACGGTTAATCTGGGAGCTGAAAAAGCAGAGTTTGAGGCAGTTCTGTATTACTATGACGAAAAGCAGCAGAAAATGGAATATATTGACCGGGCGAAGATTGCCACGAGTGGAGATGTAAGTTTTTCATTTGCGCATGCTTCAGACTATGTGATTGTTGTGGAAGGATATCCGATTTCGGGGACCACGACAACGGCGACGGCGGACCCGGAGGCGAAAGATGATACGCCAAAGACGGGACCGGAGCTGAATGCGAAATATATCATGTGTCTTGGCGTAATGCTCCTGGGCATTTATATGATACTGGGCAGCAGAAAAGAAGAAGAACGTGTGGCGGCATAAAGCGGAGTTAAAACGACCCGGGATGCAGAATGGCATCCCGGGTCGTTTTTTTGCTTTCCATGTCGCCGTTTTTTATCCCCCGCAGGGGCTTGCGGGCAAAAAGGCGCCATGTTATTCTTTTTTAATACTCCCCATGCGATTTCGGTATACGGCGATGCCGGAAACACCGGCAACAGCAGTTAAAAGGGAGCAAAAAGTAAAGGGGATCTGACAGATGAAAAGGAACGTTTTTGCGTGGATCTGCGCTGTCTGTTTTTTGTCGGGAATTGTTGGCGGATGTGGGAACGGAATGAATGGTCTGTCTGCGAAGCAGACAACGGACAGAGTTACGGTAAACAGGGAACAGGATGGAGAGACAGCAGATCCGTCTGCCGTTGTCGTGGCAATGGGGGTATCGTCAGAGCCGGCGGCAGGATTTAACCCGTGTATCAATTGGGGATGTGGCGAACACTGTCATGAACCGCTGATCCAGTCTACGCTGATAAGGACTACAGCGGATATGGATTTTGAGAATGATCTGGCGACAGATTATAAGGTCAGTGAGGATGGGCTCATATGGACGTTTACAATTCGAAACGACGTGAAGTTTACGGACGGAGAGCCGCTGACGGCCCGGGATGTTGCTTTCACATTCAATACTGCACTTCAGACAGAAAATTCTGAGGCGGATCTTGGAATGCTTAAGCGCGTGGAAGCGGCTGACGATACAACTGTGGTTTTTTATCTCTCCAGACCGTATAATGCGTTTCTGTATACACTGGCTGTGTCTGGCATTGTTCCGGAGCACTGCTATGATCCCGTCTCATATGGGGAAAACCCGATTGGCTCCGGCCGGTATATGATGACGCAGTGGGACAGGGGACAGCAGGTGATTTTTGAAGCAAATCCTGATTATTATGGAGAGAAGGTAAAGATGCAGAAAGTTGTCGTCCTGTTCATGGAAGAGGATGCGGCGCTGGCTGCGGTGCGATCGGGGGAAGCGGACGTTGCGTATACCTCTGCTGTCTACAGTGAGGAAGAGGTGGAGGGGTACGAGCTGCTTGTGTGTGAATCGGTGGATTCTCGCGGAATCTCATTTCCGATCATTGCTTCCGGGACAGATGTTTCCAGCGGAGGGATGAAATATGCGGCCGGAAATGATGTAACCTGTGATAAAGCATTGCGGCAGGCGATGAATTACGCCCTTGACCGTGATACGATGATTGAAAATGTGCTCAATGGTTACGGGAAAGCGGCGTATAGCGTCTCGGACGGGATGCCCTGGTCCAGTCGGGAAATGATTGTGCCATATGATGTGGAAAAAGCAGAAAAGCTTCTTGAGGATGCAGGCTGGACTGATAACGACGGGGATAATATCAGAGAGAAAGACGGGCAGAAGGCGGAGTTTACGGTTTATTATTCTGCGTCGGATTCTGTGCGCCAGGGACTTACGGCAGAGTTTGCGAATCAGATGAAAAAGATCGGGATTAATGTGCAATATCAGGGGCTGGGAAACTGGGATGAACTCTATACAAAAATGTATTCGGACCCGATTCTCTGGGGCTGGGGCTCCAATTCACCGATCGAAAACAATCAGCTCTACCATACTGACGGCGTGAGCAACTTTACCGGTTATTCTGACGAAGGAACAGACCGGCGGCTCGAGGCGGCTCTGGCTGCCGTGGATACGAAAGAAGCAAACAGACTGTGGCAGGAAGCACAGACCGATGTCGGGCCGGAGGCGGAAGCGCTGTGGGTATGGCTTGCAAATGTGGACCATCTGTATTTTGTGAGGGAAGGGCTTGCGGTGGCGGAGCAGAAACGTCATCCGCACGGACATGGCTGGTCTGTCGTAAACAATGTAGATCAATGGAGCTGGGAATAGGGGTGCGGGGTAAGTAATGGTCAAATTTTTTGTCAAAAATCTGATAAAGGCATGTACGCTTCTGATTGCAGGGAGTATGGCGGCGTTTGCGCTGGTTTCACTGTCTCCGGTTGACCCGGTGCAGGCGAATATTGGTACTACGGCATATCTTGGGATGTCTCCGGAGAAAAAGGCTCAGATGGAATCCTACTGGGGGAAAAACGTTCCGCCGGCAGAGCGCTATTTAAACTGGGCCGGTGATTTCTTCCGGGGAGATATGGGGATGTCGTTAAAATATAACCGTCCGGTATCCAGGGTTGTTCTTGAGAAGTTTCAGAATTCTGCCATACTTATGGGTACTGCATGGCTGCTCTCGGGTCTGCTTGGATTTGTCCTTGGGATGGCGGCAGGATATTACAACGGCAGATGGCCCGACAGGCTGATCAGGGGAGGCGCTTTGCTGCTGGCTGCAACGCCTGCTTTCTGGCTTGGAATGCTTTTATTGATCATATTTGTGGTACAGCTCGGCTGGCTGCCATTTGGAATGAATATCCCGGTGGGAGTCCGACGGGAAGAGGCAGGGTTTCTGGATCAGATTTCACATATGATACTTCCTGCATTGACGCTGAGCTTGTCTGGTGCGTCTGCCGTCACGCTGCACACGAGAGAAAAGATGATTGATATTATGGAGAGTGAATATGTGCTGTTTGCCAGGGCCAGGGGAGACAGCGGCCTGCAAATTGTAAAACGGCATGCCTTGCGCAATATTCTCTTACCCGCGATTACTCTGCAGTTTTCATCTGTCGGGGAGATTTTTGGCGGTTCTGTGCTGGTGGAACAGGTATTTTCATACCCGGGGCTGGGACAGGCGGCTGTCGATGCCGGTCTGGGAGGCGATGTTTCTTTGCTGCTTGCGATAACGGTTGTCAGCACGCTGTTTGTTTTTGTGGGGAATCTGACTGCAGATATTCTGTATGGGATCATAGACCCGGGAATCAGACGGGGAAGAGGTTCCGGCTGTATGCGTTGCCGCCGGTGACGTTTTACAGAGTGTGTTATTCTGCGCCAGAATGCAATCTGGCTGTGTACTGATTGCATTCGGCGCAGGCGCTGTGTGCATATCTTAAACCGATTTACCAGCCTTTTAAGGCGGATATATTGTAATGTGATAATTTTTCTTCAAAATGTGCGGGATTTTTCTTCCATTGATACGGAGATGTGCCAAGTATTTTTTTAAAGTCCCGGTTGAAGGTGGAAACCGTTCCAAAGCCGGCTTTTACCGCAATGTCTTTCATGCTGTCGGAAGAACTGCGCAGCATGCTGCAGGCATTTTGTACCCGTATCGTGTTGATATAATCAAGAGGTTTCATATTTGTGGCTGCTTTGAATACTCTGCGAAAGTTTGTCTCACTCATGTTACAGATTTTTGCAAGCTCTTCGATTTTGATCGGATACATATATTGTTGTTCTATATAATAGAGCGCTGGCAGGATCTGGTCTCCGGAGGCATCCAGCTTTTTGATTTCCTGTATGCTCTGTCTGGGGCTGAGGCGTGCGATCAGAAGCACCAGTGACGTGAGCTGGTTTTTGACGCATTCCTGGTAAAATTCTTTTTTCTGCGCTATCAGCTCTAAAATGGTGTCTGTTGTTCTGGCAATCGTTTCGTCTGCTCCGGGGGCCAGCAGAAAAGCATTGTGGTTCACCCTCTGCAGCACCTGGATGCGGCGGGCCTGGTTTCCGGGATACAGTTCCTTAAGTGCCTGCTCCGGGTCAAAAAAAAGATATTCCCAGCGGCTTAAAGTGCCTTTGTCGCTGATTGTGGTGTGAGGATAATTGTGCGGTATGACAGAGAGCATTCCGGGACGGTATCGAAGTTTTCTATCGTCAAGAATCAGCGTCCCTTCGCCTTCCCGGCAGTACCCGAGCTCCATCAGATTATGAAAATGAAGTGTGTCTGTGCCCTCCCGTAGTGTCGCCTCCAGTCGTCCCCGTACAGCGCCAGCACGTTTTCACTTCCCGGTCTTTCGTAAAACCGCAGTTCCAGCCGGTCTCTCTTTTTTCTTCCCACTTTTCATCTGCCTCCCTCTGTCCTGCTTTGCGCAGATATTTTATGGGTTTTCTTCAGATACTGTTACATAATAACATTTTTCAGGACGGTTGTCATATTTTTATCGGAATCTCTTCAGAATGGCGGATGCCCCTGCACAATATCTCGTTTTGAACAATATACAGATATGTTGACGAATATAGGTTGAAAAAATAAGTTGACAAAAGAAAAAGATGGACATATAATTCCTATAAGAATACTAGGAATAAGAGGGAGGATGAAATGAGCGGAATTGCAGAGAGCGCACTGGAGCTGATCGGAGGAACCCCGATATTGAAATTAAACCGTTTTTCACAGAAGGCGGGAATCAGCGACGCCGTGATTCTTGCAAAGCTGGAATATTTAAATCCGGCCGGGTCAGTGAAAGACCGCGTCGCGCGGGCTATGATTGAGGATGCGGAAGAGAGGGGGATTTTAAAACCAGGGGCGACGATTATCGAGCCGACCTCGGGAAATACGGGGATCGGTCTTGCGGCGGCTGCGGCGGCAAAAGGATACCGGGCCGTGCTGACGCTGCCGGATACGATGAGTGTTGAACGCCGGACGCTTCTGGCGGCATATGGGGCCGAGCTGGTGCTGACTGAGGGGGCGAAGGGAATGAAAGGCGCCATTGCAAAGGCGGAGGAGTTAAAGGAGACCATTCCCGGCTCGGTAATACTGGGTCAGTTTGAAAATCCGGCAAATCCTGCGGCACACAGGGCGGCCACGGGTCCCGAAATCTGGGAGCAGACGGAGGGGAAAATCGATATCTTTGTCGCGGGCGTCGGCACGGGAGGTACGATCACCGGAGCGGGCGGTTATCTGAAAGAGCAGAATCCGGATATCAGGGTTGTGGCGGTGGAACCCGCGTCCAGCCCGGTCCTGTCAAAAGGAACTGCAGGGCCGCACAAGATTCAGGGGATCGGCGCCGGGTTTGTTCCGGCAGTGCTGGATACGAAGGTATATGACGAGGTGATCACGGTCGAAAATGAAGAGGCGTTTGCGCAGGGAAAGGCGTTTGCCGTGAGCGAGGGTATTCTGACTGGTATTTCGTCCGGCGCGGCGCTGGCTGCGGCTGTTGTGCTTGCAAAGAGACCGGAGAATAAGGGGAAAACGATTGTGGCGCTTCTGCCGGATTCCGGCGACCGGTATCTGTCCACACCGTTGTTTGCGGAATATTAATGGATTGCCATATGCAGTTTACGGTGGTACAATAATGCCGAAAGCGTGTGACTGCAGGACAGTCTGGTGAAAAACGCTTTCGGAATGGAGGAAAAATATGAACGTACAGATGGGAAATGTTGTACCGGACGGCTTCGTGTTCGAGAGAGAACAAAACGTGATGCACGGGGCCTGCAATGGCATTGCACTGCTGATCATTCCGGTGATGGCGGAAGATCAGTTCCGGATACAACTGCATGCGGATGTGGAGCGAAGCGGCGGTAAGGAGCGGCTTCTGGAATATTTAGGTAT
This sequence comes from uncultured Roseburia sp., assembly GCA_947649645.1. Taxonomy (GTDB): domain Bacteria; phylum Bacillota; class Clostridia; order Lachnospirales; family Lachnospiraceae; genus Roseburia. Next base: position 93,598 of record CANSSP010000008.1, on the reverse strand, counting down.
GCTGCAGCAGAGGCATTCTTTTATACAGTATGCGGGATATAACGGGATGAATATGGTTTCCGTTCATGTAGCGTCCAGGGAGCAGGAAGATAAGGAAAACCTGACAATCGTAATTTCCGAACTCACTTCAAAGTGTGCGGAATTTGGATTACATAATTGCTGTACACACTGTAAAAACGTATCGCTTCTGCGTGCGGCGGCAGTGGACGGGGCGCCTGCCCTGCTGTGTGCCGGCTGCCTTTCGCAGCTGACGGGAGGGGTTAAGAGGAAGGAAAATATTCTGCTCGGCCTGATCGGGGCTATATTCGGCGTACTGATCGGGACGGTATTATGGATTCTTATCGGTCAGGCGGGATTTATCGCCGGAATCGCAGGTTACGCGATTGTTTTCTGCGGCATGAAAGGGTATGAGCTGCTCGGAAGGAATTTGTCAAAGGCAGGAATTGTTATCTGTGTTCTGCTCTCGTGTCTGATGATTGCCGGAGCGGAGTTTGTCTCGCTGGGAATCGTCATTTTCAGAGAACTGGGCGGCATGTACGGCCTTACGCTGGCTGATTCTTTCGCACTCGTCCCGGCATTTCTGCAGGAATCAGAAGTGGCTGGCGAGGTGGCAAAAGACTTAGTGATCGGCTATGGGCTTGCGATCTGGGCAAGCTTTGCTTCGGTGAAGAGCCGCTGGAAAGAGATTGACCAGGAGGCGAAGCCTCACAATGTCGTGTCATTTTAGTCCGTGAGTGCAGCGACGTTCTGGAACACAATCGGTATCGGCAGAACAGATTGATCAGGCCTCTTTCTGGTACGGCAGAGAAGGTTCTGGTGACGCTCTAAGGCCTGGTGATGGGACAGAGCATCGTAAAAGGAGTGGCAGGGTATTTCCCGGGGTGGGATGATCGCGCGGTATCCGGCGATCGCTCACCCCGGAATGGCAAAGAAACCGGTACCGGAAGTCATACCGGCAAAACGGTGTGTGCGAATGGTATTTTATTCGCCCCCTGCCACTTTTGCAGGATACCATTTCTGGAACCATACGGTAAAAGCGCCCATCAGGATTGGTGCAGCAGAATTGATGGCGCCTGTATAGGGCCGCATCGTCGTTCCCATAAGGGCATAGGTCCAGACGGGCGTCAGCAGATATAAAATTCCCCATAAGAATGTCAGAATCCGGTTTGTTTTTATAAAAAGCGGATTTTTTAGTGCATCCGGTCCGTTGTAGTTATTCATGGAATAGTGCGCCGTGAGCGGTATTTTTACAAAACAGGACGCGATCCACATAACGCCGAATGCCAGATACGACAGCGGAATGACAATCCGGCCGGATACGCCGAGCATGAGCGCCATGGAACATAAGACAATCATTGGTCCGCTTAAAACGTCATACAATGTCTTTTTGTTTGGATAAAAGAGCAGAGGGACGAGCGCGCAGACACAGATGCTGATAAGACTTCCGCCGTAGCTGTCGATCGCTGCGGATACCCAGAACGTGATCCAGGGGAGCAGCAGGATGTTCATGCTGGTGCTTTTGGGAGGAATGTGTATTTCTGCGGCGGCTCCGGTGGTTTGCGAGGCTCCGGTGTCCGGCGGCTGTCCGGTTTCGTCTGCACTGCCTTTTAGCCCTCCAAAATAGTCGTCCCATTTCAACATCAGGTTAAAATCGCCTTTTACCTTGTAGAGATGCTGCATCAGTGCTTCATCTCCGCGGATTTCCCCGGCTCCGATTGAACGCCATACGGGAAGGGGCGTTTCGATTCTGGTGGTAGCGGTCATGGAGCCGTCTGTGACAACCCGGCTGCCCTCTTTTCCCATCACGATCTGATAACATTCATCGATGTCTGTATAGTATATTTCCAGCACCTGGTCCCTGCCGGGGTAGTTTTCCCTGCGGTAGAGCACTGCCATCTGTCTGGTAAAAGTCAGGGCGTCGGACTCTTTTTCCCCGCTTTGCGGGTCGATTCCCCAGCTTAAATCTGCCCAGGCCTCAAACGTCTCTTTTGGATATAAAAGCCGGCAGAGTTCAGATCTTGTCTCCGGCAGGATATTGCCGGAAAAATATTCGCTTCCTGCTTTCCGGACAAAGTGCAGATACTGATCGGTTCTCTGGGATAAATCCGGTACACGGAACAGTTCACCCTGTCCGCAGAAAATGGCGGTATAGCCGTCTCTGCCGCAGGTATGATCGAACAGGCTGTATACCCCGTCATAATTTCCCTCTGCCGTATAGAATCCGCAGGTAGAGATAACGACCGTTTTTTTTCCGCTCATATCATATCTGGACGGATGGCTTCCGTTGCCGGTCTGCTTTTTGTTTTCCGTCATAAAGGGGAGCTGCATGGGAAGCTGGCGGTCGATCAGATTTTTCAGTCCGCCCGGCACGGTAAAGTAGTAAAGAGGAAAGCTCCATATGGTGATGTCCGCCCACAACAGCTTCTGGATAACGTCACGCATGTCATCGTGGATACAGCAGTTTCCGGGCGTCCTGCTCCAGCAGGAAAAACAGCCGAGACAGGGACGTATTTCCAGCTGGTTTATCTGGATTTCCTCGAGCTCGAAAGCTTCTCCTGCGGCATCCGCGCTCTCTTTCATCCCGGAGAGAAAAGCTTTTGTCAGCTTGTAGGTGTTGCTCCTGTTTCCTCTGGGGCTTCCGTTTATCACAAATAGTTTCATATGTCGTCCTTTCTTTCTGAACGGTCGACGCAGCTCTGCGCCCACTGTTTTCTCGATTGTGCGGCAGACGGCGCTGCCCCGGTTTTTGTTTCTGAAGTCTGCAGTTTCCAGCAGATCAGGGATGCGCGGACTTTCCGGAAGAGACGTAAGGAGCCGTGGAAGGTCGGTACAATCTGGCAGCCAGTCATCGTGTGGCAGTCTCGATTCCGTACCAGTCTTTATATTTCAGCTTCGCCTCGTTCGTATATTTCTGGACAAACCATGCTTTTGCGTTCGTATAGCCATCTCTGTCATGCTCAAATTTTTTCCACAGCATCCGTTTTAATTTTTCATATTCGCGGGCGACGGACGGATGTTCTATAAGGTAATCCCGAAAGTACAATTCATCATGATCTCCCATGTATCTGAAATGCAGATGAAAGACCTTTTCGGAAAAACCTTCCTGCGTATATCCTTTGTTGAAAGACAGCCTGTCGGCGCTCTGGCTCATACAGATATAGCCGTCTTTCAGGAGGTCTCTGACAGCGGTCAGATCGCAATCCTCAGAGACTTCTATAAGAATGTCAATAATCGGTTTGGCCCATATGGTACGGACCGCCGTACTTCCGATATGGCTGATTCTGACGGCCTGGGGGATGGTTTTCTCCAGAACCGCTTTTTCATCGGCATACCAGTCTTTCCAGCAGCTGCGGTGCTCTGTCAGGAAAATGGGAAACAACTGCCAGAGTTCTTCTAAACTCATTTCAGATAATTTTTTGTCCACGATACACCTCTTTCATGCTTTGCTTAAATTCCCGCCTTATCTTACGGTTATGGAAATCGGCGTCATTTCCGGACGACGTCAGCATAGACTGCGCGCGCAGCCCGGAGCAGATCGTCCGGCGCGAGGGTGATTGTGGTTCCGACGCGTCCGCCACTGATGTAAATGGTGTCAAAGGAAGCGGCGTCTTGCTGCAGAATAGTCGGAAATGCCTTTTTCATGCCCAGAGGCGAGCAGCCGCCGCGCACATAACCGGTGACGGCCGTAATCTCTTTTACGGGAAGCATTTCCACGGATTTTTCGCCGACCGCTTTTGCCGCAGCCTTCAGATCAATTTCATCGGCCACAGGGATGACAAAGACATAATAGTGTTTCGTTTTTCCCTGAAGAATAAGTGTCTTAAAAGACTGCTCCACAGGAGCGCCGGTGATTTGTGCGGTGTGCAGACCGTCGATAAATTCGTCGCATTCATACTGAATCGCTTTGTAAGGTATTTTTGCGCTGTCAAGAATGCGCATCGCATTGGTTTTTTGTTCTTTTCCCATATGAATCCTCCACAAGAAAAAGTCTAATGAAAGTAAATACGGCTGTCAAGGCATTCTTGAATCTGCCGTGAAAACATGGTATAGTAGGATTACTGTCTGTACCATTTTCGCGTATTTCCGGAAAAGGGGTGGGAATACCAGTAACGACGGTGAATAAAAAATCGATAGGGAGTGTGGGACGATGAAGGAAACATTAAAAAGGATAAAGGCGGATCTTATTTTGTCCGCAGTGTTATGCGTTGTGATGGGGGTCGTTATTTTGTTCTGGCCGCAGAAGACGATCGATCTGTTCTGCAGGGTGCTGGCATCGGGGCTGATTATCATGGGTGCGGTGAATCTGATTTCTTATTTTACAAATCGGATGGCCCATCCGTTTTCCGGGATTTTAGGGCTCGTTGTGCTTCTGGTGGGCGTCTGGATTTTTATGAAACCGGAGAGTATCGTCAGTCTGATACCGATTGTGATCGGTGTGATTCTGGTGATTCACAGTCTTCAGGATTTAAAGCTTGCGCTTGAGATCAGGGGCAATCACTATGAGAAATGGTGGGGCATGCTGATTGCAGCGGCGATTGGCCTGATCTTTGGCGTGCTCTGTATCGTCAAGGCATTTGGAATCGTGACGTTTGCGGTGCGGCTGATCGGCGTCGCTCTGCTGTACGACGGAATTTCCGATCTGTGGATTATAACGATGGCTGTCCGGACGGCGAAAGCTGTGGCGGAGGAAGCGCGGGCCGTAGACGTCGAGTATAAGGAAGTGGAGGAAGAGACGGACGATGAGGAAGACGGGAGCAAGGGATGAGACGGGAAGCATTTAAGATGGAGCGCACCGGTCTTCTTGAGATCGGAGAAGTGCTTCCGGTGACGGAGGGCAGGCTGCCCTCGTCCTATTATTATACACTGGGGAAAGCGTATGCGATGTCGGCAAACTATGCGGTGAGTGAGCGCATTCAGTCAAAAGAAGGGACGGTTGTGGACATCAGGGAAACACCGAAAGGATATTTCGTCACGGTTGAATTTGACGAGGTACAGCCGTCCGGATAAAAGAAGCAGACGGGGTGGGATGAGACGAGGGAATTATGACAGGAAAGCGTGAGATGGACATACTTCTGGCTGAGAGTTTCAAGAAACTGGCGGTAAAACAGCCGATTGAGAAGATCACGATAAAAGAGATCACAGATAAGGCGGGGGTAATCCGGCCCACTTTTTACAACCATTTCCAGGACAAATATGAGCTGCTGGAATGGATTATTTCCACACAGCTCTTAGGTCCGGTCACGCCGCTGATACAGAACGGAATGATAAACGAGGCGTTGGTGCTGTTGTTTACCAGCATTGAAAAGGAAAAAGAATTTTACGCCATGGCGAGCAGACTGGAGGGACAAAATTCCTTCGGAAGCATTGCGCAGAACTGCGTGCGGCAGATTCTGCTGGAAGTCATAAGAGACAGGGTGAAGGGGCGGGAGCAGAAGTTTGTCTGGCTGACGCCGGAATGGATTGCCGAATATTATGCCCAGTCCATGTGCTATGTAACGATTACGTGGATTCAGTCTGGCATGACGATTACGGCGAAGGAGCTGGCCGAGATTTATGATTACATCATAAAGCGCTCGATGGACGATATTCTTGCGGATATGTGATATTGCGCGGACGCTGCTATACAATTCCATATTTTTGTTGTTTCGGATATACAATTCCATGAAAATGTATACCTGTATGCGACAGACGAAAAAGATTGAATATTTTCATATTCGATCTTTTTTTTTAAGATAGGTTTGTGCAATACAGAAAAAGAAACGAGGGAAAGGTGGAAAGAGATGATTAAATTTGGAAAGGGCGTTGTAAAGTGCAGGGTGCCGATTCTGATTTTAAGTATCCTGCTTTTGATTCCGGCCGGAATCGGATATCTGCGGACGAGAGTAAATTACGATATTCTGACCTATCTTCCAAAAGACATCGAAACCATGAAAGGGCAGGATATTCTTCTGGAAGAATTTGGAACAGGGGCGTTTTCATTCTGCGTCGTGGAGGGGATGGAGGCAAAAGAGATCCGGGAGATGCGGGAGCGCATGGAGGAAGTACCACATGTAAAATCGGTAATCTGGTATGACTCTTTTGCTGATTTAAGCATTCCGATGGAGATGCTCCCGCAGGATGTCTACGATTTTTTTAACAATAAAGAGGCGGGCAGCACGCTGCTGGCAGTGCTTTTTGATACGTCGATGTCGGCCGACGAGACGATGAACGCGATCGAGGAGATCAGGAAGACGGCTGGAGAGCGCTGTTTTGTCAGCGGGATGTCGGCGATCGTCACGGACACAAAAAATCTATCGGACAAGGAAACGCCGGTTTATGTGCTGATCGCTGTTGCGCTGGCGGTTCTGGTGTTGTCGCTGACAATGGATTGTGCGATTGCGCCTCTGTTTTTCCTGCTGAGCATTGGCATGGCGATCGTCTATAATCTGGGCACAAACAGCATACAGGGGGAGATTTCCTACGTAACACAGGCCCTGGCGGCTGTTCTGCAGCTCGGTGTTACAATGGATTACTCCATTTTCCTCTGGCACAGCTATGAGGAGCAGCAGGCACGGTTTGACGGAGATAAAAAACGTGCGATGGCGCATGCGATCTCCGGCACGATCATATCCGTGGCCGGCAGTTCGATCACGACGGTCGCCGGGTTTGTCGCACTCTGCTTTATGAGTTTTACGCTTGGTATGGATCTGGGGATCGTCATGGCAAAAGGCGTTGTTCTTGGTGTAATCTGCTGTGTCACCGTGCTGCCGTCGATGATTCTCGTTTTTGACCGGGCGGTTGAAAAGACAAGGCATCGGGCCATCATTCCGGATCTGGGAAAAATCGCGGAATGGGTGACGCGCCACTATCTTTGGTTTCTCGTCGCGTTTCTGGCGGTTCTGGGGCCGGCAGTGTACGGATACACACATACGGATGTCTACTATGACCTTGCGGGAACGCTGCCTGAAAGTCTGCAGAGCATCAGGGCGAACGCGAAGCTGGATGAGAGCTTTCAGATGGGGGCGACGCATATGATTATCGCTGACAGTGCGCTTCCGCCGAAGGAGACCGGGGCGATGCTTCGGGAGATCAAAAAGGTGGACGGCGTGAAAATGGCGGTCGGTTTTGATTCCCTGGTCGGCCCCGGGATTCCGCGGGAGATAATACCGGACGATATCAGGGAGAGGATGATAAGCGGAGATTATCAGATGATCCTTGTCAGCTCCGGGTACGCAGTTGCATCGGACGAAGTGAACGCTCAGTGTGAGGAACTTAACCGGATCATCAGACAGTATGATGGCACGGCGATGCTTATCGGCGAGGCGCCCTGTACAAAAGATCTGATTGAGATTACGGATGAGGATTTTAAGACGGTGAGTATTGTCTCCATCGGGGCGATTTTCCTGATTATCGCGTTTGTGTTCAGATCGGTCTCACTTCCGGTGATTCTGGTCGCCGTCATCGAATCTGCCATTTTTATCAACATGGGGATCCCGGCTTTCACCGGAACAACGCTTCCGTTTATCGCGTCCATCGTCATCGGAACGATACAGCTCGGGGCGACGGTCGATTATGCCATCCTTATGACAAATAAATATAAAAAAGCGCGCGGCAACGGCGCGGAAAAGAGCGAGGCCGTGACATGGGCGCTGCAGGGCTCCATTCAGTCCGTGATGGTCAGTGCGCTGAGCTTTTTTGCGGCGACATTCGGAGTCGGGTTATACTCGAATATTGATATGATCAGTTCGCTGTGTTCTCTGATGGCGCGCGGGGCCATTATCAGTATGTTCGTGGTTATTTTTGTACTGCCGTCTATGTTTTTGTTATCTGACCGGCTGATCTGCGCCACCAGTGTTGGATTTCGGAAAATGGAAAAACGTTCGTCGGCGGGGAGCCGGACATCGGTTTCATAAATGTGATAAAGCAGGTCAGATTATGGAGGGAAAAAATGAAGTTACCAGAGTTAAAAAAGAAATTCAGAAAAAAATATGTGATTCGTATTGTTGCAGGTATTCTTGTGGTAGCGCTGGCGGGCGCTCCCGTTTCGGCGGTGAAGGCGGCCGGTATGTCTGACGAGGCGGCTGGCGAGAGGATTTCGACAGAAGAGAGAGAAGTAGGGAAGGAGGAGACGGTCTACGTTATCACAGACAGCACCGGCAAGGAAAAAGAAGTCATTGTTTCCAGTCATCTGATCAATAGTGACGGTAAAAATACGATCAGGGACACGTCAAGTCTGAAAGAGATCGAGAATGTCAAAGGAAACGAGACTTACACCAGGGATGGAGACGGGATCGACTGGAAGGCAGAGGGAAACGATATTTTCTACCGGGGAAATACGGACGGACCGGTTCCGGTTTCCCAGCGGATCACTTACTATCTGGACGGAAAAGAGATTACGGCGGAAGAACTCGCCGGAAAGTCGGGAAAGGTGAAAATCCGGTTTGATTACACCAACAATCAGAAAGTAAAGATGGATATCGACGGAAAACAGACGAAAGTCTGTGTGCCGTTCGTGGCCGTCAGCGGACTGGTACTGGATGAGAAATTTTCGAATATTAAGGTGGAAAACGGAAAAGTAATGGCAGACGGAAAGAACAGTATGGTTATCGGATATACGATGCCGGGGTTAAAGGAAAGTCTTAACGTGAATGAAGCTGATTTTGACGGAGAAATCCGTTTTCCGGAGTATTTTGAAGTGACGGCGGATGTGGAACATTTTTCGCTGAATACGACGATGACGGTCGTGATGAACGCGGCGGATTTTGTGAGCCGCGAGGGCGGCGGAGACACATCGACGCTGAGCGAAGCTTTTGAAACACTGGAAGATGCCGCGGGTCAGCTTGAGAACGGTTCAGCAGAGCTGGCAGACGGGACAGGGACCTTAAAATCGAAAATGGGAGAATTTTCGGACGGCGTTGGAACGCTTGCATCCGGGATCCGGGATTATACGGACGGTGCAAGTTCGCTTGCGGAGGGAATCGGAACGCTCCAGGGCGGTGTGCAGTCGCTGACAGACAACGTTCCTGCACTCACAGGCGGCGTCGGTCAGTTAAAAGAAGGTTCTGCCAGCGCGGCGCAGGGAGCGGCTGCGTTAAAGGAAGGGACAGGAAGCTTAAAGGCAGGCGCCAGTGAGCTGTACAAAGGTGCGGCGGAGCTTTCCACAGGAGCCGACGACCTTTTCGCAGGTGCGGGGACGCTTTCTGCGGGAGCCGATGAGCTTTCTGCGGGAGCCGGTACGCTTTCCGCGGGAGCCAATGACCTCTATGCGGGAGCGGGAACGCTCTCTGCGGGAGCCGGTGATCTTCTTGCCGGGGCAAATAGCCTTTCGGAAGGTGTTACGTCTCTTGCACAGGGGACAAAGGATGCGCTTGCAGGGGCAGGTGCGCTGTCCGCCGGAGCTTCGTCTTTAAACGATGGCGTCGGGATGCTGGTCGGAAAAATACAGGGAATGGGGGGACAGCTTGAGCAGACTAAAAACGGGCTGTTTGCCCAGGCCGGCGTATCGACCTGCGAGGAGATGGAAGGGGCGCTCGGTCAGCTTCGGGCGGCAAGAGACCAGTGTCAGACGGCGATGGCCGACGCCGCGGCAGCGGGAGCGGCAGACCAGGCAGCGGCGGCAGCCGCACAGCTTGCGGAGATCAACGGTAAAATAGAAGCGTTGCAGTCGGCGCTGGGGGCGATCACGGTGATCGGGCAGGTACAGCAGGAGTTGTCAGATCCCGATGTGATGACACAGCTTAACGCTTTAGAGACCGGAGCCGGGGAGCTTGCGGCGGGAGCGGCAGATCTTGTGGCGGGGCTTGACGCGCTCTCACAGGGTGCCGACGGAGCGGCGGCCGGGGCGTCGGGTCTTGCGGCGGGAGCCGGGGAGCTTGCGACGGGGGCCGGAAACCTTGTGACGGGGGCCGGAAACCTTGCGGCGGGAGCCGGGGAGCTTGCGACGGGAGCCGGAAACCTTGCGGCGGGAGCCGGGGAGCTTGTGACGGGAGCCGGAAACCTTGCAGCCGGGGCCGGGAAGGTTTCCGGCGGTGCGAAGCAGGTGTCAGACGGAAGTGCACAGGTGGACGAAGGAGCATCTGGTCTTGCGAGTGGTCTCGGGACGCTGGACGCAGGCCTTGGGGTACTCAACGAAAAGGCAGGGATGCTTGGGAGCGGAGCCGCGGCGTTAAAGGATGGAACAGACCGCCTTGCAGCGGGGGCGGCACAGCTTGTCGCAAACAATATGAAATTAAACGACGGCGCGCATAAAATATCGGATGGCACGACGGCGCTCGCGAATGGTATCGGAACACTTGACGATGGCGCGCAACGGCTTGCGGACGGTATCGTGGAATTTAACGAGGAAGGCATGGAAAGGATTCTGGAAACATTCAACGGAGATATCGCACCGCTGATGAACCGGATGCAGGCGGTTCTGGATGCGGGGAATGATTATCAGAGTTATGCGGGCCTCGCGGACGGCGTAAACGGCAGTGTAAAATTTATTTATAAAACAGAAGCAGTAAAAGCGGAATAGATTGCGACCCCTTATCCTGACGAGATTCAGATAAGGGGTTTTTGGATTGTCATTGAATCTGTTATTTTTCTGCGGTATAATCGGGGGAGAAAATACATGAGAGCGGCTGCCGGCAGTAGTCTGCCCCGCGGCCCGGAGGTCTTTATGAACATTTTACTGACAGCGGTCAATGCAAAATATATTCACTCAAATCCAGCGGTTTACAGTCTGCGGGCATACGCAAAGAAGCACCTTGGATCGGCATCACCTGTCAGTATCGGGGTGGCAGAATATACAATCAATCACCGGACGGAGGATATTCTGGCGTCTGTCTATGAACAGGAACCGGATGTGCTCTGTTTTTCCTGCTACATCTGGAATATCGGTTGTGTCACGGAACTGGCGCGGGAATTTCACAAGCTGTGTCCGCACGTTCCGATCTGGGTCGGCGGACCAGAGGTGTCTTACGACGCAGAGGCATTTTTGCGGGAACATGAGGAAGTGACCGGCGTGATGGCGGGGGAAGGAGAGCAGACTTTTTTTGAACTGTGTGAATATTACACAGGAATCAGAACGGGGCTGGACGCGATCAGAGGAATCTTTTTCCGACGGAAGGATAAGATCGTGAAAACCGGAGGCAGAGAAGCGCTTGTGATGGACGAACTTCCGTTTTACTACAAGGACGATACAGATTTTGAACATCGGATTATTTACTACGAGTCGGGACGCGGCTGCCCGTTTTCGTGCAGTTACTGTCTTTCGTCCCTCGACAAAACCCTGCGTTTCCGGAGCCTTAATCTGGTCCGGGAGGAGCTTTCGTTTTTTCTGGAGCAAAACGTACCGCAGGTGAAATTTGTGGACCGCACATTTAATTGCAGGCACGACCGCACAGAGGAGATCTGGCGTTTTCTTCTGGAGAATGACAATGGAGTCACAAATTTTCATTTTGAAATCGCGGCGGACCTCCTGACGGAGGAAGAGTTTTTACTGCTGGAGCAGATGCGCCCCGGGCAGGTACAGCTTGAGATCGGCGTGCAGTCTGCCAATATGGCGACGTTGGCGGAAGTAGAGCGAAAAACGGACTTAAAACGGCTTGCGGACGCAGTCAGACGTATTCGCCGTGGAAAAAACATTCACGTGCATCTGGATCTGATCGCGGGTCTTCCTTATGAAGACTATGAATCTTTTGCGGCGTCTTTTAACAAGGTTTATGCGCTGCGTCCCGACCAGCTTCAGCTTGGATTTTTAAAAGTGCTCAAAGGCTCGGGGATGCGCGCGCGTGCAGAGAAATACGGACTTCTTTACAGGGACACCCCGCCTTATGAGGTGCTGCGGACAGACTGGCTGGATTATCCCGAAATCATCCGGCTTAAGCGCGCGGAGGAAATGCTGGAGGTCTGCTATAACAGCGGGCAGTATGAGATGACGGAAAGGATACTCGCGCCGCGGTTTCAGAGTGCATTTGCTTTTTATGAATCGCTGGGATTGTTTTATGAGGAGCGGGGGTATTTTGCGGTAAGTCATTCAAGGCTGAGAAGGGCAGAGATTCTGCTGGAATTTACCGCAGAGTACGCACCGGAAGTCATGGAAGTGATACGGGAGAGCCTTATTTACGATCTGTATGCGCGTGAAAATATAAAAAGTCGTCCGTCCTGGGCTGCGGATGTGTCGGAATGGAGAGAGCTGACAAGGCGATATTGCCGGAACGGTAAACAGACTCACATCGAACGGTTTTTCTATCGTTTTTCAGATGAAGAGGAGGAGATGCGCAGGCAGATCCCAAAGAGAGAGGCAGAGCCGTTTTACCTTTTGTTTGATTATAACCGGAGGGATCCGGTCAGCCGCCAGGCAGCGATCTGTGTGCTGCACAATGGGTGAGGAAAAACAATGAAAGCCGGGAGGAGACAGACCGGCGGGGAGGAAATGTGCTGGAAGATTATGTGGTTATCGATCTGGAAATGACGGGGCTGAATATAAAACAGGATAAAATTCTTGAGACGGGAGCAGTGCGTGTGCGCGGCGGGAGGGCAGAGGACGTCTGTACGGCGCTGCTTCGGCCCGGGATTCGTCTGACGGAAGAGATTGAGAAGCTCACGGGTATTACAAATGAGATGGCGGAGGCCGGGCGGGATCCGGAGGAGGCGATGGCAGAATTTTTTGCGTTTCTTGGGGACGATGTTCTTGTGGGTCAGAATATTATTTTTGATTATGGTTTTCTGAAACAGTGGGCGGTAAATCACCGGTTTCCGTTTGAGCGGACGGCGGCCGATACACTGAAGCTGGCGCGGAAATTTCTTCCGAAAGAGGAGAAAAAAGATCTGGCCAGTCTGTGTGTTTTTTTTGCAGTCGAGCGCCGGAACGCCCATCGGGCTCTCGACGATGCGTGGGAGACGTGGCAGATTTTTGAAAAGTTAAAAGAGCGGTTTGGCAGGGAGGCGGAGGAAGCATTTATACCAAAACCGCTTTCCTGCCAGGTGAAGCGGCAGACACCGGCCACAGAGCGGCAGAAAACATATCTCCGCCGGTATGCGGCGCATTTTAAGCTTGCAGTTCCGGAAAGACTGGATGAAATGACAAGGAGCGAGGTCTCGCGGCTTGTGGACCAGTGGATTTTTATCTATGGAAAACTGCCGCAGACTTAGAGGTGCTTACGTTTCAGCGCTTACGCTTCCGGAGAGATCGTGCAGCCTTCTTAAAATAGAAGCCTTCATCGGAGAAGTCAGTTTTTCGGCGTGCAAAATAAGGCGTTCGACCGCCTGGCGGTCGCCTTGTTTCAGATAAAGTTCTGCGAGGAGCAGATAATTGCGGCTGACATCCGAGCCGCAGGAAATGCCGTATTCCAGGACGATCCGTGCCTCGGCATCCAGGGAGAGCGCAGAGAGCGCCTCCGCATAGAAAACGAGGGTGCGGCAAAGCTCGGTAAAGTTTGCGTCGTATTCCGAGAGCAGCGGCAGATTTGCAGCCCCGTAGAGAAGCTTTAAGTCCGTGTTGGTCTGGCCGCCCAGGTTAAGGATTTTTCTTTCTGAGAGCGCGAGCAGTTTTTTTTCGGCTTCTTTTATTCTGTCATTGTCAAAATTACCTATTGGAAATGTCTCCAGAGGTATGTTAAGATAGGGTAGGCCGCTGATATCCTGGCGGCGCGTCTGGTTCGCCAGATTTTCACGGTTCCAGAACTGTGTTTCGACGTCCGACTGTTTTCTGGTGCTTCGTTTGCGATAATAAGCCAGCAGAAAAACGAGGAACACAAAAATACCTAAAAATATCATATAGTAGTCCTTTCCATAAAAAGAGAAATAAAGCAACGGTTGAAAGATTCTGATTCTGCCAGCCGCAGATCTGCGTCCGCACAGCAACCGCAGATCTGATCACATAAAAGCTGTGCAGAAACGGAGAAAAAATGTACGATTTCAGCAAAAAGAAAAACAGAAAATTAATGGCAATCATTGTCATTCTTCTTGTCGGCGCAATGCTGCTTACGACCGTACTTGCGGCTTTCATGTAAAATATACTAAAAATAACGGTCGGAGTCAATTTAATTTGTACGTATGCATCTTGAAAAATAGGGCGATTATGATAGAATATTGAAGCAAGTATATGCAGATATCCATCTGCATATATCTGTAGATATTTAAGAAGCTGGTGTAAAAGAGTGTGCATGATGGAGGGAAATATGAGAAAGTATAAAACGATCATAGCACTTTCCTGCCTGGCCGCAGCGGCGTGCCTGGCATTTGGAAATCCTGCCGGGGTAAAAGCCGCGGAGGAAGAGCGGATTGCGGAGCGCGTGTACATCGGAAGCATTCATGTCGGAGGAATGACAGAAGCAGAAGCGCAGGCAGCCGTTGACCGCTATGTATCGGAGGCGGGAAATGCGGTGTTTACGCTTTCCGTCGGAAATAAGAACATACAGGCAAAGGCGTCGGAGCTGGGGGTCAGTTTTACGAATCCGAATGTTATACGGCAGGCGGTGGACGTCGGCAGAAGCGGCAACCTGATCAAACGTTACAAGGATAAAAAGGATCTCGAATATGGAGATAAAAAGATCCCGTTGTCGCTGGAAGTCGACGCGGCGATGGTGAGAGAGCTTCTGGAGGAAAATGTGGAAGATTTAAATCAGGAAGCTGTCGATAACGGGCTGGTGCGCGAAAACGGTGCATTCCGTTTTATCGAGGGTGCCCAGGGGATCGAGGTGGATACGGCGGCTTCCACGCAGGTTATCCGGGATTTTATCAATGACGGCTGGGACGGAGGCAGCGCGCAGGTAGAACTGGCCGCGGAGATTGTGGAGCCGCGCGGGGCAAAAGAGGAATTGTCAAAGATCAAAGATGTTCTTGGCTCGTTTCAGACGAGTTATGGCGATTCGGGGCGGAACCGCTGTACCAATATTGAGGTGGCAGCCGGAAAGATCGACGGAACGCTTTTGTATCCCGGAGAAGAATTTTCCGTGGCACAGACGATCGGGCCGCTCAATGCGTCAAACGGATATCAGCCGGCGCCCTCCTATGAAAACGGGCAGACGGTAGAGTCTTACGGCGGCGGTGTCTGTCAGATATCGACGACACTGTACAATGCCGTGATTCTGGCGGAGCTTGAGGTCACGGAGCGGTCGAATCATTCGATGATTGTCACTTATGTACAGCCGTCGATGGACGCGGCGATCGCAGGGGATTACAAGGATCTGAAGTTTGTGAATAATCAGGATGTTCCGATTTATATTGAGGCATACATTGAAGGGAAAAGCGTCGGATTTAATGTTTTCGGGGAGGAGCAGAGGCCTTCAAATCGAAAAGTTTCCTATGAGAGCGAGGTGGTCTCGCGCCAGGATCCGCCGACACAGTTTGTGGCGACGGGAGATCCGGCCGGCTATATTGCGGTGGCACAGGGAGCGCATACCGGTTATGTGGCGAGACTGTGGAAAATTGTGACGGTGGACGGCGCAGAGGAAAGCCGCGAGATTTTTAACAAGAGCAGCTACCGGACTTCCCCGCGGATTATAAGAGTGGGGACAGCGTCGGCAGACCCCAATATCTCGGCGGTGATGGGAGCCGTGATTGCAAGTGGGGATGAAGCTGCCATCCGGGCCGCTGCGGCGTCCTGTGCGGCTGGTGTGGCTCCGACCCTTAATCCGGAGCAGCAGCCCCCGGCAGAGCAGCAGCCCGTGCCGGAACAACAGCCTGTGCCGGAGCAGCAGCCCGTGCAGTAGACCGGGAAACAGGTGTGGATGACGGATTACAAATTTAGCGTGACAAAACAGCAGGGCTGCCTTTTTCATGAGGCAGCCCTGCCGGTATGGAGGAAATGATGAAGATAGGAAAAGTACCGGAAAGCGTGCTGAAGCGTTCTGTACTGCGTCAGATCCGGACGAGAAGGCCTGAGGTGATACTGGGAGCCGGTGTGGGTGAGGACTGTGCCGCAATAAAGCTTGCGGAGAACGAGACGCTTGTGATGTCGGCAGATCCGATCACCGGGACTGCGGCGGATATCGGCATGCTCTCGATTCAGGTCACGGTAAACGATCTGGCCAGCGCGGGCGCCGAGCCGGTAGGTGTTCTTCTGACACTGCTTTTGCCGGAGGATACGCAGGAGGCGGAGCTGAAAGAGATTATGGAGCAGACCGAGGCGGCCTGTGCAAAGGCGCGGGTGCAGGTGATAGGCGGCCACACGGAGGTGACGGCTGTCGTAAAGCAGCCGGTGATGATGGTGTGTGGCGTCGGTAAGGTAAAGGACGGTCATGTGATCACCACGGGTGGGGCACGACCGGGAATGGATGTGGTCGTGACAAAGTGGATCGGTATCGAGGGAACCTCTATTCTTGCAAAGGAAAAGGAAGCCGGACTTCTGACCCGTTTTTCGGCATCGTTTATTGCGAAAGCACGGGGGCTGGATGAATATCTGTCTGTACTTCCGGAGGCGTCGGCCGCCGTTTCAGCTGGCGTCGGAGCGATGCACGACGTGACGGAGGGAGGTATTTTCGGGGCGCTATGGGAGATGGCGGAGGCGTCCGGCGTCGGGCTTGAGATCGATCTGAAAAAAATTCCGATCCGCCAGGAGACGGTCGAAGTCTGTGAGTTTTTTGGGATAAACCCCTATCAGCTTATATCCAGCGGCTCCATGCTGATGGCGTCGTTCGACGGAAACGGGCTTGTGCGGGAGATAGAAAAAGCCGGGGTTCCGGCCGTTGTCATCGGAAAGGTGACGGAGGGGAATGACCGTATTCTCTGGAATGACGGGGAAAAACGGTTTCTGGAGCCTCCCAGAACAGACGAATTATATAAGGTGTGAGCGTAAAAACAGGGTAGCAGACAGGAAAGGAACGTGAAATGATGCGGGAGAAGATTTTGACTTTTATCGAAAAAAACAGCCGGATTGATCTGCGCGAACTGGCAGTCGTTCTGGGCGTCGATGAGGCTGCGGTGCTCAACGAAATGGAGCGGATGGAAGAGGAGCATGTGATCTGTGGTTATCACACGATCATTGACTGGGACAAAGTCGGACTGGAAAAGGTGACGGCGATGATTGAGGTTCGTGTGACGCCGCAGCGCGGGATGGGGTTTGACAAGGTCGCGGAACGCATTTACAATTATCCGGAAGTCAACTCCGTGTACCTGATTTCGGGTGGTTTTGACTTTATGGTGACGATTGAGGGAAAAACACTGCGCGAGGTATCTCAGTTTGTCTCTGAAAAGCTTTCTGCGCTTGATTCGGTTTTAAGTACAAAAACGAATTTTATTCTGAAAAAGTATAAGGACCACGGCACGGTGATTGCGGAACCGAAAAAAGATGAAAGGATACAGATGATACCATGAGAAATCCTTTATCAAAGACCATCGCTACGATTCAGCCGTCGGGAATCCGCAAATATTTTGATATTGTGGGCGAGATGAAAGACGGGATATCCTTAGGCGTCGGAGAGCCGGATTTTGACACGCCGTGGCATATCCGTGACGAGGCGATTTATTCCCTGGAAAAAGGAAGGACCTGCTATACCTCCAATGCCGGATTAAAAGAGCTGAAAATAGAAATTGACAAATATCTGACAAGACGTTACGGCATCTCTTATGATTATAATGATGAAATTCTTGTGACGGTCGGCGGCAGCGAGGCGATCGACCTGGCCATGCGGGCCATGCTGGACCCGGGGGATGAGGTACTCATTCCACAGCCCAGCTATGTTTCTTATCTGCCGTGCGCCGTTCTGGCAAACGGAAATCCGGTTGTAATTGAGCTGAGGGCAGAGCACGAGTTCCGGCTGACGGCGGAGCAGCTGGAAGCCGCCATCACGCCGAGGACGAAGATTTTAGTGCTTCCGTTTCCAAACAATCCGACGGGCGCGGTGATGGAGCGGGCCGATCTGGAAGCGGTCGCAGAGGTTGTAAAAAAGCATGATCTGTTTGTAATCAGCGATGAGATTTACGCAGAGCTGACATATCTGGAACGTCATATCTCGATCGCGTCGCTGCCGGGAATGCGGGAGCGTACCATCGTGATCAATGGTTTTTCAAAATCCCATTCCATGACGGGATGGCGGCTGGGGTATGCCTGCGGGCCGAAGCTGATCATCAGCCAGATGCTGAAAATTCATCAGTATGCGATTATGTGTGCGCCGACGACAAGTCAGTATGCGGCGGTGGATGCGCTGCAGAACGGAGATGAGGACGTCGCTAAGATGCGGGAAGAATATAACGGAAGACGCCGTTATCTCCTGCAGCGGCTGAAGGAAATGAGGCTGGAATGCTTCGAGCCGTTTGGTGCGTTTTATGTTTTTCCATGTATCAGAGAATTTGGCATGACTTCTGAAGAATTTGTGGAGGAGCTGTTGCGCGCGCAGAAGGTAGCTGTCGTGCCAGGCACGGCGTTTGGCGAGGGCGGCGAAGGCTTTGTGCGGATTTCCTATGCATATTCGCTGAATGTGTTAAAGAAAGCGTTTGACCGGATTGAGGCGTTTGTGCTGCAGCTTCGCGCCGGGGGAGATGAGAGCAGAGATGGCGGAATTTAATATTGTGCTGCTGGAGCCGGAAATCCCGGCGAATACCGGGAATATAGGCAGAACATGTGTGGCGGCGGACGCGAAGCTTCACCTGATCGAACCGCTGGGTTTTAAGCTGGACGAAAAGTCGATCCGGCGTGCGGGGCTGGATTACTGGAAGGATCTTGACGTCGCAATTTATACGGACTGGCAGGAATTTTGTGTAAAGAATGCGGGAGCGAAAATCTATATGGCGACGACGAAGGCCAGACATGTGTATACCGAGGTATCGTATGAGCCGGGCTGTTATATACTGTTTGGCAGGGAGAGCGCCGGGATTCCCGAAGAAATTTTAAAAGAGCATCCCGATGAATGTGTGCGCATTCCGATGGTGGGCGATACGCGTTCCTTAAATCTGTCCAATTCGGTGGCGATTGTGCTCTATGAGGCGCTCCGGCAGAACGGATTTGCCCATATGAAACGGGAAGGAGCACTGCACCGGTTAAGCTGGGAGGAAAAGAGATAGTATGATCAAAGCCAGAAAATTGGTTCATGAATATATCCGGCGCGACGAGGAAGGAAATGTGGAGTCGATTACCACGGCGCTCGATCACATAGATCTGGATGTGAAGCCGGGGGAGTTTATCGCGATTCTGGGGCATAATGGTTCCGGAAAGTCGACGCTGGCGAAGCACATCAACGCGCTTCTGACGGCATCGGAGGGCTCGCTTGTGGTAGACGGGAAGGATGTCTCTGTGGAGGAGAATATTTTTCCCGTTCGTCAGTCCGCCGGGATGGTTTTCCAGAATCCGGACAATCAGATTATCGCCAGCGTCGTGGAGGAAGATGTAGGGTTCGGCCCGGAAAATATTGGTGTGCCGACAGGAGAGATCTGGCAGCGCGTGGAAGAGAGTCTGCGTGCAGTAGGGATGCTCAAATATCGCAGCCATTCTCCAAACAAGCTCTCCGGAGGGCAGAAACAGCGCGTGGCGATCGCCGGGGTTATGGCAATGCAGCCCAGATGTATTGTACTGGATGAACCGACGGCGATGCTGGATCCGGACGGGAGGAAGGATGTCATCCGCACGGCGCACGAACTGAACCGGAAAGCGGGCGTCACCATTCTGCTGATCACGCATTATATGGAAGAAGTTGTGGATGCAGACCGTGTCTTTGTCATGGACCGGGGAAAGGTTGTGATGCAGGGGACGCCCCGTGAGATTTTTTCGCAGGTCGGGAAACTCAGGGAATACCGGCTGGATGTGCCTCAGATCACCATTCTTGCAGACATGCTGCGGCAGTCGGGGGTGGATGTTCCTCTGGGAGTGCTGCGCCGGGAAGAGCTGGTGGATGCGATTCTGAAAGCTGCGCAGATATAGGATGCCGCCCAGGCGGAAAGGAATATGCAGATGATTGAAAACAGCTCCATTCTTTTGGATAAGGTGAATTATGTATACAGTGAAGAGACGGCGTATCAGATACAGGCGTTAAAAGACATAAGCCTTGAGATCAGAGCCGGACAGTTTATCGGAATCATCGGGCACACCGGTTCCGGAAAATCTACGCTGATCCAGCATCTGAACGGGCTGATCCGGGCAACTTCCGGCGCCATTTACTTCCACGGGCAGGACATCTATGACGACGATTTTGATCTGAGGGAGCTTCGCAACCGGGTAGGGCTGGTGTTTCAGTATCCGGAACATCAGCTCTTTGAGACGACGATTTTTGACGACGTGTGCTTCGGCCCGAAAAATCAGGGGCTCACGTCGGAGGAAGCGGGGCTGCGGGCATTTGAAGCGCTTCGGAATGTCGGTTTTCCCGAAGAGCTTTATTATCAGTCGCCGTTTGATCTCTCGGGGGGGCAGAAACGGCGTGTAGCGATTGCCGGAGTGCTTGCGATGAAGCCGGAGGTTCTGATTCTGGATGAGCCGACGGCGGGGCTGGACCCGGCAGGGCGTGATGAAATTCTTGATCTGATAGCGCGGATGCACAGAGAGAGGGGGATTACCGTGATTCTTGTTTCGCACAGCATGGAGGACGTCGCCAGGTATGTGCAGCGCATTATTGTGATGAATCACGGTGAGGTCATGTTTGACGATACGCCCAGGAACGTGTTTGCACACTACAAAGAACTGGAGAAGATCGGTCTTGCCGCACCACAGGTTACTTATCTGATGCATGAATTAAAGGAGCGGGGGCTTTCCGTAAACACGGAGGCAACGACGGTGGAGGAGGCACGGGCGAGCCTTGTCGAAGCTCTGACCGGAGTGGGCGCGGAGAGCCGGGATTTTTATACCGGAGAATAGGTTTTGACGCCGTCATGGATGGGAGAATGGTATGTTAAGAGATATCACACTGGGACAGTATTATCCGGCGGATTCCGTCATTCATAAGCTGGATCCGAGAGTAAAATTATTTGGCACACTGATTTATATTATTTCCCTGTTCTGTTTTCGGGGAATCGCTGCGCTTCTTCTCGCCACGGCGTTTCTCGTCGGCGTGATAAAAGGGTCGAAAGTGCCGTTTCGCTTTATGGTCAAAGGACTTAAGGCCATTCTGATTCTGATGCTGATTACGGCGGTTTTTAATCTGTTTCTGACGCCGGGCGAGCCGCTTTTTTCCTTCTGGGTATTGAAGGTTACGTGGGAGGGAATAAAAAATGCGGCGTTGATGGCGATCCGGCTGACTTATCTGATTCTCGGAACATCAATTATGACATTGACGACGACGCCAAACCAGCTTACGGACGGTCTGGAGAAATCGCTGATGCCGTTTAGCAGAATCGGCGTTCCGGTTCATGCGATTGCCATGATGATGTCGATTGCGCTGCGGTTTATTCCGATTCTGATCGAGGAGACAGATAAGATTATGAAAGCGCAGATGGCGCGCGGCGCCGATTTTGAGAGCGGAAATCTTTTAAAAAAGGTAAAGAGCATGATTCCGCTTCTGGTGCCCCTGTTTGTGTCTGCCTTCCGCCGCGCGGATGATCTGGCGATGGCGATGGAGGCGCGTTGCTACAACGGCGGGCAAGGCCGGACAAAGATG
This sequence comes from uncultured Roseburia sp., assembly GCA_947649645.1. Classification (GTDB taxonomy): domain Bacteria; phylum Bacillota; class Clostridia; order Lachnospirales; family Lachnospiraceae; genus Roseburia. Next base: position 72,113 of record CANSSP010000008.1, on the reverse strand, counting down.
AAGCCGCTGCGCTATGAGAGGCGTGACCGTCTGGCTTATGTGACGGTTCTGGTATATCTTGTGCTGATTCTTTTATGCAGGACATTTCTGCGCTGGCCGATGTGATATGGTGTGAGAGGGAGAAAAACGTTGAAGCGTGTGAAGCTGGTTGTGGCATATGACGGGACGAACTATCGGGGGTGGCAGGTGCAGCCGAACGGTATCACGGTGGAGGAAGTGCTGAACCGGGAGCTCTCGGCGCTGCTTTCGGAACAGATTGTGGTGACAGGAGCATCGAGAACGGATTCAGGTGTGCATTCACTGGGGAATGTGGCTGTTTTTGACACGGAAACGAGAATGCCGGCAGAAAAGATTTCGTTTGCCGTAAACAGGAGGCTTCCGGAGGATATTGTCGTGCAGGATTCGTGCGAGGTATCCCTGGACTGGCATCCGAGATATCAGGGCAGCAGGAAGACATATGAGTACCGGATTTTAAACCATACATTCCGGCAGCCGACGAGGCGGCTGGACACGTATTTTTACCATCATCCGCTTGATGTGGAGAAAATGCAGCAGGCCGCTGTCTGCCTGGAAGGGGAGCATGATTTCAGAAGCTTCTGTTCGATTCACACGCAGGCGGAGAATTTTGTGCGCACGATCTATGCATGTAAAGTGGAAAGGGCGGGGAATGTCATCGTCATCCGCGTGACCGGAAGCGGTTTTTTGTATAACATGGTCCGCATCATTGCGGGAACATTGATTCGTGTCGGAAGCGGGGCGCTTGCGCCGGAGCAGATAGAGATCATTTTAAATGCGTGCGACCGGAGCGCGGCAGGCCCCACGGCGCCGGCTCACGGGCTTACGATGATCGGCATTGAATATGAATGAACTGTATTGATTTCAAAAAAGATATACAGTTTTTTGTTCTTTTGTGATAAAATGAAAAATTGGGAGATATGGAGAGAAACATGGAGGTTATAAATGAGCAGAGGAGTTGTCGGAAAAAATAACTGGGGGTTGTTTTTGCTGCTGCTCTCCGGAATTGTGCTGGGCGGTTTTATCGGAAATCTTGCATCCGGCATTTCCGGTCTGGGATGGCTTGATTATGGGAAGAGTTTTGGCCTGGCCAGCCCGATTGTACTTGACCTTGGAATTTTGGTTCTCACATTTGGATTATCGATCAGGATAACGATTGCAGGCATTATCGGTGTTCTGATTGCAGTGTTGATTTACAGGCTGATTTAGACGGAAGAAGCGGGCAGAATGCTGCGATATGACAAAAAGTTGCGGATGTGCGCCGGCACGGTTTGTTTTGCCGGCGCGCGGATACAGGTTGTGAGAGGGATTACTTATGGCGAGTTTGAGAGTTTCTGTAGATCGTTTGCGTGAGGGCATGATCATAATGAATGATGTTTATGCCAAAACCGGTTCGATACTGGTGGCAGAAGGTACGCCCGTCACGAGGGAAGTAATAAGTATACTGACAAGGCACTTTGTGCCCGAAGTGATGGCCGGATATGAGGCCGACAGAGGGCGCAGGCTGGGCATCCAGCGGGATGCAGGGATTCAGCGGGCCGGCGTCCGGCAGGAGTCGCGGCTTACAAAAGAGAAACAGTTTGCACAGTTTAAAAGCCGTTTCCGTGTCGCGGAAGATATGCTCTCTGAAAATCTCAGAGAGGTTGTCTGCGGGAGGAAGGATGTGAATGTGTCTTTCCTGCTCGATACATTAAACGGGATTCTGGAAGGGCTGAACGGCTGCAGCCTGTTTGAGATGATTACGAAGATGAAAAATAATGCGGAAAGTCTGTACACGCATGCAGTCAATACGGCGCTTCTGGCGCAGACGCTGGCCAAATGGGGCCAATGTACAAGGGAGGAAATGGAGCTGGCTTCTGTCGCGGGACTTCTGCACGATATCGGGATTCTGGAGATAATGAAAAACAGTGGATTTTCATATCGCGGTGAGATTGAGAAGAACGATTTTGAACAGCATGTAATACGTGGCTATAATGTCCTGCGGGAACAGAACATCCATCCCGATATCAAGCAGGCAGTGCTGACACACCATGAAAGGCTGGACGGCACCGGATATCCGCTGAAGGTCAGGGATGCGAATATCAACCGCCTTTCGCGCATCGTCGCGGTTGCAGATATTTATGATACACTTACGATGAATGAGGCGGGGCAGGAGAAGCTGACGGTTTTCGATGCGCTAAAGAAGATGGAAGAAGACGGATACTGCAGGCTGGACGCTCATTTTCTGGTTACGTTTACGCAACACGCCGCGGAGTCCATGATACAGCGCAGTGTGCGGCTGAACGACGGACGCGTCGGACAGATTGTCATGATCAATAAGTATAGTGTGCACAGGCCGATGGTTCGCGTCGACGGATCTTTTATTGATCTTTCGAAGCAGAAGCGGCTTTTTGTGGAGGAAGTGCTTTAACAATTTAGCGGAGAAAAGAAAAAAAGATTGCACTCCCGGATATTTTATACTAAAATAAGGCTGGCGATGCAGTGTGCATTGCGAAAATGAGATCATACAACAGTAAGGAGACAGTGCAGAATGGGATATGTAGATGAAGTTCTTGCGCGCGTGCGCGAAAAAAATGCCTCGGAACCGGAGTTCCTGCAGGCGGCAGAGGAAGTTCTGGAATCGTTAAGGCCGGTTATCGACGCAAATGAGGCGGTTTACCGGAGAGAAGCTCTTCTGGAGCGTCTCGTGGAGCCGGATCGTCAGTTTAAGTTCCGTGTGCCCTGGGTGGACGACAAGGGGCAGGTTCAGGTGAATACAGGATACCGTGTTCAGTTTAATAACGCGATCGGGCCGTACAAGGGAGGTCTGCGTCTTCACCCGTCTGTAAATACCGGTATTATCAAATTTCTGGGATTTGAGCAGATCTTTAAAAATTCTCTGACTGGTCTTCCGATCGGAGGAGGTAAGGGAGGCGCTGATTTTGATCCCAAGGGCAAATCGGATCGGGAAGTGATGGCGTTCTGCCAGAGCTTTATGACAGAGCTGTGCAAGTATATCGGAGCAGATGTGGACGTTCCGGCGGGCGATATCGGAACGGGAGCGAGAGAAATCGGTTATATGTTCGGGCAGTATAAAAAGATTCGCGGCGTCTACGAAGGTGTTCTCACCGGAAAAGGGCTGACATACGGAGGTTCCCTCGCGCGCACGGAGGCGACGGGATACGGTCTTTTATACATTACGGAAGAGCTGATGAAATGTCACGGCGAGTCCATGGAAGGAAAGACGGTTGTGATATCGGGTGCAGGAAACGTTGCGATCTATGCGGCACAGAAAGCGCAGCAGATGGGGGCAAAGGTCGTCACATGTTCGGATTCGACAGGCTGGATATATGATCCGGACGGAATTGACGTTGCATTATTGAAGGAAGTAAAAGAAGTCAGGCGCGCCCGTCTGACGGAGTATGCGGCGGCGAGACCGAATGCCGAATATCATGAGGGACGTGGCGTGTGGCAGATCAGGTGCGATATCGCTCTGCCGTGTGCGACACAGAACGAGCTGTTAATCGATGACGCAAAACAGCTTGTGGCAAATGGCTGTAAGGCAGTCTGTGAGGGTGCGAATATGCCGACAAGCCTGGATGCGACGAAGTATCTGCAGGAGAACGGCGTATGGTTTATCTGCGGCAAAGCTGCCAATGCAGGCGGCGTTGCGACTTCTGCACTTGAGATGACGCAGAACAGCGAGAGACTGAGCTGGACATTTGAGGAAGTGGATTCCAAACTGCAGCAGATTATGGTAAATATTTACCACAACATCGACGATGCGGCGAAGCGTTACGGCATGGAAGGCAATTATGTAGCCGGGTCGAATATTGCCGGATTTGAAAAGGTTGCGGAGGCAATGCTGGCACAGGGTGTGTGCTGATCAGAAATAAAAATCGCATTAAAAAGAAAAACAGCGTATACAGTATCTGCTTGCAGCAAGTACTGTGATACGCTGTTTTTGTGTGGATTAATCCAGCAGTAATTTTACGCAGCCATACATTCCCGCATCGTTTCCCAGTCCCGCCAGTGCGAAACGTGTGTCCCTGGCGGCGTGGAAGGCTGTCTCGATAAAATGCTTCTGAATGGCGTCCAGAAGAATATCGCCGGCCTTGGAAACACCGCCGCCAATAACGATAATTTCCGGGTTGACGACGCAGGCGATATTGGAGAGAGCTGCGCCTAAGATTTTACAGACTTCGTCTACGAGACCGAGAGCGACTTCATCACCGGCTTTCGCTTCGTCAAAGATGTTTTTGGCGGTCAGCTCCGGAAATTCCCGAAGGCTGGTCTTATCGGCTGTTTTTGCCAGTTTTCGCTTTGCGACTCTTACAATGCCCGTCGCGGATGTGTACTGCTCCAGGCAGCCGTACTGACCGCAGTTGCAGGGTTCGATTTCATCGTCGCTGACGGTGATATGTCCGATTTCGCCGCCGGCCCCGCCGAATCCGGCCACAACTTTTCCGTCCACGATGACGCCGCCGCCTACACCTGTGCCGAGCGTTACCATCACGACATCACGGCATCCCTTTGCGCCGCCCTGCCACATTTCGCCGAGGGCGGCGACATTGGCGTCGTTACCTACTTTTACCATAAGCCCGGTTAAAGAGCCAAGGTCATGTCCTACATCGACGACGCCCCATCCGAGATTGACGCTGCGATTGACGATACCTTTGCTGTTGACCGGTCCTGGCACGCCGATACCGATCCCCTGGATATCGTCTTTGCGGATGCCTTCCTGGGCCAGTTTATTGTCGATGGCCCTTGCGACATCCGAGAGAATCGAGGAACCGTTGTCCGCGGTATTCGTTTTTAATTCCCACTTATCGAGCAGGGTTCCGTCAGTCTCGAAAAAGCCCATTTTACAGGTGGTTCCGCCAATGTCTACGCCAAATGCATATTTTTTCATTTTAACCTCCGTGCATAATCCCGCGCCATGCTGTAAGTGGCGCCTGTGCCTGTTTTCTATTTTTTATGATAACGTCTCCGGCTTTATCTGTCAACTATTCCCATATTCTGCACGCAGGATATGGGCCGGCGGGACTGTTAAACGTCTGCATCCGGATGTGGAAATCCTGTATTTTTCATGTTAGAATGTAAAAATCAGAGTGTCAGAAAAGGAGAAAAGAAAATGAGTGCAGTTGTTACTTTAAAAAAGGGAGAGGGACGAACGATAAAAGCGGGCGGAATGTGGATATTTGACAATGAGATTGATACGGTGACGGGTGATTTTGCGGATGGAGATATTGTGATTGTCCGGGATTTTGACGGTTATCCGATGGGAAGAGGATTTATCAATCGCAGGTCGAAGATCAGGGTACGTCTTATGACGCGGCGCGTGGAGCAGGAAGTTGACTCTGATTTTTTGCTCGGCAGGGTAAGAGACGCATGGGAGTATCGCAAAAAGACGGTGGATACGGGAAGCTGCCGCGTTATTTTCGGGGAGGCGGATTTCCTGCCGGGTATTGTTGTGGATAAGTTTTCGGATGTACTGGTCGTGGAATCACTGGCGCTTGGGATTGACCGTTTTAAGCTGGAAATTATTGATGATGTAAAAAAGGTAATGGCGGAGGACGGGATTGCAATTCGCGGCGTATATGAGAGAAGTGACGCAAAAGTACGTCTGAATGAAGGAATGGAACGGGTAAAGGGTTTTATCGGCGGCGCGTTTGACACAGATGTCCTGGTGGAAGAAAACGGTGTTCAGTACATCGTCGACGTAAAGGATGGGCAGAAGACGGGTTTTTTTCTGGATCAGAAACAAAACAGGCTGGCGATTCAGAAACTCTGCCGGGGAGCAAAAGTGCTGGATTGTTTTACGCATACCGGTTCTTTTGCGCTGAATGCGGGAATCGCCGGGGCGGAAAGCGTGCTCGGCGTGGACGCTTCTGAGGCTGCCATACGGCAGGCAGAAAAAAATGCGAGGCGAAACGGCCTGGAGGACGTCGTGCACTTTGCGTGCCGGGACGTCTTTGAACTTCTGCCCGAGCTCGAAGCGCAGGGCGAGAAGTTTGACGTTGTTATTTTAGATCCGCCTGCGTTTGCCAAATCCAGAAATTCCGTCAAAAATGCAGTCAGAGGTTACCGGGAAATCAACCTGCGGGCAATGAAGCTCGTGAAATCCGGCGGCTTTCTCGCGACCTGTTCGTGTTCGCATTTTATGGATTATGCGCTTTTTACAAAGACAATCAGCCAGGCTGCGGCAAACGTGCACAAAAGACTGCGGCAGGCGGAATATCACACACAGGCGCCGGATCATCCGATTTTGTGGGCGGCAGATGAAAGTTATTATCTGAAATTCTATATATTCCAGGTCGTAGAAGATCGATAGGTGAATAATACTTTTTAATATACGCGATTCCGGGTTGATATAAATATCAGATACAATTTTTTCTGGATATGAAATTTTTGCTCAGGATGCGTTTAATCAGTTAATGACGAATGCATCAAAAAGAAATTGTGAAACGGTTCCTGCCCGGTCTGTCTATCTGCTGCAGGGAAGGGAGGAGACAGAACGAGTGGGGATTTCCTGGCTTTATTCAGTGTCAGAGGAAGGAAAGAACGCTTGATATATTACAATTTAAGATAACCTATATAAGAGAGTAGCTGATATGCTTTTTTAAGACCTGCCTTTGAAATCGGGTGATTTTAAAGCGGGCTGCCGACGGTTGATTCGTTCAGGCTTGCTATTTTTTCTTTAATACGCTTCATGTCATGCTCGGTCAGAAATTCGTATTGTTCGGCTATGCCGAACGGGTAATTTTGAAGCGTGTGATAGTCATACCTGGTATTGCTTTGTTCTGTCGGTGCGGTATAAAGTTTTTCTTTGAGTATGCTGAGTCTGTTTCTGATTTTCATGTTTTCCTCTCATAAGACAATTGTATTCATTTATTATAGCACCTACATACTACATTTGCAACAGGCGGATGCAGAAAAAGAGACGAATATAGTATGCAATAATAAATTGTGCCGGAATAAATGGGGCGATAAGTGATTGAGAAAAAAGAGCTTTAAAAGACATCGCCGCTGGTGTAAAATAGTGCCTATATTGTTTGCATGGGGGCTGGATGCGGAAAGGTGGAGGATTATGGAAAAGCGTGTAAAAAACGGGGGACCAGGAGACGGCCAGAGGCGAAATATGCATGGGAAAAATGAGAGGACGGGAAATGGACGCCGGTTCAAAGAGCAGGAAATGCGAAACGGGCAAAGAGGCGGCGGGGAAGAAAAGCGGAGGTATCTGAATCGTTCCGGGGTGAAAGAAAATGGGGCAGATATATCCTGTCCTTATGCGAAAAAATGTGGGGGATGTACGTTTCAGGGAATGGACTATGCAGAGCAGCTGAAACGGAAACAGGCATATGTAAAGAAGTGTGTGGGGGAATTGTGCAGGGTACTCCCGATTATCGGCATGGAACAACCATTTCATTATAGAAATAAGGTTCATGCGGTTTTTGACATTGTAAGAGAAGAGCGTGGCAGAAGAAGAGGCGCACCGGGAAAGAACAGAGGCATGGCGCCTGGTACAATCATTTCCGGCGTCTATGCTGCCGGAACGCATGAGGTGATCAATGTTGATACGTGCATGATTGAGGACGAAACGGCGGGGGCAATTATTCGTGATATCCGTGGGCTGTTGCGTTCTTTTAAGATTAAGACATACGATGAAGATACGGGATATGGCCTGCTTCGCCATGTGCTGGTCCGCCGCGGATTCCACAGCGGGGAAGTGATGGTAGTACTGGTTCTTGGTTCTCCGATTCTGCCGTCAAAAAATAATTTTGTAAAGGCGATTCGCAGGCTCCATCCGGAAATATCGACGATCGTTCTGAATGTGAACGATAAAAACACGAGTATGGTGCTGGGGGAGAAGGAAAAGGCCATATACGGAAAAGGATATATTGAGGACATGCTTTGCGGCTGTAAGTTCCGCATTTCACCGAAATCTTTTTATCAGGTAAATCCGGTCCAGACGGAAATTCTCTATAATAAGGCAATTTCATATGCCGGTCTGACCGGGAAGGAGAGGGTTCTGGATGCTTACTGCGGTATTGGCTCCATAGGCCTGATTGCTGCTGCGAAAGCGCGCGAAGTCATCGGCGTGGAACAAAATCGCGATGCTGTGAGAGACGCCGTCATCAATGCGAGGCAGAATCAGATAAAAAATGCGCGTTTTTATCACGCGGACGCGGGCGAATTTATGACAGGAATGGCGAAAGAAGAGGATGCCGGGGCAGATGTCGTGTTTCTGGATCCGCCGCGGGCCGGGAGTGACGAGGCATTTCTGACATCGCTTGTAAAACTAGGGCCGGAACGTGTGGTGTATGTTTCGTGCAATCCGGAGACACTGGCGAGAGACCTGAAGTTTTTGAGAAAGAGGGGTTACGAGGCGGTGGAGTGCCAGCCGGTGGATTTGTTTCCCTGGACAGAGCACACAGAATGCGTAGTATGGATACAAAGAAAACATATCTGAACATTGACGGAGAAGTGTTTTTAAATCCCGGAGAGGAGAAAAAAGAGTGATAAAGCAAATTGAAGGTGACGCTGAAAAGCGGCGTATTACAAGGAATATCTTTCATTGGGATTTAAGGAGCTGGAGGTATTTCCCGCTTTGTGGGACGAATGCAATCCGTGTCAGATATATATTATGGCAATCGGAGCGGAGCAGCCGGCTGACACTTTGGGGCAGAATCGTGCATAGTAAGGCAGGAGAGAGGCGGGAATAAATCAATATGGGGGATCTGGGCTATTATCTGATTGCTGTCAATGCAGTGGGGATTATGCTCGTTGTGATGAAAACCTGGCTGCGCACGGATATGCTCTGCAGAGGAATGGAGCTGGTTGTGACTGTGATTTCTCTGGCAGGCGGAGCGCCGTGTGTCGCAGCCGCCATGCTGCTTGTGGACAGGAAAGCGAATAAGAAGAATATGATGTCACGGGTGCTGATTATCTGTGCGGCTGTCATGGAGGTCCTCATTCTGTTGATGGTAAAAGGAATGCAACGTGGGGAGCTTACCTTTGCGTTCTGGGAGTATTTTGGTGATCATAAGGTGCTTTCCGCGTATCTTGTCGCAATCAATATCATCACACTGACTGCATTCGGGATCGACAAAAGGAATGCAGCCGGACATCGGTTCCGAATCCGGATTGCGACGTTGCTGGGACTGGCTTTTGCCGGAGGCGCAGTCGGCGGGCTCGTCGGAATGTATGTATTCAGACATAAGACAAGAAAGAATTATTTTGTGTATGGTATTCCGTTGATTATTCTGACGCAGGCCGTGGTGGTTTTTTATCTGATGAATGTGAAGTGAGGATGGATGGAGCAGAAGATGCATATGGAGATCAGGACGGCGGAAAAGAAGGATGTTGAATCCATTTTGCGCGTTGACAGACATATCGAAAAAACAGAGCTGGAATCCGTGATTGCGCTCGGCAGAGTCATGGTGGCAGAAAAGAAAGAGGCGTTTATCGGCTGGCTGCGGTGGGGCCTTTTCTGGGATAACACGCCGTTTATGAATCTGTTGTTTCTGCTGGAAGAATACCGGCATCGTGGATTTGGAAAAGAAATGGTATTGCACTGGGAAAATCAGATGAGGACGGACGGATATGGAGAAGTACTGACATCCACGCGGTCAGATGAACCGGCGCAGCATTTTTACCGGAAGCTGGGTTATGTGGATTGCGGCGCTCTGCTGTTGCCGGGAGAGCCATTGGAGCTTATCTTTCTGAAAAAATTATAAATTCTGCCGGTAAATTTTCCGTTTTTCTTATATGCTCTCGACAAAAACAAGAAATGGTATTATGATTTAAAAATAATTCAGACAGAAAAAGAGAAGGAGAAACGCATGAAAACAACAAAATATGCAGGAACACAGACAGAAAAGAATTTGGAGACGGCATTTGCAGGGGAATCGCAGGCGAGAAATAAGTATACCTATTTTGCCTCGGTGGCCAGAAAGGAAGGCTATGAGCAGATTGCTGCACTATTTCTGAAGACGGCGGACAATGAAAAAGAGCATGCGAAGATGTGGTTTAAGGAGCTGAGTGGAATTGGTGATACAAAGGAAAATCTTGCGGCAGCCGCGGACGGTGAAAACGATGAGTGGACAAATATGTACGAAGATTTTGCCAGGACGGCAGAGGCCGAAGGATTCCCCGAGCTTGCAGCAAAATTCAGACTTGTGGGAGCCATCGAGAAGCACCATGAGGAAAGGTACCGTGCTTTGCTGAAAAATGCAGAGACGGCAGCGGTATTTGAAAAAAGCGAGGTCAAAGTATGGGAATGCCGCAACTGTGGACATATTGTCGTCGGAACAAAGGCGCCTGAAATATGCCCGGCCTGCAATCATCCGCAGAGCTATTTCGAGCTGCATGAAGAAAATTATTAATCCGTTTCCGGAATCTGGCACGGGCTGGTCAGAGGCGCAGCATAGAGTATGGAAAAGGTGGTCAGAATGCAGATCATGTATTATAATACGGTTATGATGAATCGAAAGGAGAGGATAGGATCATGAAAAAGAAATATATTGCTTTCATCGGACTTTTACTCTGTCTGTCTTTTGCGGCTTGTACTTCAGATGATGCGGATAAGGATGCCGGTGAGGGAGGCGCAGTGCAGGAAATGGAACCCAATACAGTGCAGCAGGAGAGGGAAGAGGGGAAAAATGCAGGCGCGGAGAGCCTTCTGGACTTACAAAACGAGCTTGAAGAGGGCGCTACGGAATAGAGAGACCGCGAAAACCGGACTGTAATACATGCCCGTCTGCTTTTGCAGGCGGGTGATTTTGTCTGTACGGCACAGGTATTTCTTTTTTATTTCTATTTGCAGCGGCCGTTGTTTTTGGTATTATTATAGTATCGCGGCAGCGGAGACGGGACAACTGCGGCAGACCGGCTGTGAAAGATGCCGGGAGAGATGTCGGGAAAAGGAGAAAAAGATGTATACCAGAAAAGAAAACGGAGCTTATATCAGCTATCAGAACGAGGGCGGGCCGCAGATCGGGACAATGGATGATGATGTGATCATCGAGGACGGGTATGTGTTCCGGAATCTGGCAAAGACGGACAAGCTTCTCCCCTATGAAGACTGGAGATTGCCTGCAAAAGAGCGGGCGCGTGATCTGGCGGGAAGGCTGCCGGTTGAGTCGATCGTCGGACTGATGATGTATTCGCCTCACCAGATGGTGCCGGGACAGGCAGCCGGCCCTTTTGTGTCGACCTATGACGGAAAAGCATTTGAGGAGAGCGGAAAGGAGCCATTCTGTCTTACGGACCAGCAGATAAAATTTCTTGGAGAAGACCGGGTGCGCCACGTGCTGGTTCTGCGTATGGCGGATGTGGACACGGCCGTAAAGTGGAATAATGAGATGCAGAAGTTTGCGGAAAGCCAGCCGTTTGGTGTTCCGATCAATTTTTCGAGCGATCCCAGGCACGGGGCGGACGCAGGGGCCGAGTTTAAGGGGAACGGCTGTCAGGTTTCCAGATGGCCGGACGGGCTGGGGCTTGGCGCTGCTTTTTCGGAAGAGCTTTGTAAACGGTTCGGAGAGGTGGTCGCAAAAGAATATCGGGCATTAGGGATTGCGACGGCGCTCTCTCCGCAGACTGACCTGGCCACGGAGCCCCGGTGGATGCGTGTGGAGGACACTTACAGTGTACATCCTGAGATGGTCGCGGCTTATGGAAAGGCATATTGTGACGGGATACAGACGACAGAAGGCAGTGAAGACGGATGGGGAAGGGACAGCGTGTGCGCTATGGCAAAACACTGGCCTGGCGGCGGTCCCTGCGAAGGGGGAAGAGACGCGCATTATCCGTTTGGAAAATATGCTGTTTATCCGGGCGGGAGGTTTAATGACCACCTGGTTCCGTTTACAAAAGGGGTGTTTAAGCTGGACGGACCGACAGGGCAGGCGGCTTCCGTTATGCCGTATTACACTGTTTCCTGGGATGTTGACACAAAAGATGGAAAAAACGTGGGCAATTCCTACAGTCATTATATCATTCACGATCTGCTCCGTGAGAAGTTCGGATTTGAGGGCGTCGTCTGTACAGACTGGGGAATCACACAGGATCCTGCGGAAACGATCGATTCTTTTGGCAGCAGGTGTTACGGCGTGGAGGATTTGTCGGAGGCCGGCCGGCATCTGCTCGCGCTGGAAAACGGCGTTGACCAGTTCGGTGGCAATTCCGACAGCCGGCCGATTCTGGAGGCGTACCGTATTGGCTGTGAAAAGTACGGAGAGGAGCAGATGCGCAGCCGTATGGAAGCGTCGGCGGTGCGTCTTTTGTTAAATATGTTCCGCTGCGGACTGTTTGAAAATCCATACCTGGATCCGGAAGAGAGCAAAAAGATAGTGAACTGTGAGACATTCCGGAAAGAAGGGTATGAGGCGCAGCTGAAGTCTGTGGTAATGCTGAAAAATAAAGATGTCCTGCCCATCCGGGAGAGGCGGAAGGTATATATTCCCAGCCGGCGTATTGCGGCCAGAAAAAGTTTTTTCCGCACGCCGGTGGCCGGAGAAGAGATAAATCCGGTTTCGGATATGCAGACGGACCCTTACTTTGAGCGGGTTTCGGATCCGGCAGACGCAGAGGCAGCGATTGTGTTCATCGAAAGTCCTCTTTCGGACGGATATTCGGAGGCAGACGTGGAGGCCGGTGGAAACGGATATCTCCCGGTCATGCTGCAGTACCGGCCATACCGTGCCGAATACGCCAGAAAACACAGCGTTGCGGGCGGAGATTTCAGGGAAAGTTTTCGAAACAGGAGTTATTGTGGAAAGATAAACAGAGCGGCAAATGAGTCGGATCTGGATCTGGTACGGAAGACGAAAGAGGAAATGGGCGAGAGGCCTGTCATCGTCTGCATCAGGATGCACCATCCGGCTGTTCTGGCAGAGTTCGAGCCGTATGCGGATGCGATTCTGGTTGATTTTGGCGTTCAGCGGGAAGTGCTGTTTGATCTGATTACGGGAAAGGCGCAGCCGGACGGACTGCTGCCGGTGCAGCTCCCCAGAGATATGAGGACAGTTGAGGAGCATGCGGAAGACGCTGGATTTGATCTGATTCCGTATAGGGACAGCGTGGGAAATACGTACGATTTTGGCTTTGGACTGGGCTGGCACGGTGTAATTTGTGACGGCCGGGCGGAAAAATACCGGAAAAGGGAATAAAAGACATGGCGTGTAAGAAACTAATCGAAGTAGCGCTGCCGCTGTCGGTGATCAATGAGGGATGTCTGCAGGAGAAAAATCCATTTTTAAAGGGACATCCGAGGAGTCTGCATCTCTGGTGGGCGCGAAGACCTCTGGCGGCGGCCCGTGCGGTACTTTTTGCACAGCTTGTGGACGATCCGTCTTCTTTTCCCGTTCTTTTTCCCACGGAGAAAGAGCAGGAGGAGGAGCGGAAAAGACTTTATGATATTTTAAAAAAAATTGTGCGGTGGGAAAACCGGGACAATGAAGCGGTCATGCAGGAGGCAAGGGACGCGATAAAAAAAAGCTGGGAACGCTACTGCGAGTATGGGGAGAAAAACGGGGCTCCGGAGCTTTTTGACAAAAATCAGATGCCGGAGTTTCACGACCCGTTTGCAGGCGGCGGCGGTATTCCGCTGGAGGCACAGAGGCTGGGGCTGGTTTCGAATGCTTCCGATTTAAATCCGGTGGCAGTGCTGATTAATAAGGCGATGACAGAGCTGCCATATCGGTTTTTGGGAGCGGAGCCGGTGAATCCGGAGGTGCGGAACCTTCTTGAAGGAGAGTGGAGCGGCGCGTCGGGCCTCAGGGACGATGTGAGATATTACGGAAAGTGGATGCGGCTGGAGGCAAAAAAGAGAATCGGGGAGATGTATCCTCCCGCGGTTGACGAGTCGGGCGAGTATCATCCTGTGATAGCGTGGATCTGGGCGAGGACGATGAAATGCCAGAATCCGGCCTGCGACTGTTTGATGCCACTGGCGAGTACGTTCGTACTCTCCTCAAAAAAGGGGAAAGAGGCATGGATGGAACCGGTTGTGGCCGGTCAGAATGTGCGTTTTAAAATACACAAAGGAAAATGCCCGAAAGAGAAGGAGTCATACAAGGCGGGACGGGGGGCGATATTTCGCTGTCCGAAATGCGGACAGCTGACGACAGACGATTATGTCAAGCAGAATGCGGCAAAAGGGGAAATGGGTATGCAGCTGCTGTGTGTCGTCGCTGACAGCAGGAAAGGGCGGCTGTATCTGCCGGCCACAAAGGAGCAGATCAGGGCAGCGGAAGCTGTGGTTTCTCATAAGCGCCCGGAAGGGGAGCTGCCGACCAACCCACGGTGGTTCAGTCCCCCCGCTTTTGGCATGAAGGAATTCTGGCAGCTTTTTACCGACAGGCAGCGAAAAGCGCTCAATACGTTCTGTGACCTGGTCACGGAGGCAGGTGAGAGGGTGATTGCGGATGGCGGAAGCAAGGCTTATGCGGAGGCGATAGAAACATATCTGGCCTGCGGAATCAGTCAGCTTGCCAGGTATTCCTGTACAATCTGCGGGTGGAATAAAACAAATGAAAACGTCGCGCAGGCGTTCGGAAGACAGGCGCTTCCGATGGTGTGGGACTTTGCAGAGGCAAATACACTGGACGGTTCGCTCAACATTGCATCGACGGTGGAATGGGCTGCGCAGGCGATCGGTGATCCTGAAAAAGAAGGAAAAGCAGTGCAGGCGGACGCGCAGACACAGGAGCTTTCGATCCATAAAATCATTTCGACGGATCCGCCCTACTATGACAACATCGGCTATGCGGATCTGTCCGATTTTTTTTATGTATGGCTCAGACAATGTCTAAAAAAAGTATATCCGGATCTGTTTGCAACCATGCTGGTTCCAAAAGCAGAAGAACTGGTGGCGACGCCGTACCGCCACGGCGGAAAGAATGAGGCTGACCGGTTCTTTCTGGACGGAATGAAAGCGGCGATGCTAAAGCTTGCCAGACAGGCGCACCCGGCGTTCCCGGTTACGATATATTATGCGTTTAAGCAGACGGACAGGGACGGAGAGGGGACGAGCGGTCCGGGATGGGAGACATTTCTGGAAGCAGTCCTTATGGCCGGGTTTTCTCTGACGGGAACATGGCCGGTCCGCACAGAGCGGACAAAGGGGTTAAAGGGAGCGGTAAACGCACTGGCATCTTCGATTGTGCTGGTGTGCAGGAAACGGAGTGCGGACGCGCCCGTCTGTACCAGGAGAAACTTTTTAAATGAGTTAAAACGAGAGTTAAAACCGGCCTTGAAACAATTGCAGAAAAGTAATATCGCGCCTGTGGATCTGGCTCAGTCTGCGATCGGTCCCGGAATGGCGGTCTTCTCAAAATATGCGGGCGTACTGGAGGCGGACGGAAGCCGTATGAGCGTGCGCACTGCGCTTCAGATGATCAATCAGGAAATCGACGCTTTCTTTTATGAACAGGGGGAAGATCTGGACCGGGATACCCGTTTCTGTGTGGAACTGTTCACGCAGGCGGCATTTGATAATGTGGAGTTTGGAGATGCGGATACACTGGCAAGGGCAAAAAATACGTCCGTCGCATCTTTAGCGGCGAAGGGACTGGTATTTGCCAGAAAAAGGGTGGTGCATCTGACCGATCGGGAAAGCCTTCCGGAACGTGTTGACAGCACGGCGTCTGCCTGGCTGCTCTGCCAGCAGCTTACGCTTGCGATGGAAAGAGGCGGGATAGAGGGATGCGCTGCGATGATTGCTCCGATGTATGATGCCGCGCCCGAACGGGCGAAAGATCTGGCGTATCGTCTCTATACCATTGCGGAACGTCATAGCTGGGCACAGGAGGCGTATGCATACAATGCATTCGTAGTTTCGTGGCCGCAGATTAAATCGCGTGCCGCGGCTCTGAAGACGGGAGTGGGGCAGATAAGTCTGAGCGATCTGATAAAATAAGAAAAACGGAAAGAGGAGGTCCCGGGGAGATGGCAGAAAACGTGGAATATGTGCAAAAGGGGTTTCGGATCCTGCATCCTTTGCTGGCGGACTATGTCGCGGAAGAACTGAGCCGTGAATACGGGGAAACGTGGTGGGAGAAAGTCTTATCCATCCTTCCCGATCAGGAGAGGGATCTCCCGAAATCCGGCGGACGGGAGGAACTGGCAGGATCTCTTGATTTTGCCAACTGTCTCCGGATTTTTGACCGGCAGTGGCAGGCAGTTTTTAAGAGAAAGTTTTCGCAGGATTATCGGACCTGGGCGAAGGAGCTGATGGGAGTGCGCAACAAGGCCGCACATATCGGCGGAGACGACTTTTCGGAGGGGGATACGTGGAGAGCGCTGGATACCATGTCCAGGCTGTGTGAGGGAATCGACATGGAGGGAGCCGAGGAGATCCGCTCTCTTCTGCGGGAATTAAGGTATGGTTCGGGTATGGGATCGGGGAATGTGACACGTGTGACGATACGGCCGGGACATGGAGAGGGAATGGCAGCCGTTCTTAAGGCGCCAAGCGGAGAACGGCTGCCGAGCTGGAGAGATGTGATTGAGCCTCACCCGGATGTCGCGCAGGGCAAGTATCTGAATGCGGAGTTTGCCGCGGATCTCTCACAGGTGGCGCGCTCCGAAGGCGCGTTTGAGTATCGCGATCCGGTTGAGTTTTTTGCCCGCACCTATATCACGGAGGGGATCGCGGGACTGCTTGTGCAGGCGCTTCGCCGTTTTGACGGAAAGGACGGGGATCCGGTACTGCAGCTGAAAACGGCTTTTGGAGGCGGGAAAACACACAGTCTGCTCGCGCTTTATCATATGTCGCGCGGCGGACTGCCGCTTGAAAAAGTGCCCGTTCTTCTGCCCGTTCTGGCGCGGGCGGGGGTAGAGTGCCTGCCCAGGGTAAACGTGGCCGTACTGGTCGGTTCGGCATTAAATCCTTCCAGATGCAGGCTTGAGTCACAGATTCCCGGTATAAAGATACACACGATATGGGGAGAGATGGCTGCGCAGCTCGCGGTTTCGGCCGGAAAACCGGAAATATATGATCTGGTGAAGGAAGCAGACAAAAAAGGGGTTGCACCTGGCAGTGTAGCGCTCAAGGAGGTGTTTGACGCCTGCGGGACATGCCTTATCCTGATCGATGAGCTTGTGTCATATGCGAAGGTGCTTTACGGCGTCGACGGACTGCCGGCAGGGTCTTTTGACAATCTGATTGCGTTTATCCAGCAGATTACAGAGGCTGCGTCCGCAAGTAAAAACAGTCTTGTGGTGGCGTCGATTCCCGAGTCTGATATTGAAATCGGGGAAGGGGAAGGCGGCAGGAGGGCCCTGGCGGCGATCGAACACACATTTGGCAGGAAGGAGTCGATCTGGAAGCCGGTCGCCGCGCATGAAGGGTTTGAAGTGGTGAGAAGGAGATTGTTTCTGGATTGCAGAGACGAGGCGGCAAGAGATGAGGTCTGCGCAGCGTTTAGCCGGATGTACCGGGAAAATGCGGCGGATTTTCCGCCGGAGACGAAAGAGGCGGGATATAGAGAACGACTGATATCATGTTATCCGATCCACCCTGAGATTTTTGACCGGTTATACGAGGACTGGGCTTCAATCGAGACATTTCAGAGAACGCGCGGCGTTTTGCGTCTGATGGCGGCCGTGATTCACGAGCTGTGGATGGCGAACGATGCGGGCGCGATGATTCTGCCGGGGTCTCTGACCATGGATGTTCCCAGGGTGCGGGATGAGCTGACGCACTATCTCCCGGAAACATGGAACGGAATTATTGACCGTGAAGTGGACGGAAGAAATTCGATTCCGTATCAGATTGATCAGAGCGCCAGCCGTTATGGCCGGAAGCTGGCGGCGAGGCGCGCCGCCAGGACGATCATGCTGGGCAGCGCGCCCACGGTCCGTGCCCAGAAAGTGCGTGGTATCGAAGCGGCAAGGATCCGGCTTGGCATGATCCTGCCGGGGGAGAATATTGCCGATTTTAATGATGCGCTTAATACACTGCGTGAATCGCTGGCGTATCTCTACTCTGATATATCGGGAAAACGTTACTGGTATGACACAAGGCCGACGCTGCGTAAAACGGCGATGGAGAGGGCGGCGCAGATTTCGGACGCAGAGGTGGAGGATGAGATCGGGCGAAGGCTGAAAAAATACCGCAGGGCAAAACCTTTTGCAGAACTGCATATCTGCCCGGATACGTCCGAAGAGGTGACAGATGAGCAGAAAGTCCGTCTGGTGATTTTAAAGACAAAACATGCTTACCGGCAGGGACAGGAACGCCCGGAAGCCGTTATCGGGGCAGAAGAGATTTTAAACAGGCGGGGAACGACGCCGCGGGTTTACCGCAATATGCTGGCATTTATAGCACCCGATGCGGAAGGACTGATTTTCCTCGAAAAAGCAGTCAGGGAGTGGCTGGCGTGGCAGTCGATTATGGCGGACCGCGAAACATTGAATCTGGACGCAGCCCAGAATACGGAGACGCGCAATAATGTGGCGCGCAGCAACGAGACGGCGGAACTGCGCCTGAAGGAAACGTATGTGTGGCTGCTGGTTCCATATATCGACAGAGCGTCGGATCCTGGCAGGGTTGTCTGGGATATTGACCGGATCGGCGGTGGTACGGAGCCGGTTGTGGCAAGGGCTGCAGAAAAAATGATTCAGAATGAACAGATCATTACAACCTGGGGGCCTGCGCTTCTTAAGATGGAACTGGATGAGCTTCTCTGGAAAGAAGAAGAACATATAAAGGTCAGAACATTGTGGGAATTTATCACAACATACGGGTATCTTCCGCGTCTTGCAGATTTTCATGTGCTGGAGGAAACCATCCGGGCAGGCGTGTGCGGCGGAGAGTTTTTTGCCCTTGCTTCTTCTTATAAAGCAGGCAGGTATGAAGGGATAAAATGTGGAACCACGATTTTTTCCGTCAGTCCCGACGATTATATCGTAAAGCTTCCGACAGCGCAAAAGCAGCTCCTTGAGGAGTCGGCGAAGACATGCCGCAGACCGGATTTACCGGCAGAAGAGAAGAGAGAAGGGACAATGCTCCCTGAAGCGGAAGCGCAGGAGGTGTCCGTCAGGGCAGCTGCAGCGCCTTCTGAGCCGAAGAACACCAGATTTTATCTGAACCGGAAACTGGATAATGCGCGGGTGGGCCGCGAGGTGCAGCGGTGGATGGACGAGGTGGTCAGTCTGCTGACTTCCGCAGAAGGAGCCGAAGTGGAGATTTCACTGGAAATCACTGCGCGGACGAAAAAGGGGTTTCCGCCGGGAACCGTCAGAGCCGTAATGGAAAACTGCCGGACGCTGAAGGCTGACCAGGCAGGATTTGAGGCATAGTCTGTTTGACTTGCACGATCGGTTGATGTTATGATAAATAAGATAATGGCCAGAAAAGGAAATGAACCAGGGAAAGGAGGCAGGGCGTCATGATCCGGTATTTTATGACAGATAATCAGATATTACACGAAGCGAACCGGCTGGAGGGCGGCGTATGGGTGCAGATGACCGATCCGTCGGACAACGAATGTGAAGAGATTTCCCGGGAGCTTAATGTGGATATCGACGACGTGAGGGCAGCGCTGGACGAGGAAGAGAGTTCCCGTATTGAGCTACAGGACGGTTATACCCTGATTCTGGTGGACATTCCAACGCCCGAGATTCGCCATAAGAAGCAGATGTACACGACGATACCTCTCGGCATAATCCTGACACAGGATGTCATTGTGACGATCTGCACCGAGGATACGCCGGTTCTGAAGAATTTTCTGGACAATCGCGTAAAAGAGTTCAGCACAAAGAAACGGCTGCGCTTCGTCTATCAGATTTTGTACCGCGCTGCAGCGACCTATCAGATCAATCTGCGGATTATCGATAAAAAGCGGACAGAGATTGAGGAGCGGATCGGGGAAAATACGAAAGACGTGGACCTGATCGATCTGCACGATCTGGAATCGACGCTTGTTTACTTTGCTACTTCGCTGAGGGCGAACGGGGTTGTGCTGGACCGGCTGACGCGGTATAAGCGTCTCGAACAGTATCCGGAAGACAAGGAGCTTCTGGGCGATGTGATCGTGGAGAACCAGCAGGCGATTGAGATGACATCCATTTATCGTGATATCATCAACGGAACGCGGGAACTGATGTCGGCGGTTCTCGACAACAGGCTGAACAATGTGATGAAATACCTGACTTCCATAACGATCGTTATGGCGATTCCGACAGTCATCTCTGGTATTTACGGGATGAACGTCGATGAGAGGTGGATGCCGCTGTCAGATACGCCGTATGGATTTCTGATTATCTGTGCGGTTACGCTGTTTATCTGTATTGTCACAATGCTGTTTTTGCGCAGAAAGAAGATGCTGTGACGGAAAATGTGATCGGATGCCCGAAGGCGGATCGTCCGGGTGCCGGACTTTTACCGCAGTCCGGGCAAAGGGGGAAAGCATGAGCACGAAAATATACGGAACGATCGGGCCGGCCTGCTGTGATACAGAGACGCTGGCCCGCTTATTTGAAAAAGGTATGACGGGAGTTCGTATCAATCTGTCGCACTCCGGACTGACAGAGGCGTCTGACTGGATTGCCAGTATTCATTCGGCGTATGAGAAGGGAAAACGGACAGAGAGCGGACCGGAGATTCTGATGGACTTAAAAGGGCCGGAGCTGCGAATCGGAGCGCTCCGGTCCCCTTTTTATCTGACGGATGGCGATGTATGTGTGCTGGGTGCAGAAGAGGCCGATGGTGAGACGGCGGCGGGGCAGATTCCGGTTCCTGCCGGGATTCTCCCGCATCTTGTTCACGGACAGGATGTTCTGCTGGACGACGGAAGGATCCTTCTGCGGCCGGATGATGGCATTGTGGGCGGAAAATCGGGGCAGGCGGCCAGATGCCGCGTCATTCGGGGCGGTATGCTGGCCGGAGGCAAGAGTATCGCACTTCCCGGAGTGACTTTGCGTCTGCCGACGCTGACAAAGAGTGATCTGGAAAATATCAGGAAGGCAGGAACGTATGGGATTACGGGCGTAATGCTTCCGTTCGTCAGGGACGAGCAGGATCTATTGTGTCTGAAAGAGGCTCTGAGAGACGTAAATGCGACCGATATCCGTGTCTTTGCAAAGATCGAAAATCTGGACGGGGCCGCAAAGCTAGCCGCACTGCTGCCGTATTGCGACGAGATTGTGGTTGCCAGAGGCGACCTGGGCAATGCGGTTCCGCTCTGGCAGCTTCCCGTGATACAGGCGCAGATTGCGAAAATCTGCCGAAGTGCGGCAAAGCCGTTTATGGTTGTGACGCAGATGCTGGCGTCGATGGAGGCGTCAGCCGTGCCGACGCGCGCAGAGGTATCGGATATTTTCCGGGCGGTACAGGAAGGGGCGGCCTCGGTGATGCTGACAGGTGAGACGGCCGTGGGAAAATACCCGGTCCAGGCGATGGAGTATATGGTGAAAACAGTGCGTGAGACGGAAGCTTTTCTGGCGCGCCAGAACGGGAACCGCTGAGTGGTTCCCGTTTTATAATGCACAGCCTCATGCAGAGGAAACATGCTGTTATGCGGTGCACGGGGCGCGCAGGGGAAAAATCATTTCCCGGCTCGATGAAGATGATGTTACTGGTCTCTCCTGCCCTCAAATCTTCCGCTCGCTCCGCACGGCAGGATAAGTCCGCTCGTTTTTACCGGCAGTCCGATTTCGTCTGCCGTGACGGTTCCGCGATATTTTTTCAGTGCCGTGCCGAGCATGTATGCGAGCACTGCGGGCTGGAGTCCCGTCGTGTAAGAATTGACCAGAAAAAAGAGCGGTTTTTCGGTCAGGAGCTCTGCACACAAACGGATCAGAGGAAAGATGCAGTTTTCGATTTTCCAGATTTCCCCCTTGGGGCCGCGGCCGTAAGACGGAGGATCCATAATCACTGCATCATACCGGTTTCCACGGCGTATTTCCCGCTCCGTAAATTTTACGCAGTCGTCGACAATCCAGCGGACGGGGGCTTCGCCGAGTCCGGAACATACGGCGTTTTCTTTTGCCCAGGTTACCATGCCTTTTGAAGCGTCCACATGGGTGACAGAGGCTCCGGCGGCCGCAGCCGCAAGTGTGGCGCCTCCTGTGTAGGCAAAAAGGTTTAAAACTTTTACGGGCCGCCCGGCTTTTTTTATTTTGTCTGAAAACCAGTTCCAGTTTACGGCCTGTTCGGGAAAAAGGCCGGTGTGTTTAAAATGAAAGGGTTTTAACTGGAAGGTAAGCGTGCCATAGTGTATATTCCACTGGGCGGGAAGATTGAAAAATTCCCATTCGCCGCCGCCTTTGCTGCTCCGGTGATAGTGCGCGGCAGGTTTTTTCCAGCCGGGTTCTGTTTTCGGGGTGTCCCAGATCACCTGCGGGTCGGGGCGGATGAGGATGTGGGATCCCCATCGTTCCAGCTTTTCACCGCCGGAGCAGTCCAGCACTTCATAGTCTTTCCAATTATCGGCAAGCCACATTATTTTTCCTTCCTTTCTTTCTGGTCTGACGGACGTCATCTGCGTTTCCAGGTGGCGGGCATCATAAGTATCATCATCGGAAACAATTCCAGTCTTCCGGCAAGCATGTCAAACATCAGGATAAACTTTGAAAATGCCGAAAAAATAGAAAAGTTCTGGGTGGGACCGACAAGGTCAAGTCCGGGCCCGATGTTATTGAGCGCCGAGACGACAGCAGTAAAATTAGTTGTAAAATTGTACTCGTCAACGCTGATCAGCAGGGTGGAGAGCAGCAGTACCACGAAGTAGATGACAAGAAAAACGTTTGACGCGCGCGTGACCTCGTGTTCGACGGAACGGCCGTCCATGCGGATTTTCCGCACTTCCCGCGGGTGGATGATCAGCAGGAGTTCTTTCCGGATCGTTTTAAACAGGATCAGGAGCCTGGATACTTTCATTCCACCCCCTGTGCTTCCCGCGCAGGCGCCGACAAACATCAGTACGACCAGAATGCATTTGGACATTTCCGGCCAGAGATCGAAGTCAGTCGTGGCAAATCCCGTGGTGGTGATTATGGAACCGACCTGGAAAAAGGCGTGCCGCAGTGTTTCGCGCAGCGTAGGGTATAGACTGCGGATATTTGCCGCGATAACGCCGGCAGATGCAAAAATAAGGATAAAATACCAGCGGATTTCTTCCATACAGAAGGCTTCTTTTATTTTGCGGCTTAGTATGTAAAAATATGCGGTATAATTGACACCGCTTAAAATCATGAAGATTGTTACAATGTTCTGCAGTGCAGGCGAATAACCTGCGAGACTGTCATTTCTGATACCAAAGCCGCCTGTGCCTACGGTGCCGAAAGCGGTAGTCAGCGCATCAAAAAGTGTCATTCCGAAAAGCCGTAAGAGGACGACTTCGGTGACGGTCATGGCCAGATAAAGCCCGTACAGAATTTTTGCCGTATCTTTCGCGTGCGGTACCAGCTTGCTGACCGAAGGGCCGGGACTTTCCGCTTTCATCAGATTCATGTTTGAGCCGCCGCCCATGAGCGGAAGGATGGCCATGATAAAGACAAAAACGCCCATTCCACCGATCCAGTGAGAAAAACTGCGCCAGAACAGGCTGGCATGGGAGAGTGGTTCCACCTCTGTCAGTATGCTGGCTCCGGTGGTGGTAAACCCTGAAATCGTTTCAAACAGTGCGTCTACATAGGAGGGAATATCTTTTGTCAGCACAAAAGGAAGCGCGCCGAAGATACTCATTACGATCCAGCTTAAGGCCACGGTGACGAATCCCTCTCTGGTATAGAGATTCGTGGAAACCGGCTTTTTGTGAGTGAGGAGCATCCCTAAGATCAGGCAGAGGGCGGCGACGGCGAAATAAGCGAGAGCGTTTCCTTCCTGGTAGAGAAGGCCCACAATGGCGGGGAGCAGCAAAAAACCGCTTTCAAATTTTAAGACACATCCCAGAATATATAATATAATCCAATAATTCATCGCAGATTAATCCTCCAGAATCTCTTTGATGTCGGAAATCCGGTAGCCAGAGAGTACGACAAGAACGGAATCCCCGGCTTTTATGATATCCTGCCCGCTGGGGATAATGACTTTTCCATGGCGGTATATGCAACAGATCAGTGTGTTTTTGCGGAAGTGCAGATCCTGCAGTGGGATACCTGCGACCGCGGAATCGGCTTTGATGATAAATTCCAGTGCTTCCGCCTTTCCATTTGCAAGTTTGTAGAGCGTTTCCACGTTGCTGTTTCTGGAATTATTTGTGGAGCGCACGTATTTTACGATATAATCCGCCGTAATGATTCTTGGATAAATGGTGCTTCCGAGGTTGAGCTCATTGATGACGGAGTGAAAACTGATCCGGTTGATTTTAGTGACAGTCCGCGCATTGGAAACGTCGTTGGCATACAGCGAGAGAAGAATGTTTTCCTCGTCGAGGCCGGTCAGTGCTGCAAAACCCTGGGCCTGGTCGAGTCCCAGCTGCATCAGCAGTGTCTGGTCGGTGGCGTCTCCGCAGATAATGGTTGCTTTGGGCATCAGATCGCTTAACACATCACAGCGCTCCCGGTCCCTCTCGATGATTGTCACCCGGATTCCGGATTTCAGCAGGATTTTGGCGAGATAAAATGAAATCTTCCCGCCGCCGGCAAGGATTGCCCTGCCCACACGTGTCTTCATAATGCCGATCTTCTGGAAAAATTCGATTGCATTCCGCCGCTGCGAGGCGATGGCTACTGTATCATTTTCTTCAAATTCAAAATCACCGTTGGGAATGATCACTTCATTTCCGCGCACGACGGTGCACACCAGCACATTGGTGTGCAGTGTCTGCGATAAGTTTAAAAGTTTTAAGTGAATCAGCGGACAGTTCTTCCCGACTTTAAAGTGAAGAAGTTCCACGTGTCCTTTTGCAAAAGAATCTACACGGATTGCAGACGGAAACTGAAAAATTCGTGAAATTTCGTTTGCCGCCGTGAGTTCAGGATTGATAATCATGGCAAGGCCAAATTCCTTTTTCAGAAATTCGATCTCTTCGTTGTAGATTGGATTGCGCACGCGCGCTATAGTCTGACAATGTCCGGTTTTTCGTGCGATTACGCAGCACAGCAGATTTTTTTCATCGTCTCCTGTCACGGCAATCAGAAGATCGGCCGTGCCAATGCCTGCTTCGATCAGAGTTCTGTGATTGATTCCATTGCCGACGATGCCCATGGCGTCCAGACTGTCGGTGATGCGCTGAACCCGTTCCTGTTTTTCGTCAATGACCACGATGTTGTGGTCTTCGTTGCTGAGCTGTTCCACAAGGGTGTAGCCTACTTTGCCGCAGCCTACAATGATGATATCCATAATAATCCTCCAAAACAATTGCTTTTAGATGGTGAAAGAAAGAGATGCCAGAGCAGACTCCGCATAACTTTCTTTCACCGTCTGGCTCTGCCCTTTTCGTACATTATACCACATAGATTGGAAAATGGGAGTAAAAGTAGGAAAATGAAGAAAAATGATGGGTATGGGGAGTGGGTATACTACAAACATTGAATTGTTTCTGGTGGAGGAAGAAGGAGGGGTGTGGTAAAATAGCCCGGAAGACATTTGAAAGGGAAAGGAGATAAAAATGAGGAATTTATTGAAAAAACGTTATTGGAGCGCGGCGCTTGTACTTGTGTTTATGGCCGGGATGCTGGCTTATGTGCCGGCTTATGGCGGCCGGGGAGTGGCGGATGCGGGCTGTGTCAGTCGTTATGTGACGGTGGACGGAAAGGAAATGCATGTCATTTTATACGGGGATACCGACCAGACGGGGCAGGATTTTAAGGATGGGACAAAGACGACGCTGGTGATGCTTCCCGCACTGGGAGTACCGTCTCCACATATTTATTTTAAGCCGCTTGCGGAATCGCTGAAGACGGAGTTTAATGTTGTGATTCTGGAACCGTTCGGTTATGGGCTGAGTGATGAAACCACAGCGGAGAGAACTGTTTCAAATAGAAACAGGGAGATAAAAGATGCCCTTGATATACTTGAAATTGATTCTTGTGTGCTGCTTGTCCATTCGATTTCCGGTGTGTATGGACTCAGTTTCGTCCATGATTATCCGGAAAAGGTAAAAGGATTTATTGCCATAGACAATACGGTTTACGATGAGGGTTTATCGGAAGCGCTTGCGATGGAGCAGGAATACATGTTAAAACAGACGGAAGAGTTTGCTTCGCTTAAAAACACGTTTGCATCGGCGGAGGATTTTCTTAAGGCAGTCCGCGAAGATCCGGAACAGTATGGGGCTTTTTTGCCGGATATTGCCGGGTATGCTTACTCCGAAAGCGACGAGGAAGAGTATCTGCAGGGATTTTGCAGCAGCGGAAATGCGGTGATCAAAGATGAAATTGAACGGATGGATCAGTCGCTGCTCGCGATTAAAGATAAAAAGTTTCCGGATGATCTGCCGGTGCTTGTGATGATTTGTTCCGATAATGCAGACGCACTTCCGGCATGGAAGACCGGACATGAAAATCAGCTCAATCTGCAGAAGGGAAATCATGAACTGCAGATTGTGGACGGGAGCCATTATATATGGTATACAAATCTGGCCGGTGTGACACAACACATTGGCGTATGGCGGGAGAAAAATCAGTTTTAGTCTGGAAGAGGAGGCAGAGATGTCTCCTCTTTTGTAATACGGTTGAAATCCTTGCTGATTCATTGTATTTTAGGGGTATTAATCATATGAGCTGCATTCTGGCCAGAGATACAGGGCAGGTGCAAAGTGTGTGCGCGGCCGGAGTATTTCAGATATTCCGCCACAGCGATGATACAGAAAAAGGAGAACGGGAAATTGGCAGGGGAAGAGAGAAGGAGGAGAGCCGGCGATCTGGAAACAAAAATCCGCATTCCGGAACAGCCGCCGGGCGCAGTGAGCCGCCGGAGGCTGATCGGGCAGTTTGAACGGAGTGGGGAAAAGGTGATTGTCCTGACAGCCGGAGCGGGATTTGGAAAGACGACGGTGATGGCGGAATTTGCCAGACGGCATGAGGGAAGATGCTGCTGGTATCGAGTAAGCGGCGTGGATAACGATCCGGATTATTTTTTTCACGGAATCTGTTCTGCGATAATGGGAAAAAAGAAAACAGAAATTCTGGAAATAAGAAACCGGGAGGCAGAAATCGCTGACATATCTCAGCGGTTTCTGTCCTTTTTTCATGTTGAAGATAGTGAAGGGCTGTTTTATGTCTGTATGGATGACTTTCAGATGATATCAGATGAGAGGATTTATGAGATGGTGGAGACGCTGATGGAGTACGGACAGGGGAAGCTTCAGCTTCTGCTCGCAGTGCAGAGCAGTCTCCCGCCGTTTCTGGCAGTGCATGTGATGCAGGGAGGGGTGCGCATTTTTTCTGCGGAACAGCTTCGGTTTACAGAGCAGGAGACGAAAGTATTGTTGGGCCATCTGGCCGGGAAGGAAGCAGAGAACGGCCTGACCCGGCTTGTTTTCCGGTATACCGGGGGATGGGCCGCCGGAATCATTTTTGCAGGACTGGATATGAGGAACGACGCATCTCGTTTTGTGCCCGAATATATGAATGAAGCCTCTCATCTCAATGACTACATTTTTTTTAAAATATTTCGAAGGCTTTCCCCTGCTATGCAGTTATTTTTGACAGAGTCGTCCATATTTGCTGAAGTTAAGGAGGAATTTCTGGATTTTGTGCTCGGGCTCAGAAATACCGGGCGGATATTGGAATATCTCGCCTGTGAAAATCTGTTCCTGGCCAGGCTGCCAGATAGCCAGAGCGGATATTTTTATTATCCGGTGTTTGCCGTATTCTTACAGAGCAGGCTGGAACCGGGGCGCAGAGAGATTCTTTTGCACAGGGCGGCGGAATATTGTGCACGGCGTGAGGAGTGGGACAAAGCGGCGGAATATGCGATGGAGTGTGGGGAAGCGGGGAATGAAATCTTATCTGTGATCGTAGAAAAAAAAATACGTATTCTATATGAGACAGGAAGGGGGACTATTTCACAGGGATGGATTTCCCGTCTGTGTAACGCAGAGGGCGTTCGGAGCGAAACGACGCTGTTCTGGCTGTATCGCTATCTGATATACCAGGGTGACGGGGAGCAGGGGATGGAACTGCTCTCCAGGGCGATGGATATGGCGATACAGAACCGGCATTTTGAACGGTATGCGGAATATGCACATGAGCAGCTGAAATATATCAGAGAACGGCATGGTCCGGCGCCTGCAAAGGAACTGGCGGGTTTTGCAGAAGAACGGCTCCTGGGTGTGACCACAGGCTTTGGTTTGCGGATTGTACTGCGCAGGCTGGAGTACTGCCTTGAGATGGAAGGATTTGTGGAGCTGCGGCAGTTTCTGAAAAGGAATGCACAAACCAGGTCTTGCAGAAGTTCTTTTCATGGCCTGTGCCAGATGGTGTGCTGGGCACTTCGCATCAGCCGGCCGCAGGAAAAAGAGGGCTGCGCCTGGGATGAAATCATCTGCCAGGCAAGGCAGATGGCAAGGATATCAAAGATATATGCGGAATATGGGTTTTACTGTGCCGTGGAAGCGCGGTATGTCAGAAAGGATACGGAGTGGATAAAACTGGCGGAGGAGGGGCTGCGACTTGGCGGAGGAGGGGTATTTGCCCGCTGGATGAGATTGCTTCTGCTTCTCGCGTCGTTTCGGAAAGAGGAAGGGATAAACATATCCGGCGACGCCGGCAGTACAGAGCAAATGAAAGCGGAAGAGATCAGGCAGATTGAAGAGGAACGTATCCGTATGGGACTGTCCGGACCGTTTCTCCACGGTGAAGATTTGTGTGTCCTGGAGGAAGTGCTGAAGAGTGGCGCGCAGAAGGAAGAAAAACAAGAAAAAGAAATATGGCTTAAAGTCAGGTGCCTTGGTCCGCTGGAGGCGGAGGGGGCGGACGGGAGAGTGGTCTGGCGCACCAGAAAAACAAAAGAATTGTTTGCGTGTCTGTTTTATGAGGAAGGCAGGGGTATTACGAGGGATACACTGACCGGGCGTTTGTGGCCGGAACGGGACTGTAAAAAAGCGACGGTGTTGTTTCATACAACGATGTCTTACCTCAGAAAAGCCCTTGCAAAAGCAGGCGCGCCGGAATTGTTAAAAGTCGAAAGTCAGACTTATGCGCTCCACTATGATTGCATATTATCTGATATCGGTGTGCTGATGGAATGGAATCGGCAGATACAGAAAAGGAGTCTGCCAGGACTAAAAGATGTGACAGAGGCAACGGCTCTTTATCATGAGTGTTATATGTATGGGGAGGATTACGCCTGGCTGGGAGGATACCGGGAGTATGTGGAACGGATTTTTTTGCAGACAATCGTCGGTCTTGCAGAATTAAAAGCGGAAAGCGGGGATTTTGGCGCGGCCGTACTGCTTTTGGAAAAGGCGGCGGCTGTTGACCAGTATGCGGTGCCAGTTGCTGAGCGGCTGGTGGAATGCCTTTTTCTCAACGGTGATATAAAAGAGGCCAGGAAACGCTATAAGAAAATGAGGCTGATCTTCCGCGAAGAGTTTGCGCAGGAACTGGACGGTTGCTTTGAGGATTTTACAGAACGGGCGAAACAGCGATACGCAGAGCCGGGAGATACAGAAAAAGACAGGTAAAATTACCTGTCTTTTTCTGTATCAGATTACAAAAGATCTTACAGTTCAAACCAGTCTTTGTAGCCCATGGCAATCAGATTGTCGCGGCTGATCTTTAAGCTCTCAAACGGATCGCGTCCATAGGTGTCATCCTGCTCAATCAGGAAATATTCGCTGCCGCCTGCAAGGCCGGCCTCAATGCATTCTTTGATCGGGAGACTTCCTTCGCCCACTTCCGCAAACTCAGTGAGGTTGTAGAACTGGCCCATGACTGCCTTAAAATCAAAATCTCCTTCGGGGAGCCGGATCGGCGCGATGCGGTAGTCTTTCAGGTGGAGAAGACGGATGCGGCCGGCATACTGATTGATAAAAGTGACCGGATTTTCGCCGCCGCGGTGAATCCAGTGGATATCCAGCTCGAAGCCCATTTTTTTCGTGTTGTCTTTGATGATGTCCAGCAGATACTGGCCGTCATATTTGACAAACTCTACATGATGGTTGTGATAGTACAGATCAATACCGTGCTCGCCAAGGCGCTCTGCCATTTCGTCGGCTCTTTTTACGAAGTCGATTGCTTTTTCACGGCTTCCCATGCAGGTCATCGGGAGCATTCCGATCCGCAGCATGTCGGTATTGAGGGTTTTGCAGTCCTCCACAATTTTGTCAAAATCGGTGTTTAAAAACTCTCCCGGCATCCCTGGCACCATCGGCTCCAGCGCCGCTGAATTTGCCGCAATCTTGATTCCAAATTCATCACACGCTTTTTTCATGCCGGAGACGTTTTCAGGTGTCATCGGAATCTGGCTCACTTCCATGCAGTGATACCCCATTTCCGCACATGCTTTTAATGTCTCATATGCACCGAGTTCGTCTACTTTTTTCTTGATGGTACTCATCTGAATACCGATTAATCCTTTTCCCATTGTAATACCCTCCAAAGTTCATGTATGATTTTCCGCCAGCCGGATGAAACAGGCTGTTTTGCGAGACAAAGCGGTTCTGCTCTTTATAACGAAACAACTGTGCCCGTCTTTCCGGAATTCTGGATAGCGTCAATCAGACGGATGCTCATAAGCGCATCGCGCACATGCAGATAATCCTGGCTGTTCTGTTCAAGCGCATTGTAAAACAGGTCGATAATCTTTTTATGGCTTGCGCCGTAGTAAAATTTCATGCCGGGCAGTTTTGCGTCTTCACATAATTTCTCTCTGGTGCCATCCTCCTGGATGCGGTAGAGCGTGTTGTCTGTAATGGCAAAATCTGCTTTTTCTGTCTGTACGGAGATCTGTACGCCTTCATTTTTATAATTGGCGATGGTGGCAAGAAACATGCCCTGTGCGCCGTTGGCAAAAGTCAGTCTGGCTGCAGCCGTGTCTTCTACTTCAATTCCATAGTCGAGAAGCTGTGCCGTCACGGCTTTCAGTTCTTTGATTTCTCCGCCCAGGTGATAGAGAAGATCCAGGGTATGCACGGACTGATTGATCATGCAGCCGCCGCCCGCCGTTTCCCATTTTCCACGCCAGGGCTGTACCTCGTAGTATTCTTTTTCGCGGTACCACGGAACGGTTCCCCGGATCCCTGTGACGGCGCCATATTCACCGCTGTCAATAATGCTTTTGAGCATTTCGACTGATTCGTTGAAACGGTTCTGCAGACAGATTCCCATATGGATATCGGGGTGGGATGCCTCGAATGCCACAAATTCCTGTCCCTGCCGGCTGTCCATGGCAACTGGTTTTTCACAAAATACATGGATACCCATTTCTGCTGCTTCCATGGATACCGGCACATGCAGGTAATGCGGCAGACAGATGTGAACGACATCTGGTTTTGCCTCAAGGAGCATTGTCTTGTAATCGGTATAGAACGGGACGCCCGCGGGAGCGTCACTTTTTTTGCCCGCATCAATGTCGCAGACTGCCGCCAGAGTAATCCCCGGATTACTCTGGATGGCAGCAATATGGATCGGGGAAATTACGCCCATCCCGATAATAGCTGCTTTTTTCATATTAATCCTCATTTCTGCGCTGTTTCGGCGCATAAGCGATTTTGTGACCGGCCGTAGTACGGCCACGCAACGCGCAGACACAAATCGCTGTGTGAAAAATTATATTTCACACTGATTCCTTTCGATCAGGCCCGCCGTTTATCTTGTCGGGAATTTTCCTTCCTCTGCAATGTGCCTATTCAGTGCGGCAAGATACTCATCTTCATCGACCGGAAGATCGACTTCTTTTCCGAGCCAGGAAGAGAGCAGGATTGCATTTGCCAGGTTAACGCCGTTGATTCCATCGGAGCCGGGAGCCAGGAGCGGAGTTTTCTCCAGGATATGCATCGCAAAATTTTCCATTACCGTTGTGTGCTGTTTGCCCCATCCGTCGGTATTCTCGAAAGTTTCTTCTGTGTAAAGTCCGCCGCCCGCAGAGTTGCCGGATACCAGTCTGGAAACTTCCATCATGCTCATGGTTTCGTTCATCTCGTTCTCGGATTTGTTCAGGCGGTATATGGTAGCCGTCTTGCTGTTGTCGACGACAATTTTTCCGCCGTCAAGATCGATTTCAAGGCGGTCGGTTCCGATCGGGTCATGCGTACAGGTGATAAATGTACCGGTCGCACCGTTCGGATATTCAATAACGGCGGTAACGTCATTTTCCACTGCGATATCGCGATGGCATCCGTACAGACATTTTGCGTAAACTTTGCTCGGCACACCGCAGATCCACTGCCACAGGTCGAGCTGATGCGGAGCCTGGTTGACGAGAACGCCGCCGCCTTCGCCGCCCCAGGTAGCGCGCCAGTCACTCTGACGGTAGTAGCTGTCCGGACGCCACCAGGAGTTGATAATCCAGTTGGTGCGGCGGATTGCGCCGAGTTCGCCGGATTCAATGATTTCTTTGACTTTCTGATATAATACATTGGTTCTCTGATTAAACATTACGCCGAAAGCGACATCGGGATGAGCCGCAGCGCATTCGTTCATCTGACGGACTTCCTTGGAATATACGCCTGCAGGTTTTTCGACGAGAACCGGCATGCCATGCTCAAAACAGTAAATTGCGATCTCGGTGTGCAGATAATGCGGCACGGTTGTGATCACTGCGTCGACGTTGCCGGAAGCGATCATTTCTTTCCAGTCGGTGTAGAACGGGTATTCCGCGTAAGTTTCTTTACACATTTTTTCTTTCTCGGGATCGATGTCGCAGAGAGCGCCCAGTGCGCAGTGTGGCGGGCACTCCGGTGCGGGCATGCCTGGAAATCCGGCTTTTCCGGTTAAAAATCCGGCATAAGCGCCGCCCTGTGCACCGATTCCGATCAGTCCGAAACGAATTTTTTTGTCCATAGTAAATTTCCTCCATTCCACTCTATTTTAAATTAATAGGGTTCTTGCTGATAAGTGACTGTGTATCAGGATATGGTATCTAAGATTTCGCACAATGCGCGGTACTGCATTGTATATCCTTCCGCACCGTCTTTTGCCTTGTTGACTTTGATGATATTTTCCGCCGCAGTCGTCTCTAAAGACGCCAGTGAATCGAAAAGGACCAGATGGGGCTCTAAAGTGAGAAATCCTTCGTATCCTTCATCGCGGATAGCGCGTGTCAGGAGCTCTTTGATTTTACCCTCACCGGTTCCGCAGACGACATTTTCGTTATCTGTGGTAACAGCGTCCTTGATATGGATATAAGCGACGTGGTCTTTAAGCATATCCCAGCATACGGCAGTGTCTTCGCCGCACTGCACGAAGTTTGCAAAATCAAACGCACTTTTAAAGCAGGGGTCGTCAAGACTTTCCATCAGATCCAGGCAGCGGCTTCCGATATCGCCGTAGATGTCTTTTTCATTTTCGTGAATCAGGATGACGTCATATTTTTTTGCGACGGCAATAAATTTCTTTAATTTTTCCAGAACGGTGTTGCGGAAATCTGCCGGGTTGCAGCCCTCCGGAAGGAAGAAGCTGAACATACGGATATAGCGGCAGCCCAGTACGCCACAGATCTGGCAGAGCGTGTCAAGCTGTGTGAGCTGCGTGGCGAAACCGTCTTCGTCTTCGATGCCCACCTTTCCGATCGGTGAACCCAGGGAGGAGACTTTTACGCCCGCTGCGTTAAGCCGTGGCAGAATTTTTTCACGGATCTCATCGACGGAATAATCCGCGATGCCCTTTCCGTCCGCGGAGCGCAGGGAAATATAGTGCATCCCCAGATCGGTTACAGTCTTTAACTGAGCGTCAAAGTCAGAACTGATCTCATCCGCAAAGCCGGAGATGAAAATATTTTCTTTCATGATTTGTTTCAATCCTTTCCCCAATACTTATAGTAAATGGTGTTTCGCTGTAACAGTTTAAGAGTAACATACAAGCTCCTGATTGAACAGGAATATTTTTGGAATATCGGGTAAAAATATTATATATTTACCCGATGTTGTGTCTCTTGCCGTGAATCAGGCTGATGTAAGCAGAGGGAGTCATGCCAACTGACTTTTTAAAAAGTTTACGGAAATAGGAGGTATCTTCGATACCGCATCTGGCAACGACGTCCTGGATCTGTGTGTTTCCTGTGTTAAAGAGGCGCAGGGCGAGGCGGATGCGCTGCTGGCTGATATAGGCTGATATGGAGATGCCCATCTCTTTTTTGAAAAGCGTGGAGAGATAGCTGGGGTTGATAAAGTATTGTTCTGCGAGCAGTGCCAGAGACAGCTTTTCCGATAAATTCAGATTGATGTAGTTGACGACTTTCTGAATGACAAGAGAATGGCCGCGCAGGGAATAGTTTTGTACCAGAAGACAGTACTGGCGGACCATTTCGGCAGTCAGACGCAAGGACTCGTCGTATGTCATCACTTTTTCGCAGCATCTGGCCAGTTTTGCGGACAGTTCGTCGATATGTACAGGGTGTACGCCGCCGGCCTGCGCCGCTTTCCGATAGAGTGTGTTCGCGACAATCAGACCGTTGCGGATGTCGCGGACGGAATCGGGATAGCGCTTTGTCAGTCGGAACTGTCGGGCTTCGCTGATATATTTCAGGGCAGCCGTGGTGTCGCCGTTTTCGATTGCCGTCATCAGTTTTTCTTCGACAGCGTAGCGCATTTCTATGATTGCGCCGGAGAGATGGTTGTCCGGATTTTCCTGACGGAACTGTAAGTCTGAAAAATCATATAAGAAGTATTCTGTCCGCACGATCTGTCCGGGATAAAAAAGAGCAAAAAGCTCTCTGCACATTTCTTTCCAGCGGTCTGCCTGTGGAATGACAGGGACGGCGTTGTAGTATTCGCGCATTTCTTTTTTGTACTGAACTGGAACGTGATTGCGCTTCATCAGCCGGGACAGATGTTCCTCTTCTGCGGCATACTCCATAAAAGGACCGATCAGAAGGACGTCCCGGCTGCCTTCTTCTGATGCAGGGAGCGCAGCGATGCAGTAAGAAATATCGTAGGTATCCTGATAGCAGTAGAAGACAGCTTCCTTTATGGCGCTGATCCAGGAGGAAAGGTTCTGTTCAAACATACAGTCGCCGTAGAGCATCCGGTAAAGGACAAACTCCTTAAGTGCGTGTTCCCCGCTGGAGAGTACCTTCATGCCGACGTATGAACATTCCATAATTTTTCGTAAGACATCAAGCAATTCTACTTTCATATATCTGTAAGGCCTTCTTCGTGAAATATACAATGGGATTTTTTAATAAGTATTTTCCAGTGTGACAATAACATCATCCGGGTTTAATATGGGCTGCTGCTCTTTTTCGCCGCCTCGTCCAAAATTATAGTCCGGAACGGCATAGTAAGGAATACCTTCATGGGTTAACACCAGCTTTACATAATCCTGATACCACCTGTCTTCTATCTGAATAGCCACAGGGACGGTATCTGTGTAGTTACGCGCATTAAAGTGATAAGGGTACGTTTCTTTTAAATATGGTTTCTGATCAGAGGGATAGGTTCCCATATAACCTGTGCAGCTGTCGTTACTGGCAATATCTATGACCCGCATACATGCAAACAGAGTCTGGCATGCAATAAACAAAACAGACACAGTAAACAGTAAAGTGTATAATACTTTTCCGGCGCCGTGCCTGATATTTTTTTTGCAGAACAGTGCAGTCATCGCAGAATCGGCCAGGAGCATGAAAAGAAAAGGCGATATATAAATCAGTAGTTTTCCGGCACTCCAGTATTTTTCCTTTAATACCATTACAAGGAAGGTGCAGATCCCCACAATGGCAGTTAACCAGAAACAGCCTTTTATCATCTTATTTTTGACAGACAGCATCTTCCAGACACGAACCGCTGCAAGGGTGAACAGTATTATCAATGCGAGATTAATGATAATGGTGAATACAGTCCACAAAAATACAATGATAAAAGAACATTCGTAGTCGGGCAGGATCATAAACATGCCACACCAGGAGGGGAGCAGTGAGATCAGTTTTCTTATCGTGCACAAGACGGATTCTGTCTCAGGGATACCGTGCCATCCAAGCCAGTATGCGTCGAAATAGGATGCCCACGACTGGCGTTTTGCACTTCCTGCACTGAATGTCTGGATCAGGGCAAATTTTACTGTATTTGAATGAGCAACATATGAAAGGGCAAGTATGGTGGCCGGTATAGTGAGATATTTGCAGATTTCTTTTAGTGAAACGGTGAATTTATTGTGCAGACAGACGAGGATAGATATCACGATCAGGATCATTCCATATATCATGGTGTTTTCCGGATACATTAAAAAAACACCGGTGCCAGTCAGTGTTAACATCAGATATCCGCCTAAAGTTAAAGGGCTGTTTTCAAATAAAAGTTTTTGAAAAATGATATCATAAACACAGACAAAGGCCAGCAGACTGCCGGCAGACACAATCTGTGACCATGCGTCAATATCATATTGGATCTGCCCATAAAATCCAAGGATATAGGTTGCTGCAAAAAATGCCTGGAAACAAGTGCTTTTTTTCTGACTGAGCTGTCCGAATCCGTGCATTCCGTTCATGAGAAGTTCCAGAGCGAGCATCATGGAACAGAAGACTGCCACCCAGACCATGATAATAAACAAATAGGCCTGAAAAAACAGATCCCCCCAGCTTTTTCCCATCAGCGATGCACAGAGAAGGGGAACAACCGGGCGATCGGAATTGACAGCGGTATAACCTGATATAAGTACATCGGACGGACAGGATTCCTGCAAAATACCTTCCAGGCCATAATTTTTGTCATGCTGGCTCATATATACAACTTCGGAGAGATAGAATTCTTTATCCCACAGATTGCCTCTGTGTACATACAATTTTGTTCCTGTTATCATGCCCGGAAATGCCATAACTGTAAAAAGGAAGATTACAGAGAGCAGACTGATCAGATGATTTTTTTCAATTTTTTTCAAGGTGAAATAAATGATGGAAACAATTGTCACAAGTATATAAGCAAGTCGTATGATTGCCGTTGTCTGACCAA
The DNA here is from genome assembly GCA_947649645.1 of uncultured Roseburia sp. Lineage (GTDB taxonomy): Bacteria > Bacillota > Clostridia > Lachnospirales > Lachnospiraceae > Roseburia. The sequence goes on along the minus strand of CANSSP010000008.1, from coordinate 35,115 downwards.
AAACGAAATAAAGGATGGCTGCCAGTACGGCATATAATGCGATTCCGACCGGCAAAGAAATCCAGTGAATATTTTTATAGTGTGTGTCAGATATTCCTGTCAGATGGATAAATAACTGACCTGCCAGCCATGCTGCCATGATAAAAAGAATGGTTCCCATGTAGTTAAAAATCATTATAATCCTCCAGTCCGCATTTAAAATAATGATACATAAAGGTATTATAAGGGTGGATGTACAAAAATGCAAGGCGTTGCGCCTGCCGGGTTTTTAATCTGGTCCGTCATTTTGGCCTGTTGTAATCGTGCCGATTTTCCGATATAGTAATATAAACATAAATTAATAATTTAAGAAAGGGAGAGGGAGACTGGGATTGAGGAGAAAAAAAAGATACGGGGTGGGGATTTTATTGTCTGCCATGCTTCTGCTGTGGAGTCCTGGGGATGTGGCATGTGCAGAAGGACGGGATGTGATGCAGCAGAACCTGGTGCGGATGCAGACGGGGGAACAAAAGCAGCAGGGAGAAATATCTGCAGAGACAGTGAGCCGGATGGATGCGGATCGTGTTACAGTGACGACGCCCGAGGGGTTTATGGATGCGCTCAGACAGAGAAAAAGCCAGATTGTTGTGGACGGCAGTATTGTGATTGATAATGGTGCGGAGGCGTCGGGAAGGATGCGCCCGGTAATGATTCCGGGCGGGACCGTGATAAGCGGGACGACGGGCAGCAGCATCAACAGCCGCAGTCCGATTCAGATAGAGGGGGATGTTACGATACGCGATATCAGACTGGTATTTTCGTCATCCAATGCGCTGGGCAGCGTTCCGCACAGGGAGATCTTTCTGGCCGGATATGGCCTTACGCTGGAGAATGTCAGTACTTATCTGGAAGGAGGTGACAGTTCTCTCGGAGGACTTGGCGGCACGGAAAAAGAATTGCTGCCTACTATATATGCGGGCGGATATCCGGGGACTGCTGTCGGGACGCAGGCCTCGCTGACGCTGCAAAATTCGAACAGCCAGACCATGTTTCAGGGAATTTATCTGGGGCATGGGGCCGGGAACGATCAGAAAGTGCCATATTCCGGTGCTGCGGTTTTTAACATGGACTGTTCTGTCATTGTGCGCGACGGCGTATATGCCAGGGAAAATGACGCGGCCGGAATCAATGTGAACGGAAATGGTTATGCGAAAACGAAGGCTTTCTATGGAAACAGTAATACGACACTGACGATACGGGAAGCTTCTGTGGAAACGGCTGTGGTGGAGCAGGTGGGAAGAATTGTGCTGGATGACAATGCCACTCTTGCGCCGCAGACTGTACCGAAGAAAGAGCATCGCTTTCAGACACAGGTGAAAAAGGCGAAGCCCGGTGCGGACGGCAGCACAGCGTCACAATGCAGGGAGTGCGGTATGGTTTCGGGGAGAAGTGTGATCAGCCAGCCGAAAACGATAAAGCTTTCTGCGGACAGCTACACATATAATGGAAAGCAGAGAAAACCTTCTGTAAAAGTGACGGATAAAAACGGAAAAGTGATCAACAGCCGTAATTATACGGTTTCTTACGGGAATCATAAAAACGTGGGGAGAGCCGTTGTGACGGTCCGGTTTAAAGGAAACTATGAAGGCACGTTAAAAAAGACGTTTACCATCGTTCCTAAGACGACGGATCTGAAGCTTACGCCAAAGAAAAAGAGCTTTACCGTAAAGTGGAAAAAGCAGGGGACGCAGACGGACGGGTATGTGATCGAGTATTCAACGAGCAGCCGGTTTACAAAGAAAACCACCAGTTCCGTAAAAGTTGCAAATAAAAACACGACGTCAAAAACAGTGAAAAAAGTAAGGGGAAATAAAAAGTATTACGTCCGCATTTGTACTTATAAGGTGGTCAGAGTGAACGGAAAAAAAATAACCCTTCGTTCGGAATGGTCAAAAGTCAGGACGGTGAAGCCTGGAAAATAGAAATTCATTTTTTACCGTCTGTCTAATGAAAAAAGTAAATCGTCCGATATAAACAGTAGAAAGTGATTTCAGGGAAGAAAGGAGATGCCATATATGCGTATAGAATCCTATAATCAGGTGGCAGCAGTATACAACACAAATAAAACAGCCAGTACGAAGAAAGCATCCGGTGCGGCTGCCGGCCGGGATGAAGTACAGATTTCTTCCTTTGGGCGTGATTATCAGATTGCAAAAAATGCGGTGGCAGAAGCTCCCGACATCAGGGAAGAGAAGGTCACGGAAGTTGCGGCAAAGGTAAATTCCGGCAGCTACCGGGTGGATGCGGGGGATTTTGCAGACAAACTGTTGGAGCATTACCGTGCATTGATGATGTGAGAAGCGAGGGCGGAGAGTGGCTAGTCTGATGGAGGAGCTCCTGGGTGTCCTGGGAGAAGAAGAAAAACAATATGAAGAGCTGATAGAGCTTGCCGATGTCAAAAAAGACGCTGTGATCAAGGCGGATATAGAAGAACTGGGCAGAATAACGGTCCGGGAACAGGACGCGGCAAGCGTGCTTCTCAACCTTACGAACAAGAGAACAAGAGTGCTCGGCGATATGGCGACAGTTCTCGGAAAAGATCCGTCGGAGATGACGATTGCGAAAATGATCGGATATCTTGAGAAGCAGCCGGAGGAACAGCGTCAGCTTAAGGAAAAGCAGGAACGCCTCCTTGAAGTGGGGACAAAGATGCGTACCCTGAACCAGCAGAACGAGGCTCTGTTAAAGCAGGCATTGGAGATGGTGGAATTTGACCTTACGCTGCTTCGAAGTATGAAGCAGGCGCCGGAAACTGCGAACTATAACAGGAATGCCTACAATACCGGTCAGCTGCTCGGCAGCAGCGGTTTTGACGCAAAACAGTAGGCAGGAGGGAGGAGACCGCCATGGCAAATGGTTTTGGAACTTTATTTATTGGTGTATCCGGTCTGCAGAGCAGCCAGAATGCGCTGAATATCACGGCAAACAACATGTCGAATGTAGACACGGCCGGATATGTGCGCCAGCAGGTATACTTTGCAGACCGCAATTATGTGACAGTGAATACGACGGCAGCGGTGAGCTGGCAGCAGACGGGGCTTGGCGTACAGATCGGTGATGTGGTGCACACGAGGGATATTTTTCTTGATCGCCTTTACCGCACAGAATCCGGACGCCAGGCATTTTATTCGGCGACGGCAGAGGCCGCGTATGAGGTTGAGACTTACTTACAGGAGCTGGAAGGGCAGGCTTTCCAGGGGGCAATCAAGAATTTCTGGGAGTCTTTTGAAGAGTTTTACAAAGGGCCGGATGACAGCGTAAACCAGAATATGGTGATCCAGAAAGCGGAGCTTTTTGTCAGCCGTGGAAAAGCGGTTTACGACGGTTTAAAGGGATATCAGTATAATATCAACACGCAGATATCGGACGATATTGAACAGGTCAACGAGCTTGGACGGAGTATTTTTGAACTGAACCAGGCCATTCTGAGAGTGGAAGCAGGAAATATTGAGACAGCGATGACGCTGCGCGATGCGAGGGATCTGGCCCTTGATGAGCTGTCGAGTCTTGTTGATATTACTTATACGGAGCAGGCGGACGGAGTCGTAAAAGTGAGCATTGAGGGCGTGGAGTTTGTGGATGAAGCGCATCTGTATGAGATGGGGGTTAAGACAGATCCCATCAACGGTTTTATTACGCCATACTGGCCTCACCTTTCAGATACAAGAAAAGGCTCTTATGTTCCCGTTTTTAATTTTAAAACAGATATATCATCGGCGAACAAAAACGATATGGGCGAGCTGAAAGCACTTGTGCTGGCAAGAGGCGACCATATCGCTAATTATAGAGATGTCCTGGGAATGAAAAAGGACGATTTTAACGATTCCACCGGAATGTCTGTGATGATGAAGGCACAGGCGGAGTTTGATCAGCTGATGCACGGCGTGATCACGGCGATTAATGATGCATTTTGTCCGAATATCAAGGCACAGGACGCGGGTGTTGCGGTTCCGGTCACGGCGACGGGGGCAGACGGAAAAGAATATACGATTGATCAGAATACATTGATTCTGGATGTGGAAAACTGTTCTTATGGCGCTGACAAGCAGCTTCCGCCGCGGGAACTGTTTACGAGGCGGGGGGTAGAACGCTATACGGAAGTAAAAGATGCCAACGGCAATACATACTATATATATAACGAAGAAGATCCGGAAGATACGGCGAAACAGTATACGATACAGAGCGTCAGTGTGAATGAGGAACTCATTGCTTATGAGGGGCTGATTCCGCACCTGATGAAAAACGGGGATGTAGATTTCCCGCTGGCAAACCGGCTTTCACAGGTCTGGGATAAGGAGTGCATTTCCCTGAATCCAAACGATCCGAGGCCATGTACATTTAAGACGTATTATATATCAATGGTCGGTGAGATGGGGACGTTTGGGGATGTATATTCATCTGCGGCGGAGAGTCTGGCGGGCAGTGTCGCATCTGTCGACAACCAGAGACAGCAGGTGATCGGGGTATCTGCGGATGAAGAACTGACTCACATGATCAAATTTCAGAATGCATACAATGCGTCCAGCCGTTTTATCAACGTTGTCAACGAGATGATCGAGCATCTCATCACACAGCTCGGGTAAGCATCTGTATCGCATACGGGCTTATGGATTTAATATATAGAAAAGAGGTGGGCTTATGCCTTCAACATTTTTTGGTCTGACGATCGCGTCATCGGGATTAAATGCGGCCCAGGTGGCGCTCAATACGACTGCGAATAATATATCAAATGTGCAGACGCCGGGGTATACCAGGCAGCAGGCGAACCGTGTGGCGGGGGATGCAATCCGTACTTATACAAAGTATGGAAGCATGGGAACCGGTGTCACGACGGTTTCCATAAAGCAGGTCAGAAATCAGTACTACGATGCAAAATACTGGTTTAATGAGCCTTATGTCGGGCTGTACGAGACGCGCCTTGATTATCTGAAACAGATAGAGAACTATTTCCTGGATGACGGAGAGTCGTCAAAGGGATTCAATCATATTTTAAACACGTTGTTTAACTCGGTGGATACATTAAAAAACGAGGCGGGGGATCCCAATGTAAGGCAGCAGTTTATCGCAGACGCGCAGAAGCTTGCGACTTACTTTAACGGCGTTTCAGCCGGGCTCAGCCAGATTCAGAACAATGCAAATGAAGAAATAAAGTCGACGGTACAGAATATCAATGCGATTGCTGAGAAAATAGCGCTTCTGAATAAACAGATTAATGTAATTGAAGTGCAGGGCGGCTACGCAAATGAGCTGCGTGATCAGAGGGCGCTTCTGGTGGATGAATTATCTAAGATTGTACCGATTGAGGTTGAAGAGACGCTGGTGCAGAATACGAACAATCCGGATAATCCGCTGGGCGGAACATATTATACGGTTAAGATTGGCGGGCAGCGACTGGTGGACACATATGATTATTACACACTGGAATGCGTGGCGAGGGAAAATAAAGTAAGCCAGTCGGACATTGAGGGATTGTATGATATCAAGTGGGCGCAGACCGGCAACACATTTAATGCAGGCGGGAGCCACATGTCGGGGACGTTGAAAGCGCTTTTTGATATTCGTGACGGAAATAACAATGAAAACTTTAAGGGTTTAATCGCGGATACGGACGGGACGACGATCACAGTCACCCATGCTTCCATTACATCGGTTGCGACGATGTCCATGCCGGAAGAAGGAGAGCTGACGATCAACGGGAGAAAGTACCGCTATAGCGGTTTCGACTATGAGACGGATGCGGATGGAAAAGTGACATCCTATACATTTAAAATGGTGGATGCTCTGAGCGCGGATGAGATGGCGCGGGCCAAGGGAGGCACGGTTGCGATCGGTACGTCAATCGATTCCATGGGTATTCCTTATTATATGGCACAGATGAATGAGTACCTGCGCAGCTTCTGCTCCATGTTCAACGATATACTCAAGAAGGGCGAGGATCTCAACGGTAAGGCAACCGATTATTATGCGTTCTTCACGGGGAAAGATCCCATCAGCGGAGAAGAATATGTTTTTAATGGAATGCAAAAAGACGACGCGACCGGAATTACATCGTCGGGGTCGGCGGTGGATGATTACTATAAAATGACAGCGGCCAATATCTGTGTTTCCAGTATTTGTATCAAAGACCCGAATCTTCTGGGAGCGACGGCAAAAAAAGTTGACTCTTCCGGTGTGGATACCTATGATCTGATGGAATCTCTGGCATTATTAAAGAAGGATACTGTGTTTTTCCGCGGCGGTACGGCGATTGGTTTTTTACAGTGTATGATCGCAGATCTTTCCATTGACACGCAGGAGTCGCAGATTTTTTACGAAAATTACACGAATGTTGCAAACACGATTGAAAATCAGCGGATGTCCATATCGGGTGTGGATGAGGATGAAGAAGCGCTGGATCTGATCAAGTTTCAGAATGCCTATAATCTGTCTTCCAAGATGATCTCGATTATGACGGAGATTTATGACAGACTGATTCTGGAAACCGGTGTGTAGAAAAGGGGAGGGTGAACCTGTATGCGTATTACCAATAATATGATGATGCATAATACATCAAACAATATAAATGGAAATAAAGTAAATGTAGACAAACTGAATCACCAGATGTCTTCCCAGAAGAAGATACAGCGTCCGTCCGAGGATCCGGTCATTGCGATCCGTTCGCTGCGGTTTCGCACGACCTTAAGTGAGATAGAACAGTATTATGAGAGAAATATACCGGATGCTGAATCCTGGATGAGCGTTACGGAGACGGCGCTCAAAAATATGGAAAATGTCCTGAAAGATATCAGGACACAGTGCAATTATGGTGACAACGATTATCTCAAGGAGGAAGACCGCGATACGATCCTCACACAGCTGACAAAACTGCGCGAGCATGTGTATGCGGAGGGGAATGCGGACTATGCCGGCCGTACCGTATTTACCGGATACAGAACAAACAAAAAACTGACGTTTATGGTGGATGAGCCGAATACCAGCTATCAGATCACACAGAAGTTTGATTACAAAGCGATTGAAGAATACAGATACTATTCGGATAAGGTGACGCTGCCGACGACGGAGGCCGGAGTCCTTGGTGACGCCATATCGGATCCAAAGGAAGCGGTATTTGAACGCATCCGTTTAAGCTATGGTGAAATCGGCAGTTTTGCAGGTATGTCCTATTCGTATAAAGACGCCGCAGGAAATAAGGTTGACGGTCCGGCCGTCACTGTGACAGAGTATGACTCCTATGCCGACTGGGCGGCCGCGAATACTTCCGGGGACGGTTCCTATGAAGTGGCGGACGATGAGGCGGTGTTTATCAAAGAGACCGGCGAGCTGATTCTCGGGAAGGAGCTGGCGGCTTCTCTTAAGAGCAACAAGGCGGAGCTCTCGATTGATTATACAAAGACCGGCTTTGACAAAGGCGAGGTGCGTCCGGAGTATTACTTTAACTGTACGGATGTCTCGGATCCGAATGCAGCCAATCACATTGTGTATGAAAAATACGATAAGGATGGAAATGAAATTTACCAGGATATCAATTATGTTGTGGCGGCAGGCCAGACAATTACGGTAAATACGCATGCGTCGGATGTGTTTGATTCGTCTCTGGGCAGAGATGTCGACGCGCTGATGGATGCCGTCCGTTTTGCGATTGAGGCGAACGATAAAGTCAAGAACCTGGAAGAGATGAAGGCGCTGGAAGAGTATTCGTCGGAAGAGTGTCAGGCGAAGCTGGACGACTGGCTGAAAGCGGCGAAAAAAGAGCGCGATTACGCGGACAGCAATATGCAGAAGCTCTACAACAGCTATATCGGAAAATGCGACAAATATCTGGAAAAAATAAACCTTGCAATCACAACTGTCGGAAGTAAGGGCCAGAGCCTTGATCTGGTTAAAAACAGAATGTCGAACCAGCAGACTACGGTTGAGTCGCTTAAGTCGACAAATGAGGACCGCGAACTTTCAGACATTATCATTGATTATACGGCTGCATATTCCGCCTATGAAGCGTCTTTGCAGGCGGCTTCAAAGATCAATAAAAATACATTGCTGAATTATATTTAAGGATTGTTGCCAGAAACAGGAGGGAGCGATGAAGGCAGACACCAGACTTTTTGGAGAGATTGATATTGAGGAAGAGAAGATTATCCATATGGAAAAGGGGATGATCGGTTTTCCCGAGCTGCAGAATTTTGCACTGATTTTTGATGAAGAGAAAGAGAAAACGCAAAATTCTGTAATGTGGCTGCAGTCGATGGACGAACCGCGGGTCGCGTTTCCGGTGATGCATCCTTCTGCGGTAAAGCCGGATTACAATCCGACGGTTAACGATGCGATGCTGCTTCCGCTCGGAACCCTGCAGGACGAAAATACTTACATATTGGTAACGGTTACGGCGGCGCAGGATGTGAAAGAGACGTCGGTAAATTTAAAGGCGCCGATTGTTATCAATACCGATACAAGAAAAGGCTGCCAGATTATTGTTGAGGATGATTATCCGGTAAAATATAAGATTTATGAGGCAGTGAAGGCAGGAAAAGAGAAGGCGGGGGAATGATGTATGCTGGCATTGACACGAAAAAAGGGAGAATCGCTGGTCATCAATAACAATGTTGAGATTACCGTACTGGAAATCCGCGGAGACCAGGTAAAAATAGGAATAACAGCGCCCAGGGAAGTTTCGATTTACCGGAAAGAAGTGTATCTGCAGATTCAGAATGAAAATACGGCGTCTCTCAATGTTGAGGCGATGGAGGCTTTGAAGAATCTTTTTTGACAGCGGGTTAATAAAAGCATCTAAGTTTCCGATATATGAACTAGAAAGCAGTAGTTTGTATATACTGGACAGACAATCAGAGATATCACACGGAGGTGGTAAAAGATGGAGATAGGGAAGGCAGAGAGCAGTGGAAGAGTGCCGTATCAGGGAAGTGCGGCAACACCGTCGGTAACGCCTGTGCGTCCGGAGACAAAGGCAGTTCCGGAAGCAAGCCCTCAGCCCGCAGCGCAGATGCAGAGCACTCCACAGCCGGTTATGACACAGAATGTGGTGCAGACCACAGTGCAGAATCAGCAGGGGAGCCGGGGAGCGACACAGGGCGCCCCGCAGGAAAAGAGAACAGCAGAGAAAGAGGAAAAGCGGACCGGGCAGGGTTCACAGCTTAAAAATGCAGTGAATGAGATGAACCGTCAGATGAAGGAGTCGGAAGCTATTTTTGGCATTCATGAAAAGACGAACCGCGTTACGATCAAGATTGTGGATAAAGCAACCAAGGAAGTGATTAAGGAGTATCCGCCCGAGCAGACACTTGATATGATTGCGAAGGTATGGGAAGTAGCGGGTATCCTGGTCGATGAAAAGATGTGAGAAGAAAGGAAGGGTGGACATATGCCAATACGTATTACCGGTTTGAATTCAGGACTTGATACCGAGTCGATTATCTCGGCGCTGGTGTCGTCATATAATTATAAGACAGATAAATACAAAAAGGCGCAGACAAAGCTTTCCTGGAAACAGGATGCATGGAAATCATTAAATACCAAGATTTACAGTTTTTACACGAGTCTGGACGGTCTGAGGTTTGGTTATGGTTTCAATATGCATACGGCGTCGGTGTCTGACAGCACAAAGGCATCCGTATCGGTGGGGTCGGGCGCGGCCAACGGAGTGCAGTCCTTAAAGATCAAGGAGATTGCACAGGGCGGGTATCTGACAGGCGCTGAGATGAAGAAAAAGGATGGATCAAAGGTGACATCCGATTCAACGCTGGAGGATCTCGGTTATACAGGCGGTGTGACCAAAATCAGTGTGACCGACAAGGCGAAGGATGGGAAGACGACGGAGATAGAAATCGATTCCTCTATGAAGATCAGCGATTTTGTCAAAAAGCTGAATGAGGCGGGTGTTTCGGCAAGTTTTGATTCCGGGAACCAGAGGCTTTTTATCAGTTCGAAGGAGACCGGTGCGGACAGTGAATTTACACTGAAATCACAGAACGCAGATGGAGACAACGCGCTGTTTGCACTGGGACTGAGCATGGAAGGAACCACTTTTGCTTCTACAGATTACAATGAAGGCGGTTCCAGAATCAACGCTACCGATGCGGAGATCGAGCTGAACGGTGCGACGTATAAGTCGAAAACGAATGAATTTAATATCAATGGCATGTCGATTACGGCAAAGGCGAAGACCGGACCGAATGAGACGCTCTCTATCACGACATCCACTGACACACAGGGTATTTATGACAAGATAAAGGATTTTATCACCAGCTACAATGCGCTGATCAATGAGATCACTTCTCTCTACAATGCGGATTCTGCGAAAGGTTATGAGCCGCTGACGGATGAAGAGAAGGATCAGATGAGCGATACCGAGATCGAGAAATGGGAAGAGAAGGTAAAAGGTTCTCTGCTGCGCCGTGACGACACGCTTTCCGGTCTGATGTCTGGTATGTCGATGGCGATGTCGAAATCGTACACTGTAAATGGAAAGTCAATGAACCTGACTGATTTTGGCATTATGACGCTTGGATTCTTAAATGCGGCGCAGAATGAGCACAATGCATACCATATCAATGGCGATGCGGACGATACCTCTGTCGCGGGAAAAGACGATAAGCTGATGGCGGCGATCAAGGCCGATCCGGACAGTGTTGTCAACTTTATGAAACAGCTGACCGGCGGAGTCTATGATACAATCGATAAGAAGATGAAGGCGACATCGCTGAGCAGCAGCTATAAAGTATACAACGATAAGGAGATGGCTTCTGAGTACAGCGATTATACAGAGACGATCGCCAAGTGGGAAAAGAAACTGACAGCGATGGAAGATTATTATTATAAGAAATTTTCTGCCATGGAGACAGCGCTTGCAAAGTTGCAGTCACAGCAGAATTCTCTGGCTAATTTATTAGGTTCGTGACGTAAACAGGAGCGGCAGTCTGGTTGAAAAACCGGATTGCCGCTACACAGATTGCCACAGATGGAGGAAATAACCAGATGGTAAACCAGAACGGATATGCGGCGTATGCGAATAGCAAGCTTATGACTGCGACACCGGCTGAATTAACGCTCATGCTTTACGATGGGGCGATTAAATTCTGCAATATTGCAATTACTGCAATTGATGAAAAGAATATTGAGAAGGCGCACAATAACATCGTAAAGGTTGAAAAAATCATAGAGGAATTTCAGATAACTCTGAACCATAAATATGCAACGGCAGAAGATTTTGAGAATGTCTATGCATATTTGAAACAGCGTCTGCTGGAGGCGAATATCAGAAAGGATAAGGAGATCCTGGAAGAAGTTCTGACACATCTGCGGACGATGCGGGACACATGGAAAGAGGTAATGCGGCTTTCTGCAGCGCAGAATGCCAATGGATAAATGAAAGCAGGCGCAGACAAAATGTCTGCGCCTGCTTGGGCTGTGCCCTGCATCTGATAAAAGGTATGTGTGCCAGAGGCATATGGGAAAGGATGGAGCGATGTCAGACAATTACATTGAGATTATGATTCAGAGCCTTAAGAAGAAGAATCAGGTACTGGACGAGATATTACACTTGAGCAGGGAGCAGAAAACATGGCTGGAAGACCCGGAACTGACGCCGGAGATGTTTGAGGAAAACGTGGAAAAAAAGGCGGTGCTTATTGAGCAGCTCGACAGTCTGGATGACGGATTTCAGACGCTTTACGAGAGGGTGTCGGACCAGCTTGGCGCAGAGCGTGACAGATATGCCGGTGAAATCGGGCAGATGCAGAAGCTCATTTCACAGATTACGGAAAAAAGCATGGAGATTCAGGCCGTGGAGGCACGCAACAAGGTGCAGGTTGAGGAGCGCTTTTCTTCAATACGCAGACAGATCAAACAGGTTAAGGATAACCAGAAGATTGTGAAAGAATACTATAAAAACATGCAGAAGATGAACTATGTGGAACCACAGTTTATGGATAATAAAAAATAATAAAGACAGACAGCCTGTCTCAGATACATATGTCCGGATGAGAATAATATGGTGGTATATCTTTCTTCTGTCTGTACAGGGCATCTTCCCGGCAGGGCAATATATGTCTGAGGCAGACGATTATGCGGACTATGCGAAAGTCGGGGTTCGGAACTCTGTAGGACAGTATTAATTACAAAAAAAGTGTAAAAATTTTTTTTCGGGTATAAAGTATCGCGTCTTTGGTCCGATATATAATACAAGTAAGCAAGATAGCTACTTAAAAACAAAACAGAGTTCCCAAAGGAGCGTACGGCCTGAGGGAACCGAGTTAAAACAATTCAATTGCAGCATGGAAGCTGCACTATATTCAAGGAGGAAAATATTATGGCAATGGTAGTTCAGCACAACATCACCGCTATGAACGCAAACAGACAGTTAAGCGTTACTACAGGTTCTCAGGCAAAATCATCTGAAAAATTATCATCTGGTTACAGAATTAACCGCGCAGGCGATGACGCTGCAGGGTTAAAGATTTCCGAGAAGATGAGAAGCCAGGTGCGTGGTCTGACAAGAGCTTCTTCCAATGCACAGGACGGTGTATCCCTTATTCAGACAGCTGAGGGTGCTCTGAATGAAGCTCACTCCATCTTACAGCGTATGAACGAACTGGCAGTGCAGGGTGCGAATGATACGAACGAGAACATTGACCGTGAAGCGATCAACGAAGAGTTGACAGCGCTTACGACAGAGCTTGACCGTATTTCCGAGACAACGCAGTTCAATAAGCAGAATCTGCTGGATGGTACGTTCAAGGACAAGAATCTTCAGGTTGGCGCAAATGCAAATCAGAAGATCACGATCACCATTGATAATATGAACGCTGAAACATTGGGCCTGAGAGACATCAAAGGTACTGAGCTTGGCGAAACGCAGACAGGTAAGAAAGTTACTGGTATGACATACAATGGTATGACTTATCAGTGGAACCAGGATGATACAATTTCAAACAATGTCAAAGAAGCTATAAGTCAGTTTAAGGCAACTGTTTCTAATAAGGCATCTGTGGATCAGTATGCACAGCAGATTTCCGGCGCAAGTGCGTTCTATATTGACGGTGCAGGCAGTGCGCACTCTACAGCATCGGCTGCAATGGCAGCAGATATCAATGCGGCAAAATCCAGCATCTCTGATGCTATCAGCACAGGTAACTTTGCTACCTATGCAGAGACGGTGAATGTGGTTGCGACAGATCCGACAGTTGCAGCAAGTGGTACAGCATTCACGAAAACGAAGCCGTCAGTAGATACTTATGCTGTTGCTAATGCAACGATTACAGCAGTTCAGAACGCAATCAATAAAGTGTCTTCACAGCGTTCGGCTCTCGGTGCATTACAGAACAGATTAGAGCACACAATTGCGAACCTGGATAATGTTGCAGAGAATACGCAGGCAGCAGAATCCCGTATCCGTGATACAGATATGGCTTCTGAGATGGTTGAGTACAGCAAGAACAATATTCTTGCACAGGCTGGCCAGTCAATGCTTGCACAGGCAAATCAGGGAACACAGGGTGTATTGTCCTTGTTACAGTAAATACGATCACAAATTTAAGTGTAACAGAACTAAAAAATTGGAAAGGAGTTGGCGATGTCCAGCTCCTTTTCTTCTTATCAGGTTTAGGAGCGGGGTATGAGGGAGGAAATAAAAAACTTATTCGAATGCGTGCGCGATGATACTGCCGCATATCTGATTTATCAAGATAGAACGATTATAGAAAAAACGAAGAAAAATATGCCACAGATTCAAAAATTTGTATTATGGTTTTTGGAAGACAATGGTTTTGGAATAGAGGATGAATTATACAGGGATATGTGCCGGAATCTGCTGAATATATTACAGGATATCGCCTGTGCGATGGAGCAGTGTGATATAGTGTTGATGAATGATGCGCTCGCATATGGTTTGATAGAGTATTTAAAGTTGTTTTTGGAACCGGAAGAGGGAGGTGATACAATATGACTCAATATGAAAAGAATTTGCGCACACTTTCAAAACATTATTCGAGTTTTGATAGACTGATTGAGCTGGGGAGAGAAAAGCTGGAAGAGTCTTTGACGTTAAAGGAAGAAATAGCAGATGACGGAAATATAGTGTTGAAGATAGAAAAAGATAATCGGGTGTGTTATTTAAACGGGAAGCGTAATACCACAGACGCGGCAAAAATATGGGTAAAATCATTGGGGGAATTAAAGCAGAATACCACCGTGCTGATGTTTGGAACAGGAAATCCTTCATACTTGGAAGAGCTGGTGAAGCAGACAAAAAACAGGATTATTATCATTGTATACGAACCGTCTTTTCAGATTTTTTTGAAGTTTCTTGAAATGGTTGATCTGGAATATTGGATGGAGAAACATTCTATTGTTTTCTGGGTAGGCGAACTGGAGGGGATGGACTATAAAAATCTGTCTGGAATTGTGCGACAGACAATGAAGTATGAGATGTTGATCTATCTGAAACATTTCGTGTTACCTAATTATGAACTGCTGTTTAAGAAGGAATCTGTTGAATTTATCAGGATGTGCCGGGATATTGCTGTCGAGGAAACGGTACAGTATAATACAAATATGATTTTTTCGAAGGTGATTGTAAAAAATTTATTGGTAAATGTGAAACATTTGTGTACAGGATATAAGACAACGCAATTATTGGACGTGATTTCGCCGGGAATGCCAGGAATCCTGGTGGCGGCGGGGCCGTCTTTAAATCGAAATATAAAAGAATTGAAGAGAGCGAAAGGAAAAGCATTTATTGTTGCGGTGGACACAGCAATAAAACCATTGTTATCTGAAGGAATTGTTCCAGATATGTTTGCGATCATTGACGGGATGAAGCCACTTGATTTATTTGAAGCAGAAGGAGCGCAAGATATTCCGATGATGACGGCCTTGGATGCTGCGAGCGAAGTTTTGGATTACCATACGGGGAAAAAGTTTTTTTATAATGAGGGTTATGAATTTGCAGAGCGGATTTTTCGTGAGTCGGGAAAAATGAGTGGAGGTGTTGCTTCCGGTGGCTCTGTCGCGACAAATGCATTTTCTCTTCTCTATATGCTCGGGATTAATACGATTATTCTGGTCGGGCAGGACCTGGCATATACCAATAATAAATCGCATGCGGATGGAACATTTCACGAGGTGATGGAAGAACATGATACAAGTCGTTTTATGATGGTAGAGGGTAATACGGAAGAAAAAGTGCCGACTACTACAGGATTTAAAATCTTTCTTGACTGGTATAAGAATTATATTGCCGGATGTAAACAGCATAAAGAGGATAGAGGAGAAACTTTCAGGGTAATTAATGCGACAGAAGGCGGCGCTAAGATCGAAGGAACTGAGATTATGACGTTGAGGCAGGCAATAGACGATGTCTGTACAGAGGAATTTGATATTACGGAGCGTATACAAAGTTTAAAACCGATGCTTGATGAGGAAAAACGCGTATGGGCGGAAAAGTATCTGACCGATATTTCGGAAGAGTTTCATAAGCTTGCGTTGCTGGCAGGAAAAGTAAAAAATATGTATAAAAAGTTAGAACGACTTTGCAGCAGAAAGAAGATTGATCACAGGGAATATCTCGATATACTGGACAAGCTGAATAAAAATATAGAAGAAATAAAAGCAATGAGCGTATATCAGCTGATCAGTATTACAATGGTAAATGCCAGTTATATTTTGAGAAGTGAGCAGTATTTGTCGGAAAAGACACTGCAGAAAGAGGGACAGGAAATTGCCAGAAAAGGCATTTTGTATATGGAAAATGTTAAGAGTATAGCAGAAGCGTTTGAAGAATATGCGGAAGAGATATTTGGGAAAAAGGAATGTGCAGGATGAGATTTGAATTAATCGGAAGAACAGAAAAAGAAAAATGGAATTATATCATAAAAAGCTTTCAGAACTGGGATATATATTATCTGTGTGAATACGCTGAGTCGTTACAGATTCATGGAGATGGCGAACCAGTTCTCATTTATTTCGAAGAAAATGGTGGTAAATTTGCTTATGTAATGATGGAGAATGATATCTCGGAGTTTGGACCATTTTCCGGAATTCTGCAAAAAGAAGAATATTTTGACTGGACAACGCCATATGGATACGGTGGTCCCTTGGCTGAGGGAGATATTACGGCAGAAGGTATGCAGATATTTCAGAAAAAATTGACAGAGGTTTGCCGTGCCAGAGCAGTTGTTTCGCAGTTCTTTCGGTTTCATCCTCTCCTGCAAAATCAGCATGTTTTTAAAAATATGAGTGAGATTGTCAATTTGAAAAAAACAGTGGTTATGGATACGACGGCAGACGAAGAGACGATATTTCATAATATGGTTCCGAACAGCCGGAAGAATGTCCGGAAGGCAAAAAAAAATAATGTTCAGATTATGTTTGATTACGGAGAAAGAATCAACGATTTTATCAGAATATACGAAGATACAATGGAGCATAACAGTGCAGAGGAGTACTATTATTTTCAAAGAGAGTATTTTGATTTTTTATTAAAGGAAATGAAAGATCACGTGATCATCTTTTATGCCATATATGATCAAAAGCCGGTCAGTGCGACACTCTTTTTTTACAATGAAAAATATATGCATTATCATCTTGCGGGAACATTATCGGCATATCGAACGCTGGCAGCAATGAATCTTTTGATAAGTGAGGCGGCAAATTGGGCGTCAAGTCGTGGAATACAAAAGCTCCATCTGGGAGGTGGCGTAGGGACGGATGACAGTCTGTTGTCTTTTAAAAAGCAGTTTACTAAGGATGGACTGATTGACTTTTGTATTGGAAGAAATATTTTTATTCCTGAGGTATATGAGGAATTGATTGACCTGCGAGTGAAATCGGACCAGGAGTTTGATCCTGAAAAGCCATTTTTAATCAGGTACAGGGGGTGAGAAACAATGGAAAATAAAGTATTTATTATCGCTGAGGCGGGAGTTAATCATAATGGAAGACTGGATCTGGCGTTGCAGCTGGTTGACAAGGCAAAAGAGGCCGGGGCAGACTGTGTTAAGTTTCAGACGTTTATTACGGAAAATGAGATATCGCGGTATGCGGAGAAAGCAGAGTATCAGAAAGAGGCAACCGGAAATGAGGAGAATGAATTTGAAATGGTGAAAAAGCTGGAATTGTCTTTTGACCAATTCCGGCAGATTGAGGCATATTGTCGGGAAAAAGAGATTCTTTTTTTGTCTACACCATTTGATCTGGACAGTATCGATTTCCTGGACGGTATGAATGTTTTCTGCTGGAAGATTCCATCGGGTGAGGTGACGAATCTGCCGTATCTGATGAAAATTGCCAGGACGCATCGGGATATTATTATGTCCACGGGAATGTGTGAAATAAGTGAGATTGAAGAGGCTGTTCACGTTTTGAGGAAACATGGGGCAGGAAGAATATGCCTGTTGCATTGCAATACAGAATATCCGACCCCGTTTGAAGATGTGAATTTAAATGCGATGGATGAGATGAGAAAACGACTGGGGCTCCCTGTTGGTTATTCAGATCATTCGCTGGGGATTGAGGTACCGGTTGCGGCCGTAGCGCTCGGTGCCTGTGTGATCGAAAAGCATTTTACATTGGATAAGACGATGGAGGGACCGGATCACAAGGCAAGTCTGGAGCCGGCAGAGTTAAGAAAAATGGTGCAATGCATACGAAATATTGAAAAAGCGTTAGGGGATGGGAAAAAGGTGCCATCATATTCGGAAAAGAAAAATGTGGATGTGGTACGGAAAAGTATTATGGCGAGGCGTAGTATAAAAAAAGGAGAGGTGTTTACCGAGGATAATTTATGTGTAAAAAGGCCGGGAAATGGCATCAATCCAATGAGGTGGTTTGAGATTATAGGAATGACGGCTGACAGAGATTATAAAGAAGACGAGTTGATACAGATATGAAAAAAATTTGTGTAGTTACTGCGACCCGCGCCGAATACGGACTGTTACGTCCCTTGATCCGGAGAATTTTAGAAGAGAAATATTTTGAATTATGCCTTGTTGTGAGCGGGACACATCTGGCAGAAGAATTTGGGCATACAATCTGGGAGATCGAAAAAGATGATTTTCCGATTGCTGAAAAGATTTCTATTTTAGACATACAAGACTCTGAAATTGGTGTCTGTAATACGATGGGGAATGCAAATCGCCTTTTTGGAGAAATGTTTGCAAGACAAAGACCGGATATGTTGATTGTCCTCGGAGACCGGTATGAATTAATACCGATTTGTAGCAGTGCAATGATCTTTCGGATACCAATTGCACATATTTCGGGAGGCGAGATTACAGAGGGTATAATGGACGATGTGTTTCGCCATTGTGTTACGAAAATGAGTTATCTGCATTTTCCAGGATGCGAAGAATATCGAAAAAGAATTATACAGCTGGGCGAGGACCCGCAGAGAGTGTTCAATTTTGGAGATATAGGTGTTGAAAATATTAAAAAAATACAATATTTATCAAAAAAAGAGTTGGAAAATGCAATCGGATATTCTCTGGAAAAACCTTATGCAGAAGTGACTTTCCACCCGGTAACATTAGAGAATAATACAGCAGAAATGCAGACGAGGGAATTGGTGGAAGCGTTGTCCCAAAGAACGGAGCTGAATTTCATTGTCACATTGGCAAATGCGGACATGCAGGGCAATGTGATCAACAGAGTCTTTAAGGAGGCTGCCGGGAGATATCAAAATATTTTCTGCTATCCGTCGCTTGGGATTGAGAAATACTTAAGCCTGATAAAATATGCAGAGTTTGTGATTGGCAATTCATCCAGTGGAATTATTGAGGTTCCATGTTTTGGCATTCCTACGATTAACATAGGAGACAGGCAGAAGGGAAGACTGAGAGCCGACAGCGTGATTGACTGTGATGCGAGAAAAGAAGATATACTAAAAAGTATAGAGAAAGCAATGTCACAAGAATTTAGAATAATAGCAAGGAATGCATCAAATCCATATGGAGAAGGGAACACATCAGAAAAAATTGTAGAGACAATTAAAAATTTTTTGCAGTTAGATAAAATTGATCTTAAGAAAAAGTTTTATGATTTGTGAGAGGATGACAGGATGAAATCATTTGATAAAACATGGGAAGAGATACACGCGTCGCAGGAGTGGGGAAAGTATCCGTCAGAATCGGTGATACGTTTTATTGCCAGAAATTATTATAAGAAAAAGAGAGAGGGGATAAGGATTCTGGATTTTGGATGTGGCGGGGGGAATCATACCTGGTATCTTGCCAGGGAAGGGTTTGCAGTTTACGGGTTTGACGGATCTGCGAGCGCGATTGAGAGGGTTGATAAGAGATTGGAAGAGGAGCATCTGAAGGCAGATTTGCGGGTGCGCGATGCTTTGGAGCTGGATTATGATAACGATTTTTTTGACTGTGTGATTGACAGCGCTGCGATTTATGCAAACAGGATGGAAAATATTGTTTCAATGTATTCCCGGGTACTGGAGTTGTTAAAACCGGGTGGAAAATTGTTTACGATTGTTTTTTCTACAGGGACAACTGGGTTTGGAACAGGGAAGAATCTGGAGGAGAATACATGGTGTGATATTGAATCCGGAAGCCTTCAGGGGAGAGGGATCGCACACTTTTATGAAAAAAAACAAATTGAAGATGTTTTGCAGAGAATAGGATTTCGAAACATTGTGACAGATGTTTTATATTTTACGGATCGCGGGGGTGTTGTGGAACAATTTCTGGTACAGGCTGAAAAAGAAGGAGTACAGACAAAAGAATGAGAGTCTTATTTGTTGGATGTGTGGAATCTTCTTTTATAGAGTTGAAATTATTGTTAGAGAATGGGAGAAACATAGTTGGAATCGTAACGAAAGAGTCTTCGGCATTTAATTCTGATTTTGTGGATTTGAAACCACTGGCAGATAAGTATGGTATTGCATGCAGATATGTTGAAAATATCAATGATGTGGAGAGTGTTGCGTTTATTAAACAGTGTTGTCCGGATGTAATCTATTGTTTTGGCTGGTCTCAACTGATTAAAAAAGAAGTTCTTCTGATTCCGCCGATGGGGGTGATTGGGACCCATCCCGCTGAATTGCCGTATAATCGCGGCAGGCACCCGATCATCTGGGCGCTGGCATTGGGACTGGAACGGACAGCATCCACATTTTTTATAATGGATGAGAGCGCAGATACAGGTGATATTATCTCACAGAGAGTGATAGAGATTGACTATCTGGATGATGCCAGGACTTTGTATGATAAAGTTACGAAAGCAGAGTGTGAACAGATCATGGAATTTACAGCGGCACTGGAAAGCGGTTCCTGTATGCGGAGAAAACAGGAGCTGGCTGAGGGAAATGTCTGGAGAAAACGTTCTGAGGATGACGGAATGATAGACTGGCGTATGTCTGGCAGGGCAATTTACAATCTTGTCAGGGCGTTGAGTCACCCTTATGTGGGAGCACAGTTTCTGTACAAAGACAAAGTATATAAAATCTGGCGTGTAGAGGAAATTCAAGATGACAGATATAAAAATATAGAACCAGGTAAGATTGTCAAAGCTGCCTCTGAAACAGATTATTATGTGAAGGCATATGATGAGCTGATACACGTTATGGAGGGCGATAAACTGCCAGCGAAAGAGGGGGAATATTTACGATGAAGATATTAGTGATCTCACCTCATACAGACGACGAGACACTTGGAGCAGGAGGATTTCTGCTGAAGCATGCGGATGAAGGAGACGATATTTTCTGGATGAATGTCACAAATACGAAACAAGTATATGGGTATTCTATGGAAGACGAGATTCAAGGGAAAGAGGAAGCGTCCAGGGTGGCTTTGCGATACGGAGTCAGAAAATTTATTGATCTGGAATTGGAGCCGGCCGGACTGGACAAATACAGACTTTCTGAACTGATACAGGTTTTTTCAGAAAAGATGAAACTGATTGAACCGGACATCGTGCTTCTGCCGTATCCAGATGATATTCATTCTGACCATCGAATTGTTTTTGAGGCTGCTTTTTCATGTACAAAGGCGTTCCGTTACCCCAGTATCAAGAAAATTTTATGCATGGAAATCATATCGGAGACAGATTATGCACTGGCAGATAGGGGGGGGGGTATGTGCCGAATTATTATGTGGATATCAGCGATTACATGGAAGAGAAGATCAGCATTATGAAAGAGTATAAAAATGAAATAAAAGAGTCCCCATTTCCAAGAAATGAGCAGGCGATTCGTGGACTGGCAAAATACAGGGCTGCCGCCTGTAATGTGGAATATGCGGAAGCGTTTCGTGTGATAAAAGAGATTGAGACTTGATAAAGATACAGATGGGAGATCGGGTGTATGGATAATATTGCGGTAATTCCGGCCCGGAGTGGTTCAAAGGGGCTGAAAGATAAAAATATAAAGAGTCTGAGAGGAAAACCGCTTCTGGCATATTCCATAGAAGCTGCAGTCAGATCGGGACGGTTTCGAACTGTCCATGTCTCTACGGATTCGGAATATTATGCAGAGATTGCAAGGAGGTTTGGGGCGGATGTCCCCTTTTTACGAAGGGAGGAACTGGCTTCTGATACTACGTCTATGTGGGATGCAATGCGTTTTGTTGTGCAGGAATATGCGAAAACAGGAAAAAGTTTTGATACGCTTACCGTTCTGCAGCCGACGTCTCCGCTGAGAACGGAGGATGATATCAGGGATGCTTTTACTTATTTTGAGGCAAAAGATGCGAAAATGATCTCGTCTGTCTGCGAGATGGAACATTCTCCTCTCTGGAGCAATGTATTGCCAGGAGATATGTCTATGAAAGATTTTGAGGATGAGAGACTTGCATTTTTACCACGGCAGCAGCTTCCGGTTTATTATCGGGAGAATGGAGCCATTTACATTTTAAAAGTGGAGCATTTATTCAGAGCTGCCAATATCTATAAGGAAGGATGCTATGCGTATGTTATGGATAAAATGCATTCGGTAGATATTGATACGGAGTACGACTTTTTAATAGCGGAAGCGGTTTTAAACCGGATCACAGAGGATATTGCACTGTCGGAAAAAGACAGATAGTGCAATATTACCAGGGAATCTGGTATCAGACGGAAAAGATTCGCGGCTGTTGCGATCTTTTCCTGTATGTAGAGGACAGACTATGGAATATTTTATGGCAATATAATATCTTTACTTTTTGGCCGTCAAGTTGTATGATAATAGAAATTATAAGCATGGAATTATACTTAGTGTTTTTTTGCATATTCATGGAGGAAAAGATGAAAATTTTAATGGTAGTTTATGACAACGATTCCTATATTTCCTGGTTTCCGCAGGGTCTGGCATATCTTGCATCCGCAGCAAGGAATGCGGGGCATGAGGTTGCGGTATACCAGCAGGATATTTATCATTGGCCGGACAGCCATCTCACAGAATACCTGAATAACAATTCTTATGATGTGGTTGAGGTTAGCACTATAGGTGGGTATTATCAATATCATAAGCTGCTAAAATTATCGGCCGCGATCAATGCCTCTGTGAATCGCAGTCATTTTAAATACACGATCGGTGGTCATGGTCCGGCTTCAGATCCTAAATTCTTTTTGGAAAAAACAGGCGCGGATATTGTTGGGATTGGCGAAGGAGAAATTACTTTTGTTGAACTCATGGATGCGTTTGAGGGAAAACGTTCGCTGGAATCTGTGGATGGAATCGCCTTTTTTGATAATGACGGTAATTATGTCAGGACGAAAGCGCGTGAATTGATAGAGAATATTGATGAAATAGCCTGGCCGGCATATGATTTATTTGATATAACTTATTACTCCTTAATACGTATGCCCAATATCAGGCCGAGTGAGCGTTGTCTTCCTATGCTTTCCGGTCGGGGATGTATTTTTGCATGTAATTTTTGTTATCGTCTTGATAAAGGTTTTCGGCCAAGAAGTGCAGAGAGTATCATTGAAGAGGCGCGTTATCTGAAAGAAACATACAATATTAAATATATTACTTTTTCGGACGAGCTACTGATGAGTTCCAAAAAACGTACAATGGAGTTATGTCAGGCATTCATTGACGCAAAACTGGATTTGAAGTGGGACTGCAATGGCCGGCTGAATTTTGCGGAAATAGAAGTACTGGAAAAAATGAAGGAAGCGGGATGCGTATTTATTAATTATGGCATCGAATCTCTGGATGATGATACTTTGCGGGTTATGCATAAAGCCTTAACAAGAGATATGATTGTCCGTGGAGTTGAGAATACATTAAAGGTTGGAATCAGTCCGGGATTAAATATTATTTATGGGAATATAAATGAGCCATTGAGTGCCATTGATGATGCGGTTGAGTTTCTTTTAAAGTATGATGATCATGCTCAGCTTCGTACAATACGGCCGGTAACACCATATCCGGGGAGCGAGTTGTTTGACTATGCACTGGAACATGGATTGGTAAAAGATACTGCAGATTTTTATGAAAATAAGCATGTAAATTCTGATCTGCTTTCTGTAAATTTTACAAAGTATACAGATGACGAAGTTTATGAAGCATTATATAAAGCGAATATGAAATTGATTAAAAGATATCAGGAGATTCAGCAAAATAGCGCAGAAGCGATTTGCCATGATTTGTATCACAATAAGAATGCTGATTTTCGAGGTTTTCGTCAAAGTTGAAATGAAAAAAGCATATCAAAGAGTGTGTATTGAAAAAGTGATGCTTTTTCCGTTTCAATGCAGATGTTAAACGATGAGGGAGCTATGGAACCAGGCATTATAGTCCATAGCTCCTTTTTTATTGCTTTCCTGAATGTCGTATAAGGTTAACCTGGGTTTTTACATATAAGAAAATTCGTTTTGTTGTTATTTGTCATAAAGTTGATTACCGATACTTGTTTTTTTAAAATTTCCCCTTATGGATTGAAAATAATATATAATATACAGATTCTCTTATTGTTCTTATTGTCTATTAAAAGAAAGTATAGTAAGATAATCTGCAAAAGTAGAAGTATTATATTTTGAATCCGCTTGTAAAAGGGAGGAAATAGTCTGATGTCAAGGGAGAAGAGTGGGAGTATAAGGGACTCATATACTATTTGTTGAAAATGAGAGACAGTACGGGGGAGCCGGTTGATTTTCGGGTGGAGAATCGCAGCGGGGGACGATTTGCGGTCTTTTGTGATGCGCTATTGCAGAAAGGGCTGGACGTAACAGGGTATGTGCCGACCGTCTGTCATTGCAATGACTGGCAGACGGCGCTGATTCCTTTTCTGCAAAAGACGAAATATTGCAGACGATATCGGGAGCTGAAGACAGTATATACAATACATTTTTATGGATATAAAGGAATTTTTCCGAAAAAAGAGATGCTGTCACAGCTTGGTATGGAAAAAGAGGACTGCAGATTCTGCATTACATGTAAGGAGGACTGCGTCCTTGACCGGACGGATCTTCTGAATAAGACGGCCAGAGGAGAGCTGGTTCCGATTCCGCCCAGCCTGATGAGCTGTATGAGGGCAGGAATTGAATTTGCAGACGTAGTTACTACCGTCAGCAGGGGATATGCGAAAGAGCTTGAAAGTTATCCCGATTTTGCGGGGGTAGAGGTCGTGGGGATCCGCAATGGTATTATTACAATGAAAGAAAGGATGGGAAGTGGTTTTCCGTCCGGATTTTCCAGTAGTGATGAACGTAAGGCGTATAAGCGCAGAAGCAAGGAAAAACTGCAGCGTGAGCCTGGTCTGGAAGTGAATGCGGACACACCCGTGATCTGTATGGTGTCAAGGCTGGCTATTGAGAAGGGGATGGAGCTGGTCAGAAATATTCTTCAGTTTCTTCTGGACGAAGGAGCGCAGATGGTGTTGGTTGGAGATGATTCTGACAGGGTCAGGCGGCCATATGCGGCTTACTTTGAAAGGGTTGCGGGAGCGGAAGCGGGCAGGTTTGCCTACAGGCCGTTTAGCGAGGAAACAGAATATCATACTTATGCCGGAGCCGATATACTGCTGATGCCGTCCTTAAGCGAGGCGTGCGGGACGACGCAGATGAATGCCATGCAGTTTGGCGTGATACCGGTCGTATCCATGCTGTCTGCATTTAAGGATACGGTGCTTGATTATAAAGACTACAGACAGGAAGAGAATGCGTATCAGGGAAGAGGGATTGGTTTTTATGCTTATAAAGACGATTGCTGGGTGTTCCTTGAGGTATTAAAGAAGGTACTGAAAATTTTTCGGACAGATTCCGAGGAATGGGATGCTATCTGCGAAATCTGCAGCGGGACGGATTTCAGCTGGAAAAACAAGGCGGTGCTGGGGTATCTGCAGTTATATAACGGCCTCTGAAAAAACGCGGAAGCACAGTGGCTTATTAAATTTTCCAAAAATGTAGGTTTGTCAAACATGAATGAAACCAGATAAGGAGAAAACTCAAAATTTTGTTTAAGACAACAGACACAAGAGTGTGGAGTGAATATTTTATCTGGAGGTAACAGAAAATGGCAAATATATTATTTGAGGAACTGGGCGGCAAATACGAACGGCAAGGGGATTACTTAACTTAAAGATAGTATATACATACAGCCTGCTGATACATTGCTTGTAGATACCCCATAGAGAATATCAACCAACTTATTAAAAAGAACCTTTACAGATGCCTTTTAATAATCCGCGACAAACGTATGAGTAAACAAAATATGAATACAAAAGTCTTGTGATAAGTTAAAATAAAAGCGGAGCCAAGGAAATGGAACAGTTGTTGGAATAGATGGAAATCATTGAAGATGTCAGGCAGGAGCGAAAGGTAAGACACAATATAAAAGATATTCTTATCATTGTGCATTTTTGCAATATTGTCCAATGTAGATACATGGGAGCATATTGCCGATTTTGCACAATGGAATGGGGCATATTTAAAGCAGCATATTGAGCTGAAGGATGGGATTCTGTCCCATGACACTATCCAGCGGGTAATGGGAATGACTCGTTCAGAGAACCTATAGTAGATTCAGTTAATAATGATAGGAAATGTTAAATAGCAATGAGTGTGAACAACTCAAAAAGATTATCTTCGTTGACGGTAAAACGATACGTTCCAATACGGGGCTAAGATGAAAGTCTGGTTATAGCATGGAGAGAGACTGTTGTTGAGGGTTACAGAGTATCCTAAACCGTAGATAGGGTGGTGCTTGCAATAATGGAATTTAATTTTTAATTTACAACCCATAAAAGTGTATAAAAATAGCAGAAAGGTCTACCATAAAGTGAATTTTTATTATATAATAAATACAAAATACAAGAAACAAGTATGATTTCAATGCCTATATCTTATCGTTCAGAAGTCATGGAAAGACATAGGAGAGTGAAAACAAAAAGAAGAAAGAAAAAGTGAAGAGATCTATTTAAGATCTCAAAGTTTTACTGGGATTTTAAATTTATGCGACAATGTTAAGTATTCAAGAAACAGCACTTTTTGCTTCCGATGGCTCAAAATGAGGAGCATTTCACCAAAGAGTGATTATAATAGTGCTTGGAAAGTTAAGGAGGTATCTATCTGAAGCTTGAGGAGTTTTTAGAACGAAAATATGGAGCTATACGCAGATAAAATAGCGCTAAAAACTTCCTAGGATGTTGATTATGTCAGACATTGAAATATGTATCAAGATAATGAATATTATTGATATGAGATATATTAGAAACTATAAAATAGTTTGGTTGATAGACATGTGTTAAGGGAAATTTAAGAGATATCAGAGGATAGCCTTATGAAATACAATGTATCTATAGATGATGGTGGAATAACAAAATATTTTAGGATGGATGTTAAACGACAGGATATTAACCCATCTACTCAGAATTTATCGCGGAAGTGTACAATGGGGACTGACAATACTTCAGAGGTTTGCAGAAATGATGATCCATCAGAACTACTGAATATGTGTTTGGAAATCTCTCGAACAGAGTATGAACATTCATTTCGAAGGGCAGAGAGACTTGATAATAAGATATACATTTTACTTACTGTGTGTGCGTTTATTTTTGTTGTATTGATTAGTGCGATAGATAAGGTGTCGGAATATGATATGGTAGCATTTGCTTCTAATGCGTGGATAGGTATTTATGATATTTTACTACTATTATGCACTGTCGAAACGGTAGTAATGCTTGGAGCATTGATTTATTCGCTTTCGGGGGCTAGTTTTAAGAGGTACGATTCAAATTTGATTCTTGAACGTAATATGTTATCTGCGGATATGAAGAAAGTAACTCGATTTACGATTATTAAGTACGAAAATGCTAGGGATCATAATAATAAAATTGTAACAAGGCGATATAGAATTTTGAATTTTTGTGTTTATATACTTATAATATTAGTAGTGACGCTAATTAGTATTGCATTTGTAGGTAATTTTCTGCCGAGTAGAACAGATGTGAGTAATCAAAAAAAGGTTTTTTTAGAGACAAATGAAGCAGTTGAGAATGATTAGTAAAGGCATGCATGAAATGCTGGAATAAATTAAACTAAGTAATTATCAATAAAGGAGTATAAGAAATGTGTAAAGTAAATGCACAAAATGATGATCAGATGTGGGATTTGGCCGGGCAAGATCGAACTATATCCAGAGAGGAGATAGGGGTTGATACACCTAAATCATCTGATGGTTTGCAAGCATTGAATGAGGGTTTTAGTTTCCTTCAATTCAAGGATCAAAGTGGCAATGTATATAAGGGTATCGAGGATGACTGAGTATGACAAGTTTTCTGAAAATCATATAATCATAAAATGAAGTAGAGATATTAGCAGGGAATAGTGGAGGCTTCCATATCTCTTATTAGTATTTTCGGTTTATTTATCAGTAGTTAATTTAGTAGTAAGTCCAAAGATATATAAGGAAAAATGTAAATGAAGAATATGTTATAAATTATAAGATATTTGTGAGCAAGAAGATATTTTTTGGCAGACAGAATAAAAGTGATAGATGAAATTATTAAAGGATTAAAAGCTACATACTGGTAATTTTCAGGAATAAAAACAGATAAATGATAACTATAAATATGTGATTTTAGAAAATACTGAGTTTGTTGGCGATAGTTGGTAATGATTCAATTATTGATAAGGGTTAAGAAAGGAACGGTGTATTATTAAGGGTGTCTAATATATCAAAAGAAAAAATGATTGTTGATCCACAAATTGTGGAATATTTTAGAAATATTAAGCAGGTCTTTATCTATATCATCGATAAATGCAATTTAAATTGCGTACAGTGCTTGTACAAGCCTAATAATTATTTCCATATAGGAAGGAACTATATAGAATTAGATATGGCAAAAAAATTGATTAAATACTTTTATGGGTTAGGAGCAAGAAAATTAACGATAATGGGAGGGGAGCCAACACTTTATGGAGAAGAAGAAGCGCGTAAGCCATTATTATGTTTAATTGAATATGCAAAAGAAGTGGGATATGAATATATTCGTATTGATACAAATGGGACGTTTGAAATAGAATTGTTACATAATTCTCAATTTAAATTACTTGATGAAATAACTTTCAGCATGGATGGACCAACGGCTGAAATTAATGATAATATCAGAGGAAAAGGGGTTTTTGATAAGTGTGTAGCTAATATAAAGGAAGGGGTAAAACTTGGATATAATTGTGACATTACATGTTGCATACATAAGGGTATGATTCAGAGAGATAGTAACAATCAATTGTATCTGCATAAAATGATCTTGTTTGCAGAACAGATGGGAATTAAAAGAATTAATTTTCATGATCTTTTTAAGTCTGGTATACCACGTGATATGTGGACAGGATCAATAGAGATTTCACTTGAAAAATGGTTTAATGTATGGGCTGAAATACAGGATAATATCAAGAGAGGATGTTATAAGATTCCTGTAAGAATACCTCAAGGATTTGTAACAAAGGACAGATTTGATAAGAATAGTAAATATTACGGTTATTGTTCGGCAAAAACGGGAGATAGAGTTCTGATTCATCCAGATGGAATTTTGAGAGTATGTTCATTGATGATTGGTACACCATATGGGATTGGAAGATTTTATGATAATAAGATTGTATGGGATAAAAGCGGGACAAATGAGTTAGAGAGTCATAATATGGAAAAATTTACGCCATGTACAAATCAGTCTAAATCTAATAAATATGATCCGTTTTTACCAGTATGTGTTTCCTTTAAACCTCAGCAGAATGAGTTCGCGTGGAATCAGCTGGAATGGGAAAAAAACAGAAAGGAGTAATATAAAATGTCACATATAAAAATGCCAGTGGCTGTACACTTGTTTTTAATGAAAGATAATAAAGTTTTATTAAGCAGAAGGTATAATACTGGTTTTCAGGATGGAAACTATAGTGTGGTGGCAGGTCACATAGAAAGAAACGAAACAATTAAACAGGCTATGATCAGGGAGGCGATGGAAGAGGCTAATATTATTTTAGATGGTGAGAAGTTGGAAATAATTCAGGTTATGCATAGAAGAACAGAAACAGAAGAAAGAATTGATTATTTTATATTTTCTGATAAATGGCAGGGAAAATTGAAAAATAATGAACCATTGAAATGCGATGATTTAAGGTGGTTTGCTTTAGAACAATTGCCGGAAAATATGGTAGAATATGTGCGATATGCTTTGGTGAGTTACTTAGGAAGAGAATATTTTACTGAATTTGGATATTAAATATTTTTCATTAACCGAAAAATAAAGTAGAAAATGGAGGATACTATGTCATTAGCAGACCAGATTTATATAAATAATTATAAATATATGTTGAAACATGGTTTTTGGACTGAGGATGAAAACTTAAGATGGTCAGATGGAGAAAAGGTTAAAACTTTAAATTGTTTTGGGATTGTTAATCGTTATAATTTACAGGAAGAGTTTCCGATTTTGACATTAAAAAAAACAAATTTTTTTATGGCGGTAGACGAGATTTTATGGATTTGGCAAAAGAAATCAAATAGGATTAAAGATTTAGGAAACCATACATGGGATCAGTTGGCAGATAATAAAGGAAGCATAGGGAAGGCGTATGGTTATCAATTAGGAATTAAACATAAATATCCAGAAGGGGAATTTGATCAGGTTGATAAATTATTGTACGATTTGAAAAATAATCCTTATAGTAGGCGTATGTATGCTAATATGTATAACTTTGCTGACTTATATGAATCACAGATTTATCCTTGTGCCTACAGTTTGACATTAAGTGTAACGAATGGAAAGGTTAACGCTATTTTGAATCAGCGATCACAAGAGATGCTTTATTCTAATAATTGGAATGTTTGTCAGTATGGAGTTCTTTTGATGATGTTTTCATATTCGTGCGGTTATGAACTAGGTGAAATGCTTCATGTGATTTCAAGTGCAATTATATATGATAGGCATTTGCCAATTTTAGATGCGGTTATTAGGTCGAATGAATACGAAGCTCCAGATGTGACGGTACAAAAAGGTATTGATTTCTACGAATATAAGAAAAAGAGTTTTTCAATAGATAATTATAGATACAATGAGATAGATGTGAAAGCTGAGCAGCCGATAAGGATGCATCCATGAAAAGTTATAATAGGATATTAAATGATGACTATTATGATCAGATTTTTTTCTCGTTCAGTGATCGATATATTCAAGAATATTATCATTATGATTTTGATGATTTGATATATTTTTTGAAGCTTTCGTTATTGTATGGGCGAGATATATACATTACTGGAGCTAATGTTTGGCAAAGTAGGATTACCTATTTGTTGTATAATGAAGCATATAATTTGGTTGATAATGGCTTAGTTCAAGGTATGGTGCATTTATCAACAAGAAAAATAGTAAATGGACACCATATTTTTGATGATTATTTTGTAGAACGTTCTGAAGAAAGTGAGCATTTTTTAACATTACCAGGTATATATGCTTTATTAGATTCTCAAATATATGATAAACGAAATATAGCAAAGCAACTTGATGATACTGTTCTTCCGATTGCCCGTTCAGGTTCAAGTGTTTCAGAATTATTGGCGAAAAATATTTTAAATCTGTTTAATAAAAAGAATATCTATATTAACGAAGAAATGACATCATATCTGAATGGAAAATTATTATCTAGGTCAGCAATAGCAAATTATATTTTAAATTTGCCATATCATTATAAAGATATTGTGCGATTAATTGAACAGTCTAATTTTGCATATCATTTGGCAAATGCAGATAGTAATGAGGCAGCTTTGCTTTATCCGAGAAATAAATATGACATAATACTATATTCAGGTGGAACAATAATAGATTTTTTAAAGATGTGTCAAGCAGCAGGTCTGACTAGGAATAAGATAAGTCAATTGTCCTTTGATGCTATAGTTTGTGCAAGAAATGCAGGTATGTTAGAAATTTTACATAGGATGTTTCGCTTTGTCACTAATGTAAAAGAAGGCGGTAAAATTCGATGGTTGCTATATAAAACAATATACACAATAGTAGATTGCATTTGTCATTTAAGAAGGAACGACTCTATTGGAAGGAAGATTGATTTTTTACAAAATCATTTAGACAATGATATTGTTCACTCATTTGTATTTAATTTGAATAGGTTTATAATTGAAGGAGAAGCGATGCAAGCAAAAGATATAGAAATTTCATCTGCAATTATGATTGAAGAAATCAATAAAAGATTTAGCTTGGAGGAAATCAAAAATATTAGTACAGCTATTTTTGATGGATATGATCAATTTCCGCATTCAAGTCGTACGGAATTGTCCAGAGAATTGTGTTTAGCGTGTAAACGTACCAATAAAATGAGCGTATTGATAAGTGAATGTTTAAAAAGAAATAGTAATTTTAGTGTTTTGCCAAGAAATATGATGAATCCTTTAATGCTTACTGATTGGAGGGGTGATGGAGGAGAAAGTGGAGACTATATTTCTGGTCCAGAGTATGAACAGATTATTGAATCAAGAAGTAGATTTCAGTCAATTAGTTTTTTAGAAAAAGGTTTGGAGGTAAAAGATCGCATATGTATGATTAAAGCATTACAAAAAGAAAATAGGATTTGTGCAACTGGTTTTTTAATGAAAAATAGATATATCATAACAAATAGACATGTTTTTTTGAATAAAGATGTGGTTAAAAGTGCTAAGGCGATTTTTGGGTATGACGAATGTAAGGATAGTGTTATACAAACGATAGGTTTTGAGGATACAAACGTTTTTATTTCTCAGTATTATGATTTAGCTATAGCAAGATTAAAATATGAGGCTGAAGATTATGCGAAAATTGTTGATGTTCGGGTGGGAGATCCTCAAAAATGTATGAATGATATTATTCCTATCATACAGCATCCCAATGGAATGCCAAAGCAAATTTGTATTGGGCATAATAGTCTGAAATATATTGATGAAGAAAGAATTCAGTACCTTACGGATACATTGCCAGGCTCAAGCGGTTCACCTGTGTTTAATTCGAATTGGGAATTGATTGGGTTGCATAGTAAGGGTGGAAATGTATGTGAACCTAGGACTGGAAAAGTTTTTTTTAGAAATGAAGGAATTAATATTAGAGCTATAGAGAAATTTATTAAAGACGAAACGCCATTGGGGATTGGAGATTTATTTTGATTTTGGGAAAAAAGGATGTTCGGATTATATTAGCGCAGCTTGAAGAGCAGTCTCCGTGCATTCGAAGAAGAATAGGAGCTTTTTTAATAAGTAAAGAAGGAAAAATAGTGAAAGCGTATAATGGCAATCTGGAAAAACCGTGCAATAAAAATTTCTGCCTTAGAGAAAAGATGAAAGTGAAATCGGGAGTGGTACATTCTTTATGCTTTGGAATTCATGCAGAAATACGTTTGGTATTACATTGTCTAGAAAATGGGACAGATTTGAAAGATTCAGTTGTATATTGTACATATTCACCATGTATTGATTGTGCAACTGTATTGGCTACATATGAAATAAAAGCATTTTATTTTTTATTTGAATATCCAGACGATAGGTACATTTCTGTCTTTGATAATGCAGGAATTAAATATGGCTTAATATGAGGAAAATATTCAAAAAAGCTACTTTAAGAGGGGGAGAAATGAGGATATTAAGAAAATGTCTCCTGATACAATGAGTATGGCATCGCAAGCCAACTCAAAGAATGGAACGTTTAAATGGATAATAAAAACATATCATATATCCGATGGAAGTACGAGTATAAGTGATTTTAAATGTGGCTTACCAGTATATGAAATATATTCTATAGTGAGTATGATTTAACTGATATTAATTTGCAAAAATACAAAATAATTACAATAAAATTATGTATTAGAATTATGGAGATGATGTAATCCTGCTATTTTTAGAGGGTTTATGGTCATTTTCTTTGTATTTTATGACTATTTCATAAAAAGTTTAACCTACGTTAATTTGTAGTTTACATGTTATGGATTATAAATGATAAACGTTTTAAACTTCTATGAAATAGAATGTTGACAGAGTTTAAAAAATGCGTATAATGACTATGTAAGCGAAATTAGTCAAACGGAAGGAGTTAAAGTGCCAAAGAGCTATTCAGAGCAGGAACGGGAATATATCAGAAAGCGATTGAAAGAAGAGGCGGCAAAATGCCTTGTGAGGTATGGTGTCCGCCGCACGACAGTCGATGAAATCGTGAAACGGGTGAATATTCCGAAGGGAACTTTCTATCTCTTTTATAAATCAAAAGAATTACTTTTGTTTGAAGTTATTCAAGAACAGCAGGAAAATGTCAACCGCAGGCTGTACCAGACCATTTCTGGCATTGCCAACACAGAGTTTTCAGCAAAAAAGCTGACCGATGTGATATTTGAGTTCTATAAAATGACAGAGGAAATGCTGATTCAGAAATTGATAGATGTTAATGAAGTGGAATTGCTTGTGCGTAAGCTGCCACGGGAAATTGTGGAGGAGCATTTTCGCGACGATACAGATATGATTGAAAAAATACTTGCCCTATTTCCTGTGAAAAAGGAAGTAGATGTAAAGGTTCTCAGTGCCACATTCCACGCAATTTATTTTGCAACGTTGCATAAGGAAGAGATTGGTGAACAGTATGATGAAGCGTTGTATTCCTTGATTTATGGTGTTGTAACACAAATTATTTAAAGAGTCTGGCAATCAGCCAGACTTAAAACAGCCTTTTAATTGACCATATAGATTAAATAAGTCAAACAGTATGGAGGTAGACATGATTACAGTAGAAAATCTTTCGTTTAGTTATACGAAAAGTCCATTTATCTCTGATATGAGTTTTTCCGTTCCAAAGGGTGAAATCTTTGGGTTTTTAGGACCATCTGGGGCAGGCAAAAGCACATTGCAGAAAATCTTGATTGGAATGTTGAGAACATATCAAGGCTCCTGTCTGGTAAATGGCATTGAGTGTAAAAATCGTACAAAGAATTTTTATGAGAATATAGGGGTTGATTTTGAATTTTCAACAATGTATGAAAAGATGACAGCAAAAGAGAATTTGCAGTTTTTTTCATCATTATACGAAAAAAAGCCACGCTCGATGGATGAACTTTTGAAAATGGTAGGTTTGGAGCAGGATGCAGATAAGCGTGTAGCCGATTATTCAAAGGGAATGAAATCACGCTTAAATTTTATAAAAGCATTGCTGCATGACCCTGTCCTGCTCTGCCTTGACGAGCCGACCAGCGGGCTTGACCCCGCAAATAGCCGTATGATGAAAAATATGATTTTAGAGGAAAAGGCAAAAGGAAAAACCATTCTTTTGACGACGCATAATATGCAGGACGCAGCCGAGCTTTGTGATAGGGTAGCGTTTATTGTAAACGGTAAAATATGCGCCCTTGACAGTCCCCACAATCTGATTATGTCAAAAGGAGCGGCAACCGTAACTTATACATGGGTTGAGGATTGGGAGCATAGAGCAAGTTGCCCTTTGGAACAAATATCTTCTGATGAGCGGCTGAAAAATCTGATAGCTGAAAACCGTTTGCAATCCATCCATAGCAGTGAGCCAACCTTAAATGATATTTTTATGGATGTTACGGGGAGGACACTGTTATGAGGTTGAAAAAGCTGTTTTTATTGGATATGCGCTTTCAAGCGAAATA
>CANSSP010000007.1 GCA_947649645.1 uncultured Roseburia sp. | reverse complement strand
GATTGTGGGTTGTGTTTTTTGGGGCGCTGGGTTTTGCCGCCCACCCTGGCTCCCCGTCCGGTGGTCGGCCGGGGGGGGGGGGCCCCCCCCCCCCCCCCCGCGACACCTTTGAGAAGCTGTGCAGGCAGCTCGGGCTTAAAATTCCGGTGGTGCTTCTGACAGGGGCCCTGACGGCCCGGCAGAAACGGATGGCTTATGAGGCGCTGCAGCTCTATCCCGATGCGATGATTGTAGGGACGCATGCTCTTATTCAGGAGAAAGCTGTCTACGACAACCTTGCGCTTGTCATCACAGACGAG
The DNA here is from genome assembly GCA_947649645.1 of uncultured Roseburia sp. GTDB lineage: Bacteria > Bacillota > Clostridia > Lachnospirales > Lachnospiraceae > Roseburia. The sequence continues at coordinate 139,450 of CANSSP010000007.1, read as the reverse complement.
CAGCACCGGTTCGGCGTGCGCCAGCGGGAGATTTTTGCGGAAAAAGGAAGCCATCCGCATATCCTTGTCATGAGCGCCACTCCCATCCCCAGAACGCTGGCGATCATTGTCTACGGAGATATGGATATCTCTGTGGTGGATGAGGTACCAAGAAAGCGGCTACCGGTCAGAAACTGTGTCGTCGATATCCGCTACCGTCCGAAAGCCTATGAGTTTATTGAGAAGGAAGTACGGCTGGGCCATCAGGCTTATGTGATCTGTCCGCTTGTGGAGGAGACGGAAAATCTTGACCTGGAAAATGTGACGGATTACGTGAAGATGCTCCGTGGAATTTTTCCGGAGGAAATACAACTGGGGCTGCTGCACGGTCAGATGAAGCCGGACCAGAAAAATAAGGTGATGGAAGCTTACCAGAAAAATGAGATCCAGGTACTGGTATCCACCACAGTGGTGGAGGTCGGCGTCAACGTGCCGAACGCGACCGTTATGCTGATAGAAAATGCGGAGCGTTTCGGGCTGGCGCAGCTCCATCAGCTCAGAGGCCGTGTCGGCCGCGGGGATGCCCAGTCTTACTGTATTATGGTAAACTGTTCGGACGGGGAGACGGCAAAAAAGAGACTTGAAATTTTAAACGCCTCGAACGACGGTTTTGCGATCGCCAGTGAGGATTTAAAACTCAGGGGACCGGGTGATTTTTTCGGAATCCGCCAGTCGGGCGAGCTGCAGTTTGCACTCGGGGATATCTACCAGGATGCCGCGGTATTAGGGCAGGCATCCGAGGCCGTTGGGGAACTGCTCGCAAAAGACGGGGATCTCCTGCGGGAGGAACATAGAGGTTTAAGAGCGTATATGGAGAAGTTTATGGAGGCGCGCATAAGCCAGATGAGTCTGTAAGGTGTGAGGAAAAGCGATGTCATTACAGTTTGTTTTTGGAAATTCGGGAAGCGGAAAATCGGACTATCTCTACGAGCGTGTCTTAAAAGAAGCGGCGGACGCGCCGGAACGGAATTATCTAATCCTTGTGCCGGAGCAGTTTACAATGCAGACGCAGCACAGGCTGGTGCTGCGGCAGAAAAACCATGCGATCATGAACGTGGATGTCTTAAGTTTTGCGCGGCTTGCCTACCGGGTGTTTGACGAGCTTGGAAAGCAGGAGCTTGTAGTGCTTGAGGAGACGGGAAAGAATCTGGTGCTGCGCAAGGTTGCCGGGCAGAAAAAAAAGGAGCTTCGCGTTCTCGGCACGAATCTGAACAAGATGGGTTACATAGAGGAAGTCAAATCCTTCATCTCCGAGCTGATGCAGTATAATATTTCACCGGAGGATTTAGAGACGTTTTTAAACGGGGACGCGGCAGGTGAGATGCTGAAGCGGAAGCTTGAGGATATTGTCACGATGTACCGCGGCTTTCGGGAATATATAAGCGGACATTACATCACGGCGGAGGAAGTTCTGTCCGTGCTCTGCGAGGTGGCGGGGGAGTCTGTTATTTTGCGGGACAGCGTGATTGTGTTCGATGAGTTTACCGGGTTTACGCCGGTTCAGAACCGCGTGATCAGAGAACTTATGCAGATTGCAGATAAAATCATCGTTTCCGTGACGATGGACGTGCGGGAGGATTTTTACCAGAGCAGGGGGATTCACGAGCTGTTTGCGATGAGCAAAAAGACGGTGGAAACGCTTCTTAAGACTGCCGCCGGGTCAAAAACTGCGGTGGAGACTCCTGTTATTCTGAAGCCGGGAGCTGAAAAGCGCTACAGAGGAGCACCGGACCTGTTTTTTATGGAGCAGAACCTCTTTCGTCCGGGCGGCGGGAAGTGGGAAGGCGAGGCGGGCGGCATCCGCATTCTGGGCCTTAAAGATCCCAGGGAAGAACTGGTTTTTGCGGCGGAGGAGATCACGCGGCTTATCCGGCAGCGGGGATACCGTTACAAAGATATTGCGGTGGTGACAGGGGATGTGCCCGGATATGCCAATTACGTGCCGGAGATTTTCGGGCAGTACGGGATTCCTTTTTTTATTGACCAGACGCGCAGCCTTCTTTTCCACCCGTTTCTTGAGTTCATCCGGGCGGCGCTTGAGGTTGTCGAGTACGATTTTTCCTATGAGAGTATGTTCCGGTTTCTGCGGTGCGGGCTTTTTGCCACGTCTTCCGGTGTACTCTGCGGTCTGCCGGAGGATGATGCATTTGCGGGCGTGGAACGCCTTGCGGACGCGGATATAGACCGGCTGGAAAACTATGTGCTGGCAAAGGGAATCCGCGGCAGGAAAAAATGGGCGCAGGACTGGACGTTTGTCGTGAAGGGCAGGAAGGAAAATGACCTTGAGGCACAGCAGGAAGACCTGCGGTATTTAAACCGGGTGCGCGCGCAGATCGCGCGGGCGTTTCAGCCGCTGTGTGAAGTGTTTGCGGGGAAAGGGCACACGGTGGCGGAGCAGACGTATGCCCTGTACTCTTTTATCCGCAGTATGGACATTGAGGTGCGGTTAAAAGAAAAGGAGGCACAATTAAGGAGGCAGGAGCAGCGGGAAGGCGCCGGCTGTGCGGCCGCAGCCAGGCTGGCGCAGGAATATGCACAGATTTACCGTATCGTGATGGATCTGCTGGATAAGGTGACGGCGCTGCTCGGGGATGAGGTTCTGTCTGTGCGGGAGTACGGTGATATTCTGGATGCCGGATTTTCCGCCGCGAAGATCGGCGTGATTCCGCCCGGACATGACCGGGTGACGGTCGGCGATATTGAGCGCACGAGGCTTGGCAATATAAAAGTGCTGATTTTTGCGGGGGTAAATGACGGTATTGTGCCCGGGAATCAATCGTCCGGGAGTATAATCTCTCAGCTGGAGCGGGAGAGGATGGCAGACCATCACATCACGCTTGCGCCGGGGGCCAGGGAAAAGGTATTTATTCAGAAGTTCTATCTGTATCTGAACATGACAAAGCCGTCTGACGCGCTGTACGTGACATATTCGCGGGTCGGGGCGGATGGGAAGGCACGCCGCCGCTCTTATCTGATCAAGACACTTCTCGGTCTGTTTGCAGACCTTAAGGTGGAGGAACCGGCGGACGGGAAGGCGGAGGCAGGATATCTGACGCCGGAGAGCAGTCTGCCTTTCCTGATCGAGGGGCTTTCGACCGGCAGTTTTTCGGAACAGGCGGCGGCGCTGGCTTCCTGGTATCTCGCCCGTGAGCCGTATCGTGAAAAAGTGAATGCGCTGTTCCCGGCGGCGTTTTTTGTGCACAGAGACGACGTGATCAGCCGTGCGGTCACAAGAGCGCTTTACGGGACGACGCTGGAAAACAGCGTCACGCGGCTGGAGCGTTTTCTCTCCTGCGCATACGCACATTTCCTGAGCTATGGCCTTGCGCTGAAAGAACGTGAATTACAGGAATTTGCCAGTGTCGATATGGGAAATATTTACCATGACGCGCTGGAACGTTTTGCCAGGAGGGTTGAGGCGTCGCAATATTCCTGGCAGGAACTTCCGGAACAGGTACAGGAAGACTGGATCGGGGCGTGCATGGAGGAAGCTGTCGCAGCGTGCAGAAATACAGGCGTTTTTGAAGATGCCAGAAACCGGGCGATGCTGGAGCGGATGCGGCGGACGATGCGGCGGACGGTGTGGGCTCTGGTCGCACAGATCAGAAAAGGGCAGTTTGTGCCGAGCGCGTTTGAGGTCTCTTTTTCACGGCAGGACGATCTGAAATCAATCCGTTTTACGCTCAGCGACGAGGAAAAAATGCGGCTGCAGGGAAGGATTGACCGCGTGGATGTCTGTGAGACGAAGGATAAGGTTTATGTAAAAATCATTGATTATAAATCGGGAAATACCAGTTTTTCCCTGCTGAATTTTTATCACGGTTTACAGCTTCAGCTTGTGGTGTATCTGAATGCGGCGCTGGAACTGGCAGAGAAGAAATACCAGGGGAAGAAGGCAGAGCCTGCCGGGATTTTTTATTATCACATAAATGATCCGATGGTGGAAGGCGACGGAACAGAGTCGGAGGAAGAGATAAGGCGCGCCGTGCTGGAACAGTTAAAGCTGAACGGCCTTGTCAACGAAGACCCTGCCGTTTACCGGGCCATGGATATGGATTTTACCGGAAGTTCATCCGTGATTCCGGTGGCGGTAAAGACCGACGGTTCTTTAAAAGCCACGTCAAGGGTCGTGAGCACGCAGGATTTTGGGATGATGTCGGAACATGTAAACCAGGTGATAACAGACGCCGGAAGGCGGATTTTTGACGGGGACGCGGCGGTGCGGCCCTATCAGCTGGACGGCAGAACCGGCTGCGATTATTGTCCGTACCGCACCGTCTGTGGTTTCGACATCAGACTTTCCGGGTTTTCGTACCGCAGACTGGAGAAGTATGACAATGCGCAGGAGATTTTAAAGCGGTTAAGACAGGAACAGGACGGATCCGGGGCAGATCGAAAAGAGCAGGACTGACGCGCCGTCTGGTTCTCTCAGCGGAAAGCAGCAGGGCATAAAGGAGGAGAGATGAGCGTATCGTGGACAAAAGAGCAGAAAAAGGTCATTGATTTAAGAAACCGGAATCTTCTGGTGTCGGCTGCGGCCGGCTCGGGAAAGACGGCGGTACTGGTTGAGCGGATTATAAACAGAATCACGGAAAAAAGTCACCCGGTGGATATCGACCGTCTGCTTATCGTGACATTTACCAATGCGGCTGCGGCGGAGATGCGGGAGCGCATCGGGGCGGCGATTGAGAAAGCGCTTTCCTGCGCGCCCGAAAATGAGCATTTGCAAAGGCAGCTTACGCTTGTCCACAATGCGCAGATCACGACGATCGACAGTTTTTGTCTGTATGTGATCCGGAATCACTTTCATGAGATTGACCTGGAGCCGAATTTCAGGATCGGGGATGAGGGGGAGCTGCGTCTTTTAAAGGAAGATGTGCTGCGCAAGGTACTGGAAGAAAATTATGAGGAGGGCGCGCCGGGATTTCTTGCGCTTGTGGAAGGGTATTCGCCGGGGAGGAGCGACGCGGCCCTGCACGAAATGATTTTATCTCTGTATGAATTTTCACAGAGCTACCCGTGGCCCGAAGAGTGGCTTAAAATGTGCCGCCGCGGCTATGGCGTGGACGATGAGGCGGGAATAAACGAGTGCTTCTGGATACAGCCGCTGACGGAAACGATCCGGTATGTGGTGTGCGATCTCGCCGGTCTTGCAAGGCAGGCGCTCGCGCTGACCTGCGATGAAGACGGGCCGCAAATGTATGAAAGAGCGATAAGGAGCGATCTGGAAAAATACATACAGATTGCGCAGTGTGAGCATTTTACCGATTTCTGGAAAGCGCTGAACGGACTTACTTATGACAGACTTCCTTCAAGCCGCGGTTTTGACGGGGATAAGGAGAAGCTGGAAAAAGTAAAGGCGCTGCGGGATAAGGCGAAGGATGTCGTAAAGAAGCTGAAGTGCCAGTATTTTTTCTGTTCCCCGGCGACGATGGCAGAGCAGCTTCGCAGAACGGAGCCGATGGCGGCGGAGCTGGCGCGTCTGGCGTCTTCATTTGCGGCCGCCTTCGCCGCTGAAAAACGGCGGAAAAATCTGGTCGACTTCGGTGATCTGGAGCATTTTGCGCTGGAAATCCTTGTGGACCGTGAGACGAAGGAGGCGCGCAGAACAGCAGAGGAATTTAAGGATGCCTACGAAGAGATCATGATTGACGAGTACCAGGACAGCAACTATGTGCAGGAGACGATTCTGCGCGCCGTTTCGCGGGAAACGCGCGGAAAAAACAATATTTTCATGGTGGGCGACGTCAAACAGAGCATCTATCGTTTCCGCCTGGCACGGCCGGAACTTTTTATGGAAAAATACGACACTTATACGACGGATGACAGTGACAGGCAGCGCATTGACCTGCACAAAAATTTCCGGAGCCGGGAGGAGGTACTTTCCTTTATCAACGACATTTTTTACAAAATCATGGCGAAGGATCTGGGAAATGTGGCGTATGACAGTGAGGCGGCACTCTATCCGGGGGCGGTGTATCCGCTCCCTGAAGACCAGGGAGACAAAGAAATGTTTGAGCCGGAGGTTCTGCTTTTTGACAACCATGACGATCTGCTCGCGGACCTGGAGACTGCGGCGTTCCATCCGGAATCACTGGACAAAAAACAGATGGAGGCGCGTATGACGGCCGGGCGGATTGCAGAGCTGCTTAAAAGTCAGTTTGTGACGGACAGGGAGACCGGAAAGCTGCGCCGCATCCGCTGTTGTGATATTGTCATTCTGCTCAGAAGCTTAAGCGGCTGGGCAGATACGTTTGCCGCCGTCTTAAACGACGCCGGGATCCCGGCGCACACGGTTTCGGCGACGGGATATTTTTCCGCGGTGGAAGTGCAGACCGTACTGGCGATGTTACGGATCTTAGACAATCCGAGACAGGACATCCCGCTGGCTGCGGTTCTGCGGTCGCCGGTTGCGGGACTTACCGACGAGGAACTGGCGCTTCTTAAGCTTTCCGGCGGTGAGGCAGATTTTCATGCCGGCGTACTGCTGCGCTGCGAGGAAGTGTGCGGGGAAACAAAGAGAGCGCCCGGTGGTTCTGAAGGAGAGACGGAGACAGGGACAGAAGCAGAAACTGCTCTGGACCGGAAACTGCGCCGGTTTTACCGTTTATATTTAAAACTGCGCGCGCTGGTGCCGGATACGCCGATTCACGAACTGATCGAGGTTCTGCTGAAGGAAACCGGATATGGAGATTATGCAGCGGCGATGCCGGCGGGGGCGCGAAGGCGGGCCAACCTGCGCATGCTGGTGGAAAAAGCGATCGCATATGAAAATACAAGTTATAAGGGTCTGTTCCATTTTGTGCGTTATATCGATAAACTGCAGAAATATGATGTGGACTTCGGTGAGGCCGACCTGACCGGGGAAAACGAGGATGTCGTGCGTATTATGAGCATCCATAAGAGCAAGGGGCTGGAATTTCCGGTTGTTTTTGTCTGCGGGCTGGGAAAGCACTTCAACCGCCGGGATGTGCAGAGCCGTATGGTGCTTCACCCGGAGCTTGGAATGGGTCTGGACTGTATGGACGGGGAACGCCGTGTCAAATCGCCGACGATCGTGAAAAAGGCGGTTGCAAAACAGACAGAGCTCGAGAATCTCGGAGAGGAACTGCGCGTTCTTTATGTGGCGCTGACCCGTGCAAAGGAAAAACTCATCCTGACGGGAGGGATGAAGGACGCCGCCGAAGCGCTTGAGACGATCAGAGAGACGGCTCTTGCGAAGGGAGCGCAGAGGGAGGAGAAGACGCTTTCTTATCTGGAGCGGGAGGGCGCGTCGGGGTATCTGGACTGGATTCTTCCCGCGCTCTGCGCTTACGGAGGACGGTATAAGATCAGAGTGACCGGCGTCGCAGAGCTCGCGGCGTCGGAGATGGAAAAACAGATCGGATCTGTTTTTGACAGGGAAGCCTGTATGGAGCAGATTCGGGGAGCAGACGCCGGTCTTAAGGAGGCGCTTGACAGAAGGTTTTCTTTCTGTTATCCGAATCGGTCCGATCTGCTGAGGAAAAATAAATATTCCGTGTCGGAGTTAAAGCACAGGGCCATGCGGGAACATTTTGAGCGGGAACAGGAGGAGAATGTGCCGCTGTTTGTGCGGGAGGAGATTGTGCCTTATATTCCGCCTTTCGCGCGCAGACAGGAAGAGGAGAAAGAGGAGAGCGGCCGCGGCGCGCTCCGCGGCACCGCCATGCATCGTGTGATGGAATGCTGTGAATTTAACGCGGGGGTGTCTGTGGAAATGCAGATTGAACAGATGCTCGCTGACGGAAAGATCACGCAGGAGGCAAAAGAGCTGGTAAAAGTTCCTCTCGTGGAGGCGTTTTTTGCGTCCGCTGCCGGTGTGCGGATGAAAAAGGCGGAGGCGGCCGGCCGGCTTTTTAAGGAAAAACCGTTCGTCATGGGATTTACCGCCGAAGAACTCGCGGCGTTCGGATTTGATGAGCCCGGAGAGCAGAAAGAAGAGATGCGGCAGACCGTTTCCCCGGCCCGGGGAGCGGATGTGCACAATGACGAGGCAGGGGAGGATCTGACTCTGATTCAGGGGATTATCGATGTTTTCTGGGTGGAAGAGGACGGTATTGTTGTGCTGGACTACAAGACAGACCGGGTAAAGAACGCGGCGGAGCTCGCCGCCCGCTACGCCGCGCAGCTTCATCTGTACGCCGAGGCTCTGGAGCGTATCTGTAATCGGGACGGAGAGCGGCGTGTGCGGGTAAAAGAACGGCTTTTGTATTCATTCCGGCTTGGCGAAATCATTGCGGTGTGAGCAGAGGGGTTAAAGAATGATACGCAGCAGCCTGTCGTTGTCCTCTGGTTTCATAAAGCAGAAACGGATGTATTTATTGTCCAGAAACGGGAAAGTCGAGCAGTCGCGTATCATCATTTTTCCACGGATGGCGCGGTCAAAGAGATCCTGCGAGGTCACACCGTCCGTAAGAATCCGTGCAAGCATAAAATTACCGCTGGGAGGATACACTTTAAAGCCGGGCTGGCCGCTTAACAGACGATAGATGCGCGCGCGCTCCGCAGAGATCAGCTCTCTGGTCGCCCGGATGTAAGCGCCGTCCTTAAACATGGTTTCCCCGGCGATGACGGCGAGAGAATTGATGGTCCATGGATTTTTCCTGGTGTTGATCGCTTTGACGAGATCCCGGTTTCCGGTGACGGCGTATCCCAGGCGAAGACCCGGGGCGGCAAAAAATTTGGATGTTCCGCGCAGGATAACAATGTTGTTGTAATAATCTGCCAGCGGGACGGCGGAGATTTCTTCCATATTGTCGGCAAACTCCACGTAGGTTTCGTCCACCATCACGTAGATGTCATGTTGTTTGCATGCGTCTAAAATGCGGCGCATTTCACGGCGGGTGATACAGGATGAGGTGGGGTTGTTGGGGTTGCAGATGACGAGAAGATCGATATTTTCATTGAGCCGGGTGATAAAATCGTCCAGGTTCAGGTGAAAATCATCTTTTTCGCGAAGAGGGTAGTAGAGCGTCGTGCCGCCGCCCAGAGAGATTTCCCGTTCGTATTCTGAGTAGGTGGGACCGATGACAAGGGCCTTTTTCGGGTGCTCAATCTGGATAAACAGGGAAATCAGCTCGGTGGAGCCGTTTCCGACAATCACGTTTTCATATTCGGTCCCGCAGTATCCGGCGATGCATCTGCGCAGAGAGGTGTATTCGCGGTCGGGATAGGTGGTGATGGCGTCGATTTTTTCTGCGAGCGCAGAGCGCAGCAGAGGGGAGATGCCTAAGGGGTTGACGTTGGCGGAAAAGCTTACGATCTCCTCTTTCCGGATCCCGTAGATTTCTTCTATTTTTTCCAGGTCGCTCCCGTGAAAATGGTCTTTATGTTTTATCATTGATTACTCCTCCGATTTAGTTTATAATCATTATAATGATTTTGTCAGAAAATGCAATTGGAATATAGAAAAGCAGGTGTCGATTTTGCGAAAACGGATACAGCAGCTTGCATGGGGAATGTTTGAGGACGTCGGCCGGCAGGTCGGGATCAGTCCGGATCTGGTGCTGGTAGAGGCGGTGGAGGGGGCGGATGTCACAGGAGAATTTGTGATGACGTGCCCCGACGATGTCGGAATGCGCGGTATCGTCTATACCTCGGACGCCAGGATGGAGTGCCTGACGCCGCAGTTTGAAGGCGTGGAAGTAAAGATACGGTATCAGTTTCATAATGACGGGTTTATCGAAGGGGATATTCTGAAGGGTGAGTTTTATATCATCAGCAGCCAGGGAGAATATAACCTTTCTTTTGTTGCGTCTGTTTCAAAGCAGTATGCGGATTCCTCCGTCGGAAAAGTGAGAAGCCTTAATGATTTTGTAAAGCTTGCCAGGGAAAATTTTAAGGAGGCGGAGCGGCTTTTTTTCACGGGGAGCATGAAGGAGCTTTTGAAAACAGAAGGAGTGCGGGAGCGGCTTTTCTACGAGGGAATGCGGCAGGGCGGCGCGTCCGGGCAGAAGGTGGAGGAGTTTCTTTCTGGAACCGGAAAGAAGAAAAAACTGGAATTTACGATCGGGGAGACGGAAGCGTCGTTTCCGGGGCTGACGGAGCCGCGCAGGGAAGTCATAGAGCTGCGGAAAAATTACTGGGGACATCTTCAGATCGAGGTCGTGGCGGACGCGGATTTTCTGGTTCCGCAGAAGGGGTGTCTGACGGAGGAGGATTTTATCGGGAGCGTCTGTCATTTTGAGTATGATATCCGTGTTTCGGCGCTGCATGCCGGCAGAAACTGGGGGCGTATTCACTTCAGGACGCCGGGGTGCGAGCGTGTCTTTCAGGTCTGCGCATCGGCGCCGCAGAAGGAGAAGACCACGTCCGGTCTGCACCGGGATATAAAGGAGAACCGGGTAAAACTGCTTTCGCTTTATATCGACTATCGGCTGAAGCGGATTGTAACGGGGGTATGGGCAAACCGCACGGTCCGCATTCTGGATCATCTGATGGCGGTCTGTCCGGATGAGCCGCTGTATCCGCTGATGAAAGCGCAGGCCCTTTTAATCAACCGGCAGCGCCAGGAGGCCGCCTGGATTATGGATGAATTTAAGCGGGCTCACAAGGGGAGCGGGCAGCCGGTCTGGGGATATTATCTTTATATTTGTACGCTGGCGGAGCGGGAGCCGTCCTATGTCGACCGCCTGACGGCGGAGATTGAAAAACTGTTCCGGAAATATCCGGATGATTCCCTTCTGTTCTGGGTGCTTCTCTTTGTGAAGGAGGAATATTATACACAGCCGCAGAGGAGATACCGGGCGATTGAAGCGTGGGTGGAGTCAGGTCATAAAAGCCCCTATTTTTACCTGGAAGCGTTTTATCTGATCTGGCAGGACCCTTATCTTCTGGGACGGCTGGATACGTTTGCCGTGGAAGTGCTGAACTGGGCGTATAAGAGGGATGCGATTTCACAGGATATCGCGATTTCCGTGATGAATATTGTGCCTGGAAAGCGGGACTTTAATCCGCTTCTCTGTCGCATATTAAAGAAGTGCCATGAGGTAAAGCCTTCGGATGAGATGATCTCGGTGATCTGCGGATATCTGATCAAAGGCCAGCAATCGGACGGCGACAGCCATAAATGGTATGCTCTGGGAGTGGAGCGGGGACTGCGCATCACAAATCTGTATGAAGCGTTTCTGCTGTCGGCGGATAAGGAGGAGCTGGAAAATCTGCCAAAAGTGATACAGATGTACTTTCAGTATAACAGCAGTCTTCCCTGGCAGCAGAAGGCAAAGCTTCTCTCCGGTATCATTGCCGGGAAGGAGCGCCAGGCGAAGATATATCAGAAGTATAAAAAAATAGTACGCCAGTTTGCGACGGAGCAGATGGAAGCCGGACACATCAATGAGGAGCTGGCGGTCGTCTATGAAGAGCTTCTTATGGCAGAACCGGTTCATGAGGAGCTGGCGCGCAGGCTCTCGGGCGTTCTGTTTGCGCACAGACTGACCTGCGCGGACCGCAGTATGGCCCGCCTGATCGTTCTTCACGGACAATTAAAGGAGCCGCAGGTCATTCCGCTGGTCAATGGAGTGGCGTATTACCGGGCGTATACGTCAGATTATGTGGTGATTCTTGAGGATAACCGCGGAAACCGTTTTATTGACCGTATTTTATATCAGGATAAGGCGATGTTTGACGTTGGCCGGTATATTGAAAGGTGCCTTGCGCTGGCGCCGGACTGTTTTGAATATGTTCTGTATCATTTTTTTGGCCGGGAAGACAGAGACGACGCGTTTACAAAGCAGGATGAATCCTATTTTAAAGTGCTCGTTTCATCGGAGCGGCTGAACGAGGAATGCCGCGCGGCATTTTCGGCTGAGAGGATACAGGGGGCTGCGCGGAGCGGTCAGGACAGGTTTCTTGTAAAGCTGCTTCAGCGGACAGATGTCGCTCTGCAGGAGCCGGAGAGCAGACGCCGTCTGATCACGCTTATGGCAAAGCAGCAGATGTATGATGAGGCTTACCGCCTGATCCGGATTTACGGCTATGCGTTTCTGCCGGATCCGGCCCGCATGGCGCTCTTAAACCATGCGATCGCCGCGGCGGACGATGAGGAGGATGCGTTTCTCACCGGGTTTGCGGAAAATACGTTTCTGCACGGAAAATACAGTGACGCCATGCTCGCGTATCTCTGCAGATATGCGCAGGGATCGACCAAGATGCTCGCCGGGCTCTGGAAAAAATCGCAGGATTTAAATATCGACACGCTTCCGCTGGAGGAGCGCATTTTGACGCAGATGCTTTTTGCGGCTGATTATGTGCCGTATGTGGAAGAGATTTACGAACGCTTTTATGCGTCGGGCGGCAGCGGCCTTATCTGCGATGCGTATCTGAGCTATTTTTCTCACGGGTATCTCACCCGGGATATGGTCGTGCCCGGACACGTTTTTGCGCAGCTCAGGGAACGATATCGGGAAGGAAAAGATTTAAATGATACCTGCAGGCTTGCGCTGCTTAAGTTTCTGGCCGTGGGAGAGACGGAGCCGGGGCGTACGGAAAAAGAGATGCGCATGGCGGACGCGCTTCTGGAAGAGTTTACCGGGCGTAATCTGTACTTTTCGTTTTACCGTGGAGTGGGAGAGGCGCTCTCACGCAGATACCTGTTTCATGATAAATATTTTTTTGCATATGATACGAGGCCGGGGTGCCGTGTGGTCGTGCGCTTTTGTGTGGAAGGAGAAGCATACCGGGAGGAAGAATTAAAGGAGATGTACGACGGGATGTATGTCCTGCCGCTCCTTCTGTTTCCCGGTGAGTATGTGCAGTATTATATTGTGGAAGTGCACACGGAGGGCGAAGTGATCGCGGAGAGCGGATGTGCCATCATGGGAGATGCTCCGGGAGAAGGAGAGCCGGAGCGCTATATGCAGCTATGTCTCATGCAGAATCGGAGAATGGTCGGCGATACAAAGCAGCTTGAGCGGATGATGAAGGCCGCGCAGGGGATGCAGAAAGTGGCGGAAAGTGTTTTCAGGCTTCTGTAAGAGAGCCGGGATGGAATCTTTCGTTTGCCCGAAAAGTATGCCGATACGGAGGAAGGTATGGAAAATCGATATTATCTCGGCATTGATCTGGATGACGCATGTGCCGTAATCAGTTTTTTTCAACTGAATATGAGAGAACCGGAGACGATAAGCACGGTCGCGGGAAGTGAGGTATACCAGATCCCGGCGCTGCTGGCCCGCAGAAAGGACAATGGCCAGTGGCTGATCGGGGAGGAGGCTGAAAAACTGGCACGGTCCGGCGAGGCGGAGGCTGCGGATGCGCTTTTCGGCAGAGCTGTCCGCGGAGAACAGGTGACGCTGGGAAAAGAGATTTATCCGGCGAAAGAGCTTCTGGCATACTATATCAAAAAGCTGCTCCTGTTGTCGGGCCGGCTGAATAAGCCGGCAGTGGTGGAGCGGCTGGCGGTCTGCTTAGATCAGCTTTCGCGGGAGGTGACGGAACTGTTTGCCTGGCTGGCGGGGAAGCTGGAATTAAAACCGGAGCAGGTGATGCTGCTTGACCGCAAGGAATGTTTTTATTATTTTGCCTACAGTCAGAGGGAAGAGCTGACGAGGCAGGAGATCGGTCTGTTTGATTACCGTGGGGACCGGATGCGCTGCCTTTTGATTTCGCGCAATCCGCGCACACTGCCGCAGGTTGTGACGCTGACGGAAGAGTGGGCTTCGCCTGCGGGGACCGGACGGGATGAAGCGTTTGCGAAAATCGCGGAGGAATATTTCCGCGGCCACGCGGTTTCATCGGTATATCTCGTCGGCGACGGTTTTGACGGCGACTGGATGAAAGTCTCGGTTTCTTTCCTGTGCCGGGGGCGCAGGGTTTTTATCGGGAAAAATCTTTACTCCAAAGGCGCCTGTTATGCGGCGGCTGTCAGAGATCAGAGAAAAGAATGGCCTTATATCTATCTTGGCGACAATGAAATGAAAGTCAATGTCTTTCTCAAAGTGTATAATATGGGCACGCCGGAATTTTTTACGCTGATCGGCGCCGGGGAAAACTGGTATGAAGCGGCCGGGGAGTGTGAAGTGATTCTGGACGGTACGCCGGAAGTCGATTTCTGGCTGCAGTCTCCGGACAGCCGGGATGCAAAGATTGAGCGTCTGGAGCTTTCTGACCTGCCGGAGCGCCCGCCAAAGACGACGCGTCTTAAAATTACTGCAAAGCCGCTTTCGGATACACGTGTGCGGGTCCGGATCAGGGATCTCGGATTCGGAGAGCTGTTTCCGGGGTCAGATAAAGCGTGGGATTATGTGATGGCCCTGTCTGACCGATAGGGAGAAAAGGAAAAGGGGGTGTGGGAGTGGGCGAACTGATTTTGTGTAACCGGATGTCCGCAGCAGTGCCTTTTTATATCGAAGCGGCTTCTGTCAATGTCTATTCCATTGAGGAGCTCTGTTACTATATTGAACATAACCTTTACCTTCTGGGAAGGAACTTTATGAGCGAGGCCCTCTGTGCCTGGGTGGAGCAGGAACTGGGAATGAAGGAGACGGCCGGAAAGCTGCGCGGCATTCTTGCGGCGGACGGAAGTCTGACGGAGTTTGTATCCGTAATTCTCTCGTCGTCCGGGTACTGTGTGGGCGGGGCGCCTGGCGAAGTTGTGAACCGTCTGCGGGAGATTGAATACAAATCGGAGTCGGAATGTGCAAAGCTCAGGGCGGACCGCTATCTGGAAAACGGGATGTCTGCCGCGGCCATAAGGGAGTACCGGCGGCTTTTAAGAAAGTGGGAGGAGGATCCGCTGCTGACTGGAAATCTGTGGCACAATATGGGAACGGCGTATGCGCGTCTGTTTCAGTTCGGGGAGGCGGCAGCCTGCTTTGAACGTGCTTACGGGCAGAACCGGAACAGGGAATCCCTGCGGGAGTGTCTGCTTGCATGTCTGTGTCTGCGCGACGAGGAGAGATTTTCAAAGACGGCGGATCTGCACGAGGTTCCGCAGGAAGAGCGCGCTGAATTAAAAAGCAGGTATGGACTGGCGGGAAATACGCGCGCCGAGCGCGCGGCGAGGGAAGAAATCAGCGCATTCGGGGAGAAGCTCTCGGGTTATTTTGAGAACGGGAAAAAACAGGAGGCGTACCGCATTCTGGATACCTGGAGAGAGAATTACCGGAGGAGCGGAGGCCTTTTGCGCGAGGAATTGTTTTAAGGCAGAGTCCGGGCGGGCGCCTTTGCGAATGGCGCGTGCGGACAGCCTGTTTAGGGAAGGAGTCAGACGATGTTTTTCTGGAAGTGGAGAAAAAAAGAGAAAGAGCTGGAAGAAAAATATGGAGCGGCCGACGAATCGGTTCTGACAGAGCAGGATTTCATATCACCGCAGAACCCGCAGAGCGCGCGGAAAATAGAGCAATATATTGTTGAACAGCTGGAATCGATGATGGAGACGGCCAGGGATATCGACGATGAAAAGGCGGAATACCGCAGACTGACTGCTTATCTGAACGATGTGCAGCTTCTGGAAGATCTGCAGGGAGAGGAGCGGAAAAAGATCGAGGAGACGGCGGTGAGTGTCGTGCAGCTCAATAACTCGCGTTCCAGTTTTTTAAATTCGACGAAAAAGCTGTCGGATTCGCAGTTTGTCCAGATACAGCTGGAAGAGGATGAGATGCCGGCGGTAATCCGGCGTTTTTCGGCAAATGAGGCGTATCGCGATACCTTAAAAAAGGATATGAAATATCTGGACCGTGAAAAGTCAGAGTGGGCGCTCAGGAAAGAATTTCTGGGACATCAGAAGAAGCGGCTGAAAATGCTGCTCTATCTCCTCTCGGGCACGGCTGTCGCGGTGGCTGTTCTGCTGATTGTGCTGCAGGCGGCCTTCCGGATGGATCTGCGGTATGCCTGGATGGCGTCTGTATTTCTCTCCGCGGTGTCCATCTGCGCGGCATATCTGAAAATACAGACAGACGAGACGGACATCACGTCTGCGGAGCGCCACATCAACCGTGCCATCGTGCTGCAGAATAAGGTAAAGATAAAGTATGTGGGGATTGAAAATGCGGTTGATTATGCCTGTGAAAAATATCATGTGCGTGGTTCCGCAGAACTTGCGCAGCAGTGGGAGTATTATCTGGAAGCAGTCAGAGAGCGCGAGCGTTTTCAGCGGACAAATGAAGATCTTGAATATTACAACGGAAAGCTTGTGCGTCAGCTTTCGGGCTACCAGCTTTATGATTCCCGCGTGTGGGTCGCGCAGGCGGCGGCGCTTGTCGATCCGAAGGAGATGGTGGAGATCAAGCACAGCCTGATTGCACGGCGGCAGAAAGTCCGCGGCCGGATTGAGTACAACGCAAACGGGCTTAAGGTGCGCAGGAGAGAGATTATGCAGCTTTTAAACAAAGTGGGAGATAAGAGACCGCAGATGGAAGACATTTTAACTTCCATTGACCGTCTGAGTGAGGTATAGTATGTACGAATTATTGAAGCGGGAGGGCCGTGCGAAAAGAGGCGTATTACACACGGTGCACGGGGATATACAGACGCCGGTTTTTATGAATGTGGGAACTGCGGCGGCGATCAAGGGGGCGGTATCGACGCAGGACCTGGAAGAGATCAGATGTCAGGTAGAATTGTCGAATACGTATCATCTGCATGTGCGCCCCGGAGACAGGCTGATCAGAGAGATGGGGGGACTGCATCGCTTTATGTCCTGGAACCGGCCGATTCTGACGGATTCCGGTGGTTTTCAGGTTTTTTCGCTGGCAGGGCTCCGCAGAATCAGGGAGGAGGGGGTTTATTTTCACTCCCATGTCGACGGTGCGAAGATTTTTATGGGGCCGGAGGAGAGTATGCAGATTCAGTCCAATCTCGGCTCTACGATCGCGATGGCGTTTGACGAGTGTGCTCCCGCTCTTGCGGAGCGCAGCTATGTGGCGGATTCGGTTGCGCGGACGACACGCTGGTTAGAGCGCTGTAAGAAGGAGATGGAGCGGCTGAACGGGCAGGAAAATGTGGTGAATCCGCGGCAGATGCTGTTCGGCATCAATCAGGGCGCCATTTTCGCGGACATCCGGACGGATCATGCGAAACGCATATCCGAGATGGAGCTGGACGGCTATGCCGTCGGCGGTCTGGCTGTGGGGGAGACGCATGAGGAGATGTATCACATTTTAGACGAGACGGTGCCGCATCTTCCGCTTCACAAACCGACGTACCTGATGGGAGTGGGCACGCCGGCAAATATTTTAGAAGGCGTGGAGCGCGGCGTCGATTTTTTTGACTGCGTTTATCCGACCAGAAACGGCCGCCACGGACATGTCTACACAAACAGTGGGAAATTAAACCTGTTTAACCGCCAGTATGAGAAAGACGCGCGTCCGATCGAGGAGGGATGCGGCTGTCCGGCCTGCGGACGCTACAGCAGGGCATATATCCGTCATCTTCTGAAGGCTGGGGAAATGCTGGGGATGCGGCTTTGCGTGCTGCACAACCTGTATTTTTACAACACGATGATGGAAGAGATCAGGGAAGCGCTGGATGCCGGGCGTTTTGCATCCTACAAAGCAGAAAAACTGGATCGGATGGGAGGAAAGAAAGATGTGTGATCTGTCGGAATACAGTCTGCCGGCCGTGGAGGAAATGATCGCCCGGGGACCATACCGGCCGGACTGGGAATCGCTTATGCAGGCGAAGGTGCCGGCATGGTTTTCCAGGGAAAAACTCGGAATATTTATCCACTGGGGTGTTTACAGCGTTCCCGCTTATTCAAGCGAATGGTATTCCAGAAATATGTATATCAGGGGAACACCTGCGTATGAACATCATATTAAGACATACGGGCCGCAGAATGTGTTTGGTTATAAGGATTTTATTCCGCTGTTTACCGCAGAGAAATTTGACCCCGACGCGTGGATGGAGCTGTTTGAAAGAGCAGGCGCCGGATATGTGTTTCCGGTGGCGGAGCACCATGACGGATTTCAGATGTATGAGAGCAGCCTTTCACGCTGGAATGCAAAAGAGATGGGACCGCGCAGAGATGTGCTGGGCGAACTAAAGAAAGCAGCCGGGAAGCGTGGGATAAAGTTCTGTACTTCAAGCCACCGCGCCGAGCACTGGTTTTTTATGGGACACGGAAAGGCATTTGCGAGCGACGTGAGAGAGCCGCTGGCAAGAGGTGATTTTTACTGGCCGGCGATGCCGGAACCCGATCCGCACGATCTTGGCAGTATGCCGTATCCGACGGAGGAGTTTCTGGAAGACTGGCTGCTCCGGACGGCGGAGATTATCGTAAAATATCGTCCGGAACTGTTGTATTTTGACTGGTGGATCCAGCATGAAGCGTTTAAGCCCTGGCTGAAAAAGATCGCGGCATTTTATTACAATTGCGGTAAGTCCTGGGGAAAGGACGTGATGATCTGCTATAAATATGACGCGATGATGGCGGGAAGCGGTATTGCCGAGGTGGAGCGCGGGGGTTTTGCGGAGGCAAAGCCGTATCCCTGGCAGACAGATACGGCGGTAGCGCGCAATTCCTGGTGTTATACAGATTCCCTGGACTATAAGAGCAGCAGCGAGATTATCTGTACATTACTCGACGTCGTCAGCAAAAACGGAAATCTTCTGCTCAATATCGGGCCGAAGGCGGACGGAACGATACCGGACGCAGACCGGCGGATCCTTGCGGATCTTGCGGCCTGGATGCATGTAAACGGGGAGGCCATAACCGGCGCAAAGGTATGGCGTCAGTCGTCGGAAGGCCCTTCAAAGGCAGAGCAGGGTCCGTTTTCGGATCAGACGGAGACGGTTTATACGCCGCAGGATTACCGTTTTACGGCCGGTCACGGGGCAATCTACGCGGCCTGTCTGAAATGTCCCGGGGACGGAATGTTCTGTATCCGTTCGCTTGCAAAAAACAGTGATCCGGATAAGGGCGGATTTCACGGTCTGATCGGGAAGGTAGAGATTTTAGGATACCGGGGGGAACTCTGCTGGGAGGTAAAAACAGACGGGCTTTTCGTCAATGCGGGGATGTTGTCGGAAGAAGCGGGGGTGGATGTGCGTTTTCCGGTCGTGTTGAAGATTACGCCGGTCTGACGTTTTGCTGCCCGCGGCAGACCGGATGACAGAGGCCTTATCTGTTTCGGAAAAAAGTAGTTGAAAATAGTATTTTCATATGTTATAATATCCAGAGTTATAATCAGTTATAATCAAAGGACCGCAGGAGGAAACGATTTTGGAGATTTTAAAGACGATTCTGACCGTTATTTTTATATTTATCAGTCTGATACTGACAGTTGTTATTCTGATGCAGGAAGGAAAGTCGGCGGGGCTCGGTGCGATCGCAGGCGCGGCGGATACGTACTGGGGAAAGAACAAGGGACGCTCCATGGAGGGGAGGCTGGTGTGGCTCACAAAGCTTTGTGTGGCTCTGTTTATCATACTTGCTGCCGTCCTGAATATGGGTATCTTCTGAGGGAAAGACTGTCGTGAAAGCGGCAGTTTTTTTGCATACAGGAAAGTGTCTTCCATATGTGAAAAAACCTTCCGGGCGTGACCGCCCTGCGCCGGAGAAGAAAACAGTTGTAAAAGCGGCCTGCCGCAGGCGGGAAGGAGGGAACGATGGAACAGGAACGAATGAAAGAGAGAAAAGAAACGATATATCGATTTCTGTGTGACGAGCTGTATGTGCCGATGAAGGCAAAAGAGATTGCAGCCGTTTTAAATGTGCCAAAAGCACAACGGGGAGAGCTGCAGGAGGTCCTGGATGCTCTGCTGGCGGACGGGAAGATCAGGATCACATCGAAGGGAACGTATATAAAATCGGAGGAAAGCGGTCTTGCCGGTGTTTTTTACGCACATCCGAGAGGTTTTGGTTTTGTGAAAATATCGGACGAAGAGGATGATGTTTTTATACCGGAGGCTTTTGTGAACGGGGCGTTTCATATGGATACCGTGCAGATTTCTCTGCTGCCGGAGAGCGGCAGAGGCAGACGGAGAGAAGGAGCGGTGGAAAAAATTGTTTCCCGTGGTACGCAGCAGATTGTCTGTACGTACCAGGCGAGCCCGACATTTGGTTTTGCCGTTCCGGACAATCCAAAGTTTGGAAGAGATATTTTTATTCCTGCCGAGCGCGCAAAGGGGGCGGTCAGCGGGCATAAGGTTGTCGTGGAGATCACCGATTTCGGCGGAACGGGAAAAAATCCGGAAGGGAAGGTCGTCGAGATTCTGGGGCACATCAATGACCCGGGAACGGACATTCTTTCTATTGTAAGAGCCTATGAGCTTCCGACGGAATTTTCCCAGAAGATATTAAATCAGGCCGGGCGGGTGGCAAAGGAGGTCAGTGAAGCGGATCTGGAAGGGCGGACGGACCTGCGCGGCTGGCAGACGGTGACGATTGACGGAGAGGATGCGAAAGATCTCGACGATGCAGTCACCCTGACAAAAGAGGGGGCGGATTATAAGCTCGGAGTTCATATCGCAGATGTCGCCAATTACGTGCAGGAGCGCAGCGCAATTGACGTCGAGGCCAGAAAGCGCGGGACCTCCGTCTATCTTGTGGACCGTGTGATTCCGATGCTGCCGCATAAGCTTTCCAACGGGATCTGTTCCCTGAATGAAGGGGAAGACCGCCTGGCACTAAGCTGTGTGATGACGATTGACGGAAAGGGAAATGTGAAAGACCATGTGATCGCCGAGACAGTAATCCGCGTGGACCGTCGTATGAGTTACACAAGTGTGAAAAAGATTCTGGAGGATGGTGACGCGGACGAGCGGAAAAAGTATGAAGATCTGGTTCCGATGTTCGTGCGGATGGAGGAACTGGCCGGTATTTTGCGGCAGAAGCGGAGAAAACGCGGTTCCATTGACTTTGATTTTCCGGAGACGAAGGTGGTACTGGACGATGCCGGGAAGCCCGTTGAGATAAAGCCGTATGAACGCAATGTGGCGACAAAGATCATCGAGGATTTTATGCTGATTGCCAATGAGACGATCGCACAGAATTTTTTCTGGCAGGAACTGCCGTTTCTCTACCGCACGCACGATAATCCGGACAACGAAAAGATCAGAAAGCTCTCTGCGTTTATCAACAATTTCGGGTATTCCATCCATATCGGTCAGGACGAAGTCCATCCAAAGGAGCTCCAGAAGCTTCTGGAGAAGGTGGACGGGACGCCGGAAGAGGCGCTGATTGCCCGGCTGACGCTGCGCTCGATGAAACAGGCGAAATACAGTACAATGGGGACGGGACATTTCGGGCTTGCGGCTCCTTATTACTGCCACTTTACTTCACCGATCCGCCGCTATCCGGACCTTCAGATTCACCGGATTATAAAAGATCATCTAAGGGGCAGGCTGGATGCCGGGAAGATCGGACATTATGAAAAGCTGCTGCCAGAGGTGGCAAAGCATTCGAGCGAGACGGAGCGTCGTGCCGAGGAGGCAGAGCGCGAGACGGAAAAGCTTAAAAAAGTGGAGTATATGGAGGAACGGCTTGGAGAGCGGTTTTCGGGCGTGATCTCCGGCGTGACGGAATGGGGCTTTTATGTGGAACTTCCAAATACGGTGGAGGGTCTTGTCCATGTGACTTCACTTGCGGAAGATTATTTCTATTATGACGGCGATACGTACGAACTGGTCGGGCAGGCGACGGGAAAGCGTTATAAGCTGGGACAGAAAATCGAAGTCGTTGCAGAGAGCACAGACCGCATGATGCGCACCATCCAGTTTTGCGTTGCCAGAGAAGAATAAATCCGACTGCAGTTCTGCGAGCTGGCCGCGCTGACCGTGGGAAACACACAGGCGCGGCGTCCGGCCCGTCGCAGCAGGCGGTATTAAGCGGGCCGGACGTTGTAGCAGCCGTTGGGAAATCTGCAAAAAAAAGCGGAAGCGTCTTGCAGAAAAGCGGATTTCGGGTTATACTATCATGTAAGCGGAAGACTTCGCCGCTTTTTAAGGGAGGATGGCATGGCAAAAACAGGAAAAAAGCTGATTGCAAACAATAAAAAAGCTTACCATGACTATTTTCTGGAAGAGCGGTACGAGGCGGGCATCGCGCTGCACGGGACGGAGGTGAAGTCCCTGCGCATGGGCAGATGCAGTATCAAGGAGGCTTTTATCCGGATAGAAAACGGAGAGGTTGTTGTATACGGGATGCATATCAGTCCGTATGAGAAGGGCAATATCTTCAATAAAGATCCGCTTCGCCCGAAAAAGCTCCTGATGCACCGGACGGAGATCCGCAGACTCATCGGAAAAAGCGCAGAACAGGGGTATACCCTCGTGCCGGTGGAAGTATATTTTAAGGGAAGTCTTGTAAAAGTAGAGATTGCCCTTGCGCGTGGTAAAAAGCTGTACGATAAGCGTCAGGATATCGCCAGAAAAGATATGCGGCGCGAGGCGGAGCGCGATTTCAAAGTGAAAAATATTTAGGGCCAGTACTGGTTTCGACGGGGATGATGAAGCTGGAGAAGCGAGTCGCACGGGATGCGTTAAATTCCACACTTAAAATTAAACGCTGAAGATAATTTAGCAATCGCTGCCTAATTGAGCAGCAGTCGCTCCCCGGGCACCTGTACCCGGGGGCAGCGGCTTCGACGATGCAGGAAACGACACGGGCAAAGCTTTGAGTCCGCGGGCGTAATATGAAGCTACCAAAACCGTAACTTTGTCTGCGGAGGTGCGGCGGAGGGAATATCAAATCACAGAATACACTCGTAGAAGGGCAGTGAATTTGTCTTCGGACATGGGTTCGACTCCCATCTGGTCCACTTACTGCGGTAAGATTCTTTACCGCCGACACAGAGAGTCCCGCTTGCGGGACTCTCTGAACGATCGGAACATTTCTCAGATAATTCTGACCATCTCAATCATTTTCCTGTTATCGGTGAAACGGCAGTTTTTTCATCCTGGCTTAGGCCGGGCTGTTTTGGGCTGTCATCTTATGGTTCGGGAATATGTTCAATTACATCTTCTATGCTGCAGTTCAGGTAACTGCAGATCTTATCGATTGTTTCCAGAGATATGTATTGTCCCTTGGACATGTTGGCAAGCTGGCGTGTGCCGAATCCGACTGCCTTGCGCAGTTGTGTTCTTGTCAGGTCTTTTTTGATCAGTTGTTGAAACAGTGGTTTGTAAGATATCATTTTAGTACCTCCATTCATACGCCTTGCGATGCAGACTCCTTGTGTCCGGCGTAGTTTAATATGGAATATTATACCATAAGAATTTCCGTAATGAAATAAAAAAGAGCCGACAAATGTGGAAACTCTTGTCAGGGCAGAAATTCAGGAAAAAGTATTGCAAAACCTACCGATGTAGAATAATCTATGTATTAGGATTCATAATTTCAGGATGGCAATTGAGCCGGCATGGAGGATTCGGGTGACGGCAGACGCAAATCTCGGATTTGTGCCGTTCCGCCACGCAGATGCTTCGGAATGGAGAGTAATATGGAAAAAATTTCAGATTGTGAAGAAAAGGTGCTGGTAATTGTCTACCGCAGCAAGAAGGCTCCGCGGATGAAAGAGGTACTTGTGGATGTGAACTGGACTTATGGAAGAGGATGGAAGCCGCAGACGGTTTCAACCTTTTTGTCGAGACTGATCCGCAAAGGATATCTTCGTGCGGAAAAGCGGGGGAGGGATACCTATTTTTTCCCGATGATGGCGCTGGAGGAGTATCGGAAAATACGGCTGAAGGAGCTGAAAGAAGAGTGGTTTGATGATGACGGGGAACTGCTTAAGAAATGTCTGGGGGAATTGTAAGACGACTGCGTCCGGGAGACGGGGCTTTGTCTGTCTTGTTTTTATTGCATTCTTCTTTCTGATTTTTTATAATAGTGGATATCCGGTGGATGGAATAACTTTTATGGAAAAAGAGGGAAGGGAAATGATGGCTGAGAGCAGGGAGCGAAAAGGGATCGTTGTGGGAGGATTTTACTTTTCACAGAGTGCGGAGGCAGAGCAGGCGAAAAAGGAAAAAGAGGGAATCCGCTATATCAGGGAGAAAACAGATATGGGAAATCCGGACGAGGTTCTTCAGATCTATAATAGAATGATACAACAGGATTTGTTTGAGACGGCGGTGGGATATTCGTATCTGAAAGACCTGCAGGAATATCTGGTATCTGTTCCCGAAATCAGTAACGAGGCGATTCTGCCGATCCGGATAAGGCACCGGGATCTGGATGCGTTTATGGAGGCTGAGAAAGGCAGGCAGGAGGAAAGACGCCGGGCGGAGCAGGCAAAGCTGGCCGCGGCGCGCCAGGTATACAGGAAAAAGTATCAGGGGGTGCTTGCGGTCTGTGTGGTGCTTGCGGTCTGTGTCGTTGCCATGTTTGTGATTACGGCAACTTCGGATAATGCGACGATTCTGAATTATGAGAAGAAACTGATTGACCGCTATGAGTTCTGGGAAGAGGAACTAAAAGAGCGGGAGGCCGCGGTAAAGGAGCGGGAACGCGCTCTTGGAACAGGCGAGGAATAGAAAATGGTCACATTTTTTTCATAACTATGGGTTAAAATGAAAGAAAACGTCTTAGGATGAGTGGGAGGAAGCCATGGAAAAGGAAAAAATTCTGGTCGTGGACGATGAGGGCAGGATGCGCAAGCTGGTAAAAGATTTTCTGACACGCGAAGGATATGAAGTGGCCGAGGCTGCAGACGGGGAAGCCGCGCTGGATGCATTTTACCGCGAAAAGGATTTTGCCCTGGTAATTCTGGATGTGATGATGCCGAAGCGCAACGGATTTGAAGTTTGCCGGGAGATCAGGGAGACGTCTAAGATTCCGATTATCATGCTTACAGCCAGAGGGGAAGAGAGCGACGAACTCAACGGATTTGACCTTGGAGTGGACGAGTACATTTCAAAACCGTTTTCCCCGAAAATCCTTGTGGCCCGCGTCGGCGCGATTCTGCGCAGGAGCGGCGCGGGGCACAGGGAGGGAGAGAAGCTTTCGGCGGGGGGAATTACGGTAGACAAAACGGCCCATATTGTGACGGTGGATGAAAATGTGGTGGAACTGAGTTTTAAAGAGTTTGAATTGCTGGTCTATTTCATGGAAAATGCAGGGATTGCACTTTCGCGCGAAAAGATACTGAATAATGTCTGGAATTACGATTATTTCGGCGACGCGCGCACCATTGACACGCATGTAAAAAAACTGCGTGCAAAGATCGGGGAAAAGGGAGAGTACATCCGGACGATATGGGGAATGGGTTACAAATTCGAAGTGAACGAATAAATGGAAACGATGACAGGGGTGATTTACAATTCTGAGGCGCCGGATGCGGTTGACAATGAGAAAAAGAAAGAATAAAATGCAGCTGACTGCAGGTGGTATGAAAAAAATATGGAGGAGAAAAGGTTCCCTTACCAGGGAGCTGGTATTTGTGATTCTTGGTCTGGTGACAGGCACGGTACTTCTCTGCTGGATTTTAAACGCCGTTTTTCTGGAGCGTTATTATCTGACAAATAAAAAGCGTTCTCTGCTGGCGGATTTCGGAACGATTGACGCTGCCGCGATGACAGGAGAGCTCTATTCGGGTGCGTTTGACGTGACCTTTGACAACCTGTGTGCGAATGGGAATACCACGATTATGATTATCAGTTCGGACCATACGATTGTGCGGTCGTCCGTCAACAATACGCAAAAGCTTCTGATAGAGTTTACGGATATTATTTTCGGGGAGCACCAGAACGAGACGGTCATACTGGCCAGTGACGACAACTATGTAATACAGCGCCAGACGGATAAGCGCCTTGATTCGGAATATCTGGTGCTCTACGGCACTCTTTCCAACGGCAATCTGATTCTGATGCGCACCGCGCTGGAGAGTATCAGGGAGAGCGTCGTTATCGCAAATAAGTTTCTTGTATATGTTGGCGCCATAGCGGTTGCGGTGAGCGCGCTTGTCGCGTTTTATGCGTCGGTGAGGGTGGCGATGCCGCTGCAAAAGCTGACGGATATTTCCAAGCGGATGATGGAGCTTGATTTTGAGGTAAAGTACAGTCCCAAAAGCCGCCGCAGAAATGAAATCGACGAACTGGGAGAACATATGAACGGACTTTCGATGGCTCTTGAGAGGACGATTTCGGAGTTAAAGAGTGCGAATAACCAGCTTCTGATCGATATTGAAAAAAAGACGCAGGTCGACAATATGCGCAGGGAATTTCTCTCAAATGTTTCCCACGAATTAAAAACACCGCTTGCGCTGATTCAGGGCTATGCGGAAGGCTTAAAGGAGTGTATCAACGAAGATCCGGAGAGCCGGGATTTTTATTGTGAAGTTATCATGGACGAAGCAGACAAGATGAACCGGATGGTGAAAAAGCTTCTGACACTCAATCAGCTGGAGGCGGGGGTGGAAAATGTTGCGATGGAGCGGTTTGACCTGACGGAGCTGATACAGGGGGTGCTCCACTCGGCGGATATTCTGCTTGGTCAGAACGGCATCCGGATTGTGGCGTGTCCGACGGAGCCGGTTTATGTCTGGGCGGATGAGTTTATGGTTGAGGAAGTGCTGACGAATTATCTGAGCAACGCCATTCACCATGCCCGGGGGAAAAAAGAGATTGCCGTCCGCTGTGAGCGCAGGGATGCACTCGTCAGGGTGAGCGTTTATAATACGGGAGATCCGATTCCGGAAAATGATCTTGACAAAATATGGACAAAGTTTTATAAGGTGGATAAGGCGCGGACGAGAGAGTACGGCGGCAGCGGAATCGGACTTTCCATCGTAAAGGCGACAATGGAATCATTCCACCGCGAATGCGGTGTGAGCAACCGGGACGGCGGCGTAGAGTTCTGGTTTGAACTTGATGCAGAAAGTTCTTTTTTTGGGTTGCCATATTCCCAATGAAATGCTAACATATAAGATAGTATACAAAGAATTTGTGAGGAGTCATATGAAAAGATCAAAATTACAGATGGCAGCCATGGCAGTTCTTTTTATTTTTCTGCTTGGGGGCTGCGGGGAAGCGCCCTACGAACTGACGGAAAAGGAAGAGCAGATGATCGTCAATTACTCTGCACATATCGTGGGGAAGCATAACAGATACCAGAAAGACGGACTGGAATATGTGGATCTGGCATCGCTGGAGGAGCCTGCATCTTCTGAGACACAGGAGCCGGAAGCAGTTCCGGAGACAGAATCGGATGCGCCTGAAGGCGGTGCGCCGGCGGCCGGAGGAGGCGGTGCACTGCCTGCGGAGGAGGCGGTTAAGAGTGCATCGCTCGGAGAGCTGTTCGGGGCGGAAAATATCCGGGTAGAGTTCGTGGGTACAAGACTTTCGGGCGAGTATATCGAAAAAGAGTACTATGCGATGGATGCTGATCCTGGGAATACGTTCCTGATCGTCGGGATTGATGTCACAAACGCGGGGACGGAGCCTGCGGAAGTCAGTTTTCTTGCGCTGGCGCCCGCATTTCGCGCGTCCGTCAATGGTGAACCGGCCGTGCCGGCGGAGATGACGCTTCTGACGAGTGATTTTTCCACGTTTGAAGATACACTGGATGCCGGTGCGACGAGAGAGACGGTGCTGCTCTTTCAGGTTGCGGAGACGGTTGCGTCGGCGGATTCCCTGGTGCTTGAAGTGACGCTGAACGGGGAAAATTACCAAATAAATTTAGAAAATATGTGAAAAAAGATGCAATTTCAAGCAGAGGTATGCTATAATGTCCACGGAAGCAATGAGCAGTTCCGGAATAAGGAATGAGCGCGTCGAAGAATACATAGGACATTTCCTGTCGGGCCGGGGATGGCAGACAGCAGAGTGAGACGGGACAGACCGTTATTTTGAAATTGCGTTGTAATATTGCGCGGGAGGAGAAAACAGAATGGATACGAATATTTTATTAGAGTCAGGAACGAATGAGCTGGAGGTCCTGGAATTTACCCTGGGGAATAACCACTATGGGATCAATGTCGCCAAGATCAGAGAGATTTTGACATACCAGCCGATTACGCCGGTGCCGAACGGTCATCCATGTATTGAGGGAATCTTCATGCCGCGTGATACGATGATTAGTGTGGTAAACCTGAAGAGATGTCTTGGAATGATGGAGAACAACGAGGACAGAGGGCTGTTCATCATCACGAATTTTAACAAACTCAATATTGCTTTCCATGTAGATGCGGTGCTCGGAATACACCGTGTATCCTGGGAGTCGATTATCAAGCCGGATTCCACGATCAACACAGAGGAGAACAGCGCTTCCACAGGCGTGATCAAGATGGAGGATAAGCTGATCATTATACTTGATTTTGAAAAAATTGTCACCGACATCAGCCCGGAGACAGGGCTTAAGGTGTCTGATGTTGAAAATATGGCTGAGCGCGAGAGATGTGATTCGCCGATTCTGATCGCGGAGGATTCGCCGCTGCTGAGCAGGCTGATCACAGACTGTCTCAAAAAGGCGGGATATACGAATCTGCTGATTACGATGAACGGACAGGAAGCGTGGGATAAGCTGGTAGAATACCGCAGAGCGGGGAATGTGCGCGAGAAGGTTCACTGCCTTATCACGGATATCGAGATGCCGCTGATGGACGGACACCGGCTGACCAAGCTTGTAAAAACCGATGACATTATGAGGAAGATTCCGGTGATTATTTTTTCGTCGCTGGTTAATGAAGAAATGAGAATAAAGGGTGCACGACTGGGAGCGGATGCCCAGCTGACAAAACCTGAAATCGGCAATCTTGTAGCGGCAATAGATAATCTGATTGATAAGAGTATGGAGTAGGATTGGAGCGAAGAGGGGATGTGATGGTTATCACATCCCCACATTTAAGTTGCAGGTAAGTGGAGGTACAGATGAGCAAGTCAGAAGACTATCTTGATGGATTACTTAATTCGGTAGAAAATGGCAGGGCGTCAAAGCGTTCGTGGGAAGATGAGATCTTAGAGGACGAGGCGCAGGAGCGTGCGACTTTAAAGGAAAAGCCGAAAAGAAGTGCGGATGACGATTTTTTTGATTCATTTGAGCAGGAACTTCTGCTGGGAGGAGATTCGGACGATTTTCTGCGTCAGTTTGAGAGAGAGCTCCAGGATGATATCGGCAGTAAAACGGGCAGGGACAGCACGGCCGGAAGAGGAAAGGCCGTACCGCCGAAAGAGGCGACAGAGGAAATCGGATTTTCAGATGAGGCAGACAACGCCGGGTCAGATGATTTTTCAGAAGGACCGGTTTTTGGATCGGATGATGCGTTCGATGGTATGGGTAATTTTGACGCTTTTTCTGATTCTGACATTTCCGGAGATACGGGGAGCATGGGAGTCGGAGAGCCGGACGGCGCCGGTGATATATCCGGCGATTTCTTCGGGGCTCCGGATATATCCGGCGGAATCGGTGATATAGGAGGAACCGATGCGTTTGGAGCACTCGGCGAGTCGAGTGCCATCGGTGCGGATGATACGTTTGGAAGTCTGGGGGATGCAGAGATATCCGGGGACGATCTGCCGAAAGATCCGTTCCTTGACAATCTGGACAGTATTGTAAATGATGTGAAGGAGGGCATGGCGGATCAGGATCCGCTGCAGACGGACGGTTCCATGGATATTATGGTGGATACCATAGGAGACATGTCTGAGAAGGAGGGAGAGTCGGAAGGGTTTTTGTCTGCTTTTGAGAGCATAAAGGAAGAACCCGGAGACGACTTTTCGGAGATCGGAGACCTGGATGTACCCGTCGGGGAAGGGGATGGCCTTATAGACGCCGGAATGGACGGGTTTGATGCGCTGGAGGTTGACGGGCCGGGGCAGGAGGACGAAAAGGAAGATGCTCCGGGCGGAAAGCGCAAAAAAAGGAAAAAGAAAGATTCGGGTGAAAATATGAGTTTTGCACAGAAATTGTCGCGGATTTTCTTTGGCGAGGATGACGAGGAGGAGGACGGCAAAGTCCAGATTCCGGGAGCCGCGTCTTCCGATATCGAAAATCTGGATGATGAAAATATGCAGATACTTAAAGAACTCGGAGAGACAGGAGCACAGACAAAGTCATCTGCCGAAGATGATAAAAAGAAGAAAAAGAAAGAAGAGAAAGAAAAAAAGGCAAAGGAAAAGAAAGAGAAAAAGGAACAGAAAAAGAAGGAGAAAAGCGAGAAAAAGGCAAAGAAACCTCCAAAAGAAAAGAAAGAGAAGAAGCCGAAGCCTCCAAAGGTGCGGGATAATACGCCGCCTCTGCCGAAAGTGCCGGTTCTCCTTATTTTTCTGATGGCCGGTTCTTTTCTGGCGCTAGTTCTGATCGGAACAAATCTGTTTGGTTATTCCAACAGCTTTGAGGAGGCAGCAAGGGATTATGGCCTTGGCAATTATGAAGAGGCATACCGGAAGATTTCCGGCATGGAGCTGGAAGAAAAAGACCAGGATATTTTTGAGAGATATCGCATCATGGCGAATGCTGCCGGACAGTACAGTGCATACCAGACTTTTATGGAGTCGGGAGTGTATGACATGGCGCTGGATTCGTTGATCCGCACGGTAGGCAGATGTGAGAAATACAGACCGGATGCCGAGTATTATGGCTGTGTCGGAGAGCTGGATCAGTTGAGAGGCCAGGCATCTGGTGCACTCAGCAGTTTCGGAATATCAGAAGAACGTGCGCTCGAGCTCTATGAAAACGATGACAGAAGCGAGTATTCTGAGGAGGTTTACCGGATTCTGATCGGAGCGGGTCTTCAGACAAAGGTGGAGAAATGATTGCGATAATAGATTATGACGCGGGAAATCTGAAAAGTGTGGAGAAAGCGTTCCGGTTTCTCGGGCAGGAGTGTACGGTCACCAGGGACCGTGAAGAGCTGCGCAGAGCCGATAAAGTGGTGCTTCCGGGGGTAGGTTCGTTTGGCGAGGCCATGTCACAGCTCAAAAAATATGAGCTTGATAAGTTGATCGGAGAAATCGCGGCAGAACAGATTCCCTTTCTCGGAATCTGTCTGGGGCTGCAGCTTTTGTTTGCGGGCAGCGAGGAAAGCGGGGGCGTGGAAGGGCTTGGCATTCTGCCCGGAGATATTTTGCGGATTCCATCCGTGAAAGGGCTTAAGATACCGCATATTGGCTGGAATTCCCTGACATTGACTGGGGACGGCAGACTGTTCCGGGAGCTTTATGCCGATCAGCAGACAGGTCCATACGTTTATTTTGTACATTCATATTATCTTGCGGCATCAGACAGGCGTATCGTGACGGCATCAACAGAGTATGGCGTAACAATCCACGCTTCGGTGGAGCAGGGAAATATATTTGCCTGTCAGTTTCACCCGGAAAAAAGCGGGGCGGCAGGACTGAAAATTCTGGAAAATTTTGCCGTTCTGTAATATGGATTCTGAGAGAGGAAAAGCCGCGCAGCGGCTGGAGGTTCGGTATGTTTACGAAAAGGATCATTCCCTGCCTGGACGTGAAAAACGGCAGGGTGGTAAAGGGAGTTAACTTTGTCAACCTAAAGGATGCCGGGGATCCCGTGGAGACGGCGGAAGCTTATGATAAGGCGGGGGCTGACGAACTTGTATTTCTGGATATCACCGCGACCTCTGATGCCAGGGATACCGTTGCAGATATGGTGCGCAGAGTGGCGGAGAAGGTATTTATTCCGTTTACCGTGGGAGGAGGAATCCGGACGGTAGAGGACTTTAAAGCGTTGCTGCGCGAGGGAGCGGATAAGATTTCGGTCAATTCTGCTGCAATCAGTCAGCCGGATCTGATAGCGAGGGCTGCCGATAAGTTTGGAAGCCAGTGCGTTGTGGTGGCCATTGATGCGCGAAGACGTCCGGACGGTCAGGGGTGGAATGTTTATCGGAACGGAGGCCGGATCGATACGGGAATGGATGCGGTCGAGTGGGCCATGCAGGCTGACCGGCTGGGTGCCGGGGAGATTCTTCTGACCAGCATGGACGGCGACGGCACAAAAAACGGATATGATATCGCCCTTACGAAAGCGATTTCCGGACAGGTGTCGATTCCGGTGATTGCCTCCGGGGGCGCCGGGGAGAAAGCGCACTTTTATGACGCGCTGACAGAAGGAGGGGCCGACGCGGCGCTTGCTGCGTCCTTGTTTCACTATAAAGAGCTGGAGATTTCTGATCTGAAATCTTATCTTGCAGGCAGGGGCGTGCCGGTGCGGACCCGGTGAAAGGGACGTTTTGGAATAAGGGCGAAAGAACGATGGAGGAAATGCGATGGCAATGATAGACAATGACTGGCTGCCGGCGGTTGAGGCGGAATTTCGAAAACCCTATTATCGTCAGCTTTACAGTTTTATAAAGGAAGAATATGACAAAACGGTGATCTATCCGCCGGCGGACGACATTTTTAATGCGTTTCATTTTACGCCGCTTGGCAAGGTAAAGGTTTTGCTGCTGGGGCAGGATCCATATCACAATGTAAATCAGGCACACGGCCTGTCTTTTTCTGTGCTGCCCGGACAGGATATCCCGCCGTCCCTGCAGAATATTTATCAGGAGCTTCATGATGATCTGGGCTGCAGGATCCCGAACAATGGTTATCTGAAAAAATGGGCAGAACAGGGCGTTCTGCTGCTGAACACGGTGCTTACCGTGCGGGCGCACCAGGCAAATTCACACCAGAGAAAAGGCTGGGAGCAGTTTACCGACGCAGTCATTCAGGCTGTCAATGCACAGGACCGGCCGATTGTCTTTTTTTTGTGGGGAAGACCGGCACAGGCAAAAGCATCTATGCTTACCAATCCGAAGCATCTGATATTAAAGGCGCCGCATCCGAGCCCGCTGTCTGCGTTTCGTGGTTTTTTCGGCTGCAGGCATTTCAGTCAGGCCAACGATTTTCTCAGAGAACATGGTGTGGAGCCGATTGACTGGCAGATTGAAGACGAGGAGCGTGGATGAGCAGAAAGAGAGTGGTTGTCGGAATGTCCGGCGGCGTCGATTCTTCCGTGGCCGCATATCTGCTTCTGCAGCAGGGATATGAGGTCATCGGGGTTACGATGCAGATCTGGCAGGATGAGGATACGGCGGCACAGGAGGAAAACGGAGGGTGCTGTGGCCTTAGCGCAGTGGAGGATGCCCGGAGGGTGGCGGAGCGTCTTGATATTCCTTATTATGTCATGAATTTTAAGCGGGAATTTAAGGCGTCTGTCATGGACTATTTTACGGCCGAATATCTGCGCGGGAGGACGCCAAATCCCTGTATTGCCTGCAATCGTTTTGTGAAATGGGAGGCGCTGTTAAAGCGGAGCATGGAGATCGGTGCAGATTATATTGCGACGGGACATTATGCCAGGATAGAAAGACTCGCAAACGGAAGGTATGCCATCCGCAGTTCCGTGACGGAGGCGAAGGATCAGACTTATGCGCTTTACAGCCTGACACAGGAGCAGCTGAAACGGACTCTGATGCCGGTTGGGGATTACACGAAAGAAGAAATACGCGCAATTGCCGGACAGATCGGTCTGACGGTGGCGGGCAAGAAGGACAGCCAGGAAATCTGTTTTGTGCCGGATAACGATTATGCAGGATTTATCGACCGCGAGTGCGGCGGACCGGCGTCGCCTTCTGGAAATTTTGTCTCGGCGGACGGATCGGTGCTGGGAAGGCATCGCGGTATCACGCACTATACCATCGGACAGCGCAAGGGACTTGGAATTGCGCTTGGACATCCGGTTTTTGTAACGGAAATCCGGCCGGAGACGAATGAAGTCGTGCTTGGAGAGGCGGAAGATGTGTTTTCCACGGAATTGTCTGCGGATCATCTGAGCTTTATGTCTCTGCCGGATCTCTGCGGTGAAGCTGTCCTGACGGCCAGAATCCGTTACTCTCATGCCGGAAGCAGATGCAGGGTCGTGCGGACGGGAGAAGATTCCCTGCGCTGCGAATTTTTTGAGCCGGTCCGGGCAGTGACGCCGGGACAGGCCGTTGTGCTCTATGACGGAGAATACGTAGCGGGGGGAGGCGTGATTTGTGCCGGAAGAAAGTAAAGGCGGTCCGCTTAGCCGATCAGGCATTGCAGCGCATGGGCGACACCGCTTTCTTCGTTGGAAAGCGTGATAAAATCGGCGATTTCTCTGACTTCCGGCTGTGCGTTCGCCATGGCGACGCTGATGCCGGCCGTTTTCAGGATGTCCAGATCGTTTTGTGTGTCGCCGCAGGCCATGGTCTGGCGGATATCGATGTCAAGATGACGGCAAAGAAAGCGCAGTCCTGTCCCTTTTGTGACGCCCTTGCGTGTAAATTCCAGGTTGTGATAACCGCCGGATAAAAAGGTGATCCGGGAACAGGCGGCGAGAAGCGCCATGACTTCATCGCGGTGCAGAAACGTGCCGTCGGGAAGCGGGTAGAAATTGAGTGTCATTTTTTGCACGTCCAGAGCGTGTTCGCGGATATATGCGGCCAGGTCGGGGACAAAAGTCCGTGTATCCTTGATATAGCGGCGGATGGATTCCGGCATGTCAAGGCGGTCGATATTTTGGGCGCAGGCGTTGACGCTGTAGCAGTCACCATCGATAAAGGCATCCATGTGGATGCTTTTTTTCTGCAGTTCGCGCAGAAGAGAGCAGACAAGCGAAGGAGACATGCAGTCTGAGTGGAGACAGTGTCTGTCAGAGAGACGGTAGACGGCCGCCCCGTTGCAGGTGATGGCATAGCGGATACCGATGTCCAGCAGCAGGCCGACGGGAAGGCCCGCATAGGGCCGGCCGGTAGAGATGGCAGTTTCGATTCCGTTTTCTGTCATCTGCCGGATGGCAGACTGGTCGGTCTGTGAGATCTGACTCTGTCTGTTAAAAAGTGTGCCGTCCATGTCGAGGGCGATCAGACGAATATCTTTTTTCATGAGTTGTTTATCCTTTCGTGCCATTTCATCGTTATGATAAGCATTATAAGGGATCCCGAAAAAAAAGCAAGTTAAAAAACAATACAAAAGTACTATTTAAATGAAACAATCAGTTGATTTTTTGCCGAATATGTAGTATAAATATATTATTATTCTAGGAGACGATTGCAGAAAAGGGAGAATGGATATGCTGAAACGGATTGAACGCATGAAAATGAAGAAAAAACTGGATTATGGTTATACGATCGTGATCGGAATGATGATTATCTCAGGGATCATCAGCATTGCAGGACTTTTAAATCTGTATGGAAATCTGAATAGTTATATTAACGGCGTGCAGAGTGCGGATACGGCGGTAAAGATGTGCCGCATTGACGTCAATATTGCGGCGCGCAATATCCGCGAAATGGCCCTGAACGAAAGCACCGCCGCGTATAAAGGATACAGGGATGCAGTGGATCTGAAAATGGCGGATGTCGAGAAGCAGCTTGAGATTCTGGATAAAACAGATGTGATCGAGGCGGAATTGTATCAGCAGTATGTCACGGCGCTTGACCGGTGGAGCGTGGTCGGATATGATATTATGGATAAAATTGAGGCCGGGGAGAAAGAGGCGGCGGTCGGACTGATTCTGACGGAATGCGCGCCGGCTCTCAATGACGTCGTACAGATTATCGAGGGGCTGGATGAGACAACCCAGGAGAAAAAGGAAGCTTCGATAAGAGTCAGTCAGATCGTTGCTGTGGCGAGCGCTGCCCTGGTTGTTTTATTTGTCGTTGTGGCAACGATTATGGCGGTCAGAATCGGAAAATGTATTGTAAATTCCATTTTAAGACCGCTCCGTGAGCTTGAGACGGTAGCGGGAGAGCTTGCAGCGGGCAATCTGCACAGCAATGTTGAATATCGTTCTGAGGATGAGATCGGAAGTCTTGCGCACAGCCTGCGGAAATCCATCAAGATACTGGGTTCTTATGTAGACGATATTTCTTATTCCATGGAAGAGTTTTCCAACGGCAATTTTGATGTGCAGCCGAAAGTGGAGTGGAAAGGCGACTTTGTGGGGATCCATGATTCTCTGGAATTGTTTAAGCGGAGTATGGCGGATACGGTAAAGGGGATTCAGAGAGTGGCAGACAAGGTTTCGGGGGATGCACAGCAGGTGGCATCAAGTTCTACATATCTCGCACAGGGCGCTGCCGATCAGGCCGCAATCACCGGTGAACTGACGGCCACGCTGGCCTCGGTATCCGAACAGGTTTCGCAGAATGCCGGAAATGCCAAGGAGATCAGCCGTAAGGTGGAGAATCTTGGGGCTGAGATTGTCCAGAGCAATCAGAAAATGCAGGAGATGGTGAGTTCGATGGGTGAAATCAATGAGTCGTCCGGCCAGATCAGCAAAATTATCGCGACGATCAATGATATTGCGTCGCAGACCAACCTGCTTGCGCTGAATGCGTCAATTGAAGCGGCACGCGCCGGGGAAGCGGGCAAAGGTTTTGCCGTTGTGGCTGATCAGGTGTCTGTCCTGGCGGCACAGAGTTCTGCCGCGGCAAAAGAGTCGACGACACTGATTGAGACGTCTGTGCGGGCCGTCGAAAAGGGTATGATCATCGCGGACGAGACGGCACAGCAGCTTGAAAATGTGGTGTACAGCTCAAAAGTGATTACACAGGAAGTCAACGGAGTTGCGGATGCACTGAAAGCGCAGACGGCGGCCATTTCGCAGATTGACGATGGCGTCGAGCATATCAATGAAGTTGTGAAGACAAATTCTGAGACGTCGGATGAATGTGCGGCTGCAAGTCAGGAGATGAGCGGACAGGCAGAAAACCTCGAGGGGCTGATTCGGAAGTTCAGGGTAGCAAAATATACATAAAATAAGAAGGGAACGGAAAGAAGCTTAGAAGATGAAGTGTCCACAGATTGGGAAATCTGTGGGCATTTTTGGTACGCCAGACGGCGCATGTTTCTGAAGGGTGCAAGTCCGGTCTGCCCTGTGCCCTGACATTGGGAAAGGCATAGCCAAAGATAAGCCGGACAGGTCGAAGTCCGGTAAGACTGCTGTAAAGAGCAATATCATCACAGAATATCGGATGGAAAATGTGTTGGAATTGATTTTTCGAATAATTGAGGTATCGTTTTGATGTCGGGAGTGGCCGAAAAATTGAAAGTTGTCAAGGAGAAAAACAGATGAGTGAAAAAATAGTATTTAGCCGGGGTTCTTTTTTTCATGGAACAAGAGCGGATTTGAAAATGGGAGATTTGATAGTTATAGGGAAGAAAAAGAATTATAATGATGACAGAATATCTGAATATGTCTACTTTGCGGGGACTCTGGACGCGGCAGTCTGGGGAGCGGAACTGGCAGAAGGGGAGGGGAAGGAAAGGATATATGTTGTCGAGCCAACAGGCGATTTTGAAGACGATCCGAATGTTACAGATAAGAAATTTCCGGGAAATCCGACAAAATCGTATCGATCAAAACAACCTCTGAAGATTGTGGCAGAGGTGGTCGGCTGGAAAGGGCATTCTCCTGAAATATTGAATAATATGCTGGAAAATCTCAGGAAATTGTCTGAACAGGGAATAAAAGCAATTGATTAATTTTGCAGGAGGAACAACATTAAATGAACTGAAACCGTAATCTGGAGGATAGCGTATGTGTGCAGGTATGATACTGTGATCAATGCAGGAACGGCAGAAAAATCAATGTTGTGTATGTGAGAAGAGATATGGGAGGCAAAGTATTACAAAAAATTTTTCCGGCGCTTGGTACGGTTAACACAATTACGCTCTATGACAGTTTCGCTCCGGAAATAGCAGAACAGGTAAAAAAACATGTTTTGGATCTGCACCGGCGTTTTTCGCTTTTTGAACAAGGAAGCGATATTTTCAGAATAAACGAGCAGGCTGGTATAAAAGCGGTGCCTGTTCATCAGGATACTTTTTTTGTTCTTTTTCATGCATTATCTTATGGGCGGGAAACACAGGGAGCATTTGACATTACATCTGGTGCGGCAAGCCGGTTATGGAGGGATGCGATTCGTTCCGCCCAAATTCCGTCAGAGTCGGATATTGCGGGCTGCCGCAGGCTGAGCGGTCTGACCGATTTAATATTGGACGAAGCAGGCGGCACTGCATTTTTACGCAGGAACGGTCAGCAGATGGATCTGGGTGGAATTGCAAAGGGGTATGCGGCTGATGAGGCGGTACGGACTCTGAAAAAATATAAGGTACATAATGCCCTTATTAATTTCGGCGGAACCGTTATTGCTTTGGGCAGGGAGCAAAAGATCGGCATTCAAAACCCATTTCAGAAAAGCGGCGTGTCTATGGCAGAGCTTATGGTAAAAAACAAAGCTGTTGCAACAAGCGGCTCTTATGAGCGGGGGTTCTTTTTTGAAGGCGTGCGGTATCATCATATTATCGATCCGCGGTCAGGCTGGCCGGCGGATTCCGGACTCCTGTCCGTAACCCTGATCGGCGACAGCGCCATGGAACTGGATGCGCTGGCAACGGGCATATGTGTTCTGGGTGAGAAAAACGGTCTGCCTCTTTTGGAAAGACGCGGTATAGAGGCTGTTTTTATAAACAGTGATGGGGAGGTAAAGATCACACACGGGTTGCAGGGGAAGTTTTTTTTGAAGAGCAATTGAGTATTATTTGGGAGGTATCTGTTTATGCGCAGCAAACGCGGTTTTTTCACACAATTCATCCGGCATCTGGTTCAGGCTGCCGCTTTTATTCTGTTTCCGGGACTGTTTATTACGGTGTTTTCAGCAGTGCGGGATATATTGGCGGCGTTTCTGGATGGGAGCTTTTCGGTTGGTGAACTATTTCCGCAGATGATCCTTGTTTTCATGGTATTTCTGGTCACTGCGCTGTGGGGGCGTTTTTTCTGTGGGTTTCTTTGTTCTTTTGGAATGCTGCAGGAACTTATCTTCTTTTTTTCCAGACGGGTGATTTCCGGGAAGGTACGGATTCCGGAACGGTCTGACTCCGTAATGAAATTTTTAAAATATTTTATTCTTGTTTTTATAGTAGCAGGCATCTGGATACTGGCGCTGCCTGTAGATTCTTCGTGGAATCCATGGGATGTGTTCGGGATTCTGTTTTCAGGAAATTTTTCGATCATTTCTTTGGCTATACCAACTGTGGGTTTTGCACTGCTTTTGGTTATTATGATTGGTTCACTGTTTGTGGAGCGTTTTTTCTGTCGTTATCTGTGCCCTTTGGGAGCGCTGCTTGCTGTTGTTTCCGGAAAGAGATTCTATAAAATAAGGCGTCAAAGCGATTCCTGCACAAATTGCGGGCTTTGTACGAGATCCTGCAGCATGGGAATCCGTATACCGGAAAAAAATGCGGTAATATCAGGGGAGTGCATTCAGTGCATGCAGTGTCTTTCCATATGCCCCAAAGAAAGCCTGTCTGCCAGTCCTGCGGGTGCCATAGCAGGCACTGCCGCCGCTGCAGCAATCGGCGGCACGGTCATTGTGGGCAATCTGATATCCTTTCCCGTTACCGAAACCATGTCGGATCAGCAGGTTACGGAAAAAAAGGAAAAAGGGAACTATAAAGACGGTGTTTACACTGGCGTGGGGGAAGGTTTTCGGGGAACGACAGAAGTGCAGGTTACGGTGGAGGACGGATATATTGCGGATATTACGATACTTTCCTTTAAGGATGACCAGGAGTTTTTCCATAAAGCACAACCTGCCGTGATAAATGCAATTCTTACAGAGCAGACGCCTAATGTCAGTGCGGTCAGCGGCGCCACATTTTCCAGCAACAGCATTATGGATGCCGTTGCGGATGCGCTTGGAAGCAGCGTTGGCAGCTCAGGGCAGCCTGTAGATGAAAGCAATCCTTCGGACGGCAGTGTGGAAGCAGGTGAGAATCAGGAGCAGACTGGTTCAGATGAATCTCAGCCCTCCGGGGACAATGTATCAGAATCGTCGGACAGCGGGCAGGAATCCGATTCGGCATCAGGTCAGTTTTCTGTCGCGGACGGCGTCTATGAGGGGACGGGAAACGGTTTCCGCGGAACCACCAGTGTTTCCGTCACAGTAGAAAACGGGGCGATTACGGATATTACAATTAATTCTTATGCGGATGATGTTTCATATTTTACCCGTGCGCAGGATACGGTCATCAGCGAAATTATCAGCGCCCAGTCCGTGAATGTACAGGCGGTCAGCGGCGCCACATTTTCCAGCAACAGCATTATGGATGCCGTTGCGGATGCGCTGGGAGTCAGTTCTGACAGATCAGAACAGCCTGCAGGCAAAGAAAGCGGTTCCGGAGCAGGCAGAGGAAACGGCCCTGCCGGGGGGCACGGAAGAGGCTGGCGAGGGGGAAGACAGAACGGAGGGCGGAAATGAGTTCCAGCTTGCGGTGAGACAGGGCCTGAAGTTCATCCGGACACGGATCAATTGGTCAGAGTGCCTCCATAAGCCGCCGTTTTTATGGTTCCAGGGTCGCCGCAGACTGCCGACAGGCAAAAAGAAAGCGGCGGCTTTTTTCTTTTGCCGTCGTCCGGCAGATGTTACATTAAATTTTCAAAAGTGGAATGCAATTATAATTCATTGATTGTTTCGGTTATTGCCATGTTTTGAATCCGTTTTGCCGGAATATAAGCTGCTATGATGGCTGCCATACAAACAAACAGCAAAATGATCAGTAAAGGAATTGCCGGCAGACTCCATATTGCATAGCTGAAATGAGTGCCTATAAGAATGTTGTACAGCAGCCTGTAAACTATCAGCCCGACCATACTGCCAACAATACCTCCCAGCAAAGCATAGGTAAATGCTTCGGCAACAATCATTTTGGTTATCTGATGTTCGTTCATCCCTACTGCCCGCATTGCCCCGTATGACTTGATTTTTGAGGACACACTCATGGAAATGCTGTTTACAATATTTAATACCGTTACCAGAGCAATAATGGCTAAAAACGCATAAATACAGAACACAAATGCGATATAAGTCCCGGAAGTCCGCTGGCCGCGTAAATCGTTTAAGGTGCAGCCATAGTCTAAGATATCCCGAATTGCCGTTACATCTTCGTCCGTTGCGTCACTCGTTGTCTGTATCATAATAAGAGAATAATCTGTTATTCCAGTTAAGTCAATAAAGGTATCACCGGAAGTAATAAGGGTTATATCTCCGTTTGTAAGCCCGTCGCTGTTGAACGGATCATATTTCAGCAAACCTGCAATTTCAAATTCTTCATCGGCAACCAATATTTTATCGCCAATTTCCAGCAAACTGCTTTTGTCCCATGTCGCAAGCACATAATGACTGTTTCCATATACTTTAGAAATATCGCTGCCTTTTTTCAGCATATCGTCTTTTACAAGACAGTTCAAATCAAAATCATCATAAGAAATCATGTCAATTTCAACTGTATTTGAATTTAGCTGCGCCGGAATGTTAAAAACGCTGCGGCGTCCGAAAATGCGTTTTACTCCGTCCATTGTGCCGATAGTATCAAGTAAAGCACTATCTACACCATTTGAAACGTCAACACTTGAAATGTTAATATCAGCGGTGGCGGCAGACTGCGGCATGATATAACCAACAAATTTTACCAAAACAGAAAAGCTCAGAAAAAGGATAATACTAAGGGCAAATGAACCCGTCATAAGTATCAGCGTTTTCTTTGACGCTACCGCATGATGAATACCCAGAGCTGTTTCAATTTTGAATAAACGGACCTTTGCTGCATGGTTTATATTTCCTGTGATTTCTGAATTTCCAGAAGCCGCCGTTACAGGAGATACTTTTGCTGCCCGTTTTGCCGGGGTTCTGGCAGCAATCAATACTGCAACAATACCTACGATAATTCCACTGATGATACCGGCTATGCTGATACCAAAAAGAGGAATGTCAGAAAATTCCTCTCCGACAAGAAAACGTAAAACGGCACATAAACCCCATGTGATGATAATACCAAGTGTAACGCCTGTCGGAATGGCTGCTTTGCACCAATTCAGAGCTTCCAGTTTTACAAAATGAATAATTTGCTGTTTACTCATTCCAATACAACGCATCATTCCAAAAAATTTTGTCCTTTGTGTCACGTTACTATTGATACTGCCTGAAATCATCAATACGCCTGCTGTCAACACCAACACAAAGAATACAATGGCAACCATGCAGAGCGTTTGTCCGGTTGTGCTGCTTATTATATCCTGCAATGTCAAATCGTCATGCTTATTTAACAATCTTGTCTGCTCCATTCTAATGCCCATTTCCGCCATACTGAAAATGGCAGTCACCAGGAAAACGGCGAAAATAATACATAAAATGGTCATTCTGTTCTGCCGCTTGTGTACCTTTGCCGAAATAGGTATAAGACTAAGATAACTTTTCATTCCCGGCACCTCCCTAAATCAGTCAGAACGCCGTCCGACACCTGTAACACCCGGTCTGCGGTCTGCGCGGTACTGTGGTTGTGGGTAATCATAATAATGGTCTGCTCATACTTCTTTGACGCTTCTTTTAACAGGGCGATAACTTCTCTGCTGTTGTGCGTGTCAAGGTTTCCGGTCGGCTCGTCGGCAAGGATTAAGGACGGTCGCGTGATAAGGGCACGTCCGATTGCCACGCGCTGCTGCTGTCCGCCGGACAACTGACTCGGCAGGTGGTTACGCCGTTCTTTCAGATTAAGAACCGCAAGCAATTCTTCCAGATACTTCTTATCGG
This sequence comes from uncultured Roseburia sp., assembly GCA_947649645.1. Lineage (GTDB taxonomy): Bacteria > Bacillota > Clostridia > Lachnospirales > Lachnospiraceae > Roseburia. The sequence continues at coordinate 96,950 of CANSSP010000007.1, read as the reverse complement.
GTTTCTGATAATCAAGCAGCACCGGGAAAATGATATTCTGCTCTACAGTCAGTTCGGGAATTAAGTTGAACGCCTGAAAGATAAAGCCGATATTCCTCCGACGGAAAATGGTCAGTTTGCGGTCGTCCATGGAAAAAATATCCTTGCCGCCAATCTTTACCTTGCCAGATGTAGGTGCATCAAGCGCACCTATCATGTTGAGCAGCGTACTTTTTCCAGAGCCGGATTCCCCGACGATAGCCACATACTCGCCCTTTGGAACGGAAAAGCTGACTTTTTTCAAAGCGTGTACGGCAGTTTCGCCGCTTCCGTATGTTTTACAGATATTGTTGACTTCTAATAAGTTCATGTGTAAACACCTCTTTTCGTTTTGATAGCCCTAATATAACAAACAAATCCTACACCAATATTACAATCAGCCTACAATTTTGTAGGATTCAGAAAATTCATTTTGAAAGAGGTCTCTGCGCCGGATGTGCTGTCAGCTTCGATTATGCCGTTGTGAGCTTCCACAATCGCTTTTGTAAGCGACAGGCCAAGTCCGATACCCTGTGTGTCTTTGGAAAAACGACTGCGGTAAAACCGCTTGAAAATGTGGTGTAAGTCCTCCGGGTGTATGCCGCTTCCATTATCTTTTACGGTTATCTGGACAATAGAAGTAAAAGCCTGCCATTCGATACGGATAACACCGCCTTTTTCTGTGTGGTCAAGAGCATTTTTTACAAGGTTACTGATAGCTTCTATTATCCAGTTACGATCACATAAAAGTGAAATATCTTCATTTCCCGACAGACAGATTTCTTTTCCCTCCTGTCCGGCGCGGAACAGGAAATGTTTTTTTATATCCTCTGCAAGTTCAGATACATTTTCTAAAGACTTTTCTAATATAATCGTACCCGCGTCCAGTTTTGTGATTTTCAAAAGGTTCTGTACTAAGGTTTCTATACGGTCAAGTTCCTGTTCGGAGAGCTGGCTGAATTTCTGAATGGCCGGGATTTCTTTTGCTTCGTCCTGTATAATCCCATTGTAAATATTAAGGGCGGCGAGCGGCGTTTTTAACTGATGGGAAATATCCGATATGGTATTGCGTAAAAATTTCTTCGCACTTTTTTCATTTTCAGCGTGGGCGTTCAGGATTGCTACTAAAGAATTTACCTCATGGAATAACCTGTACAGCTCGCCCTCGTCGTTGCACTCAATCGTAACGTCTTTGTTGCCGGATATATATTCTGTAATCTGCGTTATGGCGAATTCCATGATTTTATGCTGCTCTTTGAAATACCCATAGCAGAGCAGTAATATCAGAATCCCCATACATACGCCGCAAATGATAATGTAATATACCATATTTCGAATATCAAAGATTATCAATGCCGCTGAAATCAATATAAAAACCATGATACAAGACAAAATACTGACAAACAGGGATTTGATTTTTCGGTTCGCTAATATTTTCATCATGCACCTCAATCTGCCGTATTCCATTTATAGCCCATGCCGCGAACCGTAACAATCCGTTTCGGTTCCCCCGGATTGTCCTCAATTTTTGTACGGAGCCTGCGGATATATACGGTAAGGGAATTATTATCTACGTAATTTTCGCTGCAATCCCAGAGCTTCCCTAAAATCTGTTCCGGGGAAAGTACCTGGTCGGGATTTTCCATGAACAGACATAACAATTTGTACTCGCTCGCCGTTAGGGCAAGCAGATTCCCCTGTTTATAAACCTCGCCTTTCAGAAGCTTTATACTTATATCGCTGGATTTCAATTCCGTAACGTCGGTATTGAAATTTTCACTCCTGCGAAGCAGCGCATTAAGCCTTGACAGGAATACTGCCAATTTGAACGGCTTTGTAATGTAATCGTCGCCGCCAATATCAAGCCCCATAATAATATCTGTTTCTTCATCAGCAGCAGTAAGAAACATGACAGGCACTTTTGAAGTCTGTCTTATCTTTTTGCAGAGGTCAAAGCCAGAACCGTCGGGAAGCGATACGTCCAGAATAGCCAGATCATATTTCCCGTTTGCCCATAATGTATCAGCTTCCAGTATGGTACGGGCAACGTCTGTTTCATACCCCTGTTTCTTTACAGCAAAGGAAAGACCGCTGATTAAGCTCAGATCATCTTCCAGTAAAAATAATCGCTTCATTTGTCATCCCGCTCCTTCCCTTTTTGTTCTGCCGTCAATCGGCTTTTCCACATTCTTCGGTATCAGCCACATACTGCCAGATTTTGAAACGCCCGGTATGCGTTCCCCCTCACAAAGTTTCTGCACTCGTCTTGCTGAAATGCCCGATTTGTCCGCTGCTTCTGTACAAGACATATATTTCATAAGTCACCCATCCTTCCTTCAAAGTTTAACGGTATAATTATATACGGCATGGCGAATAATAACAAGTGTAAGAAATAGGTACGATACCTGCTTTTCGTCATACACCTTTCCCTGTTGATAAATAATTTTTTATCTGCAATCTCCCTTGCATACGTCTTTATATTGTTCATTCCCCCTATCCATTCTACATTGAAGAAAGCCTTTAAGATATTTCAGAATTAATACTTTAATTATTTTAAAATCTTGTTATAATACAAGATAAGAAATATGAAAGCATTATCAGGGTTTATTTGTTTGCAATAGTTGAATTCTGTGAAAAGGAATATGATGATCTGCTTTGCTGTTATTGCCATACATATTGCGGGGGTGGGGAGAAGCCTGTCGTTCTTTTACCTGAACTGCCGGATGCAAAAAAGGAGCAGTTTGATGTATGGCAGGGAGGATTATAGATTGAAAGGTAAGATGGTATGGATAAAAGAAATAATGTGACAGAGCAACTGAAAGAACTTCTTGATACATATGAGTTTAGCATACACACACTTTCTAAATATCTGGAGTTGCCAGTGGAGCAGATAAGGGAACTATCTGAGGGGGATGTTGGCTTTTTGCCAGAAGAACCGATATACCGTCTGAATATTTTTAATAAGATTTCGTTTTTATATCTTAGTGCTACAGAGGATAAGGACTTAAAATTAAGTGCATTCCTGAAAGTGCTTCTTTTCTGTCATGGCCTGTCTGAACGAGCAATAGCGAAAATGGCAGGGGTGGAGGTAAAGGATATTGAGAGGATGCTGTCAGATCCGCCCAGGAAAGTATCAGAAGATATAAAGTATAAAGTTGCGGTCACGGTTATGGCATTACGATTTTTCCTGAAAGACTGTGAACAGGAAAATATAAATTGTTAGTCCTTAAGACGCATATCCTCAATAAAGCACAAGGACGGGCGGGACAGGCGTCCGGGGACACGTCCTTACTTATGCTTTGAGGGCGTTTCGCAGATTTCGTCCATGGTAAGCAGGAAGTCTCAGAGGCGGCCCGCCGCAGACGGAGAATCCTGTGTGGCAGGATTCTTTTTTATTGACTTTGACAAAGGCCCTGTATTATAATCTCTTGGTATAGAAGAAAGGCCGCGGTGTGCAATCGTGTGACAAAAGTATAGGACAATTATGGGTGACAGCAATCCACCGGAAAAGAGGAAGAGAAGATGCAGGAATACAGACCAGTGAAAGAGGGGAAAGTGCGCGAAGTATATGATAACGACGACAGTCTTATTATTGTCGCGACAGACAGAATATCGGCATTTGACTATATTTTAAAAAACAGGATCACAAAAAAGGGCACGGTTCTGACGCAGATGTCAAAGTTCTGGTTTGAGTTTACCGGCGATATTGTAAAAAATCATATGATTTCCGTGGACGTTGCGGATATGCCGGAGTTTTTTCAAAAGGAAGAATTTGACGGAAACAGCATGATGTGCCGGAAGCTTCAGATGCTGCCGATTGAGTGCATCGTGAGGGGATATATCACAGGAAGCGGCTGGGCCAGTTACCAGAAGGACGGGACGGTATGCGGTATTCGTCTGCCGGAAGGTTTAAAGGAATCAGAGCGTCTGCCGGAGCCGGTTTATACGCCAAGCACAAAAGCGGAGATCGGTCTGCATGACGAGAATATTTCTTTTGAAAAAAGTGTGGAAATCCTGGAGGAGATTTATCCCGGGAAAGGGGCAGAGTACGCGGCACAGATCCGCGACAAGACGATCGCGCTCTACAAAAAGTGTGCGGAGTATGCCTTGGGCAGAGGGATTATTATCGCAGATACGAAGTTTGAGTTCGGGCTGAATGAGGACGGTGAGATTGTGCTTGGCGATGAGATGCTGACTCCCGACAGTTCGAGATTCTGGCCGCTTGCGGGGTATGAGGCAGGCAGGGTTCAGCCGTCTTTTGACAAGCAGTTTGTGAGGGACTGGCTGAAGGCAAATCCGGACAGCGATCTCCTGCTTCCGGAGGAAGTTGTCGAAAAGACCATTGAGAAATATAAGGAGGCGTATGAGCTGCTCACAGGAAAGGCGTTATAAGAACGGTTTCCTGATGATATGCGGCAAAAACGGGGTAGTGAATGGATAAGAATAGTATGATGGGAAATATTGGGGAAGAAGAAAAACTACATGAGGAATGCGGCGTTTTCGGAATATACGATTTTGACGGGAACGCGGTGGCATCCACGATTTATTATGGACTTTTTGCGCTGCAGCACAGAGGGCAGGAGAGTTGTGGAATTGCGGTGAGCGAGACGGACGGGCCGAAAGGAAAGGTTACATCCTTAAAGGGAATGGGACTTGCCAATGAGGTGTTTACGCAGGAAAACCTGGAACCGATGCGGGGTGACATCGGTGTGGGCCATGTGCGCTATTCCACTGCAGGCGCATCTACCAGGGAGAATGCACAGCCACTCGTTTTAAATTATGTGAAGGGGACGCTGGCACTCGCTCACAACGGAAATCTGATCAATGCCGCAGAGCTGCGCAAAGATCTCGAATATACAGGTGCAATCTTTCAGACGACGATTGATTCGGAAGTAATCGCTTATCATATCGCCAGGGAACGGCTGAAGTCAAAAACGGTGGAGGAAGCGGTAGGGCGCGCCTGCCGGAAAATCAAAGGGGCGTATTCGCTTGTCATCATGAGTCCGAGAAAACTCATCGGCGCCAGGGATCCGTACGGATTTAAGCCGCTGTGTATCGGAAAGCGTGACAATGCCTATATTATTGCGTCGGAGTCCTGTGCGCTCGATACGGTCGGTGCGGAATATGTCCGCGATGTCCTTCCGGGGGAGATCGTTACGATCACGCCGGAAAATGGCATTATGTCCGATATGTCCTGTGCGATCCGGGAAGACGGGCAGGCGAGATGTGTCTTTGAGTATATTTATTTTGCAAGGCCGGACAGCCATATCGACGGTGTCAGTGTCTATGCATCCAGAATCAGAGCGGGACGTTTTCTGGCTATGGATTCGCCGGCAGACGCCGATCTTGTTGTGGGAGTGCCGGAGTCGGGAAATGCGGCGGCACTCGGCTATTCACTGCAGTCGGGGATTCCTTATGGGACGGCTTTTGTGCGGAACAGTTATGTGGGACGTACATTTATCAAACCCAAACAAAGCAGCCGTGAGTCGAGTGTCCGCATTAAGTTAAATGTGCTTAAGGAGGCAGTGAGCGGGAAACGTATTATAATGATTGATGATTCGATTGTGCGCGGAACCACTTCGGACCGGATTGTAAAGATGCTGCGCGATGCAGGCGCTACAGAAGTGCATGTGCGCATCGCTGCACCGCCGTTTCTCTGGCCGTGTTATTTTGGGACCGATATACCGGAACGGGAACAGCTTATCGCATACAATCGCACTGTTGATGAGATTTGTGAGGTGATCGGAGCGGATTCGCTTGGCTATTTAAAAATTGGCCGGCTCAACGAGATGGTGGAAGGGCTTTCCATCTGCAAGGGATGTTTTGACGGAAAGTATCCGCTTGACCCGCCGAAGGAGGATATCCGGGGAGAATACGAGCGGTAAGATTACTTACAGGTTTGTGTCTGTGCGCTGCCTGACAGCAAACCAGAGTAATGCAGCGCAGAAACGGGGAAAATATGAGTACAGACAGATACACAAGTCCGCTGTCGGAGCGTTATGCCAGCCGGGAGATGCAGTATATTTTTTCGCAGGATATGAAGTTTTCGACCTGGAGACGGCTATGGATTGCTCTTGCGGAGACGGAAATGGAGCTCGGGCTCTCAGAGAACGGAAAACCGGTGATCACACAGGAGCAGATTGACGAGCTCCGGGCGCATGTGAACGATATCAACTATGAAGTAGCCAGAGAGAGAGAAAAACAGGTGCGCCATGATGTGATGAGTCATGTCTATGCGTATGGACAGCAATGTCCGAAAGCGGCGGGGATCATTCATCTTGGGGCGACGTCCTGCTATGTCGGCGACAATACCGATATCATTGTGATGCGGGAAGCGCTCAGACTTATCCACAAAAAGCTGGTCAATGTGATTGCCAGGCTGGCTGCGTTTGCGGATCAGTATAAGGAGCTTCCGACACTGGCTTTTACCCATTTCCAGCCGGCACAGCCTACAACAGTCGGAAAACGTGCGGCGCTCTGGGCGCAGGAGTTTCTGATGGATCTGGAGGATCTGGAATACGTTATGGGCTCCTTAAAACTGCTCGGTTCTAAGGGAACTACAGGGACGCAGGCGAGTTTTCTTGAATTGTTTGACGGCGATCAGGAGACAATTGACCGGATAGACCCGATGATTGCAGAAAAGATGGGATTTCGGGAGTGTTATGCGGTTTCCGGCCAGACATATTCACGGAAAACAGATACGAGAGTTGTAAATGTTCTGGCCGGTATTGCGGCGAGCGCACATAAAATGTCGAACGATATCCGGCTTCTGCAGCACTTAAAAGAGGTGGAGGAGCCGTTTGAGAAAAATCAGATCGGCTCGTCTGCGATGGCATACAAACGCAATCCGATGCGGTCCGAGCGCATCGCATCGCTGTCGCGCTATGTGATGATAGATGCGTTAAACCCGGCCGTGACTTCGGCGACACAGTGGTTTGAGCGTACATTGGATGATTCTGCAAATAAGCGGCTGTCTGTTCCGGAAGGATTTCTTGCGACAGATGGGATTCTGGATCTCTGTCTGAATGTGGTTGACGGCCTTGTAGTGTATGACAAGGTGATCAGAAAGCACATGATGGCGGAACTTCCGTTTATGGCGACTGAAAATATTATGATGGATGCCGTGAAGCTTGGAGGTGACCGCCAGGAGCTGCATGAACGGATTCGTACGTTGTCCATGCAGGCCGCAAAGACGGTCAAAGAAGATGGAAAAGAAAATAATCTGCTTGAACGCATCGCAGCCGATCCCGGGTTTCATCTCACGCTTCAGGAGCTTCAGGATGCGATGGAACCTGCAAAATATATCGGACGTGCGCCGCTGCAGGTGGAGAAATTTCTTGCGGATGTCGTAAAGCCGGTGCTGGATGCAAACCGTGAAGAACTGGGCATAAAAGCCGAAATCAATGTATAAGAGTCTTGAAAAGATGTCCTTTAAAACCCCGCAGCAAAAGCTGCGGGGTTTTCTTCGTTTACTACTTTTTATCAAAATTGAGCATATCTACTTTGTGAATCTGCAGAGTGGATTTCAGCAGATATTCACGAATGGGGCTGTCCGGGGAATTGATCTGGTAGAGCATCTGCTGAACCGCGAGATCCGTAAGCTCGTGGAGCGGCTGGTTGATGCTGTCAAACGCGAGCTGTGTCCGGTTCGGGGTATCTTTGTTTACAAAGCCAATCAGCGAGACCGGATGTTCGGTGTGCAGGTTGTATACGAGAAGGTAATCCAGAAACTGCCGTGTCAGTGTCTGGGTAGTGGTGAATATGGTGTTGCAGCCTTTTTCCTGGACTGCATACAGCAGAGATTTCAGATCCGTCACACCATTATCCGGATAAAAAATCCAGTCCTCATGATAGCCGGAGGGAGTGGAACGCATGGCATTTTTGTATGCGTCAATGATTTCCCTGGCGAGAGAGAGCTGCCGGTTGGCGCACAGCAGGGCGATTTTATCATTTCCATTGGCAGAATTGGAAAGAATGCACTGAAAAACAGCGGAATAATTGCTCTCAACGATGCTGGTACAGGGACAGCCCTGCGGTTTTCGATTCAGAAAGATCACCGGGATATCTTTGGGGACGGCGTCTGACAGTTCTTCATAATCGGCAGCGTCGGAGGCAATCAGAATGCCGTCTGCGATTTCTGCATACATTTTTAACAGTTCCCGTTCTTTTTCGACCCGGCGTCCGGTAACGGAAACGATCAGCCTGTAACCTTGAGCGGCAAATTGCTCTCCAAGCCGGTCTACCAGATGACCGAAATAGTCATTTGCTACGTTGGAAAGTATCAGTCCAATGGTGTGAAGGGGATTTCTCTGGTCCATATACGATCACCTCTGTAATTTTATTATTTTGAACGCTGTAGAACACAGGGCTCATTTCTTACTATTATATATGAATTATACAAAAAAGAAAAGTTAAAGAATGAAATTTTTGATAAAAATAGTAAAAGAATAAAAAATACTTTACAGATCGGGCGTGAAAGTGTATGATTACATCATCTTTTTTAAATACATGTAGTTATTTGGAGTTTTTCTCCGTCTGTCCCCGTATTCACAGGAAATATATCTGTGATGGGGAGTCTTATTTTTCAATTGGTATTCCCAGGTGATCACAATAAGCTGAGGGATTGCATCCTGCGCTGGATTTGAAAGGCAGGAAACGGAAGCAGTCTGTGTAGAAATGAGGATTTGTATGAAGGTTGCGTTCTGGGGAGAGAGCGCTCAGAGTAATGCAGGGATCAATATGCGTGCGATAGCCAGTGTATTTCCCATGCTGTATCCTGAGGTAGAGGTTGGACTGTACACTGCGGATACGCAGAGGCGCGGAACGGCCGGGAAGAGTCCGTTGGGAAAACGGCGGGTATCTGCGGAAAGACCTGGAAGTTATACAATATGCCACAGCACGGCCACAGAAAGTAAAATGCGGGAAAAATTGTGTTTTGTCGATTGTGGGAGCGGAATGGATTGTAAAAAACGCAGGATCTTAAAACAGGCAGAACTTGTCGTCGTCAATCTGCGGCAGGATGAGCGGGAGATTCATCACTTTTTTCTGGAGGAAGCCCGGTTTCTGCCGCAGAGTCTGATATTGATTTCCAATTATTGCAGTCAGTCCAGGCTTGACAGGCAATATCTTGAGCGGGTGTATCGCGCGGAGAGAGGGCAGATTATGATCCTTTCTGAAAATACAGAATTTGATTATGCATCTGCACGCGGCAGAGCCATGAATTTTGTGTGGAGGAACCGCATGCCGGGCAGCCTGCGAAACCAGCGGTTTCTGGATGAGTTAAAAACAATTTCGCGATTTCTGCTGCGCCGTACCGGGTTTGTATATGGCGGGGCCCTTTGCGAACAGAAAAACAAGTGAATAAGTTACGGGTCTGTGTCTGCGCCGCATCCACAGATCTGCAGAGAAAAGCGGCGCAGAAAAGAGGAAGATTATGGAACAGGTAATGAAACATTACGGAAATGCCATACTGGCTGTTATTGTGCTGCTGGCGCTCGGCGCAATTATTGTCGCTGCACTCTCGTCGGACGGCTACGTCGCAGCCGAGTTTAAGAATGCGCTGACCGGCTTTTTTGAAAAGATGAATGTGTTGCCGTAAAGGCGGAAAGGGATGGGAGAAGGAATGCGTGAAGTGGTTACATTTGAGCCGACGGCAGAGCAGTTTGGCGTATTCTGGAAATATATCACGCAGGAAGATGTCACGGATATCGATTATAACGGTTCCCGGCTCTGGATTACAGACCTGAAAAAAGGACGGTATCCCGCAGAGGATGAGCTTACGGAGTCGTTTATCGACCGGTTTACACATAATATGTCGAATTGTGTGAACAGGCAGTTTAACAATGCCAACAAAGTACTGGAGGCAGATACAAGAGAGCTTCGCATCAGTATTATCCATAATTCGGCGGCGGCTTCCGGGACGAGTATCTGCATCCGTAAATCCCCCTGTGTGGTCAGAAGCAGTATACAGGGGATGCTTCAGGGCGGGTATTGTGATGAAGAGATCCTGCAGCTTCTGATCAACTGTGTGAAGGCAGGAATGAATTTTGTGTTTGGCGGAGAACCCGGTGCGGGTAAGACCGAATGTGCCAAGTTTTTTATGCGGTTTATACCGGCAGAGGAGCGTGTTATCACAATTGAGGATTCACTGGAAATCCACTATGGGGAGATACATCCGGGTGCGGATACGGTGGAGCTGAGGGTTGGACCGGGATTTGACTATACGGACGCGATCAAGGCCAGTCTGCGGCAGAATCCGAAATGGCTGATGCTCTCCGAGGCCCGGTCGGTGGAGGTGACGTCTCTTCTGGAACAGTGGAGTACGGGGGTAAACGGGTTTACCACGATCCATCTGGACGATGTGAGGAAGCTTCCGGACCGGATTCAGAATATGATGAACAATGTCAATGATGCAGACCGGATGGAAAATCGGATATACCGGTATGTGGATGTCGGGATTCTGATCCGGTGTATACGTCAGCCTGGCGGGAAGGTAAAGCGATATATGGACCAGGTCTGCTTTTTCAGCCGGGAAGAAACAAATAACAGAGTTTATATGCTTGTAAAGGACGGAGAAATGGTGTCGGGAGAACTGCCTGCAGAGATTGAAAAGCGATTCCGGTATGCGGGCATCAGCGAGCCGTTCCGGTGTAAAGACTGGGAGAAGTATATAAGAGAGGGGATGTAATGCACGGTAAGAAACGATTGTGGGAGAATCTGAAACTCCTGAATCCCAGAAATCTGGAGAAGGAGGTGCATATTTATGGATATCATTTTTCATGGAAATCGCACGTACTGCTGATTACAGGTACGCTGGCGGGTATCAGCGCGGTGGGTTTTTTGTTTCGGTTAAAACCGGTCTGTTTTTCAGCCGTCGTTTTGGCTGTGCTGATTGTGCTGCCGATTCTTGTCCTGGATATGTATCGGAAAATGTATGAGCAGAAGCGGTTTGCAGACGCGGCGTCCTATATGGAACAGATGCTGTACTCGTTTCAGAAGACGGGAAAAGTGATCAGTGCATTAAAGGAGAGCAGGGAGATTTTTGACGGAGGGCAGATGCGGCAGGTTCTGGATGCGGCGATTTTTCATCTGGAAGCCGGAAGGGCAGGAAACGGACAGAGAATCCATGGCGAAAGTCTGGAAATCATTGAGGAGGCGTACCGCTGCACGAAGATCCATCTGGTGCATGACCTTCTGATCAATGCGGAAGAGTATGGCGGGGAGGTGGATGAATCCATTCTCTTTCTCCTGGAGGATGTGGAGCGCTGGAAGCAGAGGGGTTATCGTTTACAGGCGGAGAAAAAGAGGAGCCATACGGACAATATTATTTCCATTCTTGTTGCGACCATGTTATGTGCTGTTGCGCTCTATGTGCTGGATGCGATGAAGCAGATGTTTTCGGTGCAAAGTCCGACAGATGTGTTTCAGATTCAGATTATCCAGATTTCATCTGTTCTGTTTATTTTGTTTCTCCTTCATGTCTTTGTGAAGAGTACGAAAAACCTTACAGACGACTGGTTAAAGGATACGGTTTTTCATGAAACAGACTATATCGAAAAAAGTTATGATATGATCGCGCAATATGACGAGAAGAAAGAGCGCCGGAAAAGTATTCTTTTTTCGGTCCCGGCATTTCTCGTGACAGTCATTCTGTTTGTTGCAGGGAAGCGCGCGATCTGTCTGGTCAGCCTGTCTCTTTTTATTTTTCTATTGCTGCAGCATAAGACGGGATATTATCTGGCAAAGAAAGATGTGACGGAAGAGATGTATCTGGCATTGCCACAGTGGCTGACAGGAATGGCGTTGTTACTGCAGAACAATAATGTACAGGTTTCTATTGTGCGGTCGATGGGAGGAGCGGCGCCAGTATTGCAGAAAGAGTTAAGGCTTTTGACAGAGCGGCTTAAAGAGTCGCCCGGAAAACTGCAGGCATATACCGGTTTCTGTTCAGAATTTGATCTGCCCGAAGTGCAGAGCTGTATGAAAATGCTCCATGCGATTGCGGAAAATGGTGCGGGCAATATCAGAATACAGATGGGACATCTGCTCGAACGTGTCGGGAAGATGCAGGGCATGGCAGATGAGATTGAGAATGAAAAGACGGCATTTCGCATGAAGCTGCTTTTTTCTTATCCGGTGGCTGCTGCCACGGTAAAGCTTCTGACGGATCTTACAGTCGGAATGGTGCTGATGCTAAAAATGCTGGCAGTTGCAGGAGGGATGTAAGTGAAACATATTATAGGAGCGTTCTCCACGCTTACGATACTGGTTTTAAATCTTTTTCTGTGTATTGCGGTTCTTACGGTAAGCGGAGATGTGGCCGCTGCAAGGGAATACAAGGCTGCTGTAGTTGCGGAGCTGGAGAACAGTAATTTTAATCCGGATGTTGTGGAAAGCTGCAGGAAACAGGCCGCGGCGTGTGGATATTCCCTTGTTGTGACAAAGTGTATATATGATGAAAATCAGGATGTGTGTTCGGCGGAGGTGATACTGACCTATACGTATGAAATACCTCTTCTTGGGATTTCGCATACAAGAGTTACAAGAGGGATTGCACGGTAAAAGAGGGAAGAGCGACGGTCGTTTATTCGTCCGGTGTCAGGAAAGGAGAAGAGAATGGGATTTGAAATTGTGACGGGAGAACTGGGAGAGGCATTGCTTGGACTTCTGGCAGGCGGGCTGGCTGTGGGCCTGCTGATTGCTCTGCTGCGTTATGTCTGTGCTGTTTAGGAGGATCTGGATATGGAATATATTATGGAACATTATGGAACGGGATTTCTTCAGATTGTCTCGGGGATGGCGTTGATTGCACTGTACGTTTCTTTTCTGGAGCGTGGAGGTGTTTTGTGTGAGATTGTCGGTTTGTATATGAATGGTATTTGTGGATAGGAGTGCGGATTGAAACAGGTTATTGTGTCATACGGAATGTTTCTGCTGGATGCAGTTTTGCTCGGTCTGCTTTTTTTATTACTATTTGCCGGGATAAAAGACGATGAGGGAAACAGAGGTATTTTTTCCATTATCGGCGCAGAGCTGGAAACAGGTGAAACAGAAAATAAGGTATACAGAGAATTTGAGGTGTATCAGAGTGAGGCAGGCAGAGCGATGCCCACGATTGTTTATCAGAATACCGGCATTGTGTATACCGGCATATTTGTGGTTTCAGATCAGATCAAGGCAAGGGATGCGGACGGAGAGGAGCTTCACGTGAGTCTGCTTGCGGTCAGTGAACCTGGTACAGGCGGGACCTTTTTTCCTGTTCTTCCGGGAACGAAAGAGGTGGATTTTCGAAATTCCGGAATTTACCGTTTAAAAGTGACTGCGGTGGATGCCAGAAGAAAAAGAAGTACATGCATTATCGCGGTGCCGGTAAACGAAAGGAGGATGTGAAATGAAGAATATAGTTATAATATTTATGAGTGCAGCGGCCGGGGTGCTGACGCTGGCCATTCTTATGACAGTGATGGGCAGGATGAACCGAAGAGTGGAACTGGAAAGCAGCCTGTCGTCGGCGCTTGAAAAAACACTTGAACGTATGATGACAGAAAATCATCTGTATCCCGATACGCAGGAGGAAGCTGTGGCAGAAAGTGTTGAGATGCTCGCGGCTGCGCTGGACACTGATTCAAAGGTTACGGTGCAGGTGATGAAAGCAGATGTGGAAAAAGGAGCGCTGGCCGTCCGCGTGCAGGAAGAATTTGTACAGCCGGATGGCAGCACCGGAGTGGAGGAATGGGAGCGAATGGTAATATGGGAACCATGCGAGACAAAAGAGCCGGTATATTGCAGTGTGCGTTTTTACCCGACAAAAGAAGCGATGCTTTCCGGCGGGGAATGTTACAAGGTTTATTCCGTGATGGAAGGCGACCGGGTTGCTGCTCCGGCAGAACCGCTCAGTGGAAACGGGCGTTTTCTTGGTTGGAAGGACAGCAATGATTACATGGCTGACTTTTCTCTGCCGGTGGAACAGGAACGGGTATATTATGCCCAGTGGGGATAATTGCAAAGCAAAAGTTTTACCTGTAAAGGTGAAACAATAACCATCTGATCACGTTGCTCTTCGCAGCCCCTGAGGTGTGCGGCAGCTGCCACCGGAACGCAATCAGCTGCCGCGCAGGCAGAGGACGGGAACGGAAGAGGGGAATGAGATGTGGAATAAAATCTGAGAAAGGAGATTGATGAAAAGAGATAGATCACGAAGAAGTGTGGTGCGGGCGGCAGTTTTTCTGCTGTTGTGCAGCCTTGCGGTTTTTCTGCCGTTGCCGGGCGGCGTCATACAGTGCGTCTATGGCGGAGAGTGGAAAGAGACTCTGGCGGTTGGGGCGAAATCACATCCGAATGTAGAAAAAGAGTATCCTGAACAGGATGAAGACATGGAGATCTGGAAGAAAACGGGTTATTTTACGCTGAAAGTCATCGGTGATAAAATGTCATCAGTAAAGATAAAAGCAGAATATGAATCGACGGACGATACAAAGCCGCAGACAGTAAAACTGTCAGTGGTGAAGGGCAGAACTGTAAATAATCACAATATAAAGATCGTAAATGTGCATAGGACAAAACAAGGCTCCACCAGATATATTGAAAAAGCATGGAAAGACAAAAATGGTAATTATGTGACTGGCACAGGCGAAGACGGAGAGGTGATCTACAAGACAAATCAGTATATGGTTCTTGTGATCGAATTTTCATATGAGAGAGAGGCGTTTACCTATCCGGCACCGGAGCAGGAAGTCTGGGACGGGCTGACCAGATTCAACACAAAGTTTTATGATGGTGAGGATGGCTGGAAAAATCAGGGAGAATCATCGCTGTGCAGGGAAGTTTATCACGCGCCAAGGACAGAGACGTTTACCATGCAGCTGAGTCTGGTGCAGACCGGCGTGTACGGCAGTCATGCAGTTGAGGGAGTTTATACGATTAACCTGCGTCATCCCCAATTGGAGATCAAGTATGACGGCAATGGTGCAACAGGCGGCAATATCACACGCACCAGAAAAATAAAGTATGATCAGTCGGATGATCTTCACAACTTTTCGGCATTTGGCCTGGTCAGAGAAGGTTACCGGCGTAAAGACGGGGCGGAATGGAACACAAAAGCAGATGGCAGCGGAAAATCGTTTGATCAGGATATAGCGTATCGGGCTGCCACATATCTGGATTTTACGGATGGAACCAGATTCAGAGAAAAATCCATTACGGTGTATGCGCAGTGGATGGACACGTACATCGTTCACTTTGAAGGAAACGGGGCAGATGGCGGTTCCACAGCTGATATGATCTGTAATTATGGAAAAACCAGCCGCCTGACAGCCAATGGATTTACCAGAACAGGATATTCTTTTGCCGGATGGAATACGATTCCGGAAGGAACAGGAAAATCATACGCGGATGCGCAGAAAGTCAGCGACACCGGAAATCTGACACTGTATGCACAGTGGAGGATCAATCATTACCATGTCGCACTCAATGCCGGAGCCGGGATTGCGTCTGTAGATGGCAGCGGACGCTATGCCTATCGTTCTGAGGTTACAGTAATGGCCTCGGTCAGACCTGGGTACCGGTGGAAGGACTGGACCGGGGCTTATTCGGCGGATACGGCAGTCTTTTCATTTGAGATGCCGGCAATGGATGTAGAAATGACTGCCGTCGCAGAGGCGAATCCATATACAATCCGGTTTGTTCCAAATGGAGGAATGGAAGTGGAGCATATAGATGACTGGATCGTGCAGTATGATCAGGATATCGTTTTGCCAGACGGTTCGGCTGCTTATCGGAAATATACGCGCGGTGGCGTGGATGTCACTGCACAGATGCAGGATGGAACGATTGTGCCGTCGGAGACGACGATTGAAGAGAGGGTATATCCATCCGTGTTTCTGGGATGGGCGCCTGAGAACGGAAAGGATTCGTTTACACCACAGTGGAAGGCGGGGCAGTCTGTGAAGAATCTGGCAGAAGAGGAAGACGCGGTTGTGCTGTTGTATGCGGTGTGGGATGATTGTCCCTGGATAGCTGCAAAAGATCTTTATTATACGCTGGAACAGGCGCAGAGCGGGTATATTACAGAGACAGAACTGTTACGTCATGCGACGGCTTCAGACAGGGAGGACGGGAGTCCGATTGCACCGGGGTTCCATCGGGACGGGACATCTTTTTCCATCCCGGATTACCGGGCGGCAGATTTTACACAGTTTGAACATGGTGGGAGCTGTACGGAAAATCTGACTGTGGTGGATAGTGCTGGCAGCATTTATGAAAAACAGATCAGAGTATACGTTGTGGATACGGAGGCGGTGGCTGTAAAACCAGAAGGCACCACGCGGTTTATCAATGAAACGTATCTGAATGCTCCATATGAGAAGGGAGGATTAAAGGATGAGTCTGTCTGGAAGACAAGGCCAGAGTATATGGCAACGCTTATGAGCGCGTTTGCGAATATGAAGAATTGTACGCCGGAACAGACTTATATCATTACACATGAGGAAGTAATAAAAATGAAAGAGTATATAGACGCAGAAGGAGCAGGAAAGACAAAGGACAGCGGCGCACTGGAGCGCTTTTTTGAACGGTTTTTAAAATAGAAAACCTCTTTCCGGCTGACCGGTAATGTTGCAGGCCAGTCCGGAAAGAGCGTTTTATAGATGAAAACCGATCAGGCTTCGTCGGGCTTGCGGACAGAAGATTCCGGTTTTTTGATATAAATCTTTTCGATCCGGTTTTTATCCATCTGATCGACGCGGAGAAGAACGTCGTCATCTGTGATGATAATTTCATTTTTTTCCGGAAGATGATCCAGAAGACCGATCAGATATCCGCCAATCGTGTCATAATCTTCTGAGGTAAAGTTTAAATCCAGAGCGTCGCAGAGACTTTCCAGATTTGTAGAACCAAGCACAATAAATTCGCGCTCGTTGAGCTGTACAATCGGATCTTCTTCATCGGCGTCGTATTCATCCCTGATCTCGCCGACAATCTCTTCCAGCAGATCTTCCAGTGTAATCAGACCTGCAGTTGCGCCGTATTCGTCCAGGACAATTGCCAGCGAGATAGAGGATTTGCGCATTTCCATAAATAATTCTGCCGTATTTTTATGCTCGTAGGTGAAATAGGGTTCTCTCATGACATCCCGGACGGAAAAGTGCGCTTTATCTTCATAAAGAAGAAGATCTTTCATGTTTAAAATCCCTACTACATTGTCGGTTGTCTCTTCATAAACGGGAAGTCTGGTAAATTTGTCCTGCTGAAAGATTGCGATCAGCTCATCGTAAGAGCTGGCTATATCTGCAAAAGTCATATCAATGCGCGGAACCATGACTTCTTTTGCCTGGGCATCGCCGAAGTCGAAGAGATTGTTGATCATTTCGTGTTCTTCGGACTCGATGACACCCGATTCTTTGCTGACATCAACAATCGTTCTGAGTTCCTCTTCCGTCATCTGTTGTGCTCCGGCGTTCGGGTCGACTCTTAGCAGAAACAGAAATCCGATGGAGAGCCGGTTGATAATATAAATGGCCGGAGTCAGGAATTTCATCAGGAATTCTATAAAGCCGGAGTAAAGCAGAGATATTTTTTCTGCATGAATGGTTGCCAGTGTTTTTGGGGAGATTTCACCAAAAATAAGGATAAGGATCGTCAGAATACCTGTAGCGACCCCGGCACCCACACTTCCCCACAGTCTGATCGCGAGAGACGTGGCGATGGAAGAAGCCGAAAGGTTTACGATATTATTGCCGATCAGGATGGCAGAGAGCATCTTACCCGAGTCATCGGTGATGCGCAGTACCCTCGCAGCGCGTTTGTCGTTGTCTTCGGCAAGAGTACGGATACGAATGCGGTTTACGGTTGTCAGAGCAGTTTCTGCAGAGGAAAAAAAGGCAGAAAGGGCTAAAAGAAGCAATAAAAAAATAATTTGAAATATGGCGCCTGAGTCCAACTAATTTCACCTCATATTTGTTTAATCTGATTTCAGGGAAGCCTTTATCCTTCTGATACGACAGAGAGCAGAAAAACGGATACGCAAGGCTTCCGTGGTAAGTATTTTATTCGTCGATACTATAGTTCGGAGCTTCCTTCGTGATATGGATGTCGTGTGGATGACTTTCCCGAAGGGCGGCAGCCGAAATTTTGACAAATTTACTCTTTTCCTTAAGGTCTTCGATGGTAAGACAGCCGCAGTATCCCATTCCGGAGCGGATTCCTCCGATCATCTGAAATACGGTGTCTTCTACGGTGCCCTTGTATGCCACGCGTCCCTCTACACCTTCCGGAACAAGCTTTTTGGCTCCTTCCTGGAAGTAACGGTCTTTACTTCCGTTTTCCATTGCGGCGAGAGATCCCATACCGCGGTATACTTTATATTTCCGGCCCTGATACAGTTCGAAGGTACCGGGCGCCTCGTCACAGCCGGCGAACAGACTTCCCATCATGCAGACATTTGCGCCTGCTGCGAGAGCCTTTGTCATATCACCGGAATATTTGATTCCGCCGTCGGCGATAATGGGAACGCCGTATGTTTTTGCGACATTGTAACAGTCCATGATGGCGGTAATCTGCGGAACGCCGATACCGGCGACTACGCGCGTGGTGCAGATTGAACCGGGCCCGATACCGACTTTTACGGCATCCGCGCCGGATTCGATCAGATCACGTGTGGCATCCCCTGTTGCGACATTGCCTGCGACAACCTGAAGATCGGGGTAGGCAGATTTGATAGCCTTTACAGCATCCAGAATATTTTTTGAATGTCCGTGTGCGGAATCGACAACGATAACGTCCACATGAGCCTGGACCAGAGCGTCGATGCGGTCCATCATGTTTGTGGTGATGCCGACGCCGGCGCCGCAGAGAAGCCGTCCCTGACTGTCTTTTGCGGAGAGCGGATATTTGATTTGTTTTTCGATATCTTTGATGGTGATAAGTCCTTTTAAGTGAAACTCTTTATCTACAATAGGAAGTTTTTCTTTGCGCGCTTTTGCAAGAATCTGTTTCGCTTCATCTAAGGTAATGCCTTCCTGTGCGGTGATCAGATCCTGTGAGGTCATGCTTTCGCTGATTTTTTTCGTAAAATCTGTCTCAAATTTTAAATCGCGGTTGGTGATAATGCCGACCAGTCTGTCACCCTGGCAGATGGGGACGCCGGAGATGCGGAATTTGCGCATTAAATCCTCGGCATCCTGCAGAGTATGATCTGGAGAGAGAAAGAATGGGTCCGTGATAACGCCGTTTTCGGAGCGTTTGACTTTGTCAACTTCTTCGGCCTGAGCCTGGATGGACATATTTTTATGAATGATACCGATACCGCCCTGTCTGGCCATGGCAATTGCCATTCTGTGTTCTGTGACAGTATCCATTGCGGCACTCATCATAGGGATGTTCAATACAATTTTTTTAGTGAGACTGGTTGCTAAACGTATCATGTTTGGAGTTACTTCGGAGTACTGCGGTACCAGGAGTACATCATCAAAGGTAATTCCTTCGCCGATAATGGTTCCCATTTTTTTTCCTCGCTTTCTTTTTAATTGAACGTAAACTGTGAAAAGTATATTAATTTTTGTATAATAGCAAAAAAAGAGTGTTGTGTCAATCCGGAACAGAGGTGATTTTTTTGAAATATGCGCGGATAATACATATTCACAAAACACGTTTCCTGTGGTATGATAAGTATCGGGCGACGGGGCCGGATATGGGGTTTCGTTGCCTTTTTATATACGAAAATTTTAATCATACAGGAGGTGCATATGGAGTTTCGGCCTTGTATAGATATTCACAACGGGAAAGTGAAGCAGATTGTGGGCGCAAGTCTTACAGACCAGGGAAATCATGCCGTGGAAAATTATGTGGCAGCTGCAGATGCCGCTTTTTTTGCCAGGCTGTATAAAAAAGATAAGATTCGCGGCGGGCATGTCATTCTTTTAAATGCAAAGGAAAGCGAATATTATGAGGCGACAAAAATGCAGGCGAAAGAGGCGTTGCGGGCATATCGGGGAGGACTCCAGGCGGGAGGAGGGATCACGGCAGAAAACGCGGAAGAATTTCTGCAGGCAGGAGCAAGCCATGTGATTGTTACGTCTTATGTGTTCCAGGGAGGGCGCATCCACCTGCGGCATCTGCAGAAAATAAAAGAGACGGTAGGTAGGGAGCACCTGGTTCTGGATCTAAGCTGCCGGAAACGCGGAGGAGCTTATTATATTGTGACGGACCGCTGGCAGAAATTTACAGATGTGGCGGTAGAGGAAGCTCTTCTGGATGAACTTGCAGGATATTGTGACGAGTTTCTGATTCATGCGGTCGATGTGGAGGGAAAAGCAGGGGGAATTGAAGCGGAGCTGGCAGAAAAGCTTGGCACCTGGGGAAAGATTCCGATTACATACGCAGGGGGTGTCGGAAATTTCGAGGATCTGAAAAAAATAAGAGAGCTTGGGAAAAACAGGCTGAATGTGACAATTGGAAGTGCACTGGATTTGTTTGGCGGATCCATGCCTTATGAAGAGGTGTTAAGCTTTGTGAACGGGAGTGAAGGCTGATGCATGCAGGCAATGAACCGGCAGGTCTTCGATTATACCTGGTTTTCAGACATAAATTTGTGCCGGAGCGTCACAAATCTGTGTGAAGAAAGCACTTTGCTGCGCAGACGCTTCGGAATGGAGATGAATATGAACAATTATACAAAACAGGATATTGTGCGCATCGTAAAGGAAGAGGATGTGGAATTTATCCGCCTGCAGTTTACAGATATGTTCGGGACTTTGAAAAACGTGGCGATTACGGCGAGTCAGCTTGAAAAGGCGCTGAGAAATGAATGCATGTTTGACGGTTCGCTGATCGAGGGATTTGTCCGGATTGAGGAATCGGATATGTATCTGCATCCGGACCTGGATACTTTTGTGATTTTTCCGTGGAGGCCGCAGCAGGGGAAAGTGGCGAGAATTATCTGTGACATTTATACTTCTGTCAGTGAGCCGTTCGAGGGGGATCCACGTTATATCTTAAAGAGAGCGGTTAAAGATGCGGAGAGCATGGGATATCGTTTTGACGTGGGGCCCGAGTGTGAGTTTTTTTTGTTTCATCAGGATGAAAACGGTCAGCCGACCACTTTCAGCACGGAACGGGCCGGTTACTTTGATTTAGGGCCGGTGGATCTGGGAGAAAATGCCAGGAGAGATATTGTACTGACGCTGGAAGATATGGGGTTTGAGATAGAGACGTCACATCATGAAGTTGCTCCGGCGCAGCATGAGATTGATTTTCGATATGATGAGGCGGTAAAAACGGCTGACAATATCATGACGTTTAAACTTGCGGTGAAGACGATTGCAAAACGTCATGGTCTGTTTGCCAGTTTTATGCCAAAGCCCAGATATGGGGTTAACGGGTCCGGTATGCATCTGAATATGTCCCTGTGGAAAGACGGAAAAAATATTTTTGGGGACACCGGCGATGTGCTCGGGCTTGGACAGGAGGCATACTGGTTTATCGGAGGGATTTTAGCGCATAGCAAAGGAATGGCGGCCATTACAAATCCACTGGTAAACTCGTATAAGCGTCTTGTTCCAGGGTATGAAGCGCCGATTTATATTGCATGGTCAGCGTCAAACCGCAGTCCGCTGATCAGGATTCCCGCTCCAAGGGGAGAGGGAACCAGGGTAGAGCTGCGCTGTCCGGATCCCGCGGCAAACCCGTATCTGGCTCTGGCGGCATGCCTTCAGGCGGGGCTTGACGGAATCCGCCGGCAGATTCAGCCGCCTGCGGCAGTGAAGGAGAACGTGTTTGAAATGCGCCTTTCCAGAAAACATGCCCTTGGTATTGAAAATCTTCCGGCTGATCTTGGGGAAGCGATTGCAGAATTTGAGAAAGATACTTATCTGCAGCAGGTTCTCGGAAAGGATATGTCCCGGAAATACATTGAGGCTAAGCGGGCGGAGTGGGCAGATTATCGGGCACAGGTGACGAATTGGGAAATTGATCACTATCTTTATAAAATTTAGCTGACGGCGGAAAAGGGGAATAAATTTGACAAACATTATCATAGCATTTCCCAGACTGGATAACGCCCGCAGCATCAAAAAAATTCTGATACAGAACGGTTATCCGGTGGCTGCTCTCTGTACGACCGGAGCGCAGGTGCTGCAGAGTGCAGGCGAGCTCGGAAGCGGCCTTCTTGTGTGCGGCTGCCGGTTTCCCGATATGGTTTACCCGGAGCTATGCGAGTATCTGCACGGGCAATTTGAGATATTGCTTGTGGCATCTCCTGGAAACTGTGTGAATCGTCAGGTGGAAAATCTGGTCTGTCTGTCCATGCCGGTAAAGGTATACGAACTGCTCCAGACAGTTGAGATGATGGAATATACGATTTCGCACAGACGAAAAAAGCCAGAAGCAAAACCGATCAAACGTTCCAGAGAAGAAGATATGCTGATTGCGGGGGCGAAGGCACTTCTGATGGAGCGCAATAACCTGTCGGAAGCGGAGGCACACCGCTATATACAGAAACGCAGTATGGATAATGGAACCGGGATGACGGAGACCGCTCAGATGATTTTAAGTCTTTTTCTGTAATTAGTTTTGATTCCTGGTAAACAAAAATTGCTTGCGGCAGAGGAATGGGAGTGGTATTATAGCTGTGAAATGACGATTTTCAGAAAGTAGGGATATAGTGTGAAAAGAAGCCCGACAGCTCCTTTTTCACACGGCGATTTGTGTCTGCGCGCTGCCTGCCACAAACTCGCGCATGAGCAAAAGGCGGCGCAGAAATGAGGATCGATATGGTTAAGGTAAATGAAAATTATCAGAAACTGCCGGGAAGTTATCTGTTCAGCACAATTGCCAGAAAAGTCAACGCTTATTCTGAGGCAAATCCGGATAAAAAAATGATTCGTCTCGGCATCGGGGATGTCACACAGCCGCTTGCGCCCGCCATAATTGAGGCGATGCACAAGGCGGTAGATGAGATGGCCTGTGCAGAAACGTTTCACGGGTATGCGCCGGATCTGGGATATGAGTTTTTGCGGAGTGCTATTGTAAAAAATGATTATCTGGCGAGAAACTGTGATATAGCAGTTGATGAGATTTTTGTGTCTGACGGGGCAAAAAGTGATTCTGGAAATATCCAGGAAATTTTTGCAAAGAATAACCGGATTGCAGTCTGTGATCCCGTGTATCCGGTTTATGTGGATTCCAATGTTATGGCCGGGCGGACCGGAACTTATGACGCTGTGTCGGAAACATGGAGTGACGTCATCTATATGCCATGTACAATGGAGAATGATTTTGTACCAGAGTTTCCCAGGGAAACACCCGATCTCATTTATCTGTGCCTGCCGAACAACCCGACAGGGACGACGATCACGAAGGATGCGCTGCAGGGCTGGGTAGACTATGCTAACAGATGTAAAGCGGTCATTATCTATGATGCGGCCTATGAGGCGTATATTTCTGAAAAAGAGGTGGCACATTCTATTTACGAATGTGAAGGGGCAAGGACCTGTGCGATTGAGCTGAAAAGTTTTTCCAAAAATGCTGGTTTTACCGGTGTACGTCTCGGTTATGCCGTTGTTCCAAAAGATTTGAAATGTGGTGATGTTTCTCTGAACGCCATGTGGGCAAGACGGCATGGCACCAAATTTAACGGGGCTCCCTATATCGTGCAGCGCGCCGGAGAGGCAGTCTATTCGGAGGAAGGAAAAGCGCAGTTAAAGGAACAGGTAGCTTACTATATGAGAAATGCGGCGGTCATTAAAAACGGGCTTACAGAAGCAGGATACACGGTTTTCGGCGGAGTAAACGCACCGTATATCTGGCTGAAAACACCGGAAGGAATGACTTCCTGGGCGTTTTTTGATTATCTGCTGGAGAGAGCAAATGTTGTCGGGACGCCGGGGGCGGGATTTGGTCCGAGCGGAGAAGGGTATTTCAGGCTGACTGCATTTGGCGCATATGAGAATACCATTGCAGCGCTGGAGCGTATCCGGAAGCTTGGTTTATAAGAGGGAAAGGGACAGGAGATAAAAGTGAGGAGAAGAGAACGTGAAGTGACGGATGAAAATGCGATCCGTGATATTCTGGAAAAGGCAAAGATCATTCATGTGGGGCTGTGCGACGGGGAATGGCCTTATGTGGTGCCGATGAATTATGGTTATGTCTTTGAGGAAGGCAGACTCATTTTTTATCTGCATGGCGCTGTGGATGGATATAAATATGAAGTAATAAGGAGAAATCCAAGGACGTTTTTTTCCTTAGAGTGCGATGTCGTTCCCTTTGAAGGGAGAATGGCCTGCCAATATGGGACGGCATATGCCAGTGTGCTGGGAAGAGGATTTTCGGTAATTGTAGAAGACGTCGAGGAGAAAAAGAAAGCGCTTTCCGTATTGATGAAAACACAGACCGGAAAAGATTTTGTATTTGACGACAGACTGGTTTCCATTGTCAATGTCATCAGGCTGTCGGTGGCGGAATTTTCCGCAAAACAGCGTCCTTTTCCAGGGGAAGCGGAAAGCGGGACTTGACAGACATTCCGATCTGTGTATAATACAAAAAAGCAAGTCAGTTGCAAATGCATATAAAGTGCAGAAAAAAGCTGCGGGCCGATATTATGCAGATTGGAGGATGTATGTTTGCTGTTTTATTGGATACGGTAAAAGACAGTGCGAGGCTGTTGCCGTTTTTATTTTTCACCTATCTTCTGATGGAGGAGCTGGAGCACCGTACCGGGGAAAAAACAAAGAGATACATCCGTTCTGCGGGGAAGATGGGGCCGGTATGGGGAAGCATTCTGGGGCTGGCGCCGCAGTGTGGGTTTTCGGCTGCCGCTTCCAGTCTGTATGCCGGGCGTGTGATTACAGTGGGCACGCTGTTCGCCGTTTTTTTGTCTACGTCGGATGAAATGCTGCCGATTCTGATTGCAGAAGCGGTTCCTGTACAGACGATTGCAAAGATTCTCGCAGTGAAGGCGGTGGTTGCCGTTGTGTCCGGTTTTCTGACTGAGTTTTTGTATACGGCTTTTCTGAAAAGAGAAGAAAAAGAGATGGACATTCATGCAGTCTGTGAGGAAGAAGGATGCCATTGCGAGGACGGGATTTTTCGGTCTGCGTTAAAGCATACGGCGAATATATTTCTGTATCTGTTTCTGCTGTCGCTTTTACTGAACGTGCTGATTTTTATTGTGGGCGATGAAGTGCTCGCAGGGATTTTTTCCGGCATCCCTGTGGCGGGAGAAATGCTTGCGGCCCTGGTGGGCCTGTTTCCGAACTGCGCATCCTCTGTGGTTATCACAAAGCTCTATCTCGAAAACATTATCGGGGCGGGAGCCATGATGGCGGGGCTTCTGGTAAATGCAGGAGTCGGTCTGCTTGTATTGTTTAAGCTGAACAGGAACTGGAAGCAGAATGCCGGTATTGTAGCTGTATTATACGGAACAGGCGTATTCTGGGGGGTAATGATTGATTTTGCCAATATCGCTTTTTAAGAGTGAGAGCGGTAATGCGGGAGAGGGAAGATGGCAGGAAACAGCTATGAGACGGTGAGCCGGAGGAAAATACTGGAGTTTCTGAAAAAAAACAGCAGTCAGACTGTGACGGCTGCCGATATAGACAGGTATCTGGCAGTGAAAGACAGCAAGGTGAATCTGACTACAATTTATCGCTATCTGGATAAGCTGGAAAGAGAAGGGGCTGTGCTCCGCTATGCAGACGGGAGAGGAAGTCAGGCGGTTTATCAGTATGTGGAACCGGGGCATCATTGTGATGAGCATCTGCATATAAAATGTGTGAAATGTGGATGTATTCTTCACCTGGAGTGCGCTTTTATGGGTGAAATTGCAGAACATATCCGTAAAGATCACGGATTTGTACTGCAGTGTAAAAATTCCATTCTGTACGGGACATGTCAGAAGTGCAGCGGGCGGGTATCTGAGGGGGAATCCGTGTCGTTTTGAGTAAGAAGTGCAGGTGGATCGTCAGAAAAAGGAGGTTGATGATTATGAAGTTAGCAGTGACTTATGAAGCAGAGACGAAAGAGGTATTTCAGCATTTCGGACACACAAAGACTTTCAAGATTTACGAGGTGGAAGACGGTGCGATTCAGTCGGAGAAGGTGATCGGAACAGAAGGTGCCGGACATGGTGCGCTGGCAGGATTTCTGAAAAATGAAGGGGTTACGGCGCTGATCTGCGGAGGAATCGGCGGCGGAGCGCGAGCGGCCCTTGCAGAGGCAGAAATCATGCTTTATCCCGGTGTTTCGGGAAATGCCGATGAGAATGTTGCAGCCTGCCTGCAGGGCACGCTTGCATACGATCCGGATATTGTGTGCAGCCATCACGCGGAGCACGGCGGAGAGCATCACTGTGGCCATCACGGAGAGCATCATTGTGGAGGGCATGAGGCAGGGAGCTGCGGCAGCGACTGTTAATGCATCTGAAAATGTTTTAAAGCTCCCGGCACAAATTCAAAAGCGGCGGGATTCTGTCTCATATAACGGAAAGTAATTCATATAATAGAGAAAAAAAGATATTATGGCGGTATATGCAGATAAAATCCAGACAGAACCCGATGTTTTTAAAAAGAAAGAGCAGAGGCAGCAGGGTAAAGACAGCGGTTATGGTCGAGGCGGTGCTGCTTCTGGCTGTTGTGGTGTTTCTTTTCGGAAAGAATGTTTACCAGGACGGTAAAACGTTGGAGGTGACAGGAGACGGCTTTATTAAATGGGTAGACTTTAATGTGTCTTACGAGGCACTCTGTAAGGCGTATACGTATGATGTGGATACTTACGGACAGCCGGTTCACCTCGACTGGGTTGATCTTCTGGCTTATGTGGCGGCAAAAAACGGAGGAGATTTTTCCGCAAAATCGGCAGAAGAAATCGGCAACATTGCGGAAAAAATACTGGCAGAAGAGACTACAATTGACAAAGCTGCCGCCGGTCTGAAGAATTATTCTTATTACAGAGAAGCTTATCGGGCAGTTCTGGGCGGCTTTGTGGGGGAGTATGAAATGCAGGAAAAGGCCGGAGGGGAATTTGTAAAAAAATATGGTCTGAAGGCATTCTCTCCGGTAGCAAAGGGATTTGAGTACAGCGATTATGACGATTTCGGCGTATCACGCAGTTATGGTTACCGCAGACAGCATCTGGGACATGACATGATGGGGCAGGTTGGCACGCCCATAATCGCCGTAGAGTCCGGTTATGTCGAAGCTCTTGGCTGGAACCAGTATGGCGGCTGGCGGATCGGGATTCGCAGTTTTGACGGAAAAAGATATTATTACTATGCGCATCTGCGCCAGAATTATCCCTATCAGGAGAAGCTGAAGGAGGGAAGTATTGTAACGGCAGGTGATGTCATCGGATACATGGGCCACACTGGATACAGTGCGACTGAAAATGTAAACAACATAGATACCGTTCACCTTCACTTTGGCCTGCAGCTTATTTTCGATGAGTCGCAGAAGGAAGGAAATAATGAAATCTGGGTGGACTGCTATAATCTGACAAGGTTCCTCTATAAAAACCGTTCAGAGGTACATAAAGTAGAAGGCACAAAAGAATGGAGAAGGACATTTGAAATGCGGGAACAAAGTGTCGGAGAAGAGGAAAACAAGGCTTCAGAGCGGGGAACTGGGGACGGAAAGAAAAAATAATCAAAGAAAATCATAAAATATGTTGACAACTGGTGGATTATGATAAAAAATAGGTATAGTGAGGTAATATTTTTGATACGACAAAATTAAACAAAAAGAGGTTACGAATATGGGATTAGGGTTCAACAACAGGAGACTGATCAGAGCAGTTGCAGAACTTCGGGAGGAGGATTATTCCCGGGATCCGGAGCTGGCCGGAGTATATCAGAGGCTGCTGAAAGGAAGAAGGCAGTTTGAAGATATTATTGAAAAGAATATGAAAGCCGTGATGCAGATCAGTTCTCTTGATCTGATGCTGCAGCATGAGACCGACAAGATTCTTGAGATATCCCGCAATGTTACAAAGGCTACCGAGATGATTTTCGGATCGGGTGTGGGAATGAGCGGACATAATCCGGTTGAGGAATTGACAAATACGATTATCAAAGCGTCCGAACAGACGGAGGAAGTATATAAAAAGATTGAAAAGGGTCAGAGCGAACTGACGAACATAAAGGAACTCTCGACGCAGGCGATCGGCATTTCCAGCGAGATGCAGAAGGATATGGATGAACTGTTCCAGATTATCGACCGCATGAATGAGGTGATCGGGGGGATTAATTCCATATCGCTTCAGACGAATCTTCTGGCTCTGAATGCGTCCATTGAAGCAGCGAGAGCGGGTGAGGCCGGCAGAGGGTTTGCCGTTGTCGCCGATGAGATCCGCGGCCTGGCGGAAGAGACCCAGAAGCTGACAAACACGATGGGAGAGTTTGTCGAAGGGATCAAGACGGCATCGCAGAAGAGCGGGAAGAGCGCCGCGAGCACGGTGGAGGCGCTTGGCAGTATGACGGAAAAAATAGGCAATGTCTGGGAGATCAATGACGAAAACCAGAGGCATGTGTCCAAGGTCAACGAATCGGTCAGCTCGCTTGCGGCGGTCAGCGAAGAGATCAGCAGTTCCATGACGGAGATGGAGAATCAGCTTAAAGACAGCACGTCTGTGATGCAGAATGTCGGCGAGGAAATGCAGAAAGCGACAAAGCCGGTCGTGGAGATTGAGAAGATACTGGATGAGGCTGTAAAAAGCATGGGAGTGATGACGGACGATGCGTTTTACAGTCTGGAAGCGTCAGAGTTCGCGAAATATGTGACGAGTGCGATTACCGCACACCGGACATGGCTTGATAATCTCAGAAGAATGGTGGCTGAGAGGACGGTGCTGCCTCTGCAGCTGAACGCGTCCAAATGCGGGTTCGGACATTTTTATTACGCCATGACGCCGAAAAATCCACAGGTGCGTTCCGTCTGGGATGTCCTCGGCGATAAGCACAAGCGTTTTCATGCCTTTGGTTCCGATGTGATCAAGTGTCTGTATGACGAGGATTACATGCGGGCGGAGCAGCTCTACCGCGAGGCGGAGGCATACTCAAAAGAGCTGATTGCGGATCTGGAGAAAATTGTACAGCTTGTGAGATAATGTCTGCTGTGCCATAGATTGTCCATGGAAAAGACTGTTGCGCCGGGAGAGCGGTGCGGCAGTCTTTTTCCTGCTGTCATAGCCCTGCAGCTTGCAATCGGGAGTCCCCGGAAAAGAAATACTTGCGCATTTCCTTAAATATGGTAGAATAAGTGGGCTGGTTTCAGGTATACTGAGTAAATTAAGGTGGTCTGGAAGCTATATGCGATAAAGAACACCAGGGTATGGATTTTTCACATGGCGATCTGTGTCTGCGCGCTGCCTGTCATAAAGTCGCCCATGTGCAAAAGCAACCCGGAAATGAGGATGATTATGAAAATAGAACGGAAAGACGTCCGCAATATCGCAATCATTGCCCATGTTGATCATGGAAAGACGACGCTGGTGGACGAGCTTTTAAAACAGAGCGGTGTGTTCCGCGAGAATCAGGAAGTGAAAGAACGCGTGATGGATTCGAATGATATCGAGCGGGAGCGCGGTATTACGATCCTTTCAAAAAATACGGCAATTACCTACGGGGATGTAAAAATAAACATTATCGATACCCCTGGACACGCGGATTTCGGCGGCGAGGTAGAGCGTGTTTTAAAAATGGTAAACGGCGTCATTCTGGTTGTGGACGCCTTTGAGGGAGTTATGCCACAGACCAAATTTGTTCTGATGAAAGCGCTTGAACTGGCGCTTCCCGTTATCGTCTGTGTCAATAAGATTGACCGTCCGGAGGCGCGCCCCGGCGAGGTTGTAGATGAGGTTTTAGAGCTGTTTCTGGATCTGGACGCCTCTGATGAACAGCTTGACTGTCCCTTTGTCTTTGCGTCTGCGCGGGATGGCTACGCCGTAAACGAGCTGGAGCGGCTGGGGGATGCGAAAAAAGATATGACGCCCCTGTTTGAGACAATTCTTGATTATATTCCGGCCCCGACAGGCGATCCGGAGGAAAATACACAGGTACTGATCAGTACGATTGATTACAATGAGTACGTCGGACGTATCGGTATCGGAAAAGTGGACAACGGGTGTCTGAAAGTCGGTCAGGAAGCCGTCGTTGTCAACCATCACGAGCCGGACAAACAGCGGAAAGTACGTATCAGTAAACTCTATGAATTTGACGGATTGAATAAAATTGACGTCGCGGAGGCAGGAATTGGTTCCATTGTCGCAATTTCCGGCATCGCAGATATTCATATCGGTGACACGATCTGCGCCGCGGAAGCACCGGAGGCCATTCCGTTTCAGAAGATTTCAGAGCCGACGCTCTCGATGAATTTTATGGTCAATGACAGCCCGTTTGCAGGGCAGGACGGGAAGTACGTCACGTCCCGCCATCTGCGTGACCGTCTGTTCCGTGAGCTGAATACAGACGTTTCCCTGCGTGTCGAAGAGACGGAAAGTCCGGACTGTTTTAAGGTGTCCGGCCGGGGCGAGCTGCACCTGTCCGTACTGGTTGAAAATATGCGGCGCGAGGGATATGAGTTTGCCGTGAGCAAAGCGGAGGTACTCTATCACACAGATGAAAGCGGTGGAAAGGCAGAACCGATGGAGCTGGCTTATGTCGATGTTCCGGACGAATTTACCGGTGCGGTCATCGAGAAGCTGAGTCAGCGCAAAGGGGAGATGACAAATATGAGGCCGATTACCGGCGGTTATACACGGCTTGAATTTAACATTCCCTCCCGCGGTCTGATCGGCTATCGTGGCGAATTTCTGACGGATACAAAGGGCAACGGTATTATCAATACAATTTTTAACGATTATGCGCCGTTTAAGGGGGAGATTGCATATCGTAAGCTCGGTTCCCTGATTGCTTTCGAGACGGGAGAATCCGTCACTTACGGCCTGTTTTCGGCGCAGGACCGCGGAACACTGTTTATCGGTCCGGGCGAGAGAGTGTATGCGGGAATGGTGATCGGTTCTTCTTCGAGAGCGGAGGATATCGAGCTGAATGTCTGTAAAAAGAAGCACCTGACAAATACACGTTCTTCCTCTGCGGACGAAGCGTTGACGCTTGTTCCGCCGAAAATACTGAGTCTGGAGCAGGCACTTGATTTCATTGATGTCGATGAGCTTCTGGAAGTCACGCCGAAGAGTCTGCGCATCCGCAAACGTATTTTGGATCCGACTTTAAGAAAACGTGCGGCGATGAAAAAATAACGTCATATCTGCACGAAAAACAGCGGTTGTTCACATGCTGAACAGCCGCTGTTTTTTGTATGTGAAAAGCACCTGGATACATCTTTTCAGACTGTCCCGTAGAGGTCACAGGGCGGCAGAATCAGTTCAATATTACACATCTTTAAACAATAAAATTCCCAGATGAAAAAGGCGATTTCCGTATGGCGCAGGACACAGAAGGTTCTTATATGCCCGGCTCTGCAGGGTGGGGAGCCGCTATTGCCCTAAAGGCATGGAGCCTGCCGGATCATCTTCCATGGCATGACAAAATCTCCCATTTCATTCTTTTTCTTATCGACCGGTTCCATGAAAATTCTGACCGGCTGAGATGATAAAAATAGTGATGTCAGGCATGCCGCACAAAAAACAAAAAGAGTGCGCGGCGTAAGAGGAAGGGAGAAAAATTCATGGCAGATAAAATTTTTGAAAACAACCAGGTATCAATTGTAGGAGAGGTTGTCTCTGATTTCAGATTCAGCCACGAAGTCTACGGAGAGGGATTCTATATGGTGGATGTGGCAGTAAACCGCCTGAGCAACTATATGGACTACATACCGCTGATGATTTCCGAGAGACTGATTGATGTGACGGCCGATTATATCGGACAGAATGTCTATGTCACGGGACAGTTCCGCTCCTTCAATCAGCATGAGGAAAAGAAGAACCGTCTGGTTCTGTCTGTATTTGCGAGGGAAATCGAATTTCTGGACGAAGTACAGGAGGATGTTAAGAGTAATCAGATCTTTCTGGACGGCTATATCTGCAAAGAGCCGATTTACCGCAAGACGCCGCTGGGGCGTGAGATTGCTGACCTGCTCATTGCGGTAAACCGTTCTTATGGGAAATCAGATTATATCCCATGTATCTGCTGGGGAAGAAATGCGCGGTTTGCATCGGGTTTTGAGGTCGGGGGCCATGTACAGGTGTGGGGGCGCATTCAGAGCAGAGAGTACATAAAAAAACTGTCCGAGACGGAGACGGAAAAGCGTATTGCCTATGAGGTCTCTGTGAGTAAGGTGGATTTTATAGATGATCAGGCATAGATTTGTGTGTGCGTGAAAATAGAAAAAAGAGTGCAGGGCACTCTTTTTTTGTCATATCGGAAACATTTCTTATATGATATGGAGGAGATCAGTTGTCGTTCGCATCGTTTTCGGACATGGAGTAGACCTGCCGTTTTCTCGCCATTGCGTCGCTCTCTAAATATTCGTCGTAAGTGGAAACCTTGTCGATAAAGGTTCCGTCCGGCAGAAATTCGATAATGCGGTTTGCGGTGGTCTGTACGACCTGGTGATCGCGGGAGGCAAACAGGATGACGCCCGGAAATTTAATCAGGCCATTGTTGAGCGCAGTGATCGATTCCATGTCCAGGTGATCGGTCGGCTCATCGAGAATCAGGATATTGCTTCCCATGATCATCATGCGGGAGAGTAAAACCCGGACTTTTTCACCGCCGGAGAGCACGCGCATCTTCTTCGTGCCGTCTTCTCCGGCAAAAAGCATGCGTCCGAGGAAGCCGCGCACGTAAGTGGCATCCTTGATCTCGGAGTACTGTGTCAGCCAGTCGACAATGACCAGATCTGTGTCGAAGATTTCTGTGTTGTCCTTCGGAAAATAAGACTGGCTTGTCGTTACGCCCCATTTGTAGGAACCCGAATCCGGCTCCATCTCACCGGTGAGGATTTTAAACAGCGTTGTCTTTGCAAGCTCGTTTCCGCCTACAAAAGCTATTTTGTCGTTGTGCCCGACAATAAAGGAGATGTTGTCGAGAATCTTTACACCGTCGATGCTTTTGGTCAGCCCTTCGACAGTCAGCACTTCGTTGCCGATCTCGCGGTTTGGCCTGAAGTCGATATACGGGTATTTGCGGCTGGAGGGTCGGATCTCGTCGAGCTGGATTTTTTCCAGAGCGCGTTTTCTTGAAGTCGCCTGTCTGGATTTGGAGGCGTTCGCGGAAAAGCGGGAGATAAATTCCTGCAGCTCTTTGATCTTTTCTTCTTTTTTCTTGTTGGCCTCTTTCATCTGTTTTACGATGAGCTGGCTGGACTCATACCAGAAATCATAGTTACCGGCGTAGAGCTGGATTTTTCCGTAGTCGATGTCTGCGATATTGGTGCAGACCTTGTTCAGAAAATAGCGGTCGTGGGAGACTACGATCACGGTATTTTCAAAACTGATCAGAAATTCCTCGAGCCAGTTTATGGCGTCCAGATCAAGGTGGTTGGTCGGCTCGTCAAGAAGGAGGATATCCGGGTTTCCAAAAAGCGCCTGTGCGAGAAGAACCTTCACTTTCATCGCGCCGGGCAGGTCTGCCATTGTCGTGCCGTGTTCTTCGGTCGGGATTCCGAGTCCGTTTAAGAGGGTGGCTGCGTCGGATTCCGCGTTCCAGCCGTCCATCTCCGCAAACTCCGCCTCGAGTTCGCTGGCGCGGATTCCGTCCGCGTCGGTAAAGTCCTCTTTCATATAAATGGCGTCTTTTTCTTTCATGATGTCGTAGAGACGCCTGTTTCCCATGATCACGGTGTCGAGCACCGTAAATTCATCGTATTTGAAATGGTCCTGCTGCAGAAAGGAAAGACGCTGTCCCGGTGTTATGATGACGTCCCCGTT
This sequence comes from uncultured Roseburia sp., assembly GCA_947649645.1. Classification (GTDB taxonomy): domain Bacteria; phylum Bacillota; class Clostridia; order Lachnospirales; family Lachnospiraceae; genus Roseburia. The sequence continues at coordinate 63,062 of CANSSP010000007.1, read as the reverse complement.
TGTGGGTTCGAGCTGGCCGGATAATATTTTCAAAAATGTAGATTTTCCGGCTCCGTTGGCGCCGATCAGGCCGTAACAGTTTCCTTCCGTAAATTTGATATTCACGTCCTCGAAAAGAGCTTTTTTTCCAAGGCGCAGTGTAACGTTGCTTGTGCTGATCATATTTATTTCTCCTGACTTTTTCTGAATTGGATGGCAGCCGCGCGGAATTTCTGCGCTGTTTTTTCTGAAATAACTGCAGATTCCGCGTCAACACGTATCATACTAAAAAAAGAAAAGAAATGCAACCGGTTCGTGCATACAAATCGGAATGTATATAATGTATATATTGAAAAAAAGGGCATCCTTTATTATACTGAAACCGGGGAGGGGCAGATATGAGTTACGTGGGGAGGAGAACGAAATATACAAAACTGTTTTTAAAAGCGCTCAAAATCGCACTCGGCAGCAGTGCAGCCATTTACATTGCGATGATACTCGGGCTTGAGTATGAGATCTCGGCGGGGACGATTACTTTACTGACGATTCTGACCACAAAATGGGAAACCGTGAAGCTGTCGCTGTTTCGTGTGATTACACTGTGCTCTACCATCGCACTGGCCTGGCTTGTGTTCACACACATTGACAACGAGTGGGCGGCCTACGGCATTTTTGTTTTTCTGGTCGTTATCGTATGTGAACTGCCTGGCTGGGGGGCGACATTGTCTGTCAATGCCGTGATCGGGGCGCATTTTCTGACAAGCCTGGAGTTTGACCAGGCCTTTATCGTCAATGAATCGCTGCTTGTGCTCATCGGCATTACGATGGCGGTTATTCTGAATCTGTTTCATGACAATGGGAATTTTAAAAAGGAACTGATCGCGCACATGCGTCTCGTGGAAAGGCGTCTTAAAGGCGTGTTGACGGAGCTGGCGGTTTATCTTTCTGATCCGGATGGGGAGGAACATGTCTGGGAGGACATCCGTGATCTGGAAGCGCGTTTAAAACAGTATATCAGAGACGCCTGTGAATATCAGGATAATACGTTCCTGTCGCATCCGGGCTATTATATCGATTATTTTCAGATGCGCGCGCAACAGTGCAGTGTACTGCACAACCTGCACCAGGAGGCGAAGAAAATCAGAAACATGCCGGTTCAGGCGAAAGTGATAGCAGATTACATGCGTTATCTGTCGGAGTATATCATTGAGGTGAATTCCCCGGTCCGACAGTTCAGCCGACTGGAGGATATTTTTGCCGGGATGAAAAAAGAACCGCTTCCGGCGACCAGGGAAGAGTTTGAGAGCAGGGCCATTCTGTACCATATACTGATGGATCTGGAGGAGTTTCTTATTCTCAAAAAACGTTTTGTCGAAGGGCTGAGCGGGCGGCAGTGGGAGATTTACTGGAAGAGTGCCGCAAAGGAAGAGACCAGACAGACTATTTTGTGAGACAGTGAACTACATAAACGGGAAAAGTACGGGTAACGGTCAGGAAGTTTCAAAAGCCCGGCGCAGAGCGCGCGGCGGTTATGGATTTTAACTATTGATTTTTCGGGCGGGAAGGAATATGATAGGGGCGTATGACTGCGTGTACGTGTACACAATGACAATGGGGGCCGCGCAAGCGGCAGAACGGAGGAAAAATGAAATTTTTTATTGACACAGCGAATGTAGATGATATCCGTAAGGCAAACGATATGGGAGTGATCTGTGGGGTTACAACCAATCCGTCTCTGATTGCAAAAGAAGGAAGAGATTTTAACGAGGTGATCAGAGAGATCACAACGATTGTCGACGGCCCGATCAGCGGCGAGGTGAAGGCGACGACAGCTGACGCGGAAGGGATGATAAAAGAAGGGCGAGAGATCGCGGCGATCCACCCGAATATGGTGGTAAAAATACCGATGACGGCGGAGGGCTTAAAGGCGGTAAAAGTACTGTCGAAAGAGGGAATCAGGACCAATGTCACGCTTATTTTTTCCGCGAACCAGGCGCTGCTGGCGGCAAGGGCCGGCGCGACATATGTATCCCCGTTTCTGGGACGCCTTGATGACATCAGCACGACCGGAGTCACGCTGATTGAAGATATCGTACAGATATTTGACAATTATGGTCTTGAGACGGAGATTATCGCGGCTTCTGTCCGCCACCCGATTCATGTGACGGACTGTGCGCTGGCGGGAGCACATATCGCAACCGTACCGTACCAGGTGATCGAACAGATGACGAAACATCCGCTCACCGATGCCGGAATCGAAAAATTCAAGGCGGACTTCAGGGCGGTATTCGGCGAATAAAAAGAATGCCGGCCAGTGGGCCGCCACTGGCGGTGTCCGGGGAAAGAGTCCCGGATGAGAGGTGGTACGGCGGCGCGCGGAGTGTAAACAATCCGGATGAAGGGCCGTGCGGCGGCGTCCGGAGAAAGATGGAGGATGATTATGAATAAGTCAGAACTTGAGAAGATGGCCCTTGAGGTACGCAAGGGTATCGTGTCGGCGGTGCACAGTGCAAAAGCCGGACATCCGGGAGGATCTCTTTCGGCGGCGGAAATTTTTACATATCTGTATTTTGAGGAGATGAACATTGATCCGGCGGACCCGAAAAATGAAGACCGCGACCGTTTTGTGCTGTCGAAAGGGCACACGGCTCCCGGGCTTTACTCGGCGCTTGCAAACAGAGGCTTTTTTCCGGTTCAGGACCTGCTGACGCTGCGTCATACGGGCTCTTATCTGCAGGGACATCCGGACATGAAGAATATTCCGGGCGTGGACATGTCTTCCGGTTCGCTGGGGCAGGGTGTTTCCTGTGCCGTGGGAATGGCGCTGGCAGGAAAGATGCAGGGAAAGGATTACCGTGTATACGCGCTCTGCGGAGACGGCGAGATTGAAGAGGGACAGATCTGGGAAGCGGCGATGTTTGCCGGATTCCGCAAACTTGACAATCTCTGCGTCATTGTGGACAACAATCATCTTCAGATTGACGGGCCGGTTGACAAAGTGTGTTCCCCCTATCCGATCGACCGGAAATTTGAAAGTTTCAATTTTCACGTCATTAATATCGACGGAAACGATTTTGACGAGCTGAAGAAAGCGTTTGACGAGGCGAAAACGGTGAAAGGGATGCCGACGGCGATTGTCGCCCGCACGGTAAAGGGAAAAGGCGTTTCTTTTATGGAACATGCCGTGGACTGGCACGGCAAGGCCCCGAACGACGAGGAATATGCGATTGCGATGGAAGATCTGAGGAAGGCAGGTGAAGCACTGTGTCAGAATTAAAGAAAATAGCAACCAGGGAAAGTTACGGAAACACTCTGGCAGAGCTTGGAGCAGAACATGAAAATATTGTTGTCCTGGACGCGGACCTGGCGGCGGCGACAAAGACCTCTGTTTTCCAGAAAGTATTTCCGGAGCGTCATATTGACTGTGGAATTGCAGAGGCAAATATGACCGGCATCGCAGCCGGTCTGGCTACCTGCGGGTATGTTCCGTTTATCAGCAGTTTTGCAATGTTTGCGGCGGGACGTGCTTATGAGCAGGTGCGCAATTCGATCGGCTATCCGCATCTGAATGTGAAAATCGCGGCTACCCATGCGGGAATTTCAGTCGGGGAAGACGGGGCCAGCCATCAGTGCAACGAAGACATTGCCCTGATGCGCGCGATTCCGGGCATGACAGTAATCAATCCGGCCGACGACGTGGAGGCGAGAGCGGCGGTAAAAGCCGCTTATGAGCATGAGGGGCCGGTTTATCTGCGACTGGGACGGCTTGCGGTTCCGGTGATCAACGATGAGGCGGAGTACCGGTTTGAACTGGGAAAAGGGATCATGCTCCGCGACGGCAGCGACTGCACGGTTATTGCGACGGGGCTGTGTGTTTACGAGGCATTGTCTGCGGCAGAACGGCTTGCGGAAAATGGGATTCAGGCGCGGGTGATCAATATCCACACGATAAAACCGCTTGATGAAGAGATTGTGATCTGCGCGGCAAAGGAAACCGGAAGAATTTTTACGGTGGAGGAGCACTCTGTAATCGGTGGTCTGGGCGCGGCTGTGGCGGAAGTATTAAGTGAAAAATGTCCGACAAAGCTTACCCGGATCGGCGTGAACGACGTGTTCGGGGAATCCGGGCCGGCAAAAGAGCTGCTGCACAAATACAGGCTGGACGCGGAAGGGATTGCGGGGCGCATCGGGGATGAGATGCGGTAAGGAGCGGCATGTCAGAAACGTTGTATATGCATCTGCGGAGCGGGAAATCAGGCCGGTGCACATGCCCACGGTCTTAGTCCTGACTTCGTACACATAGCGGCGGTGCCTGTTACAGGCAGAGGGAATAGGCACACGATCAGATGCAGGGCGGCGGGAGAGATAAAATGAGACAGCGTGGAAAACAGTACCATAAACCGCCGGATTGTGATATAATAAGGTCTCAAAAAGGTTTTTTGGGAGGGCGCGGACTTACTTTTTCGAGAAAACCGTCGTCCGAAAGGAACTATAATTTAGGAGGTATCAATCTATGTCATGGTATGACGAGGCAGTATTTTATCACATTTATCCGCTGGGGCTTACAGGGGCGCCGAAGCAGAACCCGTACGGGGAGCCGGAGCACCGTCTGAATACGCTGCTCCCGTGGATTTCCCATGTGAAGGAGATCGGATGCACTGCGCTTTATATCGGTCCGCTTTTTGAATCGGTCGGACACGGGTACGAGACGACGGACTATAAAAAACTGGACAGTCGTCTGGGTACGAACGAGGATCTGACAAATTTTGTGGCGGAGTGCCACCGGCAGGGAATCCGGGTGATTCTGGACGGCGTGTTCAATCACACGGGGCGTGATTTTTTTGCTTTTCAGGATATCAAAAAGAACAGAGAAGGATCTCAATATAAAGACTGGTACTGCAACGTAAATTTCTGGGGAAATAACGAGTACAACGACGGCTTTACTTATGAGAACTGGGGCGGCTACAATCTTCTTGTAAAGCTCAACCAGCATAACCCGGCGGTCCGGGAGTATATCTGTGATGTTGTACGCTTCTGGGTCAGTGAATTTGATATCGACGGAATCCGTCTGGACGCGGCTGATGTGCTGGATTTTGATTATATGCGTGCGCTGCGTCAGGTGGCGGAGCAGGTGAAGCCGGAATTCTGGCTGATGGGCGAGGTGATTCACGGCGATTATACGCGCTGGGTCAATGAAGGAACCCTGCATTCCGTGACAAATTATAACCTGCACAAGGCTCTTTATTCCGGCCACAACGATCACAATTATTTCGAGATCGCCCACACGGTCAAGCGTCTTTATGGAATGGGAGGAAACCGGCCGGACGGCCTTAAGCTATACAATTTCGTGGATAATCATGATGTGGAGCGGATTTACACGAAGCTGAACAACAAGGCGCATTTTATCCCGGTTCACATCCTGCTCTATACGCTGCCGGGTGTGCCTTCCGTTTATTATGGCTCTGAGTTTGGGATTGAGGGGAGAAAAGAGCGCTTTTCCGACGATTCCCTGCGTCCTGCACTGGCTCTTTCCGACTATAAAGATGCGGTGGAGAAAAATTCATTTACCCGTCTGATTGCGGCGCTGGGCAGGGTGCGTCAGAGCACGAAGGCTCTTTCTTACGGAACTTACAACGAGCTTCTCCTGACAAACAGGCAGTATGCGTTTTCCAGGGAATATCAGGGCGAGACCGTTCTTGTATCGGTGAACAATGATGACAGTGATTTTGTGATGACGCTTCCGGCAGGAAACGCCGCCGGGTATATCGGCGTTCTTTCCGGTGAAAGAGTGACTGCGGAGGGCGGAAGGATCGCGGTGAATGTCAGGGCAGACGCGGGAGAGATCTGGATTCCTGTTACGGAAAACAGTGCGCCGCAGAAAAGTGATTTTGAGCCCGTCGTGCTGGAGGTCAGGATTCCGGATGCACCGGAAGAGAAGGCGGCGGAAAAAGGAGAAAAAGTCACAGAAAAGGGAGCGGATGGAACGCGGAGAGAGGCGGCCGTAACGAAGAGCGTTCCGGAACCGAAAAAGGCAGCGGTTTCTTCCGATGCGGCAGCTGCAGCGGACAAAGAAGATGATGCCGGCCGGAAGGCATTTGAGGAAGGAAGGATCGCCGGTCTTCAGGAAGCGATTCTCGCAATTATGGAGAAGAACGGACCGGTGACGGATCAGATGCGCAGGGACGTGAAGGAAAATGTATACCATGACTCACTGATCAGCTGGATTAAGAGTTTCCGATGAACCGGCCGGATAATCTGCCCTGGTCTGTTGTGAGACGATATATTGTTAACCGATACACAAAACTGGTTGACAATCGGGCGGAAAGCAGATATGATATCTTTGTGTAGAAGCACAGACATATTTTTTATGGAGGCGGAAGATGAAGATATCGACAAAAACGATTGTAACAATCGGAATGTTTACGGCGGTTTTAAGCGTGCTTTCGATCCTGACCATTCCGATGCCGAGCGGTGTTCCGGTGACGCTGCAGACGTTTGCGGTGGCGCTGTGTGGCTATGTGCTTGGCTTTCGCAGAGGGACGGCGTCTACGGTTATTTATCTGCTGCTGGGAACGGTGGGCGTTCCCGTATTTGCAGGGATGACCGGCGGACCGTCCTGGCTGGCAGGGTATACCGGCGGATTTCTGTGGGGATTTCTCTTTCTGACAGCGCTCTGCGGAGCGGGGATGACAAAAAAGAGTTTTATTGTGCGTATTGCCATGGGCATTGCAGGGCTGGCGGTATGTCATCTTCTCGGGGTAATCCAGTATGCGGTGGTGGCGGGAGTTACATTTCCGGTTTCCTTTCTGCAGGTTTCCGTGCCGTATCTGATCAAAGATGTGATTTCTGTTGTCGGTGCGTATCTGGTGGCTCTGCCGGTCCGCAGGGCGTTGCCGATGGAAACGATTTGCTGACAATAATTGCAGGATTCGTTACATTTTCCGAAAAAAATAATTTTTTCTGCCGATAATCTAAGAGAGAAACAAATATGAGGACGACAGGAGGAAGCAGTTATGTCAATATCGGCAATCGGAGGAAGTCAGGATTTTTCACGCACACAGGGCCCGGGGAAGAGGCCGAGGCCGATGATCGACGGGAGTTACGTGGAGAAAAAAATAGAGACAGAGAAGAAGGCACCTTATTCTTTTATGGCCGATGAACAAGGGTATATTCAGTATCACGGAGTCACGTTTTTTTGTGACGATGAAAATCAGGTGATCAGCCTCGGCGATATCAGCGACCCGAAACAGGTTCTGACGATTCCGCTCGAAGACGGCGGCTGTCTTAAGGTGAACCGGGCCAATATCGGAGATCTGTCACATGCCATTTCCATGTTTACGCCGGGGGATGTCAGGCGGATTTTAAGCGCGATTGCGCAGGACGCACACTGTACGCAGAAAATCAACGAGATGGAGGAGATGGAGGATACCGCGGTAAATGAAGCGGTTTCAGAGACGGAAGAAGAGTGACGGCGGATGCACAGGCCGTGCCCGCAATGAAAGCATCGCAGATATTTTCACAGTAAGCCCCTTTTGCTCCCAAAGATACCGGGAGCAAAAGGGGACTTACTGTGTTTTACGGTTGATATAATCGGTCCTGTATTTGGAATAGATGATTTTCTGGCTGTGATACAGACCGTAGTAGCCGGAGAGCATGTAGCTGAAAGCCGCTGTCAGAAGAAAATAGGGCATTCCTTCAAAGCCAAAGAGTTCAAAGCTGATAAGGAGTGCCGTGATCGGACAGTTCGTCACGCCGCAGAAGACAGAGATCATGCCGACGGCGGTACACAGAGCAGGCGAAAATCCGGTCAGATTTCCAAACAGGCAGCCGAATGCAGCACCCGTGAAGAAGGATGGAACGATTTCGCCGCCTTTAAATCCGGCTCCCAGTGTGGCAGCTGTAAAGAGCATTTTAAGAAAAAAGGCTTCCGGATAAACCGTGCCTTCCATACAATGTCCGACCATGGACATGCCGGCGCCGTTGTAGGTCTGACTGCCGACAAGGAGGGTCAGGACGATGACGACACATCCGCCGGCAAAGGCGCGCAGATACTGATTTCTGATCCATTTTTTGTATAAATGTTCTGCCTGGTGCAGCATCACGCAGAAACAGATGCTTAAAAGCGCGCAGAGAATCGCAAGCACACATACCAGAGCGGCGGAGCCAAACGTAAAAGACGGGATCTTCTTCAGTGGGAAAGCTTCCGGGGCAACACCGAAAGATACGGCGATTGCGTGGGCGATCAGCGAGGCAATCACGCAGGGAACAAGGGAGGAATAATGCATAATGCCGACGCTGACGACTTCCATGGAAAAAATTGCCGCGGCCATCGGCGTGCCGAACAACGCGGAAAAAGCGGCGCTCATGCCGCACATAATCATGATATGCTTGTCTTTTTCGTCGAAACAAAAGAGCCTGCCGATGCCGTTTCCGATACTGCCTCCCAACTGTAGGGCGGCGCCTTCTCTTCCGGCGGACCCGCCGAAGAGATGCGTAATCAGCGTCGACAGGAAAATCAGGGGCGCCATGCGCAGGGGAAGCTCGTCTCCGGAATGAATTGCGGAGAGAACCAGATTTGTCCCTGTGTCTTTGTCGTCGTGGAGAAGGCGGTAACATCCGACGATAATCAGACCGCCGACCGGCAGCAGAAAGAGCAGCCAGGGATTTTTTTCGCGCATCAGAGTTGCGACGGACAATGCAAAATAAAAAGCCGTTCCCACCGTACCGATCACACATCCCGACAGAAGCGAAAAGATGACCCATTTTATGGATGTCATCATCCGGTCGAAGCCGTAACGTATTTTTTGTCTGATAATCTCCTTCATATGATCTGATCTCCTTACAATTATGGAATAACGAACAATCCGGATAAAAATATTATACTACCGGCAGATGAAATCAGCAAGGATAAGATAAACCTTGTGACTGGTCCGTCAGTGCATCGCCGGGCTTAAAGTAAATGGAAACGAAAGGATGAATGGTGCATGAAATGAAAGACATAATTGCGATGCAGGTTACAATGTTTGCATTGATTTTTATCGGTATGATGGCAAAAAAAAGAAAGCTGGTGTCGGAGGAGGGGCAGAAAAATATCACAGACCTTGTGATTTATATTGTCCTGCCCTGCAATATTTTAAGCGCATTTATGGCCGGGAGCATCGAGGGGGTTCTGGGACAGTTTCTTATGGTTCTGATCATCAGTATCGGGATCCAGATATTCAGCTCCGTTGCCGGAAAAATACTTTATGCCAGAAAAGAAATATCCCATCAGATGAGCCTCCGGTACGGGCTGATCTGTTCCAATGCCGGTTTCCTGGGCAATCCTGTCGTGGAGGGAATGTTTGGGGAAATGGGGCTTGCCATGGCAAATATGTTTCTGATTCCGCTTCGGGTTATGATGTGGTCATCCGGCCTTGCTATTTACACCAGGAGCAATGACTGGAAAGGTACGATAAAGAAAGTCGTCACACATCCCTGTATTCTGGCCTGTATCGCCGGGATTCTGGTTATGTCACTGCAGATTTCCCTGCCGGATATCCTGGCAGACGTGCTTCAGACGGTCGGAAGGTGTAATACGGCATTGTCCATGATGGTCATCGGAATGATTCTTGCGAAAGCGGACCTGCGTCAGCTGTTTGACAGGGAAGTGCTTTTATACAGCGTTCTGCGACTGGTGCTGGTGCCCGGACTGGTATATGGCGTGTGCAGAATACTTTCCATGCCATATCTGGTCACCGGAATCTGCGTGATTCTGACCGGTATGCCGGCGGGAGCGACGACAAGCATTCTGGCCAGCAAATATCATGCGGACGAGATCTTTGCGACGAGACTGGTGATTGCGTCTACGGTACTTTCCATGATAACCATACCGCTGTGGGGGATGGTGCTGACGGCGGTGTAGGCGGGCGGCCTGTTGCCGGACGGTTGCGGCTTAGGGAAATTCGTGTTAAAATCTGGTAAGACTATGGCGGCTGGAGAAATGAGGGCAGTATGGCGACATGGAATTCGAGGGGGTTAAGGGGATCCGCGCTGGAAGAGTACATTAACCGGACCAATGAGAAATATCTGGAAAACGGGCTTGCGCTGATTCAGAAGATTCCGACTCCGATTACCCCGATCAGGATTGACAAGGATACAAGACATATCACGCTTGCGTATTTTGACCAGAAAAGTACGGTCGATTATATCGGCGCCGTGCAGGGGATACCGGTCTGCTTTGATGCAAAAGAATGCCACTCGGACACGTTTCCGCTTCAGAATATTCATGAGCATCAGGTAGTTTTTATGGAGAACTTCGAGAAGCAGGGAGGAATCGCGTTTTTTCTGCTCAGTTATACGAACAGGGATGTGTTTTATTACTTAAGGTTTGAAAAGCTTAAGGTATTCTGGAACCGCTCCAGGGAGGGCGGCCGTAAGAGTTTCCGGTATGAGGAGCTGGAACCGGATTTTTTTCTTGAAAAAGAAAGAGGGGTTTTAGTACCGTATCTGAACGCCCTGCAGAAAGACCTGCTCCTGAGGGATTGACAAGCAAATGGATTTCCCTTATAATCGAAAGAGTTTTGTTTCTGGATACGTTGACGAATTAATGCTTTAATTGATCAAAGTGACGGCCGCACAGGGAACTGCAGCAGGCAGCGCATGTGTCTTTGTGCCGTAGTCACAAAATCGGAATCTGTTGCGGGCATGGAGGGCAGGATGAGAGAAAGATTGTTGCACACACCCGATGGCGTGCGGGATATTTACAATGAAGAGTGCGAAAAAAAACTGGTTTTACAGGAAAAGCTTAACAGGATGTTAAGGCAGTACGGGTATCGCCCGATTCAGACCCCGACGTTTGAGTTTTTCGATATCTTTGGAAGGGAGATCGGGACGACGCCGTCGAGGGACCTCTATAAATTTTTTGACAGGGAGGGCAATACGCTGGCGCTCAGGCCGGATATCACGCCGTCAGTTGCGCGCTGCGCGGCGACCTGCTTTCATGAGGAAGAAATGCCCATCCGCCTTTGTTATGCCGGGAATACGTTTATCAACAATAACAGCTACCAGGGGAGGCTGAAAGAAAACACGCAGCTTGGAGCCGAGCTGATCGGAGATTTAAGTGTGGACGCCGATGCGGAGATGATCTCGATGGTTGTGGACTGCTTAAGGGCGGCCGGGCTTAAGGAGTTTCAGATCAGTGTCGGTCACGCGGATTTTTTTCGCGCGCTTAAGGAGGCGGCCGGACTTGCGGAGGAGCAGGAGGAAGAGCTGCGCGGCCTGATCGCGAATAAAAATTTTTTCGGTGTAGACGAGATGGTTTCATCCATGAACTTAAAGGAAGAGTTAAAGCAGCTTTTTGGCATGCTCGGAAATTTTTATACGGGGCAGGAAGGGTTTGGCGCAGTGAGGCGCTGTGCGGCGGGGTATCCGCGTATTCTGGAGGCGCTCGGGAGGCTGGAAGAGCTTCATGCGATTCTTGAGATTTATGGGATTTCCCGTTATGTCTCTTTTGATCTCGGAATTATCAGCCGCTATCAGTATTATACGGGAATTATTTTTGCGGGGTATACGTTTGGAAGCGGGGAGGCGATCGTACAGGGCGGGCGTTATGATCAGCTTCTTACCCATTTCGGAAAGGCGTCCGCATCGATCGGATTTGCGATCGTGCTTGATCAGCTGATGGCGGTACTTCTGCGGCAGAAGATTGTAGTTCCGGTAAACCGTCTTTCGCTTCTGCTTGTGTATGGACCTTCGGGGCGCAGCGAGGCCATTCTGCAGGCCAGAAAACGCAGGAGCGCGGGTCAGGCCGTGTTATTGCTGGCGAGGGATGCGGCAAAAACGGAGGCGGATTACGCGGCCTATGCACAGCAAAATCATATCACGGAGGTAAGGTTTTTATAGCTCAGAACCGGTTTCGGGGAATCAGGCCGGCCGAATCGTAAGGATGGGAGGAGCCTTTATATATGGAAGGAAAGAGGTATCTGACGTTTGCCCTGGGAAAGGGGAGGCTTGCGGATCAGACACTGGAAATGTTTGAAAAAATCGGTATTACCTGTGAAGAAATAAAGGAAAAACACACGCGGAAACTGATCTTTGTCAATGAGGAACAGAAAGTGCGTTTTTTTCTGGCAAAAGGGCCGGATGTGCCAACCTATGTGGAATACGGAGCGGCGGATATCGGGATTGTCGGAAAAGACACGATTCTGGAAGAGGGAAGAAATATTTATGAAGTGCTCGACCTTGGCTTCGGAAAATGCAGAATGTGTATCTGCGGTCCAAAGGAGGCGGCAGAGCTTCTTCTTCATCGCGAACAAATCCGCGTGGCGACGAAGTATCCACATATCGCAAAAGATTATTTTTTCAATAAGAAACATCAGAACGTTGAGATTATCAGGCTGAACGGTTCGATTGAACTTGCGCCTATCGTGGGACTTTCCGAGGTGATCTGCGATATTGTGGAGACGGGTTCCACACTGCGGGAAAACGGGCTTTATGTGCTCGAAGAGGTGTGTGCGCTCTCGGCCCGCATGGTGGTAAATCAGGTGAGCATGAAGATGGAAAGCGGGCGGATTACAAAACTGATCGCGGATTTAAAGGCGGCACTGGCAGACTGACGCAGAAAGGAAACAGACATGAGGATCTTAAAACTGACCACAGAGACACAGTCGGATTTACTGGAAAATCTTTTGAAGCGCAGCCCGCACTCCTATGGGGAGTATGAGGGGCGTGTGAATGAAATCATTGCCGCGGTAAGGGAAAAGCGGGACGCCGCTGTGTTCTCCTATACGAAGCAGTTCGACGGCGCGGATATCAATGCGGGGAATGTCCTTGTGACCGAGGAGGAGATCGCAGAGGCATACAGGAATGTCGATCCTGCACTTCTTGACGTCATCCGCAAAGCGCTTGTGAATATCAGGGAATATCATCAGAAGCAGAGCCGTAATTCCTGGTTTGACACGAAGGATACCGGGATTATCCTGGGGCAGAAAATAACGCCGCTTCAGACGGTCGGCGTCTATGTGCCCGGAGGGAAGGCCGTCTATCCTTCCTCTGTGCTGATGAATGTGGTCCCTGCAAAAGTGGCCGGGGTCGACAACATCGTTATGACGACGCCTCCGGGCAGGGACGGCAGAATCTGTGCCTCCACTCTGGTGGCGGCAAAGGAAGCGGGGGTTGACAGAATCTACAAGGCCGGCGGGGCCCAGGCCGTCGCGGCTCTGGCGTTCGGCACGGAGAGCATACCAAAAGTCGATAAGATCGTTGGTCCCGGCAACATTTATGTTGCGCTTGCCAAAAAGGCGGTGTTTGGCTATGTGAGCATCGACTCGATTGCGGGGCCCAGCGAAATCCTGGTGCTCGCGGACGAAACGGCTGATCCGCGTTTTGTGGCAGCCGATCTTTTGTCACAGGCGGAGCATGACGAGATGGCGTCCGCGATTCTGATCACGACGAGCGAGGAGCTCGCCGGGAAAGTTTCCGCGGAAGCGCAGCGCTTTGCGTCGGAGCTCTCCCGTGGGGAACTGATCCGCAGATCACTGGATCAGTACGGCTATATTCTCGTGGCGGATACGATGGAAGATGCCATCGCGGCGGCAAATGACATTGCCTCCGAACATCTTGAGATTGTGACAAAAAATCCGTTTGAAGTCCTGACAAAGATACGCAATGCAGGGGCGATTTTTGTCGGGGAATATTCGAGCGAGCCGCTGGGCGATTATTTTGCCGGACCGAACCATGTGCTGCCGACCAACGGAACGGCAAAGTTTTTCTCTCCGCTGGAAGTTGATGATTTTATCAAAAAATCAAGTGTGATCTCGTATTCGCGGGAAGCGCTTGAGCCGGTATACCGGGATATTGTGCAGTTTGCGGAATGCGAGGGGCTTACGGCGCATGCAAATTCCATACGTATAAGGTTTGAAGAATAGTGAGAAATGGTGTATAATAAGAGAAAGGGCTGAAGGGATGAGCAGATCGGCAGATATTGAACGCAGAACGAAAGAGACGAATATTTCACTTGGCCTTAATCTGGACGGAACGGGAGAGAGCGCCGTCCAGACAGGGATCGGTTTTTTTGATCATATGCTGGAAGGGTTTGCAAAACATGGTTTTTTCGATCTGACAGTGGCCGTGGAGGGAGATCTGGCTGTCGACTGCCACCACACGATCGAGGATACCGGCATCGTTCTGGGAAGTGCGATAAAAGAGGCGGTGGGCGATAAGAAGGGGATCCGCCGTTTCGGGAGCTGCATTCTGCCGATGGATGAGACGCTGGTGCTGTGCGCCCTGGATCTGTCCGGACGGCCTTATCTTTCCTTTGACGGGACATTTACCATGGAGCGCGTGGGTTATATGGACACGGAGATGGTAAAAGAGTTTTTTTATGCCATATCGTATACGGCAGGCATGAATCTGCATCTTAAGGTGCTCTCCGGCGGCAATAACCATCACATGATCGAGGCGATGTTCAAGGCTTTTGCCAGGGCGCTTGACGATGCGACTTCGACGGACCCGCGGATTGCGGATGTTCTGTCCACAAAAGGGAGTCTTTAGGCCGGGCATGGTATAGTTTTTAGAAAGGTTTGAGGCAGTATGGAACATAAGAATATCGTAGCAACCATTTATCTGAAAAATGGTCAGGCGGTAAAAGGCATCGACGATTTTGAGCCCCTCGATGATGTGCTGCACCTGGCCAAACTTTACAATGACAGCGGTATCGACAAGATTATCGTATTTGATCTTTCGGATGACGACGACGAGCATGAGAGAAATATTCACACCATCAAGAATATCAACCGCAATGTTGAGATCAAAGTCTGCGCGGGAGGAAACATCAACCGCCTTGAGGACATTAAGAAGTTTATCTATGCGGGATGTCTGCAGGTGATCGTAAATGGTGCGAAGCAGGGGAGCATGGAACTGGCGGAAGAGGCGAGCAGACGTTTCGGAAAAGACCGCATTTTAGTGTCCGTTGAGAACGTCGATTTTGTTTTTAAGCATCAGAAGGAGATGAACGAACATTTTCATGAGCTGCTCGTTCTGAATACCAGAGTGTTAGACGCCATTGAGAACGTCACGGACGTGCCCTATGTGGTCTATTTTGATATCTGTGATTTTGAAAAGGTAGCGGGCGTCCTGAAACGGAGCAATGTGCGCGGCATTGCCGGGGATTTCATCAATCGCCCGGAGATGGACATTATGGAACTAAAAGCCAGACTTTCGGAAAACGGAATTAAGATGGACAACTTTGAACCCGCGCTGCACTGGGAGGACTTAAAGGAGAATGCAGACGGTCTGATTCCTGTGATCGTGCAGGATTACCGCACGGATGAGGTGCTGATGCTTGCCTATATGAACGAGGAGGCATTCCGGACCACGATCAATATCGGCAAGATGACGTATTACAGCAGGAGCCGTAAGGAGCTGTGGACAAAGGGGCTGACCTCGGGCCATATCCAGTATGTCAAGTCCCTTACGGCGGACTGTGATTTTGACACGATCCTGGCCAAGGTTTCGCAGGTGGGGCCTGCCTGCCACACCGGGAGTCAGAGCTGTTTTTTCAACGAGATTGTAAAGAAAGAATATATCGAGAAAAATCCGCTCAAGGTACTGGAAGACGTTTATGGCATTATCATCGACCGGAAAATGAATCCGAAAGAAGGATCTTACACAAATTATCTCTTCGAGAAAGGGATTGACAAGATTCTCAAAAAAATCGGCGAGGAGGCGACGGAGATGGTAATCGCCGCGAAGAATCCGGATCCGGAGGAAATCAAGTACGAAATTTCAGATTTCCTGTATCATATGATGGTGCTGATGGCGGAGAAGGGCGTGACCTGGGAAGAGATTACGGAAGAATTGTCCAAGCGATAGGAGATACGGACACGGGCGCGCTGTGAAAAAACAGAGATGGGGAGAAGCGGGAACAATTGGGTGTAAATGGCGTGGAGAGAGGACAGAGAGAACAAAAAGGCAATACGGGGAGGGGACATCTGGTCTGGCTGGATGACCTGCGCGCGGCGGCGACAGTGTCTGTCGTCTGTGTGCATGTGTTTTCGCTGGCTGCCGCACAGCTTCTGCCGGGGTGTATGCCGTTTCGCATCCTTGATGCACTCACATTTACTTTTCTGATGTGCAACCCTTTATTTCTGATGATCAGCGGCGCGCTTCTGCTTCCGGTCCGGGGAGAGAGCGCGGGCGCCTTTTTTGCGAAAAGGTTTACAAAGACAGCCATACCGCTGGTTGTCTATTATATTTTGTATGTCTGTGCGAAGGAAGGGCCAGCCTGGCTTTATCCTGTAAACTGGATTCCCATGCTGCAGCGGATTCTGGCTGGTGAACCCTATGAGGCGCCGCACTTCTGGCTGGTTTATGTGATTCTGGAATTGTATGTCCTCACGCCGTTTTTGCGACAGATTTTAGGGCGCATTCCGGACGGCGTATTTGGCGGTGTGATAGCTGTGATATTTATCGCAAATGCCTTTGACCTGTATTTTCCCATGTATGGGAGGATTCCTGTTCTTGCCAGGATAGTCGACACCTCTGCGGGAGTTTTTGTGCTGGGATATTTTCTGGCGGAAAAATGTAGCAGGCGGCTGGAGCGCTTTTTTATCGTCGCAGGCGCTGTCTCATATGCGCTGTCTGTTTTCCGGGTTTTATATACGGACACATACCGGATTTTGTTCGATCACAATGCTCCGGCGGTGATGCTGTTTTCTGCGGCCGTCTTTCTGGCGGTAAGGCGGCTGTCTGCCGGAAAAGACAGAGCGCGGCTTCCGGTGCGTCTGCTCTCAAGGTATAGTTTTTCCATACTTCTGATCCACTGGGGAACTTTGCACTATGTGGTAAAGAAGGTATTGAAGGTAGACGTGATGAGCGGAGGCGTCATCGGGGGCTGTCTGCTGGCGGTTGTACTTACGCTGCTGATATCTCTTATAGGGGCGGCAGTCGTGGATCATCTGCTGATCTTTCCGCTGCAGGCCTTTCCTCGGAGGATGCGGACTGTCCTGGCAGAGAAAAAGAAACAGGCTGACGGCTGAGAAGGCAGAAAGAGGGAAACATGAGCGGAATGGAAAAAAGGAAAAAATATTATCTGGATGCGCTGAGAGTGGCAGCGGTTCTGCTTGTCATGTACAATCATTCTCCGGCCTATCTGTCTTTTCAGGTGCAGAGCGGGGTGGAATTTGAGATTTCCATGTTTTTGTCCATGGTCTGCAAAATCGCGGTTCCTGTATTTTTTATGATATCGGGAGCACTGCTTCTGGGAAAGACGGAGAGTTTTTCTGATCTCTTTCGTAAAAGAATCGTAAGATGCGTTCTTGCGCTTGCTGTTTTTTCTTTTCTGTATAAGTTAAAAATGGCCGTAAAAGGAGCGGCATCTTTTTCCCTGCTTTCTTTTATTCTTCTGCTTCCGCGCGAGGTGGCATTTCTGCCATACTGGTATCTGTACTCCTATCTGGGATTTCTGCTTCTTTTACCGATTTTAAGGCCGCTGGCTCAGAATATGGATCGGAAGACGTTTCAGTATCTGATTCTGCTGCAGATTGTGTTTGGCTGTGTGTTTCCGGTGCTCGGCAATCTGAAGCAGTGGTGGCTGTGCGGGTATCTGAGTGTTTCGCCGATTCTGGCGGATCTGCTCTTTTATCCGCTTGTCGGATATGGCATAGACCGGTTTGTCACAGAAGAGGAATTCCGGAACTGGAAAGGCGTTTTTGTCAATACAGCCCTGCTGATCAGCTTTTATTTTACCCGGAAACTGGTATTGAAGGACTATGCGCAGACGGGAGCTTACGGGGAGCTTTTTCTGGGGTTTCTGACGGCGATCCCGGCGATGCTGCTTTTTCTGGATTGCAGAACCCTGATCAGTGAGAAATGGATGCCCGGGTGGCTGAAAAAGCTCCTCCCGTTTGTGGGCGATATGGTATTTGGAATTTACCTGCTGGACGGGTTTATCGGAACAGGCGGAAAGATGGATATTATTTTCAGAGCGCTTTCTCCGTTTGTCGGATTTCTTCCGGCGTACATACTGGAAATCCTGGTTGTTTTTGTCATCCGGCTGATTCTTGTGGCGATTCTGAAGAAACTGCCGCTGATGAAGATGATTTTATAAAAGAGTACGTTTAAACAGTCCGCCGCAGACAACTTTTACAGGCCGCTGAATATACTGTAAACAAGAGGAAGTGTGCGGGAGAAGAAGTATGACAGACGGATATGTGGAAAGAAGAAGAGAATACGTTGCGAGTATCCGCAGCTCTTTTGAAAACGGGGAGAGCGACGGGCAGGCAGTGCGGTCGTCCGAGGTGGACCCGGAGGAACTGCCGGTATCTTTTTTCAGGCTGGAACTGACGGCGGCGGTTGTAATTCTGGGGATGTTTTTGTATCTTTTGTTTTCGGGAAATGAAATTTATGGGTATCACGCGAAGGATATTATGGAGATGATTTCGGATAATCACTATTATGCACAGCTTCAGGAGTATGCAGAGCAGTTTGTCAGATGAGCGGGATTTTGCATTGCGGGAACCTGTAAAACAATGGTAAATGCGAAGGATTAATGGGGTTTGGGAATGAAGTGGAAATGGAAACAAAATAAGAACGGGGAGGATAGGGGCGTACCTCTGCTTTTTTCTATTATACTGGTTTTTTGTATTCTGGGAGTGGTTGTCTTTTCGGTGTCGCGGAAGATTACGGCGGAAATGTCCGCATCGGCGATCCAGAATCTGAGCGAGAGCCTGGATCTGATCCAATGTACGATAGAAGCGATCTTAAGAAAAGAGGCGGAGTTTCAGCGGTTTATCGCGAAGGAGCTTGTGGTGATTAAAGATCCGGAAAATTATATCCGGACCTATGAGACGGATCAGTCGATGGTCCGGATATCGCTGATCCGGTCGGGGGAGACGGAGGGCGTCTCCAATACGGGGGAGGTGTTCTCCGAGGAGGGGCTTGATTTTTCTTCCGGAAAGACGATAGACGGACTGGCTGTTTCCCAGTCTTATCTGAATTATATGGGGACATGGGCGTATACGATGAAATGTCCCGTTTTAAAAGACGGGAGAGAGATCGCGGTTCTCTATATCGAGTATGTTTTTGATGCCATCGACAGATCGCTCCCGGAAGGATTTTATAACAAAAGGGCGATGCTCTACATTATGGACGCGGAAACCGAGCGGTTTGTGTTAAAGCCAAAAGGGATGGGAGAACGGAGCGCAGGACATGTCAATCTGATCGATTTTTACCGTGCAAACGATATTGTGGACGAGACTCTCCGGGCGGAAGTAGGCGATTGCGTGGCAAACGGGAAAAACATTCTGTTTTATCATGATATCCGTCAAAAAAAAGCGCTGAATTATATGTGGGCAGTCAACGACGGGGCGATCTATCTGATCGGATATGTGCCGGTTGAGGCGATTCAGCAGGAGGGGAGAACGGTTAACCAGAATATCTTCATTGTCGTGGCCGTGATGCTGATTGCATTTTTTCTGTGCTGTGTTTTATACTATTTTAATCAGAGGGAACAGATCAGAATCAGAAAGGAGCGGGAGGCAGAGCGGGAGATGCACAACAGACAGCTCGCGGAAGCACTGCAGGCGGCGCAGATTGCGAGCAATTCCAAGACCATGTTTCTGTCGAATATGTCGCATGATATCCGGACACCGATGAATGCGGTTTTAGGATTTACAACGCTGCTCGCGACGGATGCGGAAGACCCGGCGAAAGTGAGGGAGTATACAAAGAAGATTATGGCGTCGGGGCGGCATCTGCTGAGTCTGATCAACGATATTCTGGATGTTTCCAAAATCGAGAGCGGAAAAGTTGTGCTCTCATTTGAAAAGTTTGCGCTGAATGATCTGATTTCCTCCGTGGACGCCATAATCCGTCCGATGGCAAAAGAAAAAAAGCAGATTTTTCATGTCGAGGTGACGGGGATCCGGCATGAGTGCCTGTTGGGGGATGAGACGAGAATCAATCAGATTCTGATCAATCTTCTCTCCAATGCCGTAAAGTATACGCAGGAGGGAGGCAATATCTGGCTGCGGATGGCCGGTTTAAAACAGCGTTCCGATCAGTATGAGCATATGCTCATCGAGGTGGAGGATGACGGATACGGGATGACGCCGGAGTATCTGGAGACGATTTTCGACGCATTTACCAGGGCGGAGAACAGCACGACGAATAAGGTGCAGGGAACAGGACTCGGCATGGCTATCACCAAAAATATAGTCGAGCTGATGGGCGGGTCGATCGAGGTTTCCAGCGAAGTGGGAAGAGGAAGTCTGTTCCGGGTTGAGATGGAGTTCCGCATACCGGAGGAGCAGATCAATCTGCAGTTCTGGGAGAAAAGCGGAATCAGACGTATTCTTGCCATAGATGGCGATGTTAGGAGCTGTGAAGGTATCCGGACACTGATGGAAGACACAAAAGTTTCTGTGGATACGGTGGTCAGCGCGGAAGAAGCTTTGCGTCTGGTCACAGACGGCAGCAGTCCGGAGGCGGCATATGACATGATTCTTCTGGACTGGAATCTGCCGGATGTGGACGGCATACAGATGGCGGAATCCATTCGGAAACAGACCGGAGAGATGACGCCGGTTTTGTTTCTGGCGGCGTTCGATACGGACGGCATGGAAGCGGTATTCCGGATGAAAAACGCAGGTATCCTGATCAGACCGTTTTTTGTATCGGCCCTGCAGGAGAAGATCAGAGAGATGCAGACGGTGGAGACAGACGAGGAGCATGCCGGGAGCGCACAGGGGCTGAGCCTGGAAGGAATGTGTTTTCTTGCAGCGGAGGACAATGAAATCAACGCGGAAATTCTGATTGAGATTTTAAAGATCGAGGGAGCGGCCTGTGAGATAGCCGAAAATGGCCAACTTGCCCTGGAGCGTTTTGAAAACGCCGCACAGGGGGAATTTGACGCAATCTTAATGGATGTCCAGATGCCGGTCATGAACGGGTATGAGGCGACGAGGGCGATAAGGGCTTTAAAACGCAGCGATGCGGGGGAGATACCGATTATTGCCATGACGGCGAATGCGTTTGCGGAAGATGAAAAAGAGGCGCTGGCGGCCGGGATGAATTTTCATGTCGCAAAGCCGATCGATGTGGAACTGTTAAAGAAAGTGATCCGGCAGTGCGTGGACAGATGAGCCGGCGGCAGACGCAGGATGCAAAAAAGCAGTGTGGAAATGAGGGGAAGTATGAAACGAGGTAGCCTGAAAAAGAGGAAATGGGCGGCGGTGCTGGTGGTTCTGGCAGCATCGGGAATTGTGGCATGCCAGGGAAATGGAGACGGGGGCGCGAATCTGATCACTGTGGAAGAAGAAGAGGCTGAGGTTGTCAGCCTGTTCAGTCCGATGGAAAAGACAAACCCGGATGCCGATAATATTGCAAGGACGGCATTTGATCTGACGGTCGGCATGGCGGAGGAGAAACTGAATATAAAAGTGGGTTATAAAACGTATACGGCAGAAAATTATCAGGAGAAAAGCTATGATGATGTCACGCTTGACCGCGTTCGCAATCATATGGATGATATTTATCTGCTGAATCCCGATACCATACAGATTCTGGGAGAAGAGGGGAGGCTTGCGGATCTTTCGGGACTTTCGAGCGCACAGAATCTGCGGGAGGTGGTGCGCACGGCCAATACGGTTAATGGAAAACTGGTGGCAATTCCGCAGGAAGTGGTGGCAAACGGTCTGTTTGTAAATAAAGACATGTTTGACCAGTACGGTCTGTCCCTGCCGGAAACGCCGGAGGATTTTCTGGCATGCTGTAAGGTGTTTAAAGAAAACGGGATAGAGACTCCGGTCGGGGCAAACCGCTGGTGGCTGGAGAACTTTGTCTTTGCACAGGCTTATGCCCGGATGTATAACGGGGGAGATGTGGAAGCGGAGATTGAGGCGCTCAACAGCGGTGCGAGCAGATACAGCGACTATATGCGTCCCGGTTTTGAATTTTTAAAACAGCTGATCGATCTGGGGTATATCGACGCGCAGAAGGCTTCTGTCAGTGAGGCGATCGACGGAGAGGGGCCGGACTTTCTGGCACAGAAAACGCCGATTGTCATGGCATACTGGGGAGCTGCCAATGCGGAGACTGCCTATGGAAATCCGGATTTTCATCTGCAGGTCATCGGTTTTCCGAGCAGCCTCGGGCAGATGCCGGTCGTGTCGATAACAGGGTTTGGCGTCTGTGCGGACGCAGAAAACGTGGAAGAGGCAAAAAAGCTGCTGGATGAGATCTTATCCGACGAATCGCTCACGGTTTACACAGAGACAAACAGGGTGATCTCTCCTTCCAGAAATGTCGCGGTGGACTGTATCCCCGCACTGAAACCTTTATATGACCGTATCAGCGAAAATGTTTATGTACTTGGTTCCAATGCAGGGATGAAAGTGGAACAGTGGGGGAATACCTGTCTGATTGTGCGCAAATTGTTAAACGGGGCCACCGTGGACGAGTGCATGGCGGAATTTGACCGGCTGCAGGATGAATCTCTGGAAGAGAAAGACTGAGACGGAACCCTGGGCGATAAAGGAATCAGAATGTATCTGTTTTACTGCCGGTTTTAGCTGGCCGCAGAAGAAAGCTGTCAAAAATAAACAGGTCGAAATTATCTTTTGCAGCTTCATACTGTTCCTGATTTTTGATGGTCCACGCCACGGAGAGCGCGCCGAGCCGTCTGCAGACGCGCCTGGAGAAGGAGGAAGCGTCGGTGTGACGGAACGCGATAAAGTCCGGTCTCGTCAGAACGTTTGTGAGCAGATGGCTCAGAATGAAAAAGCCGGGTTTTTCATAATATCCTTTATCTTTCTTAAAATCCATGGCCAGCTGACCGCGCAGGACGTCGGGGCGGTGTTTTCTGTACCAGCGCAGGGCGCGCGGGTGGAAGGATTCGATGCAGTAAGGGCCCCGGTAAGCTTTTAACAGTCTGTTTCCACGAATACAGACGGTGGTATTTACGACGTCCAGTTTGTATTCGACGATCAGCGGGACTTTTCCGTCTATCGTTTTAAGCGCTTCCGAAAAGGCTGGTATGCACTCCTGTGAGTCTGCCAGCCTCATTTCTTTTAATTCTGCCAGTGTGTAATCCCATACATTTCCCTCTGTTCCACACATCCGCTTTAAACTGGCGTCGTGAAATACGACGGGAATTCCGTCTTTTGAGAGCTGTACGTCCAGTTCGATGCCGTATCCCGCCGCCACAGCTTTTTTATAAGCCGCGAGGGAGTTTTCCGGCGCGTCGGACTGGTTGTCAAACAGGCCGCGGTGTGCATAGTGTACGCCCAGAAACGGGCTGCGGTCCGGCCTGTTTTTTCTGCGCGGGGCCACAAGATAAAGATAGAGTGCTGCCGGGCCTGCGACAGACAGGGAAAGGGTCAGTAATTTTTTCATTGGTTTGTACCTTCTTTCTGTTTCATCATCCATATCAAAATTTTTCAGTACGCTCTGTTTTTCTCCGGTCTTAAGTCGTCGTGCCTTACCATCCGCACTGGTCCGGGCAGAAAAACGGAGAGGATCGGCGTGACGACCCGGACGGCCATGGAAAGTGTATCGTAATAGCCGGTATCCCCGGTTGTCTGCTGGTTTCAGTATAACATATGTCTGCCGGAAAAGATATAGCCGGTATCGTATATGCCGGAATGAGACGGTGCTGCCACACGTATTGAAATGAAAAGGCAAATCGTTTATACTCTAAAATAGTATAGACGGGAATCCGGTGCAATTTGTTGTGGCAGAGGTGTGAGTTTATGGAAATCAGTATATTGATTGTGGATGATGACAGGTATCTCGTAGAAAAGCTGGAGGAGACGGTGCAGTGGGAAAAAATCGGCATATCGACAGTGTTTACTGCTTATAATATCCGGCAGGCCCAGAAGCTTCTGGAAGAGGTTACGGTTCAGATTTTATTGTGTGACATTGATATGCCGCAGGGCAGCGGACTGGAGCTGCTGGAGTGGGTGCGGAGCAGGAAACAAAGGACGGAATGTGTCTTTCTGAGCAGTTATGCAAATTTCGCGTATGCGCAGAAGGCGCTTCGCCTGTCTACAAGGGAATATCTGCTGAAGCCGATCACAAATCAGGAGCTGGAAATTGTGCTGGCGGAAGTCGTGAGGGAATATATAACAGAAAAAAACGAGGAAGATGTGAGCGGCAGAAAGACGGATGACAGCAGATTCTGGAAGGCGTTTTTTGAGGAGATCACAGGACATGCCGCGATGCTTAAGGAAGCAGTCCGGGAGGGAAGATACCGCAGGGAAGATGTTTTTTATCTGCTTTTGCTGCGGGTGTGTGCAGATCCGCGGGCAGACGGTTATCGCCGGGAGCTGATGCTCTTTCACAACAGGCTCTGCAGCCTGGCCGCAGCCTTTTTTAAAAAGAAGAATGCAGAGCCTGAGGCGGTGGTCAGAGTATTGGAGACGGCCTGGGTGCTGGTGGTAAAAAAAACAGAAAATCAGGAAGCATTTTGTGAAATTTCGCGGGAATGGAAGAAGCATCTGGAGTATGCCGTACCACAGAATGTCAGCATGTATATCGGACAGGCGCGCCCGTTTATGGAAACAGGAAAAAGCTGGGAGAGGCTGGAAGAGCTGGAAAAGCGTTTTCTGCCGGGGGCGGACGGGATTCTGGAAGAGCGGAGTATGCGCAATACAGGCGAGGAGGGATATGAACGGCCGCCCTGGGAGGTCTGGCAGAAGTCTGCCGGCGGAGAGATCGGCCAGATCTGCCCGGAATTGTGCGAGAGGCTTCAGAAGTCCTTTGAGGCGGGGACACTGACGTATGAGAATGCAGATCGGTTTTTAAAGGAGCTGGAGCAGTTTTTATATGGTTATTTTGAAAAGCACAAACTCAGTTTTTTAAGTCTGTTTGACAGCCAGGAATTTGTGCGAAAAGAGAGGGATGCCAGACGCTCGCTCTGCGGGGCGCAGGAGTTTGTGCGCTGGATTTTTGGCAGGCTTGAAGGGAGCAGACAGTTTACCGATGACAGCAGAGACGTGGTAGAACAGGTGAAGCAGTACATAGAGACTCATCTGGGGAGCGATCTCTCAAGAAGCCTTCTGGCAAAAGAGGTATATCTGTCGCAGGATTACGTTTCAAAATTGTTTAAAAGCACAACCGGGATGACGCTTCCGTCCTACATCGCGGCGCGCCGGATTGAGCGGGCAAAAGAATATCTCCGCCAGTCGGCACTTCCGGTGAGCCGGATTGCGATGGAGGTCGGATACAGTAATTTCTCTTATTTCAGCAAGACATTTCGTGACATGACGGGGATGACGCCCAACGAATACCGGAGTAATCCTGAAAAATTATAAAAAAGCGGATATTGATTAACAAAAAAACGAAGGCAAAAAAAACGGGACATCGCAAAGATGTCTCGTTTTTGTTATGCACATTCCATAAAAATGAAAGAGCGACAAGTGTGGATTCTATATAATATAACCATGATCAGATGAAAAGAGATGGTCTTTCTGTAAAAAATGTGAGAAGACAGGGAGGTGGCTGATATGCCGTCGGGGAGCATATCGTATGAGGTACATGGCAGCCAGGTTGATATTTCATCGGAAGACGGCCTGGTATGTGTTACTGTGTGGAAGGACGACATCATCCATGTGTTCCGTCCGCTTCAGCCAAAGAGATATGGTTCGAAAGCGGTTACGGGTGTGACGCCGGAGCAGGCGGAGCCTGTGGTGTGCGAGGAGGGAGATGCGGTTGTAATCAGAACGCCGTCCCTTATGGTGAAGGTGTATGACGGTTTATTTATGGATTTTTACAGGGCCGACGGTACGCTTTTGTGTGCGGATTACCGGAAGGAGAGGCAAATCCGTTCTGTCATCAGTCCACGCATGCAAAAGCTTCTGGCAGAGGAAGGGCATGATATTTCCCGTCTGCTGGAGCGCAATTATCCGGTGCAGACCATAAAATGCATGGACGGCGACGAAAAATTTTATGGTCTCGGGGATAAGACGGGGTTTCTGAATAAGAGAAATTATGAGTATGAAAACTGGAATACGGACGACCCGCATGCGCACACGGACGCCTACAAGGCTTTATACAAGTCGGTGCCGTTTCTGATTACGCTCAAAAGCCAGGGGGTGTTTGGTCTCTTTTTCGATAATACGTTCCGGTCTCATATCAATCTCGGAAAAGAGAACAGAAACTATTTTTATTACGGCGCAGAAGGTGGAGATCTGGACTACTATTTTATCGGCGGGAATAATATGCCGGAAGTTGTGTCAAATTATACGTACCTGACCGGGCGGACGCCGCTGCCACAACTCTGGACGCTTGGATACCACCAGTCGAGATGGGGGTATGAGAGCGCGCAGGATGTGCGTGAGGTGGCGGCGAAGTTCAGATCATTAAAAATTCCGTGTGATACGATTCATTTTGATCTGGACTATATGGACGGCTTTCGTGTATTTACCTGGAATGAAGGCGATTTTGGCGCTCCGGGCAGATTGCTGGAGGAGCTTGCCAGAGACGGGTTTAAGGCAGTGCCGATTATCGATCCGGGCGTAAAGCGCGAACCAGGATACGATATGTATGATGAAGGCGTAAAAGAGGGGTATTTCGTAAAAAGTCCGGACGGTGAGATCTACGTCAACGTTGTGTGGCCCGGCGAAGCGGTTTATCCGGATTTCGGGAGCCCGGATGTGCGCGCATGGTGGGGCGGTAAGCAGAAATATCTGACGGATCTGGGGTTTAAAGGCGTGTGGAACGATATGAACGAGCCTGCAAGTTTCCGGGGGGAACTGCCGGACGATATTGTGTTCACCGACGAGGACGGGCCGTCTTCTCACGCCGCGATGCACAATTGTTACGGGCATCTGATGTCACAGGCGACATATGAGGGGCTTAAGCGGGCGGACGGAAAGCGGCCGTTTGTGATCACAAGAGCCTGCTACGCCGGGACGCAGAAATATTCGACTGTCTGGACGGGTGATAACCAGAGTCTCTGGGCGCACCTTGCGATGGCGGTTCCGCAGCTGTGTAATCTTGGTCTGAGCGGTTTTGCATTTGCGGGCACAGACGTAGGCGGTTTTGGCGCGGATACTACACCGGAGCTGCTCTGCCGCTGGGTACAGGTCGGAGCATTTTCGCCGCTGTTCCGCAATCATTCTCCAAAGAATACGAAGCGGCAGGAACCGTGGCAGTTTGACGAGGAGACGCTTGCCATCAACCGGAAATATATCGAGCTGCGATATCGCCTCCTGCCGTATTTTTACGATCTGTTTTTTGAGGGGGAGAAGACCGGTTATCCGGTTCTGCGGCCTCTGGTGTTCCACTATGAAAATGATCCGGAGACCTGGAACAATAACGGTGAATTTCTGGTGGGAGAGAATCTTCTTGTGGCGCCGGTACTGGAGCAGGGCGCGACAAAGAAATCGGTTTACCTGCCCGAGGGAACCTGGTACGACTTTTTTACCGGAAAAGCGTTTGCCGGAGGGCAGTATCATCTGGTGGACGCACCGCTTGACGTCTGTCCGTTGTTTGCGAAGGAGGGAAGCTTGATTCCGACTTACGAGGTGATGCAGTATGTCGGGGAGCGCCCGTATGACACGCTGAAAATGCTGGTATTTCCGGGGGACGGGCAGTATGTACATTACCGGGACAACGGCGTCGATTTTGCATACCGCGACGGGGCGTCTGACCGCTATGTGTTTACCAGAAGCGGCGGGAACGTGGACGTAAAAATCGACCGGAACGGGTATGAGAAATATAAAAAAATCGAATATATCATGATAGGCACATGAAATGAGAAAAAGAGGAGGGGTAAGTTGTGAAGACCAATGAAAAGGCAAAAAAGGAAAAGGCAGCTTCGGACGGGGTGGCTGCTGCAAAACGGAATCCGCAGAAACGACTGCGGGAACTAAAGGAGAGCGGGGCGCTTTATCTTCTGATGATTCCGTCCATTATCCTGTTTCTGTTGTTTACATACTATCCGATGTATGGGGTTGTGATCGCATTTAAAAATTTTGTCCCGTCAAAAGGGATCTGGGGGAGCCAGTGGGTCGGTTTTGCAAACTTTAAACAGTTTTTCAGCTCCTATCAGTTCTGGCCGACGATCAAAAATACGCTTGTCATCAGTATCTATACTGTCGCCGTGACGTTTCCGCTCCCGATTGCTCTGGCGCTGATGTGTAACCAGCTGCATGCAAAGCGGTTTAAGAAATTTTTCCAGGTGTCGACGTATCTGCCGCATTTTATATCGACGGTCGTCATGTGCGGAATGATCATTCTCTTTCTGTCTCCGAGCACCGGTATTATCGCAAAGCTGGTGGGTATTTTCGGATTTAAGCTTCCAAACCTGATGGGAAGCGCTTCCGCATTTCCCAGTATCTATGTCTGGACGGAGGTATGGCAGCACCTTGGATGGGACAGTATTTTGTATATTGCCACGCTTTCTGCGGTCGACCCGTCTTTGTACGAGGCGGCGACGATGGATGGCGCGGGAAAGTTTAAGCGGATGATCCATATCGATATTCCAGCGCTCCTGCCGACCGCGACGGTTATGTTTATCCTGCGCATGGGAAGCGTGATGAGTGTCGGATTTGAGAAGGTTTACCTGCTTCAGAATACGATGAATGCGGGGGCGAGTGAGATTATCTCTACTTATGTGTACAAGATGGGACTTTTAAAGAGTCAGTACAGCTTATCCTCAGCGATCGGCCTGTTTAACAATGTCATCAATCTGGTTCTCCTTCTCGCAGTTAACCAGATATCCAAGAAACTCAGCGACACATCGCTGATATAAGGAGGGCGGTCATGGTACAGACAAAATCGAAGACAACAGAGAAAAGTACGAAGATAAAATTATCAAAGAGCGATATGATTTTTAACGTTATTATATACGGGATAGCCATTCTTCTGATTTTTATCACGTTGTATCCTGTGTATTTTATCGTGATTGCATCGATCAGCGATGCGACAAAGGTCTCGGGCGGGGAGATTATGTTTTTCCCGCAGGGAATCAATTTTAAGGCGTACAGGCAGCTTGCAGAGTACAGACAGCTCTGGGTGGGTTACCGCAACACGGTTTTGTATGCAGTTGTGGGAACCATCATTACCATAGGAGTGAATATACCGGTTTCTTATGCGCTTTCACGCAGGAAAATGTTCGGAAGAAACTTTTTTACCTTTTTTTATCTGATTCCCATGTTTTTTACGGGCGGTCTGATTCCGACTTATCTGGCAGTACAGCAGTTCGGTCTTCTGGACAATTTCTGGGTTATGGTACTTCCGTTTTCCGTCGTGCCGTATTACATCATCGTCGGGCGCACCTTTTTTTCGAACAGTATTCCGGAGGAACTGTGGGAGGCGGCGCAGATCGACGGCTGTGGATATCTCGGGTTTTTCTTTAAGATCGTACTGCCGCTCTCGAAAGCCATCCTTGCCGTAATCGCGCTGTGGGCTGCAGTCGGACAGTGGAATTCTTATTTTAACGCGTTGATCTATCTGCGGAATGCCGAGTTACAGCCGCTGCAGCTCGTGCTGCGCAACATTCTGATTTCCAATCAGACGATCAGCTCCATGTCGTCGGGCGCCGCGGCCGTGGAGGCGAAGCAGATGGCGGATCTGATCAAATACGCCGTGATCGTGGTGTCTTCCGCGCCGATTATGTGTATGTATCCGTTTGTACAGAAATATTTTAACCAGGGCGTAATGGTCGGCTCTGTAAAGGGGTAATGTCCGGAAAGGAAATGAGGAGAAGATGAGAGAAGAGAGTAAGGGGTGCCTGCCCCTCTGGGGTCCATATTCCAAAAAATATATGGGAATTTCCAGGGTGATGGCTGAGAGCCGGATTACAGGGGCGAGGTTTGATCTGGTTGTGCATCCCACTTACGCGAACAGTGCCGTTCCGGCGCCGAATGTGTGTGTTCCGTCTGCCTGCCATCCGTGGGAGGCGGATGCGGACGGGACGTGTTATACATACCGCAGCGAACTGATCTGGAAAGACCGGCTGTTTGCGGATGTGTCGTTTTTTGAGGTGGAGCCGGAAGTCTGGGGCGTGCGCGTGGAGTATACAAATGATACCGACCGGATGCAGAATTGTCTTCTGAATCTGTTTGCGGCCATCGAATATCCGCAGAAAAAAACATGCGTGATAAAACGCCCACAGAAAAGCGAAGTCTGGGATGCGCTGTCTTACCAGGAATTTACGTTTGCAAAGACGCGTCCGTGGGAGCACTTAAATCCGGACGGTTATCGGAAAGGAGAAGTAAAGATCCCGGAATTTACAGACGGCAGAGGTCTGGGAGAGACGTGGTATAGTCTTATGCTGTCTCATCTAAAGCAGGGAATGTATGGCGCAGAGAAAGGGGATTTTGTATCTTATCAGACCCGGCTTGCGGAGGATTATGAGGATGCCGTATTAACAGTCCGCTACCGCACGGTGCGCGGCCGGTCGGATGTGGCGTTTTCGTCTGCATATGGCCGTCTGGTCTTTGAGAAGACGACGAAGCCGCGCATGGCAGCGTTGTCGCTTGGAAAGCTTTCAAAGGGAGAATTCCGGTTTGAGATGACGGCCTGTGGGGCAAAAGAAGACGGCGTTATTCTGGACTTCTTTTGTATTACGGAGCGCGGGGATGCAGGGGAGATCGCGGTTCTGCAATATCCTCTGGCGATGATTCCCGAGAGAAAAGTGACGGAAGAAGGGAACGAGATCTGTTATTGCTATCAGAACGGGGAAGCGCCGGTTTATCTTTCTATATTCTGGGACCGCGTCAGAGAACGGGAATTAAATTCCGGCTGCCTGGAGGATGCGCTGCCGACGCGGCTGTCAAATTCAGACAGGACGTATGACGATCTGTCGATGAGTTTTTCGGGTTCGTTTTCCAGACGCCACTCCGATGACGGGTTTTACGACAACCGGGTGCTTGAGGCCATTTTCGTGCCGCCCGGTTCCGTGAAGACGGTGTACGCCTGTGTCGGGACGAAACCGCCGTCGTACAGCCGCGACGATCTGGAACAAAGCTGGGAGAGGCGGAATCACTGTTTTGAAAAAGAGATCCGGGAAAATGGAATGGAATATGCGTTTTCCGTGCGACTTTTAAAGGCGGCGCTCTTTTCCAATGTGGTTTATCCGATCGAACGCCACGGTGAGCCTGTGATTCACTATACGCCGGGTAAGCGCTGGGACAGCCTTTATACGTGGGATTGTGGATTTATCGGGCTGGGCATGCTGGAATATTCCCGGAAACGGGCAGAATATATCATGGATCTGTATCTTTCGGAGGAGGAAAATAAGGATTTTGCCTTTCTCTATCACGGTTCAATGGTTCCGACGCAGTTTTTTCTCTGGCATGAGCTTTTCATGAGGGCCGAAGGCGATGAAAAAAAGGCACTCTGTAACGATTATCCGATGTTTCGCCGTTATTATTTATTTTTCGCCGGAAAAGCGGAAATGTCCACGACGGCGCGCTATCCGAGCGGTCTGCTGACTGTTTATGACTACTTCTACAATGCGGGCGGTATGGATGACTACCCTGCGCAGGCAGCGCTTCACCGGCAGAAAAAGGAGAACGTGATTGCTCCGGTCTGCACAAGTGTTTTTCTGGTGCGGATTGCAAAAATAATGAAGGCGGCGGCCGTGTACTGTGGAAGGGATGAAGATGTGGCGGAATATGAGGAGGACATCCGGCGCGTCTCCGGTGCTCTTATGCAGTATGCGTGGGACGAGGAGAGCGGCTATTTCGGTTATGTGATTCACGATGAAGACGGGAATGCGCAGGAGATTTTCAGAAATGAGACGGGAGAGAATTACAATAAAGGAGTGGAAGGCATCGTGCCGCTGATCGCCGGAATCGGAACACCGGCGCAGACAGAGCGTATGCTTGGACATCTGCGGTCAGAAAAAGAGCTCTGGTCGAATGTCGGTGTCTCCACGGTCGATATGAGCGCGTCTTATTATTATGACAATGGGTACTGGAACGGCAGCGTCTGGTTTCCATATCAGTATCTGCTCTGGAAATCCATGCTGGATCTCGGAGAGGCGGAGACTGCTTTTGTGATTGCGCAGAGAGCCCTTTCGGCCTGGAAGAAGGAGACGGAGTTCAGCTACCATACATTTGAAATGATTCAGATTAAATCGGAGCGCGGCGGCTGGTATCACCAGTTTGGCGGTCTGTCCGCGCCGGTCTGCAGCTTTTTTGCCGCATATTACCGGAAGGGCACGGTGACGGCAGGATTCGACACCTGGATCAGCGAGCGTGAGATTGAGCCGGGAGAGGACGGGGCGCGCATTGTATACCGGCGCAGCCGCAATGAAACAGGCGTGCTGCTTGCAGCGCTCCATGCGGGCGAGAATTATGAGGTGCTCCTTAACGGCGAAGAAGTATCGTACGAAGAGCATGTCGGCGGAACGCTGGAAATTCCGCTTATACAGGCGCAGGGAGAAATTGTCATCCGCAAAAGAGCGCATTAAATCCGTGTATTATGGCGAAAGCCGGAAAATACAGAATAAAGAAACAGAGAAAGGAGCAGAATAATGAGGAGGAAGATTAGCAAAAAGAAAGTTGTCAGTGTGCTGCTGGCTGCCGCGATGACGACGGGAATGATGGCAGGCTGCGGAAACGGCGGCGGAAACGATGACGGCGGAAATAGTGGCGGAAGCAATTCCGGTGCGGCTGCCGGTACGGAAAACGTCGGAAATCAGACAGGGGGGGGTGATTCGGCAGACGGAAGACCGACTTACCGGGTTGTAACGGTCCGTTATACGGACGCATGGCCGATTGATTTTTTGGAGAGCGGCGTTATGGCCGAGCTGGAAGAGAAATACGGAATCAATATCGAATGGGAGGTTTACTATTCTTCTGACTGGCAGGAGCAGAAATCGCTGTTGCTGGCGTCGGGTGACCTGCCGGATGCGTTTTTCGGTTCGGTCTGTCTGAAGGCGTCCGATCTGACACAGAACAGAGAAAGTTTTATCGACCTTAAGGAATATGTCAATGAGGAGACCATGCCGAACTTCATGAGAGCAATCGAGCAGAATCCGCAGCTTCTGGCGGCCTGCACCGAACGTGACGGTTCGATTTTAAGTCTGCCCAAAGAGCTTCCGCTGCGGCCGGAGGTGGCAGGTTATTCCGGATTTATCAATCAGGAGTGGCTTGACAATCTGAATCTGAAGATGCCTACAAATTATCAGGAACTTGAGGAAGTGCTGACTGCTTTCGTGACGCAGGACGCAGACGGCGACGGAGATCCGTCGAATGAAATCGGTATAACCGGTTACCAGGCAGCAAACCGTCTGAGCTTTGACCTGTGGCAGATCCTCGGCGGGTATGCGGGAACGTATGTGAGCCGCCAGGATAACTATATGGGACTGAATGCCAACAGCGAGCCGGTTTTCGTTCCGGTGGAACAGAACTATTTTGAGGCGGTAAAATGGATGCGCGGGCTCTGGGAAAAAGGAATTATCGATCCGGAATACTTTACGCAGGACAATTCCATGCAGACTGCAAAGCTACAGGCGGAAACCGGTTCACAGGTCGGTATGATTTACGGCTGGACGGCTGACGCGGTGCTTGGTCTGAATGCAAAACAGTTTTCGGTGCTTGAGGCGCTTGAGAGTTATGACGGCAAACATTATGTAGAAAATGCGACAACCAACATTGATATCGGAAACCGTGAGCTGGTGATTACAAATAAGTGCCAGAATCCGGAAAAGCTGCTCGCGTGGGCAGACGGTTTCTATGATGATCTGGTTTCTCTCCAGACGTATTATGGGTCTGTGTCGGAGGGATGCATTACGGACAACGGCGACGGAACCTATACGGTAAACGTTCCGACAGACGGAAGCTCTCTCGATACGTCTGCGTGGTCCAATTCATTCCGTGATTTCGGACCGAAATATATGAGCGCTGATTTCCAGAGCAAGGTTGTCCTTCCGGAAGATCAGGGGGACGGCGTAAAACTGGCGCTGGACGCAGTCAACGGCAAATATGTGACGGAAGACACAAATGTTGCGCTGCCGATTTTACATTACACAGCCGAGGAAGAAGAACGGTTGACAACACTTGGGACGGATATCTATACTTATGTTGAGTCTATGTACGCACACTGGGTTTCCGAGGGCGGAATCGAGGAAGAGTGGGACAGCTATCTTGACAGGCTCGATCAGATGGGGCTGCCGGAACTGCTGGAAATCCAGAAGACGGCATATGCTGCATACCTGGAAGCTCTGAAATAAGAAGCAGGGGATAAAGAAGCCAATGCGATGCGGGATAAGGTTATGCCTTGGAAGCGCTCGCAGAGGCTTCTTTTTCTGTCACAGGACGCAAAAGGCGCGTGGCTTTAAATCGCAGACGAAGAAGGCACGCCGTATGCGCGATGCAGCAGAATGCCAGGGTTTAAGTGCAGGTCAGAAAGGGCTTTCACAGAAAAAACTGCTGCGGGCAGAATACCGGAAAACAAAGGATGCGACGGATATGAAGAAGAGAGTGTGGAAAGGATATGGCAAAAATCGGCGGGGACGCAGGGAGAAGAGACAGACCCTGCAGTTTGCAGTGAGAAAGATACTGATTCCGGTATTTTTTGTATTGCTTGGGCTTCTGGTCTGCCTTCTCATTGAGCTGGCAGAGATCCGAAAGCTGGCGAGTCAGTATGCGGAAGACACTGCGGAACTTTATACGGATCAGATCAATTACGACATCGTGCAGATCAGCAACGAACTGGTGCTGGTTCTGGAGAATAACGACGATATCAAAAAGCTTCCGGCCGGCCTTGATTCCACCCAGGGTGCTTATTACGGCCTGCTGCGCAAGATCAGGAATCAGAATCTTGTGATGAAGTTTCATTACCGTGAGGCCGATTTGTTTTTTATGTATTCGGAAAAGGCCGATGTGCTCATCTGGGATATCGGGACAGCGTTCGGCAACAGTTCCGTAAACGGGGTGACGCACGCAGTCCGTGAGTTCTGCAGAACTACCGTGCACGAAAACAGCGGGGTGACCAGGTGGGATTATCTGGAGACGGACGACGGAATCCATATGATCGGATGGTATGTAAAAAAGGGAAATCTGATCGGCTGCGTGGTAAAGGTGGAGAAGATTTTTTCCATGCTGCAGGAAATGCCCGATAATTACCAGGTAATTCCTTATCTGAGAAAGCCGGACGGGACATTGATTCTGTCAGAAGCCTGTGAGGGGAAGAATCCGGCTCTGATAAAGAGCACAAGGAACAGTGAATTGTATGAATACCGGCTTGGTTCACTGGGGGAGCTTTGTATGTATATTATTCTGGACGGCGGGACGCTGGAAAATGTTCTGAAAATGCAGGTTCTTCTTGTTTTTCTGATCATTCCGCTTCTGCTGTTGTGTCTGTTTCTGGTTTACCGGTATTATCAGAATCTGATGAAGCCGCTCAGTCAGTTTGTCCTGGGGATTTCAGAGATGGAGCAGGAGCAGATGATCAACGAAAACGGAAAAAATAACATTCTGGAGCTGGAGGCCGTCAGTGAGCAGTTCCGCACGCTTCTGCGCAAAATCCGCTCTCTGAAAATCGCAATCTATGAGAAGGAGTTAAATGAGCAGCGGACGGAGCTGGAGTACATGCAGGAACAGATCCGCCCGCATTTTACTTTGAACTGTCTGAGTCTGATTCATGGGATCGCGGATGTGCACGGCGAGGAGAAAATTGCACGCATTACAAAGGAGCTGTCGGAATATATCCGTTACAATTACAGGGATTCCGGGACAGAGCGGGATTTACAGGAAGAACTTGCCCATGTCAGGACTTATATGGAACTTCAGAAACTGCGTTATGGGGAGGAAGCGTTCCGGTTTGCGGTGATCGCCGACGGAATCGAAAGGGAGTATGACATACCGCCGCTGGTGCTTCAGACGCTGGTGGAAAATTCAGTGCTTCACGCGGTGGATTTAGACCATCTGGTTGAAATCTCGCTTTATATTGCCATTGAGACGTACGAGGACGGAGAATATCTGTATATCTGTGTTTCCGATACGGGGAAGGGATTTTCAAAAGAGATCATGGAGGCAGTCGAGAAAGATCTGCCGATTGTGTACAACGGGCGGAAACATGTGGGGCTGCAGAATATAAGGAAGCGGTTAAAACTTCTGTACGGAGACAGGGCGTCAATGACCCTGCAGAATATGGACGAACATTACGGGGCGGTGGTGGAAATACGGATTCCTCAGGGCGGCAGGGAAGAATCCTGCTGAAACGTCAGGCTTTATGCGATCCCGACGCGGCGTGCAGCCGTTTTTGATTATTACACAAATGTTACAGAATTATGTTGACATTGTAAAATATGACTGCTATACTCTTATATGGAAATAGAGATGACATAAAAATGTGAGAGTGCGGCAGATGGGCTGCCGTCTGAGAAGAACCTGGGAGGTCTTTGAATGAAAACGAGAATGATAAAGCTGGCGGGAGTATTACTTACAGGTACGTTGGTATTTACGATTGCTTATACGAGTCAGACGCAGGGAAAGGAAGCGGGGGAAGCCGGCGGCAGTGTGCGCGCAGGGGTTTCTTCTGAGTTCTGTGTAGATCCGGATGGCTCTGAAAATAGAAACACGACGGTTGCCTCCGGCGTCACGGATGCGATTGCCGGATATTTTGGAGAGGCGGGCAGTACAGACGTGGCGGTGGCGGCGGCGGATACTGTCACGACAGCGACCGGGCAGGAAGCAGCGGATCTGTCGGCGTCTTACGGCTATGCAAATCTGGGCGTTGCGAGTGTGGACGGCAATCTGAACGTCAGACAGGCTCCGGGCACGGACGCAGAAGTCGTGGGAAAGATGCCGAATAATGCGGGATGTGATATTCTGGGCGTGGAAGGCGAGTGGACGAAGATAAAGTCCGGAAAAGTGGAAGGGTATGTAAAGTCTGAGTATCTTCTTGACGGCGCGGCGGCCTTTGCGCGCGCGGAGGAGGTAAAGCAGGTGATCGCCACTGTCAATACCACGACATTGTACGTGCGGGAGCAGCCGAACACAGACTGTTCGATTATTACGATGATGCCGGAGGGAGAAGACCTTGAGGTAGTTGAGTCCCTGGAGGGCTGGGTGAAGATCAACGTCGACAGTGATGAGGGGTATGTATCCTCTGATTATGTGGATTTGTCGGTTCAGCTTCCGAAGGCACAGACGATGACAGAGGTGCGTTACGGGCAGGGCGTGTCTGATGTGCGCGTCTCTCTGGTACAGTATGCGACACAGTTTGTGGGCAATCCGTATGTCTGGGGTGGGACAAGCCTGACGCGCGGAGCGGACTGTTCGGGGTTTGTGTTAAGCGTATTCGCCAATTACGGCATTTCCCTGCCGCACTCTTCGGGAGCGCAGTCAAACTGCGGCAGAAGAATTTCTGCTTCGGAAGCGCAGCCCGGAGATCTGTTCTTCTACGGCAACGGCAGCAGAATCAACCACGTCGCGATTTACATCGGAAACGGACAGGTTGTACATGCCAGCTCGCCGAAGTCGGGAATCAAGATTTCGGGAGCATTTTACAGAACGCCGGTGAAGGTGGTGCGTATTATTCAAAATTAATTATTTACACCGGCGCGGCACTATGTTATACTATGTGAGTTGTGAATAATCACAGGGATCAGCCCGTATCCGGTAGATGGACAACTCCGACCTTTTACTGAATACTCTGGGCGATGGGACTGGCGCGAAAAGGCGCATCCCGGAGGCGCCCTGTCGCATACAGGGCAGACTTTCAAATTAAAATAATAAAGGAGGATCATGAAATGATCGCAAAGGACAAGAAACAGGGCATTATCGAGGAATATGGCAGAACGCCGGGGGACACAGGCTCACCGGAGGTTCAGGTGGCGCTTCTGACGGCGCGCATCAAAGAGCTGACAGAGCATCTGCAGGCCAACCCGAATGATCATCATTCCAGAAGGGGACTTTTAAAGATGGTAGGACAGCGGCGCGGTTTACTGGCATATTTAAAGAAAATGGATATCGAGAGATATCGTTCTCTGATTGAACGTCTGGGTCTTAGAAAATAGGAGGCACAAGCGGGCTTTAATGTCCGCCTGCAAAATAGAGCGGAGTACAGTTACCGCTCTATTTTGCGTTTTCTGCCGGAAACTTCCGGATCAGATCGACACAGAAGTGGAATCCGGGACCACTGAAATATCCATTCGGCCGCTTTTGGGCATATGCGGGCAGGTTCTTTACCGTGTGCATATTTCAGTAGTTTCGGTACTTCTGTGATCAGTGGAGAGAGCGGCTGTTGCTTTACCGGTCCATCGGCGAGGGACAGCAGATAGTCTGAAAAGAAAAAGGAGAAAAAACATGTACAAAAGTTTTTCAATGGAGCTTGGAGGCAGAACGCTTACGGTTGATATCGGAAGAGTCTGTGCTCAGGCCAATGGCGCTGCGCTGTTAAAATATGGAGAGACAACGGTTCTCTCTACGATTACTGCGTCGGACAAGCCAAGGGACGGGATTGATTTTTTCCCGCTCAGTGTGGAGTTTGAGGAAAAGATGTATGCCGTCGGGAAGATACCGGGCGGATTTAATAAAAGGGAAGGGAAAGCCTCGGAGAATGCGATACTTACCTCGCGTGTGATTGACCGCCCGATGCGCCCGTTGTTTCCAAAGGATTACCGCAACGACGTGACGATCACGAATATGGTGATGTCCGTGGACCCGGCGTGCCGTCCGGAGATCGTAGGCATGATCGGGTCTGCGCTGGTTGCGACGATATCGGATATTCCGTTTGCCGGACCCTGTGCGGCGACACAGATGGGGATAGTGGACGGCAGACTGATTATCAATCCGTCTCAGAAGGAATGGGACGGCGGCGATCTGCAGCTCACGGTTGCCTCCACGGCCGAGAAGGTCATTATGATCGAGGCCGGGGCAAACGAGATTCCCGAAGCGCAGATGATCGAGGCGATATACAAATGCCACGATATCAATCAGACGCTGATTGCTTTTATCAATGAGATTGCTGCGGAAGTCGGAAAACCGAAGCATACCTATACAAGCTGCGCTGTTCCGGAAGCGATGTTTGAAGCAATCCGTGCGATTGTGACGCCGGAGCAGATGGAGGAAGCCGTATTTACCGATGAGAAGCAGAAACGTGAAGAGAATATCCGCCTGATCACAGAAAAACTGGAGGAGGCGTTTGCGGAAAACGAGGAGTGGCTTTCTCTTCTGGGAGAGGCTGTCTATCAGTATCAGAAAAAGACAGTCCGCAAGATGATTTTAAAAGACCACAAGCGTCCCGACGGCCGTGCGATCGACCAGATCCGCCCGCTGGCGGCGGAAGTCGACCTGATTCCCAGAGTGCATGGCTCTGCGATGTTTACACGCGGACAGACGCAGATCTGCGACGTGGTGACGTTAGCGCCGCTTTCTGAAGTACAGCGGATCGACGGACTGGATGAAAATATTACGACGAAGCGATATATGCATCAATACAATTTCCCGTCTTATTCGGTCGGCGAGACAAAGGTTTCGCGCGGACCGGGACGCCGCGAGATCGGTCACGGGGCGCTGGCCGAGAAGGCTCTGATGGCGGTGCTTCCCTCCGAGGAAGAGTTTCCTTATGCAATCCGCGCCGTATCCGAGACATTTGAATCCAACGGTTCCACTTCGATGGCGTCGACCTGTGCGTCCTGTATGTCTCTGATGGCTGCCGGCGTTCCGATAAAGGCGATGGTGGCGGGAATTTCCTGCGGGCTTGTGACCGGGGAGAGTGATGACGACTATATCGTGCTGACCGATATCCAGGGACTGGAAGATTTCTTCGGAGATATGGACTTTAAGGTGACGGGAACACACAAGGGAATTACTGCGATACAGATGGATATCAAGATTCACGGCCTTACAAGACAGATCGTTGAAGAAGCGATTGCGCGGACAAGAGAGGCCCGGCTTTACATTCTGGACGAGGTGATGGCAAAGGCGATTTCCGAGCCGAGAAAAGAGGTCGGGAAGTATGCGCCGAAAATCATTCAGCTTCAGATTGATCCGATGAAAATCGGCGATGTCGTGGGACAGCGCGGCAAGACTATCAATGAGATCATCGACCGCACAGGCGTGAAGATCGATATCACCGACGACGGCGCGGTTTCTATCTGTGGAACCGACGCTGCGATGATGGAAAAGGCGGCGGGGATGGTTAAGATTATCACGACTGATTTTGAGGAAGGGCAGATTTTTGTCGGGACGGTCGTCAGTATCAAAGAATTTGGGGCATTCCTTGAGTTTGCGCCGGGCAAAGAGGGAATGGTCCACATCAGCAAGATTGCAAAGGAACGGATCAACCACGTAGAGGACGTGCTGACGCTGGGAGATAAGGTAAAAGTTGTGTGCCTTGGAAAGGATAAGATGGGAAGGATCAGTTTTTCCATCAAGGATGTCCCGGCCGGGGCAAAATAAGGTCGGAATACCGGGGAGTGCATCGGCACTCCCCGATGTTGTGGTGAGGTTAAACGCTGCCCTGCAGCAGATTCTGGATGCGCAGATGCGGCACAGAAATGAGGGAAAATATGGAAAGAGTCAGAACAAGATATGCACCGAGTCCGACGGGCAAAATGCACGTCGGCAATCTGCGGTCTGCACTGTATGAGTTTTTGATTGCAAAGCATGCCGGAGGAGATTTTATGCTCCGGATCGAAGATACTGACCAGGAACGATTTGTGGAAGGCGCGGTTGATGTTATTTACCGCACGATGGAGCGCGCCGGACTTGTCCACGACGAGGGTCCGGATAAGGACGGAGGCGTCGGTCCGTATATCCAGAGTGAGCGGATGAAAACCGGTATTTATATGAAATATGCGAAAGAGCTGGTCGACAAGGGAGAGGCTTACTATTGTTTCTGTGACAAAGAGAGGCTGAAGAGTCTGAAGACGGAGGTTGTGGAGGGCAAAGAAATTATGCTCTACGACAAGCACTGTCTTCATCTGCGTCCGGATGAGGTGGAAAAAAATCTGGCGGAGGGGAAGCCTTTTGTGATCCGCCAGAACATTCCGAACGAGGGAACGACGACGTTTCACGACGAGCTTTACGGAGATATCACAGTGGAAAATGCAGAGCTTGACGATATGATACTCATCAAATCCGACGGCTATCCGACGTACAACTTTGCAAACGTCGTGGATGATCACACAATGAAGATCACGCATGTGGTGCGCGGAAACGAATACCTTTCTTCTGCGCCGAAATATCAGCGTCTTTATGATGCGTTTGGATGGGAATCTCCGTGTTATATTCATCTGCCGCTGATTACGGACGAAAACCACAAAAAGCTTTCCAAGCGCAGCGGTCATTCTTCTTTTGAAGATCTGATGGAGCAGGGGTTTCTGGCTGAGGCGGTTGTAAACTATATTGCGCTGCTCGGGTGGAGCCCGGAGGATAACCGTGAGATTTTTACGCTGGACGAGCTGGTCAGAGAATTTGATTATCGCAGAATCAGCAGATCCCCGGCCGTATTTGATGCCGCAAAACTGCGGTGGATGAACGGAGAATATCTCAAGGCGATGGATTTCGACGCTTTTTACGCGAAGGCGGAGCCTTATATCCGCGCGGTGCTTACAAAGGATCTGGATTTTAAGAAGATTGCCGCGATGGTCAAGACC
This sequence comes from uncultured Roseburia sp., assembly GCA_947649645.1. Taxonomy (GTDB): domain Bacteria; phylum Bacillota; class Clostridia; order Lachnospirales; family Lachnospiraceae; genus Roseburia. Next base: position 21,541 of record CANSSP010000007.1, on the reverse strand, counting down.
AGAATCGAAGTATTTCCCGATATCGCCGGTCATATCGACTTTTTTGAAGCGCTGCCGGAATACGATGTGGCGATGTACGCACATAAAAAGATGAAAACCACGCAGGAGACGGCGCTTATGGTGCTGACGGAAGTACTTCCGCTGCTCATGGAGCAGGAAGACTACAGTAATGACGCGCTCTATGAACTGCTGCTTGCCTATGTAAAGGAAAAAGGCGTAAAGAACGGCTATGTGATGTGGCCGCTTCGTACAGCCGTCTCGGGGAAGCAGATGACGCCCGGCGGTGCGACGGAGCTGATGGAAATCCTCGGAAAAGAAGAGTCCCTTGCGCGGATTCAGAAGGGAATTGCGCTGTTGCAGAAATAACATTTGGAGGAATTTATGAGTATTAATCCTTCTCAGAGAGAGGCCATCCTGCATAAGGATGGCCCTATGCTTGTACTGGCTGGGCCAGGTTCCGGAAAAACGACTGTGATCACGGAGCGCACCAGAATGCTGATCCGCAAATACGGGGTGAATCCCGCGAATATTCTTGTCATCACGTTTACCAGGGCGGCTGCGGCAGAAATGAAGGAGCGATTTATGCGGCGGATGACGGGAGACGGGCAGGAATGGGGGGATCCGGCTTCCTTTGCCAGGGTATGCCCTGTGACATTCGGGACTTTTCATGCGGTTTATTTTTCGATATTAAAACATGCATATCATTACAGTGCCGCAAATATCGTCAGAGAGGAGCAGCGATTTGCATGTATGCGGGAGATTATCGCGAGACACCGTCTGGAATATGAAGACGAAACAGAGTTTATCACAACAGTGCTCGGAGAAATCGGTCTGGTCAAAAATACCGGAATTAAGATTGCGAATTACTATTCCAAAAACTGTGCGGAGACGGTCTTTCGCAGAATATACAGTGATTATCAGGAGTATCTGTATCAGCACAGGCTGATCGATTTTGAGGATATGCTGATCTATACCTGGGAGCTGTTCAGGGAGCGGGGCGACATCTTAAGTGCCTGGCAGAAAAAATACAGATACATCCTGATAGACGAGTTTCAGGATATCAATAAGATACAGTTTGATATTATAAAGCTTCTGGCCAGAGAGGAGAAAAATCTGTTTGTAGTCGGCGATGATGATCAGTCGATTTATCGTTTCCGCGGGGCAAGACCGGAAATCATGCTTCATTTTAAGGACGATTATCCGGATGTGAAAACAGTTCTTCTGGATGTCAATTACCGTTCCGATGCAGCCGTGGTGGAACATGCGCAGAATCTGATCGGTCATAACAAAGAACGGTTTGACAAAAAGATCCGGGCAGACCGGCCGAAAGAGGCGCAGGTGGGATATGCGCTTTTTGCGGATCAGAGGCAGGAGGGGCTTAAGATTATCAGGGATATCCAGACGGCGGTGGAGCACGGAAGAGCCTATTCGGATTTTGCCGTTCTTTTCCGGACAAATACGCAGCCAAGGCTTCTGATGGAACAGTTTCTGATGTACAATATCCCTTTTACCACGCAGGATATGATTCCGAATCTGTATGAACACTGGATCGCAAAAGATATTTTTGCGTATTTAAGAATTGCACAGGGAAGCCGGGCGAGAAGCGACTTTCTGCGCATTATGAACCGCCCGAAGCGCTATATCAGCCGGGATTCGCTCGACGAGGACACGGTGGCTTTTGATGTCTGGGAGTGGTATTACGAAGAACAGCCGTGGGTGGCAAAGCGGATCGGACAGCTTGCGAAGGATGTCAGGATGCTGGCGACGATGAAACCGTATGCAGCCGTCAACTATATCAGAAAGGCAGTCGGATACGATGAATTTTGCAAGGAATATGCGGATTACCGGCGGATCAGGGAGGACGATCTGTACGATATCCTGGACGAACTGCAGGCAGGAGCAAAGGGGTATGATACGTTTGAGGCCTGGTCTTTACATATTGAAGAGTACACAAATGAGTTAAAAGAGATGCACCGGAAAAGAGAACAACAGACCGAAAGCGTCACATTTTCAACGCTCCACAGTGCAAAAGGGCTTGAGTATGAAAGTGTCTATATTATTGATGTGAATGAAGGGGTGATGCCCTACAAAAAAGCTGTTCTGGATGAGGAAATCGAGGAGGAACGGCGGATGTTTTATGTGGGCATGACGCGCGCGAAAAAAAATCTGCAGATCTGTTCGGTCAGACAACTGAACAACAAAGACGCAGATCTCTCCCGTTTTATCGCGGAGTCCCGCGGGACGGTTCCTGTGGCGTCGCGCTGATTCGTATGGCCGGATACGGAGTCCGCCGTGTGTGCGGACTCCCGAACGGAATCACTCGTCTGCTTCGTCAAATTCCGCTTCGTCCAGCAGTTCGTCGAAGCGGTCTGCGACGGCCTCGTATTCGTCGTCATCCTCAATATTGTCCAGAGAGGGGGTGCCGTCCGCGTCCTCGGCATAGCGATAAAGATAGACTTCGCCTTCGTCTTTCCCGGATTCTTCTCCGGTTATGGGGAGGAGGGCGATATAATCCCGTTCACCTACTGTAAAAATGGTAAGGATTTCGCAGTCTGTTCTGGTCCCGTCTTCTAAATCGAGCGTGACTAAGATATCGTTGTCGTCGTTGTTTACTTGGTTTTCTGCCATTTGCGTACCTCGCTTTTTCTTTGAAAATAGTTATATAACAGCCTGGATATAGAGATCCAGCCGTTTTTCCAGGTTTAAAAATTTCTGCGGTCCGGTCTGTATGAGCGGCCGCGTCAGATGGCGGTTGATAAGGACAATCTCCCCGGTCTCCCCGTCGTTTAATAGAACATCGTTATGGACGTAGGAGCTGGCAATCCGCTGCAGGAAAATAAGAATAAATTTCGGATGATATTTCTGCAGCCCTTCCTGTTCAAACAGTGCGATGGCTTCAAAAGGACACAGACCCGCGCGATAGCAGCGGTTTGCCGTCATGGCGTCATAGACGTCCGCGATCGAGATGATGGCAGCGAAATCGTCGATCTCGTTTCCGGCGAGACCGGAGGGATAACCCGTGCCGTCATAGCGCTCGTGATGCATCAGGGCGGCGTTGCGGATGCGCAGATCAAGGGGGATGGACTGCAAGATGTCATACCCGAGCTTTGGATGTTTTTTGATGATTTCGAATTCACTGGGGGTCAGCCTGGCGGGTTTGCCGATGATCCTGTCTGGTATGCCTGCTTTGCCTACGTCGTGGAGCAGACCGCAGAGGGTGAGAACGTCCAGTTCGGATTCGGGATATCCCACCCACATGCCCATCATGCGCGCGATCAGCGCGACGTTGACGCTGTGTGCGTAGGTGGAGTCGTCAATCTGGCGCATATTGTGCAGCATGTCGAGCATCGAGATCGTCGTCTTCTGGGAAGAGAAGAGATCCCGTGTTGCAGAAAGCAGAACGCCGGTATCCATCGCTGTTCCCCGCATGATAAAATCATTTAAAGAGGAGCGCAGAAGATCGGTTTTCTGCCGGAATGTTTTTTCAAACACCTGATATTCCCTGCTGCTTTTTACCTGTTGTGCGTGCGTCATATAGACCGGCTGCATTTTTTCGACAAAATCATTTGGTCCCGTAGTGTGGAAGGGATCTTCTTTTACGGTTGCGTACGGAACTTTGTAGAACTTGATATGCGAGATCATCTGTGCGGTCAGAACGCTGTTTTTTTCGATAAGGAACTGTCCGGCCGGAGTATAGAGGCGCTCTGCGATGACCATTCCCGGCTTAAGATCCCTGGATGCAAGCGTTTTCATAAGCATCTCCTTGTTCTGCCGTAACTACCCGGTGCAGCCCCGAAAAGTATTCCGCAGGATAGCAGCGGCGGAAATGTAACATTGCTTCTTCTCTGTCATTATAACACAAAATGTCCAAAATGAACAGAAATTTGTAAAACATTGCAAAGAAAACTATACAAAGGGTTCGCAGGAGGGTATAATGTAAACGACTCTATTTTTTCATTTAATTACAAAAGGTGGTTGACAGCATGGGATATACGATGAAAGAAGGAAACTATGATAAGTTTGGGGTGCAGATGAGGCATGGAGAAGTCGTCTTTACATTTGAAGGAGAAAAGGAGGATGACTGCAGTATTCTTCTGTATGGAAAAAAGCATGAGCTTCTGGAGAAATTAAAAGTTCCGGCAGAATACTGCATGGGTTCGGTCCGTTCCGTGAGTATTGCAGGACTGTCCGCAAAACGCCTGATGTATAATTATGAGATTAACGGCAGCGTTCTGACAGATACCTACGCGAGGCGCATTATCGGCCGGGAAAAGTGGAATGACCAGAACCGGGCGGCGCACCAGGGTGTGGTATACGGGGGCTATGAGCCGGAAGAATTTGACTGGGAGCAGGACCGTTCGCCGGAGGTGCCGCGGCATCTGATGGTGATGTACAAGCTTCACGTCCGTGGGTTCTCGATGGATGCGGGGCTCAGGGGGAGGGCGAGGGGGACGTTTCTCGCTGTTAAGGAGGCCATTCCGCATTTTAAGGAGCTCGGCGTGACGACGCTGGAACTGATGCCGGTTTATGAGTTTGAGGAGATGGTGTGGCAGGAGCCGCCAAGGCTGCCTTCTTACCTTAAATGGGAGAGCAGGGAAGAGGATATGATCAAACCCGAGGAGACGCATGCCGGGGAGCGTGTCAATTATTGGGGATATACGCCGGGAAATTATTTTGCGGTGAAAGCATCCTACAGCAGCACGCCGTGCGCTTCGCAGGAGTTTAAGGAGCTGGTGCGCGAACTTCACAAAAACGGCATGGAATGCGTGATGGAGATGCATTTTGAAGAGGGGATGAATCAGAATGTGATACTTGACGTGCTCCGGTTCTGGGTGAAAGAGTACCATGTGGACGGTTTTCATCTGCTCGGCAGTTCCGTTCCTGTGACGGCCGTGGTGCAGAATCTCCTTTTAAGCCGCACAAAGATTTTTTATACGAATTTTGATCCGGTGCTTCTGGAACAGCAGACGCGCTATCCGCATATTTTTAAGTATAGTGACGAATATCTTTATCCTGTCCGCAGGCTTATAAACGATATGGGCGGAGGTCTCGGTGAGTTTGTGTGTCAGCAGCGCAAGCAGCATCCCGTGCAGGGATTTGTGAATTATATCACGTCCAATAACGGGTTTACGCTGCTTGACCTTTTCAGCTACGATGAGAAGCACAACGAGGGCAACGGTGAGGAAAACCGCGACGGAAGCGACTGGAATTACAGCGACAACTGTGGCGTTGAGGGGAGGACGAGAAAGCGCAGCGTCAATGAACTGCGCGAACAGAAGATGCGCAATGCGGTTGCGGTGCTGCTGCTTGGACAGGGGGTCCCGCTTCTGCTTGCCGGGGATGAAATGGGCAATTCCCAGTCGGGAAATAACAATGCATACTGTCAGGACAACCCCGTCGGCTGGGTGAACTGGCAGAAGGCGGAAAAATACAAATGGCTCGCGCAGTTTATTGGCAGGCTTGCCGCGTTCCGCAGAGAACATCCGGTGATTGCGCTGGAGGAGCCGATGAAATTAAACGATCATCAGAGAAAAGGGTTTCCCGATCTTTCTTACCACGGGGAAAATGCCTGGGTTTCCACGTTTCCCAGGGAGCGTACGGCGGTGGGGATGATGTACTGCGGCGCTTATGCCCGGCGGGAGGACGGCACGGAGGACGACTTTGTCTATGTCGGCTATAATTTTCACAGCGGGATTGCCAGGCTGGCTCTGCCAAAGCTTCCCGAGAAGAAAAACTGGTATCTGGTAATGGACACTTCCCGGAAAAAGGACGCGTTTCTGGGGGAGGAAGAGAAGATGACGGAGCCGCATGTTTCAATGAAAGGGCAGTCTGTCATTTTGTTGCTTGGAAAGTAGTGATGTGAACTTAGAGGAGCAGGAAAAAGATATGAATGTCTGGAAACATTTTTGTACGATTACGCGTCATAAATGGCTTGTGATGAAGGGGTGCTTTCAGATTGGCCTGTACTGGCAGGGGCTGATTCACGATCTCTCAAAATATATGCCGTCGGAATTTTTTGTCGGCTGTAAGTATTATCAGGGCACGATGAGCCCGAACAACGCGGAGCGCAGGGCTGTCGGGTACTCTTCGGCCTGGCTTCATCACAAGGGCAGAAATAAACATCATCTGGAATACTGGATTGATTATGGTGTTCCGGACAAGGAGGCGGGCGAGGAGCATAGGGGCATCTGCGGGATGAAGATGCCCGTCCGCTATGTGGCGGAGATGTTTGTGGACCGCAAGTCTGCATCGAAAAATTATGAGAAAGAAAATTACACGGACAAAAGTCCTCTGGAATATTACCGGAAGGGCTGTGGCCACTATATGATTCACGGGGATACGCGGGCTCTTCTGGAGCTTCTTCTGGTGATGCTTTCCGTGAAGGGAGAAGAGGCGACAAATCGTTTTATCCGCTGCCGTCTGCTCAGAGGAAAGGTTCTTTATGAAAAAGCGTATCTTGATTCCCTTGCTCTGCGTCTGAAGCGGGGTAAGGGGAGTTCGAGTGACTGGAAGGTAAGGAGTCAGAAGTTATGATTGGTGAAAAAAAAGTATTGTACAGTGGAATGCAGGCGACAGGGACGCTGACGCTCGGCAATTATCTCGGGGCGCTCAAAAACTGGGTCAGCCTGTCGGATGCGTATATGTGTTTTTACGGCGTCATGGATCTGCACTCGCTGACGCTCCGGCAGGATCCGCCGTCTTTCCGGAAAAATGCCAGGAGTCTTTATGCGCTGTATGTGGCGGCGGGGCTTGACCCGGAAAAGAACTGCATTTACTACCAGTCCCATGTGCCGGCCCACGCCGAGCTTGGGTGGATTTTAAATTGCTTTACCTATATGGGAGAGCTGAACCGCATGACACAGTTTAAAGATAAATCGGCAAAACACGCGGACAATATCAATGCCGGTCTCTACACCTATCCGGTCCTGATGGCGGCGGATATCCTTTTGTATCAGACCGATCTGGTTCCGGTCGGCGAAGACCAGAAGCAGCACCTTGAGATCTGCCGCGATATTGCCGGGCGGTTCAATCATATTTTTGGCGAGGTATTTACGATTCCGGAGGCATATATCAGCGGTCCGGGCGCAAGGATCATGAGTCTGCAGGAGCCGGAACGCAAGATGTCAAAGTCTGACGAGAATCCGAATGCGACGATTTTCCTTCTGGACGATAAGGATGCGGTGATACGCAAATGCAAGCGCGCCGTGACAGATTCGGAGACGCGCATCTGCTATGATACAGAGAAAAAACCGGGTGTCAGCAATCTGATCGACATTTACTGCGCTGTGACGGGAAAAACGCGGGATTGTGTGGAGCGGGAGTTTGACGGTCAGGGGTATGGGGCATTCAAGCTCGCTGTCGGCGAGGCTGTGGCGGCGGAGTTAAGTCCGCTTCAGCAGAGGTACAAGGAGCTGATGGATGATAAGTCATATCTTGACGGAAGAATCAGGGAAAACGACGAAAAAGCGCAGTATTTTGCGGGAAAAACGCTGCGCAGGGTACAAAAGAAGCTTGGTCTGACGGAGCGTATTCGCTGAGGGAGCGCTTAAAGACAGGGGGAAGTGTGTAAAAGGCACATAAGGGATTGTCCGTTTCAGGGGCATCTCTTATGTGCTTTTCACATTGGCGGAAAAAAATAAGGAAAAGCACGAGAAACCTGACCCAGTCATAGAATGTATCAATGAAGCTTTTAAGGTGCGTTTTGAAGACTTTTTTATCTCCTTTAACCCCCGAGCAGGAAAGTGATTGCCTGAAAAACATGAAAAAAGGCGACCTTGAGGCAAAAAATGAACTGATTCTGAGAAACATGCGTTTGGTTGCCCATGTGGCGAAAAAATATCAGAATTCCGAGGAGGATATGGAGGATCTGATATCCATCGGAACCATTGGCCTGATCAAGGCGATTTCAACGTATAAAGAAGAATACCAGAGCCGTCTGGCTACTTATGCAGCACGATGTATTGACAATGAGCTGCTGATGCATTTCAGAGCCAGGAAAAAAGTGTCCAGGGAAGTTTCCCTCTATGAACCGATCGGAACAGACAAAGAGGGCAACCAGATCAATCTTCTGGATATTGTGGAGAGCGAGGAGCCTGATGTGGTGGAAATGCTCGAGACGGAGAGGCGGACCGAGAAAGTGGTGAAGCTGGCGCCCAAGGTTCTGAGCGAGCGGGAATTGTTTATTATTACAAATCGTTACGGGCTGTTTGAAAATGAGCCGATGACACAGAGGGAGATTGCGGAGGGGCTGGGGATTTCGCGTTCTTATGTGAGCCGGATTGAGAAAAAAGCGCTTTTAAAGCTGCGGGAGAAGTTTGAGCAGGGGTGAACTTAAAAAAAGGGATAGCGTGAAAAGAAGAATAAAGTGTAGAAAACTGAAAGACAGTTATTCTTACTTTATCCTTTTTTGGTATTCCTGTGACGCGCAGCTGCCGGAAAGCGATCTTCGGTATATTATGGAAATTGCAGCAGTTATTGAGCAAAAATTGCTTTGTATTTGGGATTGCTCCTGATGGCATCTGCACATTCTGACGGGAAAGACTGCATATGCTCCTCAAACGATTCACGGTTCAGCAGAACAATATTTGCTGAAACAGGAGAAGGAGCCGGCTTTGTGGCGAAAGCAGAATGCACCCGATCTCTAAATTGTCTTGTATGTTAAGTGGAGAGCATATATAATAAGGGCAGCTGAGGAGATCGGGAGAAATGGAAATGACCGGAAAGTCACAGGCTGTCAGATGAGGAGAAAAATATGATCAGTAAAATGAGTTTGTTGCAGTATCTTTCAGAAGAGACTTATCAGACAATCTGCGATCGTCTGGGTTTGGATGACCGCAGCCGAAAAATAAAAGATAATTTTCGGCAATTTCCGGAGGCTTTCGTCTGCCGCGTTCATCCTTACCATATTCAATATGAGCAGTTTGGGCAGGTATGGTTTTTGTCTGCAGACATTGACTGCGAAAAATACGAAAAAGGGTGTCAGGATTTTGAGAAGACATTGTATGAGGAGTATGCAGGCATACTTGGCCAGGAGGCCATGGGTCATTTTCCCGCCTATGAAAACATTTATTGCAGTTACATTGAGTATAGAAATCAGCTGCAGGTTACGAGTGCCGACGAGGTTATAAGGAATATGGCGTTGTCGGGGTGTCCGCCGGAACAGCTTGACGAAAGAAGATGGTCTGAGTATAAAAAGCCGCATGGAACAATTGAATTTTGTGTTTCCAAGGCGGAGGATACCGTGATTAAATCAGTGGCGCGATGTCACGGAACCGCTTTGCAGAAGAGGATAAAGGATAAGTCTTTGCATCATATGGGGGCAGGCGTGCGTGTCGCAAAGATGGTCAGGGAAGAAACGGAAAAGGAGATTATGGACTGGCTGTGCTCCAGATACAAAATTGCTGACGTATCGTATCTTTTATGATATCATATACTGTATATACAGGATAGCAAGGATTGAAAAATGCAGGAAGAAGCTGTATGATGATAAGTATACAGATACCGGGGAGCCGGATCGAGAAGAAAGCGGTGGAGAAGTTTCGGAGAGGGATGGAGTGTCCGGGGTAAGAAGGATGAATATAGGGTAAAGCAGGGGAAAAACAAAGTTAGAACTTGCTTTATCCTTTTTCTTGTAAAAGGGCAGGAAATCAACTATAATTATGTCAGGCAGCAAGTCATGTGTAGGAGATCGGTATGGTGAAGAGATTATTAGAATCAGAGAAGTTTGTTGAGAATAGAGATGAGCCTGATGTAAAAAATCAAGGTGGCAGATGATTGCAAATAATAAGAAAATTCAGAAGGCATCGGAGGAGGGAATTGGAAAATCATTAGAGATAAAGAATAGGATATATGAAGAAAAAATGGCACAGAGAAGAGGAAATCTGTGATAAATATCTGGTTCAGAAGACTAAGAGGATGAAAGAATAATGGGAGAGTTAAAAGTTTATAATATTGGTAAAGGACTTGGAGATTGTTTTGTTATAGAAATTTCAAATGCATTATGGACAAGTATCATAATGGTTGATGGAAGGAATGGCAAGAACAGGGAATCAATAGCCCAGATTAAGGAAGTGCTTGATAAATATAATAGAATTGACTATCTGGTGATAACGCATATTGATGCAGATCATATTGCTGGAATTTTGGATATTATGAAAAGTGAATATGAAAAATTTAAAAGAACTGTAATTATCTATAATTATGTCACACGTAGAGTGGTTAACTATCAACATGCAAAATTATTTGAAGAAATGATTTTAGATAATACGGTAATTCCTACTTGTCGAAATGATTATACGATGTATTCAAGTCCATGTTTAAAAATATTATCCTATGAAAAAAGATGTAAATTTGATGTCTCAGAAGAGGAGAAAAATTGTGCTTTTCTGACATTGTTATATCCGGATAAACAGGGGATAATTGAAGTGCAAAATGATTATTTGGATAAGCAGAAATGTGGAAGAATTCAGCCAGATGGAGAATTGGTAAATAGAAGATCTGTAGTATTTTTGCTGGAGTATAAAGGGAAAACTTTGTTATTTACCGGTGACTGTTATTTTGAGGATATTATTGATAAGATTAAATCTTTGTGCAATTTTCAGGATAAAAAAATTGATTTGATAAAGATTGCGCATCATGCTGCAAAAAAGAATAATATCAGATTATCCGAATTTGCAGAAAAACATCATTGTAGCAAATTTATTGTAACAGGAGAAGAAAGATGGAATGAGAAGCATCCTTCAAAAGAACTGCTGGAAGAATTGACAAGTAAGATACAAGGTAATATTGAAATATTTACTACAGTTGATATGTCCGAATATACAAATGAGAATACGAGATGTGTTTTTTCTAAAGATTTATGCATCCCGTTATAGATAGAGGCAAATTATGATAGAAAAAAATGTTGTTCGAATCGAAACCCTGAATAGTATTGGAACAGGGTTCATGTATCCATGTAAAATAAGAAGCGGTCAAAATAATAGTTTTATAATAATAACCAATAGTCACATATTGGAAGATATTAACGAAAATGACGAAGAACTTAAGTCAAAAATTTATTTGGTATTTTATGATGACTTTGGAGAACTTGTAGATAAAAAATATATTCTATCTATGAAATTGTGTAACAAGGAATGGAATTCTGAGGCAGATAAGGATATTGCAGCTATTTTTATTGAACTGGAAGATACGATAATTTTATCTCTTGAAACTTATGTGTATACTAAAAAACTGGATAACAGAGAACATCTGTATATGGAAGGATATACAGGTGTACTGTACGAAGATGAAATTTGTCAAAGAATACAGTTAGAGGGGATCGAAAAAACAATATTTCCAGAAAATAAATTTATGGGAGTATATCAAATAGCAGATGATTATCACTGGTACAATAATTATCAGGATCATAAACTGCTTGAGGGGATATCGGGAAGCCCTGTTTATGTAAATAAGGACAAGCATTCTATGATTGTAGGATTAAATCAGTCTGTTTCAAATATTGACAAAGGAGAAAATCCGTTTAAACTGGTTTACTATTTGAAGTTTGAATATATTATTGAATATTTAAGAAAAGTTAAATGTATAATCTTTTATAAAAAAACAGAATTTACATATGAGTTAGAATGGGTATATAGATGCAATAATAACAATAAAAATGAACTCACATTTCTGCTGATGGGAAGCAGCGGTGCAGGAAAATCTTCCTTTGCAAAAGATTTTGCTTTTCATGCAAAACAACTAAGGTCTACCAATGATGGGCAGACAACCAGAACGGATATAGTGTATAAATATAGCTTATTTGAAAAAGAGTCTGTTGCCAATGTCAAATTTGAGGGAAAGAATGATTTTGTTAAAAAAATGATTGCCCAGGTTGGCACCTGTCCATCACGGATGTTTTTGGCCCAGGCATTGGATCTGATTATAGATTCTGTTGAAGATGAAAGAAAGTTTATGATACATTTATATCATTTGTTTGGATTAATAGAGAAAAAAGAAAAAATTAGAAAGTTTCCATATATTTTGGAAGAAATTCGAGATATTCTCTATGAAGAGAGGATTGGCAATGAAGACTGCATAGAATGTTATGAAAAAGTTCTGGATATTTTTGTGGACAGAATTCCGTTTTATATGGTTAAATGTCTTTTAGATGACAATTGGATTTGCAGTTTTCTGGAAAAGAATGAGAAAAGTTTATTTCCTGAATTAAAACTGAATTATGAATTACATTATAGTGAAGATCAAATTTTGGAATTAATAGATAAATACAAAAAGATGGAGGGTTATAATTTTGACAATTTCCAGACAGATTTGTTAGATATCGTATTTATTTCAATGGATAGAAGGCCAGAAGGTTATGATGATTTTATGCATAAAACCATTCAGGAAAGGTTAAATATACAGGAATTTGTGAATAGATATATAAATTCTCTTTTATACTGTAAAGGCTTTTTTGATATCAATGAGTTTCGGTTTTTACAACAAAATGGAATATTTATTGACATGATCAGAAATGAAAAAATTTTTGTTTTTGACGAAAAAAACGAAAGCGAAAATCAAAAAAGAGTTACCCGTTTCGATTTTGGATTTTTAAAAAGCATGAAAGAGATTTATAGAAAAACTTATGATGTTCTAATGGAAAGAATAAAAGAAAAATATATGCTTTCAGATAATTGTATGCGATTTAAATTGAGTGAGATGAATGAAGAGCAGATTCGCCTGTTGCAGAAATGTCTTCAGGTTACTTCTGATGGATCGTTGACCGGAATTATTAATGATGTAGAGATTCGCGATATGGTTTCAAATGAGTATGCCTCAATACTTCGAGACTTGGATATTGATCAGATTACGATGATTGATACATGCGGGCTTGACCATATTACGATAAAAAGTGAGAGAGCTCTTTTGGATAACCTGAATAAAAATTATTTTAAACATATTAACAAATGGAGTAATGAAAAAATTGAAAGCAGAAATCAGGCATTTCTGGATGAGATGGGTGTGCTTTATATAAAGAAGCTGGATTCTGGAAAGCCTGATGAACTAAGAATGATTATTCCATGTGTAAGAAAAGAAGTACCAAAGGCACCTATTTATTGTATATTCTCGGGTATTGATATTTTTTATAGGACAGATGAGGAGGTTAACAATATTAATTGGAAAAAAGGAAATGAAAGATGTCCGAAAGCAGTGAGATATATTTTGGAAAAGGGAGAAGCGGAATTAATACTTGACAAAAATGAAAAAAGTCTGGACAGAAATATCTATTATGTCCTAAAAAATAATTTAATACCATATTGTGGACGAAAGGAGTTAGTCTATAACAAATTTTCATATTATAAAAATAATACTTTTTATATTCGCAAGCTTCTTTCATCTGTCGCAATGAAAGAATACAGTAGCCTGGAAATTATAGATGTGGAAAAAATAAAATATGTTGGTGATGAAATTAAATTATTATTAACCAGTATTTTTGATCTTGCGTCGCTGAAATCATATAAATTTAGATGGAATACTGTGCGTGCGGATGCAAAGAGTTTTACAAATAATGAAATGGGATATTGTAATACATACAGACATAAGTTTAGTCAGCTGTTTCACCTGAGTTATGGAAGTGCCATCGAACGAAAGGGATATAAACTGGCAGAAAAATTTGCACCTGCTGACTCTGCAGTAATGTCAGTATTATATAATATGGAGCAGGATTTTTTAGGAGTTAATTCAAATTTGGAACTTATAAATATAAAAGATGAGGATAAAAATGTTTTTAGAAATATATTAGAAGAGATGTACAAAAACTATGACTATAATCCCTTTGATGAAAAATTTAAAGACAATGATTTTAAGGGTGATCGAAATGTTATTTTTGATGATATATTTGACTTTAAAAAAGGGTTGCAGAAACCCTCCCCTAAGGGAGGTACTTTTTTGGATGACTTTGCTGCGTATTTTAAAGATGTATTTGCCAGACAGATAAAAAAAGATAATATGATAAAAGCGGATTATTTATTGAAAATAAATCCTGATTTTAGTGCTGCACTGGAAGATATAAAAAAAGAATTTAATGAAAAATATTTTGAGAATAATAGTGATGATATGTTTAATAAAATAATGAGATATCATTTTGGTAAAGAAGGAGATTAAAATGTATGAGAATTTAAAGAAACCAGCGTCAACAGTTTCTGCTATCTCGCTAAACTATTTGATAACAATCCTGAACAAAGGAATCTTTCATAGTAAGATTAAATTATAAAGATGAGGTATGTTTCATAAAGCAGTTCAGCTGTGATCATTTTGTTGGATGAATATGATGCACCCCTTCAGGAGGCATGGGTGTATGGCTATTGGAAAGAACTGGCAGAATTTATTAGAAGTTTATTCAATGCTACCTTTAAAACGAATCCATATCTGGAACGAGCGCTTATGACTGGGATTACCAGAGTTAGCAAAGAATCTATATTTTCAGATTTGAATAACCTGGAAGTGGTGACTTCTACTTCAGAGAAATATGAGAATCGTTTTGGGTTTACAGAAGAAGAAGTGTGGGAGGCACTTAAAGAGTATGGGCGATACGATGAACGGACAAAGGTGAAAGACTAGTATGATGGTTTTATCTTTGGAAGAAAAAGGGATATCTACAATCCCTGGTCAGTCTTGAATTATCTGGACAAGCGGCGGCTTTCTGCTTACTGGGTGAACACCAGCAGCAATAGTCTGGTGGATCATCTCGTTCGAAGAGGCAGTAAAAATATAAAGATGGATGTGGAAAATCTGTTGAAGGGAGGAACACTGGAAACCAGAATTGATGAACAAATTGTTTTTGACCAGATGGAGCAGGATGAAATGGCTATCTGGAGCCTGTTTCTTGCAGGCGGATATCTAAAAGTAGAAAGCTATGTGTCAGATGAGGAATTGGGGGAGGAACTGTACAGATTACTCCTGACTAATAAAGAAGTATATATTATGTTTAAAGGGCTGATCCGAAAATGGTTCTCCAAATCATCGGCAGAATATAATGGATTTATGAAAGCAATGTTGTGTAATGATATAGAAGCAATGAATGCTTATATGAATGAGATTGCCATGACAACAATTAGTTTCTTTGATACTGGGAAAAAAACATCAGAGGAGGAAGAGCCAGAGCGGTTCTATCATGGTTTTGTTTTGGGATTGCTGGTAGATTTATCCGATCGTTATATAATTACATCCAATCGGGAGAGCGGAGATTCACAAAGTTAAAGAGGTGAATTATTTTAGTAATATTTCCCTGTGGCTTTTGTCACAGGGAGGTTTTTCTTTCAATCAATTTTTCCAATAGAACGGTAGTAAATTTCTATTTCTTGTATCCTATTTCCGTCCTCGTCCTTGCTGGCATCATGGACTAGGATTTTTTCAATCAGTGCGTTCAGCAGTTCGGCGGTCAATTCAGTAGGGGATGTATACTGCTTTATGAGTGATATCCAGTTTTCTATGTCCGCCGTTTCCTGCGTACCCTGTGCCAGCTGTTTCTGCAAGGAATCTATAGCCTGTGCCAGCGTTTCCTGTTCAGTCTGGTACTTGTCAGATAACATGGAGAAATTGCGCTCTGTGATTCTGCCTGTCACTCTGTCCTCATACATTCTGGCAAAGAGGGAATCTATTTCTGCCTGTCTTTTCTGGGCTTTTTTCAATTCGGATGCGGCTTTCTTTCTTGCTGAACTGCGCTCGCTGTCACTGCTTTTCAAAAGCCTTTCCAAAAGCTGGCTTTCATTCTGCTGTACTTCATTGAACCAGTATTGCAGACGGGAAAGGACATAAGCATAAAGCACGTCATAACGGATGTAATGTGATGAACACCTTCCAAGCCCTTGTGCATATTTGCTACAATGATAATAGGCGGAAGGATTTTTTAACCGTCTGTTCACTGCGTAGGAGAGAGACCAGCCGCAATCTGCACATTTCACCAGTCCGGCGAAAATCTGTGTTGTACCGTTCTTGCGCACTCTGCGGCGGCTTGCTATCATCCCTTGCACTGTCTGGAAGTCCTCTTTTGAGATTATGGCTTCATGTGTGTTTTCCACTCTCCACCATTCATCCTGCGGCTTGCGTATCCTGCGTTTGTCTTTGAAAGAAATATTTGTCTGTTTATTATGTACGCTGTTTCCGATATAGGTTTCTTCCATGAGGATGCTCTTGACGTGCCCGACAGACCACATATATGCTTTTTCCGGCGGCGCATCTGCGTATACATTGGCGAATGTTCCGTATCTCTGGAAATTGAGCCAGCCAGCGGTAGGCACTTTTTCATCTGTCAGAATCCTTGCTATCTTTGAAGAGCCTATGCCTTGTAGGGCAAGTGCGAAAATCTTTTCGATTATCCAGCGTGTTTCCTCGTCTATGAGAAGATGTCCTTTTTTATCGGGGTTTTTGATGTAGCCAAGTGGGGCATATGCTCCATAATGCGCACCGGCTTCATTCCTGGCACGGAAAGCACGTTTGACTTTTTTACTGATATCTTTCGCATAAAACTCATTGATAATGTTTAAGAAAGGGGTAAATTCATTGCTTTGCTCGTTGTCGCTGTCAACACCGTTATCAATGGCGATATATCGGATGTTGTGCGCTGGGAAGAAAAGTTCTATATACTGCCCTGTCAAAAGATAGTTCCTGCCTAAACGGGAAAGGTCTTTTGTAATCACACAATTTATTTTTCCGTTTTCAATGTCCGATATCATGCGCTTGAAGCTAGGTCTTTCAAAATTTGTGCCGCTGAATCCATCGTCAATATATTCATCCACGATTTTGAAATTATTCTGCTCTGCATATTTACGGAGCATCAAACGCTGTGTGGATATGCTGTTGCTTTCCCCTTGCAATTCATCATCACGAGAGAGACGTAAATATAATGCTGTATTGTATATTGTGGGCTTCATGTTTTATTATCCTCCTTATTAAAAAAAGCCCACGCTGATATACTTCCTGCTACTTAAAAGTATATCACAGAATGGGCTTTTTTTCAATGAAAATCAGTCGGTTTTTGCTGTATTCATGCGGTTTTTTGGGGTTTTCCAAGCGTCTAAAATCAGCTTTTCAACGATAGAGATTAAAGGTTTTCCATCCTCTTTGAAATGCTCTTTTACTATTATTTTGTTGTTTCCCATGACAAAATATTGTTCATCATGGGGAGTTGGTTTCTGTTCCATATAATCCTCCCTGTTGGGGGGATTCCAAAAGGGCAGTGCTGTACGTTTACGGATATCTTTTGTAGGGAATCCCTGCCGTTACCTAATAATGTGCGTAGTATATGCTCCTGCAATGATAGTCACGGGCTTTTTCCATAGCCGCCGTAATGGCATCGGTATATATCTGTTCCGTGCCGGTTTTTACGTTTTCGGCATACTCTAACAGCCGTAGGAAAGCTTTTCCGTCCTCGATTTTGGTTATTTCCCATACAGAAATCATATGGTTTTCCCTATGACGGGTATCCTCAACCACTATATCATCAACAGTGACCGGTATAAGGGCGTGACCGCCATTACATAAGTCGCCACGGGTGGGAACATAGATAGCCTTCTTTGCGTTCCCGAAGCGGTCACAGATTATCCGGGAATTGCCTGTATTCGACAATCCTCCGCCGCTTTCCCAGAGACAGGAGAGGCCGCTTTTTGAAATTTCCACTTCAATTTCTGCCCTTGCCGTTCTGATTAAACTTAATGCTTCATTTGTTTTCATAGTTTTATCCTCCTTTTTACAAGCTGTGGTTACAGCTTATTCTATAGTTAAATCCATAAATAAATCTTCTGTATCCTCTGCCATGTCATCCATTGGGCCATCAAACGGGCATCTCTGGCACGGCTCTCCTTCTTTGTAATATTCCAGTTCCATATGTTCCACATCTAAATCTGGATTGAACAGTTCCTTAAAAGGGAACTTTAGGAAACAGCCGTACTTGTCTATCAATATCTCTCTGTTTGGGTATGTAATGGCAACTTCGTGGCGCATCATCATATTTGCAATTTCACGGATGCGTTTTTCATCTGGCAGATGGTCTTTGCCAAACATATCAAAATACATCAGATAGCATTGACAGATAGTCAGACATAACTTGACTTCCTTATTTACAGTGTTTCTATTTTCAGCTTTAGTATCAGGTGTTTCTTTCAGATTTTTCATTTTCATTTTTTTCTCCTTATTCAATCGAATGGCATATCGCCCGGTTCATCCAGATTCAGAAATTCCTGCTTAGAATCCGGCTTTTC
Organism: uncultured Roseburia sp.; assembly: GCA_947649645.1. Taxonomy (GTDB): domain Bacteria; phylum Bacillota; class Clostridia; order Lachnospirales; family Lachnospiraceae; genus Roseburia. Next base: position 3,308 of record CANSSP010000007.1, on the reverse strand, counting down.
TGGTTCGTCAAATGGTGTTTTTGTTCCCTCTTGCAAAGGGATAAATCCATCATTTTCTGGCTGTGCTTTCTTTTGTAAATCCGTGTGGGATTTGAACTCGTCCGGCGGCATCTCAAAGGTGTGATAACCTTTCTTGTCTCTATAGTGGTATATGATATTGGTGATACGGCGCATAAGCTGGTACAGGCTGTCAACCTCTTGATTCTGCCGCTCAACAATACTGCTGTATATTTCATCGGGTGTATATATGCTCGTTATGTGGACTTCATCATAGAGCGCATACACGTTTGAGAATCTTGCGTGTAGCTGTGTCCTGTAGCCATGAAGCATCTGCAATATCATTTCATATGGCATACAATAGGGCTTCAGTTCATCAATGAAAAGTATTTTTTCCGCTTGATATCCGTCCATCAAGGCAGAACATCTATTTGTGAAATCGCTGGTGAAGAATATTTCATCAGCCCCATACTGTTCACATAATTGAACATATGTGTAGGACTTGCCAGAACCAGAAGCCCCCACATGCCAGTATACTTTTATGCCACGCTTTGGGGGTGTCCTTGCGTAACGTCTGGAAAAGAAGCTTTTTCGGATGATATTTTCATACTGCCGAAAAAGTATAGACTTCTCCATGATTTCCTCCGGCTTTAAATCCTCTGCTATGAGGGATTCTATCTGTAGCAGAATCTCATTCTTATTTGCAGTGGGGAGGACTGCCGGAAGTTCCCCCCATTGCTCATAGGAATCTTTCACCTGTGTATGCTGTTTGTCTCCGTGCCCCTCTTTCTTGATGTAATTTACCACTTGTTGGGGCGTGCCCCGTACCTCTGCTTCTATGTGGGTATGTGGGAAAGCGTTCTGCACTGCACTCCAACGTTTTTTCTTTGACAGCAGGATATACAGATGGATATGGGGTGTGCCTGTCTCTGCTATCTCGTCAGCCATGCAGTAAAATACTACATGCTTGAATTTTTGTCGGATAATCTGCTTGATTGTTTCGTGGGTGTACCCGTAATCAAGCGGATTATTGATGCAGATTAGAAACTGGTCACGTTGCTTATCATAACTAGTTTTTTTCTTGTCTGAGTTTTTTTCTGGTGGAGATTCCGGCATCTTTGCTTCACCTCCTTCGGATGCCAGAATTATATTTATCTTTGTGGAAATGCTACAGTAAGCACGGCATAAATGCCGTTTCGTGTTATATCTGCTATGTACAAGCCAGACATTATTTTAGGGAATAACCGCCACGCTTCTTCTAATGTATAGTTTGCCAATATCCATTGCCGAAAAATACGGATATCATAATTCATTTTGTCCTTCACCTGCGGCAACGCAAATGAGGGAAGTGGCTGGCTGGGATTTTCAAGCAGAATCCCGAACTGCGGCGGCTGTGGTCGGAGTGGTACAATGTCCTCCACAACTTGTACAATTTGCAGATAGGGGTATTTTTTGCCACGGAACACACAGAACAATTCCCATTGTATCTGGTTTGCAATGGCTATACTGTTGTTCTGCTGAATCTGGTTCAGCTTTATCTGCTGTGCGTTGCTGTAGTCCTTATGGAGTGCTACAGCGATATCTTTTATACCCTTTCCAACTTCTTTTGAGAAGTTGCAGACGGCTTGTACCGCCTGCTTTAGTAACTGTTGAACTGTTTCTGCGCTCATACTATATCCTCCTTGTAAAGTTTATATGATTCCTCATTATTGATATAAAGGAAATCCAAATTTAAGTTTCCTTTTTCTGCATCATACCTTACGCTGTGTAGATGAAGAGATTCTACAATCTCGTCACCGTCAGAATACGGTGGGATTTCTGATTCTGGCAAAAGCTCTATTGTCATATACTCCCGTAGAATCTCCCGTATCTCGTTTACAGTGTATCCCCCTTCCTCAATATCTGCGGAAATCTCCACGTGGATGATAGACCATTCACCTACATGGACAAGTTGGGCATCCATGTCCAACAAATCCCAAGGGGAGTCACATACAAACAGGGTTGAATAGTAAGTAACTGCCTGCCATATCACAAAAAGGATTTTGTAATAGACAAGCTGTGTTGTCTCTAACAGCATTTTCTTTTCCTCCTATCTGCTATTTTGTTGTCAAGGTTCTGTTTTGCAGATAATGGGGGTGGTGCTTTCCCCCTGTTTTCTGCTTTATCTTCTGTTATTCAAAGTCGATTAAATCATCATCAACTTCGGGCTTCTCCGTTGACGTGACCTCAAATCCATCAGCGGTTACGCTTATGCCCGTAAATAATTCACCGTTTCGATACATTGAGTAGGGGCGCAGGACGGGAGCAATCAGCTTTACATGTACAAGCGTTTGCTTGTCCGCCAGCAATTTTTGAAGTTCCTCTACAGCTTTTTTGGCAGTTAGAGGTAGCTTCACGGTCTGGCTACAGCCTTTGATTGCCAAGAAATCAAGATTGTAGCCCTCTATTTCCATTGTGGCTTTTCCATCCTCCCCTCTTTTATATCTGATAGAAGTACCTTGTACCTCTACCTCCCTATCGGATGCTTTGGGGGTTATGCACCCCATCGGCATCCTCCAGTACTTGATTGGAACTGTTGCCATCTTTTTTCCTCCTTATGGTTTTGATATTTTATTTTCAAGGATGCACCACTTCCTTGTTTTCCTATAAGATACACTGTGCGGTTCTCAAAACCTAACTGAATAGACGGTTGATTTTACACAGTTTTTCTGAATGGTGGGGGAGTGGAATCTCCCCCGTGCTTCACTTTTTTTCTAACTCGTATGGTATCTTGCACCCGGCGCAGATTATATCCACCTCACTTGTTGCCCGTACAGAGTTTCCGCAGTTCGGGCAAAAATATTTTCTTGACTTTGATGCGCTCTTTTGGGGCTTGTCTCCTTCTGTACGATATAAATTGATGGATGAATCAGCAAAGGATTGTACAAATGTTTTTGCTTCATCATTTAGTTCCGTATAGCACCAGCCGTATTTTTCATCTTTCTCTACTAATAATCCGTGCGCTGTAGCGGCATCACGAAATCTTGTATTGTGATATGTTCCGCTACGGGAACAATCCTTCACATTTCTTTGAACGTTGTAGAGATGCACCATCTCATGCAGGAGCGTTTCACAAATCTCTACAATGGGGTGGTTTAGAAAATCGGAACAGATATTGATTTCATAATAACCGTCTTCTGTGCTGTCAGATTCTTTCCATGCTTTCCATGAGGTACACCAGCCGAGTGACTTTTTTGTTTTGTCTGGCGTAACTGTTATGCCTTATACCCCATTTGATAGACTTGTAGAACGAATGGTATAATCTATCCAGA